>JAUXTN010000093.1 GCA_030684355.1 Pseudomonadota bacterium
GGCCGGGGGCGGTGGCTGGGCGCTCGTCGCGGCGCTCGTGGCCGCGGGGCTCGGCGTCTCCGCGGGCGCCTCGGCCGGGGTGCTCGACCCCTTCGATCTCGCGGCTCCCCTCGTCGAGCTACGGCCGGCGGCCCTCGCGCCGGGGCTCGTCGCCCTCGTGGCCGCCTTGTGGGTGGTCGGTGACCGCGGGCTACGCCTCGCCGCGGCGGTCGGCTTCGTGTGCGCGCTCGGCCCCGTGTTGTCCGCCTTCGGGGACGTCCTGACGGTCGGCGGCGGCGCGGTCCCGCTCCCCGCCGCGCTCGTGGCGGCGTTTTCGCCCTCCGGCGCCGGCTGGGCGGGCTCGTTGGTGGTCGCCGCCGTGGCCGTCGCCCTCGGCCTGGGCCGCCTCGCCCGCCCGCGCCTCGCGCTCGTCCTCGCGCCGCTCGCGCTCCTGGAGGCCCACGCCGTCGCCGGGCCGCCCCCGACGTGCGTCTCGCTCGACGTGCCGGTCGCGGTCCGCACGCTCGGCGATCGCGACGGGGCCGTGTTGAACCTCCCCGTGCTCGCGGTGGACGGGGCGCAGGTCGTCGGCGGGCCCGTCGGGGCGCACGCCCTCTACCTGTTCCAGCGCACGCGCCATGGGCGCCGCCTCGCCACCGGCGCCGCCCCGCTCGGTGCATCCGACCCGCTCTACGGCGAGGCCGCGGTGGTGCTGGCGCTGGACTCCGCCGTGGGCGTCGAGCGCTGGCTCCTCCCGCCGACCCGCCCGGGCGAGGTGCTGCGCGGCCTCGGCGTCACCGAGATCGTCGTCCACCGCGGCCTCTTCCCCGCGCGCGCCCTCGCGCTGCTCGACCCCGTGCTCTTCAAGCTCTACGGGGCACCGCAGCGCGATCACGCCGGCAACGTAGACCTCTACCGCATCGCGACCACCGGCTCCGCGCGCGCGCCGACGGCGGAGACGCTGCACCCCGCGGACGGTCCGCCGGTCAACGGCTGGCTCGGCCTCTCGGAGTACCTCGCTGGCGTGACGCCGACGGGCGGCACCGACGCCGCGGCCCCCACCGCAGCCGGCCGGGCAGCCATCCCGGAGACCCCCGGTGCGCGCACCCCGGCGGTGCCGCCTGCCGAGCGCGCGCCCTCGGACACGCCCCCCCGCGAGCGGCCGGCCACGCCCAAGCACCCGGACGGCGCCCGGGCGAAGCGCGCCCCCCGATGAGCCTGGGAGCGTCGGAACCCGAACGCCCCGAAACAACGGAGCCCGCGTGGGCACAAACGGGCGCCCGCTTGCCCGACGATCGGATTACAAGGCGGAGAAAGGAAGCAAGATGATGGATCGGATCGAGACGGTGGCGCGCGGATTGCGGGAGCGGTTCGGTGAGCCGCCGGTGGTGGGGGTCGTGCTCGGCAGTGGCCTCGGTGCGTTTGCCGCGGCGTTGGACCAGCCGATCCGCGCGTCGTACCCCGAGCTGGGGCTGCCCGGGTCGAACGTGCCCGGCCACGCCGGGGAGCTCGTCGTAGGGAATATCGCCGGCCGCCGCGTCGCCTGCTTCTCCGGCCGTCTCCACGTCTACGAAGGCCACGACGCCGCGGTCGCCGCGCTGGGTGTGCGCGCGCTGGCGCGTTGGGGCGCGCGCGGCGTCGTGCTGTCGAGCGCGGTCGGCGGGGTGGACCCGACGCTGGCCACCGGCGAGCTCCTGCTCGTGTCCGACCACATCAACTTCCTCGGGGCCAACCCGCTGCGCGGCCCCAACCTCGACGAGCTGGGCCCCCGGTTCCCGGACCTGTCGCACATCTACACCCCCCGGCTCCGCGCCCTGGCGCAGGAAGTGTCGGGCCGGCGCCTGCGCGAGGGCGTCTACGCCGCGATGCCGGGCCCCTCCTACGAGACCCCCGCCGAGGTCCGCATGCTGCGCATCCTCGGCGCGGACGTCGTGGGGATGAGCCTCGTCCCCGAGTCCATCGCCGCGGCGCACGCCGGCCTCGAGGTCCTCGCGGTCTCCGTGGTGGCCAACGCCGCCGCGGGCCTCACGGACGAGAAGCTCGCCCACGCGGACGTCACCGCGGCGGTCAACTCCGCGGCCAACGCCTTCACCGCGCTCGTCCGCGGCGTGGTCGCGGCATGGTGACCCCCTCCGAGCTGGTCGCCCTCGCCCGCGAGGCCCGTGAGCACGCCTACGCGCCGTACTCCCGCTTTCACGTCGGCGCCGCCATCGTGTGCGGCAGCGGACGGGTGTACACCGGCTGCAACGTCGAGAACGCGAGCTACTCCCACACGTGCTGCGCCGAGCGCACCGCGGTGTTCAAGGCGGTGTCCGAGGGCGAGCGCGTCGTCCTCGGCGTCGCCATCGTGACGGACACCCAGCCGCCCGCGTCCCCGTGCGGCTCCTGCCGCCAGGTGCTGCACGAGTTCGGCCCCGACGCCTTCGTGATCGTCGCCAACCTCCAGGGCGAGGAGCGCCACTCCACCGTGCGCGCCTACCTGCCCGAGGGCTTCGATCCCGAGGTCGTCCTGGCGGCCATTCGGCGCGGGCAGGAAGCCCGGTAGATGGGCCACTTCCGGATCGCCCGCACCCCGGCGGGACCCGCGGAAGCCGTTACTCGCTGACCTCGGAGGGCGCGTCCGCCGGGCGCCGCCCACGCCGCCGCCGCCGCTTCTTGCCGCTGCCGTCGCTCGGCGCGGCGGAGGCCGTCGCGTCCTCGAGCACCTCGTTCACGAGCTGCACCAGCGCGGCGCCGTGCGTCTCGAGCTGCCAGTCCCGGATCTCCGGCACCGCCGCGAGCTCCTCGAGGGTGCGGGGCGCGCGCCGGGTGATCTCCTTCAGGAGCCCGTTGGCGGCGATCGTGATCGGGGCGACGTTGGTGCCCCGCCCGACGATCTCGTTGCGCCACTCCTTCAGGCGGTTCAGGAGGCGCTCGGCGTCCCGGCCGCGCAGCATCGTGGGGCCGCCGTGGCCGCCGCCGTGGGACTCGCGCGCGGCGGGCTCGGGGATGGGGGTCTCGTCCGCGAGGCCGGCGAGGACGGTCTCCGCGAGGCGGGTGCCGTGGCGCCGAACGAGGCCGGAGCCGCGCCGCATGAGGCCGGCCACGCCGTCGAGCGAGGTGGGGCGGGTGCGCGCGATGTCGAGCAGCACGGGGTCGGGGATGACCTTGAACGCCGGGCGGTCCATCGACGAGGCTTCCTGGTCCCGGTACGCGTACAGCGCACGGAGCACGCGCTGGCCGGGCTCGTCGAGCTGGCGGGCGCCCTTCACGCGGAGGAAGTCGGCGGGGTCGTGCACGCGGCCCTGCCACTCGCGCCCCTCCATCACGCGGCACTCCTCGAGCACCGGGCGGAGGCGGCCCGCGCGCTCCAGCTTGCTGGAGAGGACCTCGCGCAGCGAGGGGAGCCAGTGGGTGTCCCCGCGGGCGTACTGCAGGTGCTCGAACTCGAGCGGGCGCGCGGCCCAGTCGTGGCGCTGGTAGCGCTTGTCGATCACGTGCCCGAAGTACTGCCCGATGAGATCCGCCAGGCCGATCCGCGGCAAGCCGAGGAACTGGCTCGCGATCATCGTGTCGAACAGGTTCGAGAAGGTGTAGCCGTAGTCGCGCTTGAGGCTCACCACGTCGTAGTCCGCGCCGTGGAAGACCTTGACCATGAGCGGGTCGGCCATCAGCTCCCCGAGGGGAGACATGTCCGAGATCGACAGGGGGTCGACGACATAGTCGGCCTCGTAGTCGGAGATCTGGACGAGGCAGACCTTTTCCTGGTAGTGGTGGAAGCTGTCGGACTCGGTGTCGATCCCGAGCACGGTCGCCTTCCGCAAGTGGTCGACCGCGTCGCGAAGCGCGGCATCGCTCTCGACCATCACAAGGGGGGTGTCACCGAACATGGCAGGGCCATTAGTCCGTCGCCGGGGCGCGGACAATGGGCGGACTGGGGGTTGCCCGCGGAATCAGCCCAGCGCGGCGATGCAGTCGATCTCGACCCGGGCGTCGCGCGGGAGCCCGGCGACGGCCACGGTGGCGCGCGCGGGCCGCGCATCCCCGAAGAAGTCGGCGTACACTTGGTTCATCGCTCCGAAGTCCGCCATGTCGCGGAGGAAGACCGTCGTCTTGACCACCCGCGCGCGCACCGTGCCCGCGGCGTGGAGCACGGCGTCCAGGTTCTTCAGCGCCTGGCGGGTCTGCGCGCCCACGTCCCCCTCGATCATCCCGCCCGACTCGGGGTCCAGCGGGATCTGCCCCGAGCAGTACACGAGCCCGCCGTGGACGACCGCCTGCGCGTAGGGCCCGATGGCGGCGGGAGCGTTCGGGGTGGTCACGACGGTCATGCGGGCTCCGAGAAGGGGGCGTTCAGGGGGAATAGATGGCGACGTAGGGCAGGTTCCGGTAGAGCTCGCCCAGGTCGAGGCCATAGCCCACGACGAACTCGTCCGGGATGGTGAAGCCCACGTAGGAGAGCTCGACCTCGACCTCCCGGTTGTCCGGCTTGTCGAGCAGCGTGGCCACGTGGAGGGCCTTCGGACCGCGGACTTTGAGCATGCGGACGAGGTAGTCGATGGTCAACCCGGTATCGACGATGTCCTCGACGAGGATGCAGATCTGGCCCTCGATCCCGTGGCGGAGGTCGTGGGTGATCTTCACGACGCCGCTCGACGAGGTGCCGCCGTGGTAGCTCGCGACGCCGAGGAACTCGACCCGGACTTCGCCGGAGATGGCGCGCACGAGGTCCGCCACGAAGAGGAACGACCCCTTCAGGACGCACACGAGCGTGAGGGGCTGGTCCGGGAAGTCGGCGCGGATCCGAGCGCCGAGCTCGCGCACGCGCGCCTGGATCTGTTCCTCGGAGATCAAGGTTCGAAGGGTACCGTTCATTTCACACTCAGACCCAGGAGTTGTTGAGGACCTCGCCCAGGCCGCCGGCGCCGGGCACGATGTACTGATGCTCGTCGAGGCCCCGCTCCTCCGCCGCGCGCGCGCCGGGGAGCGACTCCAGGGCCGCGGCGCTGGAGAACGCCCGGTCGAGGCGGATGGCGTGGATGACGACGTCGGGGTGCGCCGCGTGCACGCGTTGCACGTACTCGGGGGTCACGACGAGGTGTACGAACACGACCTTCGCGGGCTGGCCGGCGCCGATGGACTCGTAATGGTCGAGCACGTGGCACAACGAGCCGCCGGTCGCCCCCATGGGGTCGGGGATGACGAGCAGCGCGCCCGCGATGGGCCCCCCGATCTTCGCGGCGGCGATCGCGGCGCCGGTGACGCAGCCGTCCGCGCCCGTCGTGCGGCCGACGAACATGTGGTCCTGGCGCACCCCGGCGGGATCCAGGGCCTCGTTGAAACGATCGTAGAAGAGCTGGGCCGAGAGGATGCCGGCCCGTGCCACGTCCACCACGACGACCCGCTGGCTCCGCGTCAGGACGACGCCGTCGTAGGCCTCGTCCGGGTGCTTGGCGGTCATGCGCGTCGGCACGCGGGCGATCTCGACCGGTAGCTCGGTGTTCGCGACCTCGGTGAAGAGGTACTCGAAGAGGCGCGCGGCGAGCCGCCCGACCTCCGGTTGGTGGGTGTCCGGGTGCCCCAGCCGCGCGAGCATCGACAACGCGAGCGGGGTGCCGTGCAGGTGGAGGTTGGGGCCGTAGGCGTGGGGGGTCCCCTCGCTACCGGTGACCCGGGTGGTGTGGGCGGAGTCCCTCATGCGTCCTCGTCTGGAAGCAACGTTGTGAGCAGGGCGAGCGTATCCAGCAGCACATCGAGGGTGCCGCCGTGGACGAGGCGCGCGGTGAACGGAATCGGACCTTCCTGGGCGAGCTCGGTGCGCGCGACGGCGTCGCGGACGGCGTCGGCCTCGATGATGACGAGCAGCGGGCGCACGAGGGCGTCATCCTCCAGCGTGTCCGCCAGGGTGTCGAGCGCCGCGAGGCCCGGATCGGAGTCACACAGGGCCCGGACGTAGCCGAGCGCATCCGCGGACAGGGCCTCCGGCTCGCCCAGGAGCTCCCCGAGGGCGGCGAGCGTGGTCCAGGTGCCGTCTTGCGCCAACGCCGCCTTCACGGGGCCGGCGAGGGCCGAGAGCGGGGACTCCCCGAAGCCGTTAGGCGCGAGGACCACCGCCACGGTGTCCCAGACGAGCGGGAAGTCGAGGGGAGGGGTGCCGGCGGGGAACGCGTCGGGCTCGTGGTGGGCCCAGGGGTCGAGCAGGACCGGGAGGAGCGCGACGAGGTCCGAGGCGAACGCGGTGTCGGCGGTGTCGCGCAGCAGCTCCTCGATCGGGGGCACGAGGCCGAGCGCGTGGGCCTCGCCGATGGTGTCGACCAGCGCCGGGACCTGCCCGCGATCGTCGAAGGCCGCGAGCACGTCGAGCAGCACGTAGAGGAGCTCGTCGGTCTGCGGATCGGCGAGGCGGTCGACGGCGTGGAGATCGGAGACGAGCTGGGCGTCGATCACGGGGCAGACGCCGCTGTCGGCGACGGCGTCGAGGATGTCGTCGGTGAGGGCCACGCCGAGCAGATCGCCGAGGAGGCCCACGCCGCCGTCCACCGTGTCCGCGTCCTGGCGCGCGAGGAGCTGGAGCAGGGAGACGGACAGGTTGCCGAGCGCGATGTCCACGTCGAAGAAGCCGAGGTCGATGGAGCAGTCGACCTCGGTGTTCGCGTCGTGGAGGAGGCGGAGGAGCGCGACCAGCGCGCTGTCCTCGCCGGCCGCGAGCGAGCCGCCCAGGGTGTCGACGGTGGCGAGGTAGCGCACTTGGCTCGGGAGCGTGTCCACCCGGCCCGCCTCCACCTGGTCCACCAGCACGCGCTCCAGCGCGTCCCGCAGCGCGGCGTCCGCCAGGACGGGCTCCAGGGGCTCCCCGAGGTGGTCGAGCGTGATGCGCCCGTCTCCCTCGCGCGTGAAGATCACGGTGGCGAGGTCCCGCAGGGAGTGCCCCGTGGCGTCGCGCCACCGGTCGTTGTCGCCGTCCGCCACGCGCGCGAGGACGTCCGAGACGTGCGACGCCCACCCGGCCGCGAAGTCGGAGAGCGTCGGGTCCGTCGACGCGCTCGCGCTCGCCATCGTCCAGAGGAGGCTCCGCGTCGTGTCGGAGCGCGCGGCGGAGGCGAGGGGCTCGAGCGGCGCGAGGTCCTCGTCGAGCACCGCGCCCGCCACGGCCCCGACCATGGGCAGGGCCGGCACGAGCAGGCCGCCGTCCAGCGAGGTCTGGCTGTTCAGGACCACGGCGTCCCCCAGCCAGGGCCACGGCGCGCCGTAGACGAGCTCCAGGCCGAGGTGCAGCCCGTCGTAGAGGCCCGTGGGGTCATCGAGGACCGCGAGCGCGCCATCCACGAGCGCGGCCAACGACAGGCCCGCGACGGGGAGGTCCGCGATCCAGCGCGCGAGCACGAGGCCGACCGCGCCGTCACGGGAGTCACCGTCGAGCGCGAGGTCGAGCGCGGAGTAGGCCTCGATGGTGCCGGAGCCGTTGAGGCATGCGAACACCGCGTGGGCCTCGGCCGTCGACTCGACGTCCAGGCCGTCGAGCAGGTTGGCGTCGTAGCAGGGGCCGCCGGGGATCAGCTGGTCGCGCCAATCCTCGCTGGTCTCCGCGAACGAGCAGCCCCCGAGCGCCATGCCCAGCGCGAGCGCCGGCAGGACGTACGCCGGCGCACCGAGCCGCGTCCGAGGACATGCCCCCGTCGGCCGACTCGCGCCTGCTGGCCGTGGCCGCGCGTCTTCCTCGGGGACAGGTTTCAACCTGCGACCTCTAGTCGAAGAGGTAGCGGACGCCGAGGTAGGCATTGGTGGTCGGGTAGAAGCGCTTGCGGTAGCGCGCCCCGCCCGTGACCGAGGCCGCGACCTGGACGCGGCGGGCCGCCATCCAGGTGCCGCCGACACCGGCTTCGCCCATCGCGTAGCCCGTGAAGTCGTTCGTGAAGACGCCCGCGCCGAGCGTGCCGACGATCGTGAGCTGCAGCGCGCCCGGCTCGCCGAGGATGCCCCACTGGAGCCCGGCGTTGATCACGCCGAGGTCGCGGGGGGTGTCGCGGATGTTGAAGATGGGCCCGTTCTGGGGCTCCTGCTGGGGAGCGTCCTGCAGGTAGTACCCGCGGAAGATACCCATGATCTTCAGGTCTTTGTCACCGAGGACGATCTCGAGCCCGCCACCGAAATTCGGGTTGAGCTGGTCTTCGGGAGCCTTCTGGGTGGCAACCCCGTTCACGTCCTCCTCGTAGGAGTACACGCGGTCTCCATGGAGGCCGGCGGTGGTGACGAGGCCGATGCCGCCCGCGAAGGCGGACCCCGAGTACAGGGTAGAGGCGAGGGCGAGGAATGCGAGCGGGAAGATGGGACGCATCGAGCGACGGTCTCCGGGGGACCGCGAACTGATACACCATCTAGGGGGTGCAGCGCAACCCGCACCAGGCTCTTCCGTCGTGAGCGGGGCAGCGGTAGTCGGTAGCTGAGGCTACAGATTCTGCATCCGCGCCGATCACTATTTGGAGCTCAGCCGTCGACGTGCCGAAGCCGCTCCGACGTGCGTCAGCACGACGTTCTCGTGCGATCGTTATCGCAAACGGTTGTATTCACTCGCTTTAGCGGAAATTGGATCCGCACGTCCCGCCGCGGATCCGCTTCGGATCGCGCTGGTATGCGGTTTTTCGGCCCTCGCCGTGCTGTCGCTCCGGAGCCGAATTCTGGTATACACATGGCGTCGTCGCGCAGCTTCAGCTTCGCGAACGAACGCCAACCAGTCCAACCGGAGGGATTTCCGCTCATGAACAAGAAGGAACTCATCGCGAAGCTCGCCAAGACCACCGGCCTCTCGCAGGCGAAGGCTGGCGAAGTCCTCAACGCCCTCTTCGACGCAGAGTCCGGCAAGGGCATCCTGGCGATCGAGCTCGACGGTGGCCACAAGGTGACGATCCCCGGGTTCGGCACCTTCGGCACGAAGAGCCGCGCCAAGCGCACGGGCACCAACCCGGCGAACGGCGAGAAGATCCAGATCGAAGCGAAGAAGTACGCGTTCTTCAAGCCGGGCAAGACCCTGCGCGAGCGCGTAGCCCAGTAGTCTGCAACGGCCCTGCCCTCGCGGGCGGGACCTCGCGGATGCGATCGTCTCCGGGCGATCAACGGTCGGGGCGCCACATCGGCGCCCCGACATGCGTTTTGGGGTGCGCGCCGCAGCACCTTTGCGCCAGCCTCGCACCGACGACGGACGCGCCGATGGCGCGCGTCCGCCTGCCTACGGGGCCTCGGCCGCCCCCGACACGGTGAGCAGCACCGACTCGCTGCGGCCATGCCGGTTCACGAGCTCGACCGGCCACTCGCCGGCCGCGAGGTCGGGGACGATGAACGTGAGGGTCTCCACGCAGGTGTCGCAGGCGGTCGTGCAGGCGTCGCACTCGCCGCAGGAGGCGCACCCACCGGTGTCGCGGCAGTCGTCGCAGTCGTCGCACGTCGAGCGGTCGACCTCGACGATCTCGGCGGTCAGGGAGCCCACGGTCACGACGGTGTCCCACACCTCCGTCAGCGGCGTGGTGGTGAGCACGATGGACTCCCCCGGCGCTGCGGTGGTGGTGGAGAGCGTCGGCAGCTCGATGGCGCACGTCGGGTCCGACGTGATCGTGGTCGACTCGCAGGCGACCATCAGGAGCACGGAGAAGAGCATCAGAACTCGGAGGTGAGGAGGTCTTCGGAGGTCTTCTGCCCCGCGGCGGCGGACACGCCGGAGGGGGCCGTGCCCGGCAGGAAGGGCATCGAGCGGCCGTTCTGCATGGGGCGGCCGGTCTTCTCGTCGATCGAGACCCAGTTCACGTTCGGAGGGGCGGGGAAGCCCTTGTCGGCGGCCTTCGGCACCGCCACCGCCATGTAGTCCATCCAGATGGGGAGCGACGTGTAGCCGCCCGTCGAGGAGGACCCGAGGGACTTCGGCTGGTCGTAGCCCACCCACACCGCGGTGAGGACCTCTGCGGTGTAGCCGACGAACCAGGCGTCGTGGAACTCGTTGGTCGTGCCGGTCTTGCCGGCCACGTGCAGGCCGAGGCGCTGCGCCTTCGCGGCCGTGCCGTTCGACGCGACTTCCTGGAGGAGCCAGCTCGTGATGCCGGCCACGTTCGGATCGAGCACCTGCTCGAACGGCGTGGGGGTCCACTCCTCGAGCACCTGGCCGTCGCGGTCGAGCACCCGCGCGATCGTGTGGGGATCGACCTTCTTGCCGAGCGTGGCGAACGCCGAGTAGGCGCGCGCGAGCTCCGGCATGGTCAGGGAGCCGGAGCCGAGGCCCATGGAGAGGTCGACCTCCATCGGGCTCTCGATGCCGAGCCGCCGCGCCAGCTTGTAGACGGGGTCGAGCCCGATCACGTCCAGCACGCGGATGGTCACGACGTTGCGGGACTGCGCGAGCGCGTTCCGGAGCGTGATGTCGCCGAGGTAGTCCTCGCCGAAGTTCTCCGGCTTCCAGAGCTGGGACTTCAGCGTGTTGAACACGATCGGGGCGTCCTGCACGATCGTGCCCGCGGTGAACCGCTTGGACTCGATCGCCGCCGCGTAGACGATGGGCTTGAAGGTGCTGCCGACCTGGCGCGAGGCCTGGGTGGCGCGGTTGAACTCGGTCGCCTTGAAGTCCACGCCGCCGACCATGGCGAGCACGGCGCCATCGGTGAGGCGGTAGCTGTAGAGCGCGCCCTGCACCTCGGGGCTCTGGTAGAGCTCGGCGGCGGCGTAGGGCCCCTTGCCCGTCCACGCGGCGTCCTCGAAGGGCTTGGCCTGGTGGAAGTCGCGGTTCTTGATCTCGACCGTCACCACGTCCCCGCGCTTGAGCGCCGCGGTCAGGTCGTCCTGCTTGCGGTACTTGCTGTTGCGGCTGGCGTTGGGCTTGTAGGCCCACTCGGTCCACGCGAGCGGGACGATCGCCTCGGCCTCGCCGAGGGCCACCACCGCCTGCTTCTTCTCGACGGACATCACCACGCCCTGGTACCGGGCGCCCTCCGCGACGCTCGTGTTCAGGTTGGCGAGCTCGGCGATGCGGGCGGCGATGGCGCCCTCCTCGAGCGTCTCCGTGGCGCCGCGCCAGCCGACCTTCTCGTCGGTGCCGGTCACGCCGTCGGTCACGGCCTGCTGGGCCTTCTGCTGCAGCTCCAGGTCACACGTGGTCTCGACGACGAGGCCCTCGTTGAGCACCTTGTCGGAGCCGTAGGTCTCCACGAGGTAGCGCCGCACGTTCTCGGTGAACCAGGGCGCGGTGAGCAGGAACTCGTTCGTGCGCTCGACGATCTCGAGCGGTTTTGCGTACGCGGCGTCGGCCTCGGCGCGGGTGAGCTTCCCGTTGTCCACCATCTGGTCCAGCACGTACTGCTGACGTGCCTTCGCCTTCTCGAAGTGGCGGTGCGGCGAGTAGTCGCTCGGGCGCTGGGGGAGGCCCGCGATCATCGCGGCCTCGGCGACATCGAGCTCGCCGACGTGCTTGCCGAAGTAGACGCGCGCGGCCGCCTCGACGCCGTAGGAGCCCGACCCCAGGTAGATCTGGTTCAGGTACAGGTAGAGGATGTGGTCCTTGTCGAAGGTCTCCTCGACGCGCCACGCCAGGAGGATCTCCTTGATCTTCCGGGTGTAGGTCTTCTCGTTCGACAGGAGGAAGTTGCGCGCGACCTGCTGGGTGATGGTCGACGCGCCCTGCGCCTTCCGCCCCTTCGCGGCGTTCCGCAGCACGGCGCGGACGATGCCCATGTAGTCGACGCCGTCATGCTCGTAGAACCCGGCGTCCTCCGCGGAGAGGAAGGCGTCCCGCACCTGGGGCGGGATGGTCTCGAGCTCGACGACGTAGCGCCGCTTCTCGTAGATCTCCCCCATGAGCCGGCCCTTCTGGTCGTAGACGACCGTGACCGTGGGCGGGCGGTAGACCGCGAGGGCCTCGACCGTGGGCAGCTCGCGCGAGTAGTACCAGCCGACGCCGAAGACGCCGGCGGCGCCGAGGAGGGAGCCCACGAGGGCGAGCCCGAGCCCGCCCACGAGCATCTTCCCGAACCACCCGCGCCGCTTCCTGGGCGGCTTCCTGGACGCGTTCGCGCCCGCCGGGGGCTTGCCGCCCGGGGGCTTGCCACCCGGGGGAGGGCCGGCCTTGACGCCGGTGGGGCGCGCGATGGCGCCCGTGGGGGAGGACCGGATGGGGGCCGAGGAGACGCGGCCGCCGCCCGGGGGCACCGGGGCGGAGACGGTCGGCAGCGCGATCGGGGCGGAGGGGCGGGCCGCGTGGGTCGAGCGTTCGGAGGCGGTGAGGCCCGAGGCGGTGCCGTCGAGCACAACGGGCACGTCGAGGCCCTCTTCCGCGGCCCAGTGATCGCGCCCGACGACCTCGGTGGCGTCGTGCTCGGCGGCGCCGTACCGCTCCTTCACCGTGGGCGGATCGAAGACCGGCGGCGAGACGCGCGGCCGGGTCCCGTCACGCGGGGCGGGCTGGAGCGTGGGCGCGGGTGGGAGGGCGCCGGATCGCGGCGGGAGCTTCGACGTGGGCTCGGCCCCCGGGCTCGGAAGCGGAGGGATGGGCGCGGTGCGCGGCGGGAGCTTGGAGGTCGCCTCGGCGGCGGGCGAGGGGGGATCCACGCGCGGCACGGGGCGCACGGGGGCCGGCCGGGCGGGCACGGGCTCCGGCTCCTCGCTCGCGAAGCGCTTGCCTTCGCGGCGGAGCGTCTCCATCCGACCCATCGGATACGTGATCATCAATGCTCGCCCACAACTGCACTGCCGCTCGGTTCCGGGCAATGGATACGGCTCTTCCAGCCGGATGGGATTGCCGCAGTGGGGACAGGTGATCTTCAGTGCCATTGGATGAGCGATCGCCCCTGCTACTACCCCCGCCCCAGGTGGGCCGCAAGCGTCCTACCGCTGCGATCCCCTGGGGCAAATCTACGAAATCCCTCGGTCTTCGGGGGTCGATGATGCATATTTGCGCCTGCACCGCCGATTGGCGGCCAGACAGGTTGCTTGCGCGTGCCTCCGGGCGCGCCTATCTTCCAATCACCCGGATGCCATCCATGCGTAGGCATGGCTCCAACACCTGCGCGGAGCGACCATGAAGCACGCATTCGGACGCGTCGCGATCCTCGGGGCCCTTGGGGCCGCGGTCCTGACCGGCTACCACCTCACCGCCGGAGCGGCCCCGCGCGTCGCTTCTACATCTCGTGACACGGACGAGAACGGAGAGAGCGGGGGCGTCGCCGAGATGATCCGGCAGATGGCGGCCCTCGGCGGCGGCTACCGGCTCTCGTCGCTGAAGAACCTGCTGTTCGCGGACGACTACATCGTCCAGAACTACGTCGATCCGCAGCGCATCGACTACGCGGGCATGTACCGCTCGGCGCTCGACGCCGTGGAGCGCCGGGTCCCGCAGGTGCTCCTGCGCCTGGAGAACGACGACCGGCGCCTGCACGTCGCCGTCGGGAACTACAACACCGTCCTCACCGTCCAGAAGCTCGACAGCGTCTCGGCGATGGAAGAGGAGCTGAAGCGGGTCGCGCTCATCCTGGAGGAGAACCTCGACAAGAAGGACATCCCCCACGAGGACGTCGAGGCCGCGATGATCAACGGCATCCTGCAGACGCTGGATCCGCACTCCGTGTTCCTCCCCCCCGAGAACTCCAAGAAGATGGAGGAGGACAACGAGGGCGAGTTCGGCGGCCTCGGCATCACCATCGTGCTCGTCGAGGGGCAGCTCACCATCGAGTACCCCCTCGAGGAGACCCCCGCGGATCGCGCCGGGCTGCGCGCCCAGGACCGCATCACGCGCATCGAGGGCGAGAGCACCATCAACATGGACCTCGAGGAGGCCGTCTCGAAGATGCGCGGGCCCCCCGGCTCGCCCGTGACGATCACCGTCGAGCGGGACGCGTGGGACGCCCCCCGCGACTTCACGATCGTGCGCGACAAGATCAAGGCCAGCCGCGTGAAGGGCGAGTTGCTCGAGGGCGGCGTCGGCTGGGTCTACATCGGCAGCTTCCACATCCAGGTCGAGGCCCAGCTCGAGGAGGTCCTGGCGCGGCTGGCGCGCGAGGCCGGGCCCGCGGGGCTCAAGGGCGTCGTGCTCGACATGCGCGACAACCCCGGCGGCTTCCTCCACCAGGCCATCGCCGTGGCGGACAAGTTCCTCGTCCAGGGCCCGATCGTCTCGACCGTCGAGCGCAACGGCAAGAACCGCGACCAGCGCAACGCCAACGCGTCCGGCACCGAGCCGGACTACCCGATGGCCGTGCTCATGAGCGGGAACAGCGCCTCCGCCGCGGAGATCGTCGCCGGCGCGCTGAAGAACCAGGAGCGCGCCATCATCATCGGCGAGCGCAGCTTCGGGAAGGGGTCCGTCCAGAACCTCTACTCGTTCACCGACGGCTCCAAGCTGAAGCTGACCGTGGCCCGCTACCTCACCCCGGGTGACCACTCGATCCAGAGCGTGGGCATCCCGCCCGACATCGCCATCGAGGGCGCGGTGCTCCTGCCCCCGCGCGAGATCGACATCGAGGAGGGCGGCGTCAAGCGCAAGGAGATGAGCGGCCCGCGCGTTTCGCTGTTCTCCCGCGACCGCGTGCAGCGCGAGGCCGACCTCGAGGGCCACCTCGTCAACAACGAGAACCTGGAGACCCCCCCGGTCTACGGCCTCCGCTACCTCGCGCCGCTCCCCGACGAGGACGAGCAGCGCAGCGACCGCCGGGATCCCCGCAAGGACTTCCAGGTCATGTTCGCCCGCGACGTGCTGCTGGCCGCCCACGGCTCCCGCCGCGCCGACGTCCTGCGGGACGCCGCGACGGTCGTGGCCACCCGCACGAAGACGGAGAGCGGGCGCATCGAGAAGGCCTTCGGCGAGCGCGTGGAGATCAACTGGGACGCCTGTGCGAACCCCGACGTGGCGAACACCAAGCTCGATCTCCAGCTCGGCACCGACGGCGTGCTCGACGCCGGTCAGCTCGAGGTGGTGAGGCTCACCGTCACGAACCTCGACAGCAAGCCGCTGTGCGAGGTGGCGGCGGTGTCGAAGAGCGGGAACGACGCCCTCGACGGCGTCGAGTTCTACTTCGGCAAGATCCCCGCCGGCGAGTCGCGCAGCTACGAGACGAAGGTGCGCCTGACGGACGGCTACCCGACCGAGGTGTCCGTCATGGACATCGCGCTGATGGACGCCTCCCGCAAGGCGCTCGCCGCGGCGAGCCTCCCCGTGAAGACCCAGGGCATCGACCTGCCCCGGTACGCGTGGAGCTGGACCTTCTCCGACACCGCGGGCGGCGACGGCGACGGCACGGTCGAGATCGGCGAGACCATCGACATGAACGTCGACGTCCTCAACGTCGGCCCGGGCACCGGCGGCGTGGCCACGTTCGAGCTGAAGAAGGACGCCGCGATGGGGAAGGCGATCGAGCTCAAGGGCGGTAGCTTCAAGCTCCCCCGGCTCGCCCCGGGGGCGCGTGCCACGGGCAAGCTCTCCTTCCTGGTGACGCGGGCCCCGGACGAGGGTGCGCCCGTCGGCCTGGAGCTCCGCGTGCGCGACGCCGAGCGCTACGACTACGCCTCGATCATCAAGGGTGAGTTCTACAACTACTACACCCAGACCGAGACGTTCAGCGTGCCCGTCGGCAGCGTGCCCCCGGCCGGCAAGCGCGAGCCGCCGACCATCAAGCTCTCGCGCGCGCCCGGCCTCACCGCGGACAGCGGCGAGGTGACGATCACCGGCCTCGCCACCGACGATGTCGGCGTGCACGACGTGATCGTCTACCACGGCGCCCAGAAGATCGCGTACGCCGGCGGTGGCGACGGCACCCCGCTCGCGTCCGTTCCCTTCACGGCCACCGCGACGCTCGAGCCCGGCAACAACCTCATCGTCGTGCTCGTCCGGGACAGCAACGGGCTCACCTCGACCCAGGCGCTCGACGTTTACCGCCCCCCCGAGTCGACGGCGGCGGCCCCGGTCGAGCGGAAGGCGACGCCGTAGGCCCTACGGCGCCCACGTCACCGAGAGGCCCGCGGCCCATGCGTCGCGGGTCTCCTCGCTGATCCGGTCCCCCGTCTGCTCCCGTGACGGCCACCCCAGCAGGTTCGACCCCTTCGCCCGCACGCTGAAGTGCGGGCCGATGCCTTGGGTGACGACCACGTCGAGGCGGTGGACGGGCAGCTCGTACACGTCCGGGATGCCCGCCGTGCCGACGGAGACGATGCGCGGGCCGAAGACGTTGTAGAGGGCCGCGATGTTGGTGCGCCAATCCGGGTTCTCGTACGAGAGCTGCGCGTTGACCACCCACGGCGACTGCCCCTGGAGCGGCCGGTCGGTCGAAGTCTGGTTGCCGGCCGTCTCGGAGAGGTCCACGCGCGACGCGATGACGGACACGTTGCCCGAGACGTAGAAGTCGAACAGGTTGCGGTCGAGGAAGTCGAGGCGCTTGCGGAGGTCGAGCTCGCCGCCGACGTTCGTGGCGGAGGTCGCGTTCGCGAAGGTGCCGACGCTCCCGGAGACGGCGCTCACCGCCACGACCGACTCGATCGGCTGGTCGAAGTACTTGAAGAACCCGCCTGCCGAGACCGACTCGCCCGCCGAGGGGTACCACTCCCAGCGGGCGTCGAGGTTCTCGATGGTCGCGCGCTGCAGGTCGGGGTTGCCGTAGAGGAGCCGCCCGCTGCGGTAGTCGTAGTAGGCGACCTCGGAGAGCTCGCGGAGCTCGGGGCGGGAGAGCGTGCGCCCGTAGCCGACGCGGATCTGCATGGCGTCGGGCACGTCGCGGGGGCCGATCCCGAAGGTGAGCGTGGCGGCGGGCAGGGCGTCCACCGTCGTGACGTCCGCCACGATCGGCGTACCGTCGGTGTCGAACAGCTCGAAGGTCTCGACGGTCTGGCGGCTCCGCTCGATCCGCACCCCCGCGAGCGTCCGGAAGCGCTTCGTCCAGGGCACGTCCCCCATCACGTAGCTGGCGAGGATCGTCTGCCCGGCGGTGTAGTCGTCGGCGCGGGACGTGTTCTCTTCGAGCTCGAGGTAGCCGAGGTCGCCCTGGTCCTCCGCCCCGATGTTCTCCTCGGTGAGCACCTCGTCGATGGGCGCGCCGAGGTCGATGCCGTCGCTTCCCTGGAACTGGAAGTTGAACCGGCGGATGGCGGAGCTGCGCTCCCGGGCGAGCACCTTCGCGCCGGCAAAGAGCGAGAGGTCGCCGGCGTCGCGGGGGATCCGCCAGGTCACGTCGAGGCCGCCGTCGTGGTTCGTGTCCGCGAGCGACCCGTAGTAGAGGTCGTTCCACGAGCCGCGTTGCGAGAGGACGTAGCCCTCGTCCGTCGCGAGGTAGGTGTACTCGCGGCGATCGGGCTCGGCCTGGTTGGCGAGCGCGAGGGCATAGCGGGCGTCGAGCGTAACGGGGCCGACCGGCACGGTGAGCTCGAGCTGCTCGACGAAGAGCTGCTGCTCCTCCCAGCCGGTGCGCGTGCCGCGCGTGTCGTTGCTGCCGGTGGGGTCGTCGGCGTCGTACTGGAGCGCGGTGGCCGTGCTGTTGCGGTTGAGCAGGGTGGTCGACGTGAGCCCGGCGTCCTCGCCCCAGGAGAGGCCCAGGGAGAGCATGCCGCCGAGCCGCACGCGGTTCGAGGTCTCGACGAAGGTGGTGTGGCGCCGCTCCTCGAGCCCGGCGTCGCCGCTGCTGTAGAGGGTCTGGAAGCCGTCCTCCACGTCCCAGGCGTTCGAGAACACGAAGCCCGCCAGGGCGCCGAGCCGCACGTCCCCGAGCGCCCACGTGCGGCCGGCCGAGACGTTGAGGCCCACGTCGGGGAGGAGCGTGCGCGTCGAGAGCGCCCACCGGCTGGGGATCGCCTCGCCGAAGGCCTCCATCTCCTCGGCGGTGAAGCCATCCTCCGAGAAGATGCCGCCGGTCTTCAGCGGGCCCCGCTCGCTCGCCGTCAGGATCGAGTCGGGCAGGGCGCGCGAGGCGTTGCCGAACCCGAAGAAGTCGGTGGGCCCGCTCGTGCCGACCTGGGCCTGCTCGAACGTGGTGCCGCCGACCCACGCGCCGGAGAGCGTGACGCTGAAGATCGGCGCCTCGGGGATGCGCCGCGTGCGGATCTGCACGACGCCGCCGCCGAACTCCGCGGGGATGTCGGGCGAGAACGTCTTCTGGATGACGACGGAGTCGAGCAGCGCCGTCGGGAAGAGGTCGAGGGGCACCACCCGCTTCTCGGGCTCGGGGCTCGGGAGCGTGGAGCCGTTGAGCAGCGTCGCGGAGTAGCGGTCGCCGAGGCCGCGCACGTAGACGTACTTGCCGCCGATGACGGTCAGCCCGTTCACGCGCTTGAGTGCCGTCGCGGCGTCGGTGTCGCCGCTGCGGCTCATCTGCTCCGCGCCCACCACGTCGGTGACGGCGGCGGACTCCTTGCGCTCGCGGAGCAGCGCCACCGTGCCGCCGGGCTGCGGCGAGGACGCGACGGTGAGCTCGTCGCCGGTCTGCTCGAGCGCGAGGACGACCTCGATGGGGCCGCCCCCCTCGGCGGAGACCGGCAGGGCGGCGAGGGTCTGGGGAGCGAACCCGACGCGGAGCACCGCCACGTCCGCGGCCCCGACGGGCACGACGATCCGGAAGGCGCCGTCGTCGTCGGTGAGGGTCTCGCCGGGCTGTCCGCGCACGACGACGTGGGCGCGGTTGACGGGGAGGCCCGTCTCGTCGAGCACGACGCCGGACAGGGTGCCGGTGACGACGGAGGCCGGTTCGGGGGGCGCCGGGGGAGGGGGAGGCACGGTGTCCAGCGCGAGCACCGCTTCGGTCGACCGATCTGCGACCGTCGTGACCGTGAAGCGCTCGGAGGCGCCGCCGGGGAGCGTCACGGTCAGGGTCCATGCGCCCTCGGCGAGGCCGAGCTGGAAGCTCCCCTCGCCGTCGGTGGCGACGTCGATCCGCTGGTCCCCCCCTTCGGCGACGACCGACGCGCCGGCGACCGGGCGGGCCCCGTCGAGGACCCAGCCGACGACGGCGCCGTCTCCGGCGTGGGCGAACGAGGCGAGCGCAAGGAAGGTGAGCATGGAGGGGCCTCGGCGCACGGCTCTCGGGCCGGATGGGGGTGGGGCGGAGGCGCCCGGAGCGCTAGTTCTCGGAGGGCCCGCCTTGGGAGGGGGCAGGCGCCCGGAGCGCTAGTTCTCGGAGAAGTCCGTCCAGCCCGCGATCCAGTCCGTGGTCCCGTCGAAGGCGCCGATGTAGTCGACGGCGTCGAAGAAATTGTCGGACGGCGCCGCGCCCGCGCCGAGGAGCGGCGAGCCCGCCTCGGGCTGGAACGAGCCGTCGATCTCCAGGTCCGCGACCTCGATGTTGCCGGTCCCCGCCGCGAACACGGCCTCCTCCGTGCCGCCGGCATCCTCCTCGCCCTCGGCTTCCTGCTCGAAGTTGGGCGTGCACGCGAAGGCGGAGTGGGCGACCGCACCGTCGCCCGTCACGAAGTTGGCGTAGGTCTCGTCGTCGCGGATGCCGAGGCAGCCCGCGGTGAAGCCGGTGGCGGCGATGTTCCAGAACTGGCCGGAGGTGCCCTTGCGCGCGAGGAGCGCGAGGTTGTCCTCGGCGATGGCCATCGAGCCGACGAGCGTGACGTTCGACACGACGGCGCCGGTGAGCGGCGTCGCGGCGTAGTCGTCCTCGTTGTTGTCGAGCTCGAACCCGTGGTTTCCGGCGTCGTCCGCCTGCACCACGAGGGCATGCTGGATCTTGCCCTGGTACCCGAGCGTCCAGTCGATGTTGTCGTCGCCGGCGTGCGAGATGACGAGGTGCTTCACGTTCGGCGCGCCGCCGAAGAACTCGATGCCGTCGTCGAGGTTCTTGTGCACCTGGACGTAGTCGATGACCGTGCCGCTGCCGACGGCCTGCAGGCCGAGCCCGTTGACCTCGTTGTCGGTGCTCACCTCGGTGCCGCCGAACTGGATGACGACGTACTTGAGCGTGCCGCTCGACTCGGTGTTGTCGTCGCCGCCGTAGGTGCCGGTGCCGCCTTCGCCCGTGGCCTCGCAGGGGTCGGCGCCGTCGGCGCAGGCGTTGATGCGGCCGCGGCCGTTGAGGACGAGCCCGCCCCAGTCGCCGCGGGCGCGGGAGCCCACCGCCTGGTCGGAGGTGAAGACGATCGGCGCCGCGGCGGTGCCGACGGCCTCGATCTTCGCGCCGCGCGTGACGACGAGCAGGCCGTTGGTGGCGGACTCGCCGTAGATCTTCGTGCCGGGCTCGATGGTGAGCGTCACGTCGCTGGCGTCGTCGCCGATGTTCACGAGGCTGCGGAGGAGCCACGCCTTGTCGGCCGTGAGGGTCATGTCCTCGGTGTAGGTGCCCGTGAGCACGCAGGCGCCGTTCTCCTCGACGCAGTCGGCGCCGACAGGGCCGGTGTCGTCGGGCGCGCCCGCGGTGTCATCGGTCGAGGCGGAGTCGGCGCAGCCGACGATCGGCGCGAGGAGCAGGATCGCGAAGAGGGAGCGCATGGGGAACATCCGTCCTCGGAGGAGAAGCGGGAGCGCCGCTGTCCGAGGCCCCCGAATGTAGGGGGGGCATGTTCCGGGCCGGAGAAAGGTGGGTGACGGCCTCGCGCCGAGTTCGCGTCACCCCCGCGTCACGCGCTCCTAACGTCGGTTCTACCTGTGCTTCAGGACGCCTTCGCCAGTCGGAGGAGCCCCTGCACCTCGCGCCGGAGTCGCAGCACCTCGTCGCTGTAGAAGCGGTAGGACCGGGTAGATGCGTTGCGGCACTGGTGCTTTCGGAGCGCGAGCGTCGTAGCGGCGCGGATGTAGGGCCAGTGCGGCACCCCTCGCGGCACCCAGCGCGGGTTGCTGCGCTGGAAGTAGCTGGCGATGGCGCGCGCGTGGGGGAGGGGGAGGAGCCCCTGCTGCACCTCGTCGGCCAGCTCCCGGCGGATGGTCGCGCGCTCCTCCCAGAGCGCGAGCTGGAACACGCCGAACATCAGGAGGAACTCGATCGGGAAGATGGCGAGGTTGATGGTGACGAAGGCGTCGGTCTCCATGAAGTCGCCGACGGTGAGGAGGCCGTTCCACAAGGCGTGGATGCCCATCGCGCCGCCGAACCCGATGGGGAGCGCGAGCAGCTTCGGGATCCAGCCCCGGAACCGGGCGAACCCGAGCGCCGCGCCGACCCAGGACGTGGCGCAGGCGTGCATGACCGCGGAGAACAGCGTGCGGATCACGACGGTCTGCACCCACGTGGCGATGTCGCCGTAGGACGCCACCTCCACGAAGTAGAGGAAGTTCTCCGTCATCCCGAAGCCGAGGCCGGCCGCCGCGCCGTAGACGAACCCGTCGGACGCGTTGTCGAAGTGCCGCGAGAACATCACCGCGAAGAGGATGAGCGCCTTCATCGGCTCCTCGACGAGGGGCGCGATGATCACGGCGGAGAGCTGATCGGCGAGCTCCGGGCCGAGCATCCACGTCATCGGGATCATGAGCGTCGTGCTGCCGATGAGCGCGAGGAAGATGGAGCCGATGGCGCCCCAGAGGAACGTCAGGCCGAAGAGCCAGAGCGGCTCGCGGTCGTGGCGATCCATCCACCACACGAACATGAGGAACGCCAGCATCGGGACCGTCGCGCAGAGGACGGACAGGAGGGTGAGGACGACGGACATCGGGGCTCGCGCAGGGGGCCAGCCTACCACCTGTGCATCCGGTGACGCAGACCACGGCGGCGCCCCGGGAGGGTGCGCTACAAGGGGCCCTGGAGAAACCTCATGAGCATCATCGATCGGATCAAGCGGCGTCTCCCCATCCTCGGCGGTGCCCCCGCCCCCACGCCCGTCCGCACGGTGTCGCTGGCCCCCCGCCAGGAGGCGCGGGTCGAGGAGGAGGAGCGCGAGGAGGCCTCGCCCCGCGGCGACAAGCCCGTCGCGACCTTCATCGACGAGCTCGTGAAGGGCAACGCGATCGTGCTCTTCATGAAGGGCACGCCCCAGTCCCCGCAGTGCGGCTTCTCGGCCGGTGCGAGCGGCATCCTCAACAGCTACGGCAAGGCCTACGCGCACGTGAACGTGCTCGCGGACCCCGACATCCGCGAGGGCGTGAAGAGCTACACGAGCTGGCCGACGATCCCCCAGGTGTTCGTGGGCGGCGAGTTCGTCGGCGGGTCCGACATCCTCAAGCAGCTCCACGAGAGCGGCGAGCTGAAGGACCTCATCGCGAAGGCCCACCCGGCGTCGTAGACCCCGGCCGGCCCGCGCGCGCCTGCTCTTCCGCCGGCCAAGGGCAGTGCCGACAGCCGTTGCCGCAGCAGTGGCCCCGGCGGCGGAGGTAGCCCGCGGTGAGCACGAAGTAGCCGGTCGAGGGGTCCATGTAGCCGTCGCGGTTCAGGGCCTCGGCGGCGTCGTGGCGGCGTTGCGCCTCCGGAGACGGCGCGGAGGGCGGGGGGACGGTGCGGCTCATGTCGTGGGCGCGGCCTGGCGGTGGGAGACGCGGGGCACGAGCGCCAGCGCCGGCAGCGCGAGCACGAACGTAACCGCGAACCAGCTCGCGTAGCCCATGCGTTCGACCGCCACGCCGGAGACCGACCCCGCGAGCGTGCGTGTCAACGCGACGGCGGCGCTCAACAGGGCGAAGCGCGTGGCGGCCTGGGGCCCCGTCGAGCCGCGCATCGCCAGGGCGAGGAGCGCGGCGGTGCCGAGGCCGGCGGTCAGGCTCTCGGTCAGGCTGGCGGCCGCCGCGGCCCAACGGGTGCCCGAGACCGCGGCGGCTGCGTAGCCGAGGTTGGACAGGGCCTGCAACGCGCCGAGGATCAGCACGCCGCGGGCCATGCCGATGCGGGAGAGGAGGTCTCCGCCGGCGATGGCGCCCGCCGACACGAGGAACGCCCCGATCCCCGCCGTGAGGACGCCCACCTCGGTCGGGGAGAAGCCGCCGTCGAGCAGGAAGGGCTTCACCATGGGGGCCATCGCGCTGTCGCCGAGCTTGTAGAGGAGCACGAACGCGAAGAGCAGGCGCGAGCCCGGCTGCGCGGCCCACTCGCCCAGGAGCGCGAGCCAGTCGGCCGCGGGGGTGTGCGGCGGCCGGGGCGTGTCCGGGAGGCGCACGATCACGACCAGCGTGGCGAGGAGCGCGACGACGACGGCCCCGAAGGCCCAGTTCCAGTCGTACTTGTCGCCGAGGATGATGGCGCCGCCCCCGCCGAGCGCCATCGCGCCGCGGTAGGCCGCCACGCGGATGCCGGTGGCGCGGCCCTGCTCCTCCGCCGGGACCGCGGCGACGAGCCACCCGTCGATGGCGATGTCCTGCGTGGCGCTCGCGACGGCCACCGCGACGAGCACCGCGCCGAGGAGGGCGGGGTTCGGCCCGACGAACGGCAGGAGCGCGATCGTCGACGCCGCGCCGCACAACCCCGCCGCGATCCAGCCCTTGTAGGTGCCGACGCGGTCGACGGCGGGCGCCCAGAGCGCCTTGAACACCCAGGGCAGGCCCACGAGCGTCATCGCGCCGATGGCGGCGGTGTCGACGCCGTTGACCTTCAGCCAGACGGGCACCATGTCGGCCACGACGCCGTAGGGGAGGCCGGACGCGCCCTCGAGCACGACCACCGCGGCGAGGAGCTGGAATCGCGACGGGGGGGCCATGCCGGCTCGGCTGTAGCACGGCCGTGAGCGGGTCGTGGGGCCGTCGAGCAGGCGCCCGGGTCAGGCGGCCCAGGCCACCCGGAGGAGCCACGTGAGCTGGTTGGGGAGCGCGAGGCCGTCGGGGAAGCGGGGGTGGGGGCCCGTGCGCAGGACCCGCTCCCCCATGGGGATGGTCCGCGCGAGCGCGCCTTCGGAGGCCGCGAGCGCCGCGGCCCGGAGGGCGGGGAAGCCGAGGCGGAAGTCGCCGCGACCCGGCACCACCGTCGTGACCTCCGGGCGCCCGATCGTGTCGGAGAGGCCCACGGTGACGAGCTCTACGCCCTGCGCGCCGTGGGTGAGGCGGACGCCCACGCCGGGGAGGGGGCCGCCCTCGGGGAAGAGCGGCGCCTCGCCGTCGTTGGCGCCGATGCCGAGGTCGTAGTGGGCGTTCCGGACGAGCCGCACGTGTTCGGCGGCGACGTCGGGATCGGGCCAGGGGCCGCACCAGCCCAGCGCCGCGAGCGCCAGGATCGCACGGGCCTGCTTGCGACGGTCCGCGCCGGGACGGGCGCCGAGCGTGTACGACACCGCTCCCGACGGTGCGCGGCGCCCGGCCATGGCCGCGAGGTCGTCGGCGGAGCAGCGGATGAGGGCGTCCACGGGCTCGTCCGCGGCGAGGTGGAGCCCGCGATCGCGGATCACCCACGCCTGGGCCCCGGCGTGGAGGCCGATCACGGGATGCTCGTCCCAGAACCGCCGCCGCGTGTAGGGGCTGGTCAGCACGCGCTGGAGCAGCGCGACCTCGACGCTCATGGGGCGAGCCTCCGCGCGCTCACAGGTACCGCCCCGTCCGCGACCCCGGCGTGGCGCGGATCGTGGCGGGCGCGCCCTCGGCGATCACGCCGCCGCCCGCGGAGCCCGCCCCTGGCCCCAGCTCGACCAGCCAGTCGCACCCGCCGAGCAGCACGGGGTCGTGCTCCACCGCGAGCACGCTGCCGCCTTGCTCCACGAGCTGGCGCAGGGCCTCGACCAGCAGCGCCACGTCGGAGGGGTGGAGGCCGACGGAGGGCTCGTCGAGCAGGTAGAGCGTGCCGGGGACCTCGCCCTTGCGGCCGAGCTCCCGCGCGAGCTTGACGCGCTGGGCCTCGCCGCCGGAGAGGGTGTCGCCGGGCTGGCCGAGCGCAAGGTAGCCGAGGCCGAGGGCGTCGAGCGTCGCGAGCGGGCCGGCGATCTGGGGGACGGAGGGGAAGAGGTTGCGGGCGTCGCGGACGGGCATGGCGAGCACGTCCGCGATGCTGGCGCCCTTCCAGGTGACCGCGAGCGTGGCCTCGTCGAAGCGCCGGCCGTCGCAGACCTCGCAGGGGACGGTCACGTCGGGGAGGAAGTGCATCGCGACGCGCCGAACGCCCTCGCCTTCGCACGCCTCGCACCGGCCGCCGGGCTGGTTGAAGAGGAAGCGCTCCGGACCGAAGCCGCGGAGCTTCGCCTCGGCGGTCTTCGCGTAGAGCTGGCGGATGGGGTCCCAGATCTTGGTGGCCGTGGCCGGGTTCGACCGCGCCGAGCGGCCCAGCGGCGCCTGGTCGACGCGCACGATGCGCGTGATGGCGTCGGCGCCCTCGAGGCCCGTGTGGGGCAGGGGTTCGGGGCCGCCGAAGCCGAGCTTGCGGGTGAGGGCACGGCCGAGCGTGTCCTCGACGAGGGAGCTCTTGCCGGAGCCGCTCACGCCGGTCACCCCGACGAGCGCGCCGAGGGGGAAGCGGACCTCGGGGGCCCGGAGGTTGTGGCCGGTGGCGCCGCGGAGGGTGAGCCAACGGTCGAGACGTCGCGACGATGGGGGCGAGAGGGTCTCGCGGCCGGAGAGCCAGCGGCCGGTCGAGGTGTCCGCCGCGAGCAGGGCCTCGGGGGTGCCGACGAACACGATCTCGCCGCCCGCCCGCCCGGCGCCGGGCCCGAAGTCGACGACGAGGTCGGCCGCGCGCACGACGTCGAGGTCGTGCTCCACGACGAGCACCGTGTTGCCGGCGTCCCGGAGGTCGGTGAGCACGGCGACGAGCGCGCGCGTGTCCTCGGGGTGGAGGCCGGCGGTGGGCTCGTCGAGCACGTAGAGCACGCCGGAGAGCTGGTTGCCGGCCTGGGCGGCGAGGCGGAGCCGCTGCAATTCGCCGCCGGAGAGCGTGGCGGCGCTGCGATCGAGGGTGAGGTAGCCGAGGCCGGTGCGGAGGAGGAAGTCGAGGCGGCGGCCGAGCTCTTCCTGCAGCGGGGCCACGATCGGGCCCGGGGGGAGGTCGGCGACGAACGCGCGGGTGTCGGTCAACGCGAGCGCCGAGACCTCGGCCAGGGAGCGGCCGGAGACGCGGACGGCGCGCGCGGCGGGTCCGAGGCGGGCGCCCTTGCACGCGGGGCACGTGCGCTCTTCGACCGCGACGGTGCCCTTCTTCTCGGCGAGCGCGACCGCGCCCTCCAGCCGCGGCGCCGCGGTGGACTCGGGGGGATCTCCGTAGAGCACGAGGTGGCGCTGCTCCCACGGGAGCGCTTGCCACGGGACGTCGGTGGGGACGCCGCGGGCGCGCACCGAGGCCTCCAACGAGCGCTTCAGGGCGCCCTTCCAGCCCTCGACCGCGCCGTCCGCGAGCGACTTCGTGGGGTCGGGGACGAGGCGGTCGGGGTCGACCGAGCGGGTGACGCCGAGGCCCTGGCAGTCGGGGCAGGCGCCGACCGGCGAGTTGAAGGAGAAGAGGCGCGGAGCGGGCTCGGGGAGGTCGAGATCACAGGCGAGGCAGCGGAGGACGGCGGTGAACGCGGTGTCCTCGCCGTCGACCTCCGCGACGAGCGCGCCCCGGCCGATGCGGAGCGCGGCGTCCACCGCCTCCTGCATGCGGTCCTTGCGGTCGGGCGAGACCTTGATGCGATCGACGACGACGTCGACGTCGTGGGGCACCCGGCCGTCGAGCGGGGGGACCTCGTCGAGCGCGACGGTGGTGCGGTCGATGCGGACGCGCGCGAAGCCCTGGGAGACGAGGCCGTCGAGGAGCGGCTTGAGGCTGCCCGTGCGCGCGCGGGCGAACGGGGCGCACACGACGAGGCGGGCGCCGACCGGGAGGCCGAGGAGCGCGCGGACGATGGCGTCGGCGGGGGTGCGCGAGACGGGGCGATCGCAGCGCGGGCAGTGCGGGGCGCCGGTGCGGGCCCACAAGACGCGGAGGAGCTCGTGGACCTCCGTGAGGGTGCCGACGGTGGCGCGCGGGGAGGGCGCGACGAGGCCGCGCTGGGCGACGCCGATGCTCGGCGTGAGGCCGGTGAGGAGCTCGTAGGCGGGCTTCTTCGTGGCCCCGAACTGCTGGCGCACGTAGCTGGAGAGGGCCTCGACGAAGCGGCGTTGGGATTCGGCGTGGAGGGTGTCGAACGCGAGCGACGACTTGCCGCTGCCGGAGGGCCCCGTGAAGACGACGAGGCGCTCGCGGGGGAGGTCGAGATCCACCGAGCGCAGGTTGTGCTCGCTCGCGCCGCGGATCCGGATGTCGACGGTGCGGTGGGCTCGTTCCGGGGGAGGCATTGGCGTGCGAACGTAATCGCGACGGGGCACCTCCGGGTGTCCGCGCCGTCGGCGCGTGCGGGGCGGCGACGGCGGACCTCCGGGCTACCATCCCCGCATGTTCCCCTTGCTCCTCGCCTGTGCCGCCCCCCTCGCCCCCGACAAGATCGGCCCCGACGCGCTCACCGGCGCCCACGACGGCGAATACTCCGTCCCCGACTGGAAGGACCGGGAGTTCCTGCTCCACCTCCCGCCCGGCTACGCGGTCGGGACCGCCATCCCGGTGGTGTTCGCGTTCCATGGAGGGGGCGGCGAGAAGGAGGGCGTGGATCGCACCGGGTGCGCCGGGGGGGACACCGACGCCGACAACTGTCTGCTCGCGCTGGCCGATCGCGAGGGTTTCGCCGTGGTGATGCCCGACGGGGTGGACAAGCCCGGCATCGGGAAGCGGAGCTGGAACGCGGGCGGTGGGGAGAACGGGTTCCGCTGCGTGGGGGGCGAGGCGTGCGATTCGGGCAGTGACGACGTGGCCTACGTGGACCGGCTGCTCGCCGAGGTGCGCCGCGCCGTGTCCGTGGACGACGACCGCGTCTACGCCACCGGCATCTCCAATGGCGCCGCGATGACCCACCGCCTGGCCTGCGAGCGCGCGGACACCTTCGCCGCGATCGCGCCGGTCGCCGGTGCGAACCAGGCCGAGGCCGTGCCTGGATGCGCGCCCACGCGACCCGTGCCCGTGCTCCACATCCACGGCACGGAGGACCCGTGCTGGGGGTGGGACGGCGACATCGTGACCGCGCTCTGCGAGAACGACGGCGACGGGCGCTTCACGGACGTGGACACGTCGATGGCGGGCTGGCGCGCGCGCAACGGGTGCACGGGCACCACCGAGGAGGCGCTCCCCGACGCCGCGGATGACGGGACGACCGCGACGCGCGTGTCCGGGACCGGGTGCGTCGCGGACACCGTGCTCGTGCGGGTCGACGGGGGCGGGCACACGTGGCCGGGCGGGTGGGCCTATCTGGGCGAGGACCTGATCGGCCTCGTCGCGCAGGACTTCTCGGGGAACGAGGAGATCTGGTCGTTCTTCGAGGGGCATCCGCGGGAGAGGTAGGCGTGTCCGCCCGCCACCTTTGCGCGGGTTAGACCCGCCGCCATGCTGAATCGCCTGTCGCTCGCCTACGGGGTCCTCGCGGGGACGTTCAAGGTCCGGTTCATCCCGCTCCTCCTCGTGTGGCTCTACGGCGGCCTCCGAGTGGCCGTGTGGGGCGCCCAGGCGCTCGACAACGTGCTGTTCCCCTCGCTTCGCCGCGCGAAGGTCGAGCGACCCATCATCATCGTGGGCAACCCGCGCACCGGGACGACGTTCCTCCACCGCTTCCTCGTCGAGAACCGGTTCGGCTCGGGCATGCACCTCTACCGGAGCTTGTACCCGTCGATCCTGCTCCAGAAGGTGCTCCGCCCCTTCCTGCCGGTGCTGGAGAAGGTGAGCCCGGCGCGGTTCCACCAGTCGGCGGCGCACGAGACCAACCTCTCGTCCGTCGAGACCGACGACGTGAGCGTGTTCTTCCGCTACTTCGACGGCTTCTTCCTCTACGGGTTCTTCCTCGCGTGGGACGCCGAGGAGCGCCTCCCGATGTTCGACCCGAACGTGCGGGACACGACCGGGCGCGACTTCGACTGGCTCGAAGCCGCGTGGCGCCGGAGCATGGTCGCCCAGGGATCGAGCCGGATCGTCGCGAAGCTCTTCTCGACCGGCCCGCGCACCCCCGCGTTCCTCAAGCGCTTCCCCGACGCCCACATCCTCTACATGGTGCGGGACCCCGTGGAGGTCATCCCCTCGACCTTCAGCCTCGTCACCGGCGTGCTCGACAAGGCGTTCGGCTACTCGACGCTCCCGGCGGACGTGCGGGACCGCTACAACGAGCGGCTCTACCTCGCGCTGGTCGACCTCTTCCGCCGCTTCCACGCCGACTGGGCCTCCGGCCGCATCGATCGCAGCCGCGTCATGGTGGTGTCGTACGACCGGATGATGCGGGACTTCGACGGCTTGATGGCCGAGATGATCCCGTTCTTCGACATGCACCCGACCGAGGCGCAGCTCGCGGCGATCCGCACGACCGCGGCGGAGCAGCGCGCCTACAAGAGCAAGCACACGTACAAGCTCGAGAAGTACGGCCTCGACGCGGATCGCATCCGCCGGGACTGCGCGTTCGTCTACGAGACCTGGCTGCGGGACACCCCGGGCGAGCCCGCGGCAGCGCAGAAGTTGTAGTCTCTCCCCGAGAATGGAGCCCGTGGTGACCCCCTCCGACCTCCCCGCCTACCGGGCCTTCCTCCCCGCGCCGCTCCTCTCCGCCCTCGACGCCGCGAGCGAGCCCGTGCCCGGCGTGCCCGGCCTCCGCGTGGCGGCGGGCCTCCAGGCGGAGTTCCCGCGGTTGGAGAGCCCCGAGGTGCTCGGCCTCGTCGTCGAGGTCTACCGCGCCGTGCGCGCCGATCTCCACGCGATCCTGGAGCAGCGCGTCGTCGACCGCGCGTTCGTCGACCGCGAGACCCTCGCATGCGTCGAGCAGAACATCGGTCGCGACGTGACCGATCCCGCCTACGCCACGGTCGTGGGGCGGACGGACGCCGCGGGGCGCGTGGTGGTGGGCCCGTCCGGGGTGCCGATCGACGCGCCGCGGGTGGACGTGCCGGCCTTCATGCGGGGCTTCCAGGTGACGCTCTTCGGGCCGCCGGACTCCGCCAAGCTCTCCATCAACGCGATGAACGCGCTCCACCGCCGGCGCACGGACGAGCCGGCTCTCGTCGCCGAGCTGGTGGATGCGTCGGGACAGGTCCCGCGTTGGGGGGCGGACAGCGAGGACAGCAAGACCCCGCGGATGCGCGACCTCCTCACCGCGAGCGAGAACCTCGCCGGCTGCTTCGACGGCACGCTGCGCGTCGACGATCCGCGCACCGGCAAGGTCTACGCGCTCGCGGCCGAGCGGCGCTCGCTCCCCATCAAGCGCGTCGCGGGGCTCGCCCTCCCCGACGGCCACCACCTCCTCGACGGGAACCCCCTCCCGCTCCACCTCGTCGAGCTCGTGCAGCACGTGTGGCGGCACCGCGATCGCCCCGAGGCGCTCGTATTCTACCTGCCGAAGCTGGAGAACGAGGAGGAGGCCGCCTACGTCGCCGCGCTGCTCCGCGCCACGGAGGGCGCGGTCACCGCGCGGCATCCCGCGTACCGGGCGGGCACCGTGCGCGTCGTCCTCGTGTTCGAGAACCCCCGCGCGATCTTCCGCATCCGCGAGATGGCGGCGGCGCTCGCGCCCTGGTTCCTCGGCGGGAGCCTCGGCTGGCACGACTTCCTCGCGTCGACGGCGCGGCTCTTCCGGCACGACCCCGGCTACCGCATCCCGGTCAAGGCCGACCCGAACATCGTCATCCGCCACATCCGCGAATCCCACCGCATCCTCGTGCGCGACCTCGGGGCCATGGGCGCCCTGAAGATCGGCGGGATGTACGGGGTCCTACCCACCGACGACGACCCCGCGTCGTTCTCCGTGAGCATGGTCGGCTTCATCCGCGACGTCGTGACGCAGATGAAGCGGGGCCTGGACGGCTACTGGGTGGCGCACCCGGACTTCGTGCGCATCGGCATCGCGCTCGTGGAGGCGTGGCGGCGCCAGGAGCGAAGCCCCGCGGACGACACCCTCGTTCGCCTCGTGCGCGCGCTCGTGCCCGACCCGGTGGAGCAGGCGCCGCTGCTCGCGTTCGTGGCCGGCCCCGACGCGCCGGGCCTCGCCGAGGACGATCCCCGCTACCGCCGCGCCGTGCTCGCCGCGGAGCTCGGCGGCTCCGACGTGATCGCGAACCACGACCCCGAGGAGGTCCGCTACAACGTCTTCCAGGCGGTGCAGTACCTCGCCGACTGGCTGTGCGGGAACGGCTGCGTGGCGCTGCCCGCGACGATGCGGAACGCCCGCGGCGAGACCGTGAACGTGCGCATCATGGACGACCTCGCGACCACCGAGCGCTCGCGCTGGGAGCTCTGGGCCGAGCTGCGCCACGGCCGCGTCGACCTGGCACTCTTCGACCGCATCCTCGACGAGGAGCTCGCGTTCGTGCGCGCCGGCATCGACACCCCCAGGAAGCGCGTCCAGGTGCGCTGGGAGGGCGACGCCGCGCGCTGGTACCCGCTCGCGGCGCGGATCCTGCGCCAGCTCGTCACCGAGCCGGAGCCGCCCGAGTTCGTCACCGAGCTCATCCTGCCGTTCACGTTCGACCTCGTGCGCGACGCCGCGGACCCGTGGGCGAAGGCCCGCGAGCTGTGTCCGGGGCGCTATCGCTGACGCGTCGGAGCCCGTTTCAGGGCTTCCACCCCTCGAGCACGCGCGTGACCTCCTCGATCCCGTGCTCCGTCGTCTCGTCGTCGGCGGCCTCGGGGGGCGGGTCGATGATGGTGAGGATGCGCGAGTTGGCGTTCTTGAGCTGCACGCTCATCGCGCTGATGAGCAGGCGCCGGAGCGCGGAGCCGCGGGGCCCGCCGGAGTCGACGAGGCCGCGGAACCGGGTGCGGTCCATCTCCGCGACGACGCAGGGGCCGAGCGCCGTGCATGTCGCGCTGCGCGGCGAGCCGTCCACGAGGCTCATGTGGCCGAGGAGGGCCGGGGCCTCGAGCGTGGAGACGTAGAGGAGGACGCCCCGGGGGTCCCGCCGGGCGACGCCGATGCGGCCGCGCAGGAGGAAGTACGCGCCGGTGCCCTCCTCGCGTTCGCGGAAGAGCACCTGCCGGGTCTCCAGGAGGCGGACCGCGCAGGAGGCGAGCAGGGCGGCGATGGCGGCGGTGTCCTTCGCGGGGAGCTCGTGGGCGCGCCGGAAGCCCTCCGCGAGGGCGTCGAGATCGAGGTTCGATTCGAGGTTCGATCCGGGGGTCGGAGCGGAGGCCATGTCAGCGCGCCAGGGCGAACCAGCGCGCGAGCCGCTGGGCGAGGGTAAGGCGCTCGGCGGCCGCGCCGGGCGGTGGAGCGGTGGGGGCGAGGTCACCGAGGCGCGGAGCGGGGGCGGCCGGAGAATCCCGTTGCTCGATGAGCACCCGGTGGAGGATCGCGTTCGTGTCGCGGATCCGCCGCGCCATCGTCTCGAGCAGGTGCAGCTCGAGCGCCACGACCGCGGGCTGATCGTCGTTCTCGACGAGCGCGGCGCGGGGCACGCGGAGCGCCGTGGAGGGGACGGTCGTGACGACGGTGGCGGAGCGGGCCCGCCCGCGGGCGTAGAGCGCGACCTCGCCGACGATCTCGCCGGGGACGACGTCGGCCATGACGCGCTGGCGCTCGCCCGTGGCGACGCAGACCGACATGTGGCCGGTGACGAGGAGCCAGGCGTCGTCGGTGGGGGCGTCCCCCTCCTTGAACACGACCTGGTCGGCGTCGAAGCGCACGAGCGTCGTCATGGCCAGGAGCGCGCGGACGGCCTCGGGCGGCACGTCGCGGAGGGGGACGAGCTGGAAGATCGCCTCTTCCATGGCGGCGGTTGTCCCGATGTCAGCCATGTCGGGACGGTAGCTGGTCGGGCGGGGCGCCGTCAAACGCGCGCACGCCAACCCCTCTCAGTCGCGCCGCACCAGCGCAAAGCAGAAGGGCAGGGCGCCGAATCGGCCCCACGGCTTGCCGACGCTCACGTGGCGCGAGACGCGGCGCATGAAGTCGCGGGTGCCGGCGTACACGAGCGCCTGCGGGCCCCACCAGTTCGGCACCACCTTCGGCCAGCCCGCGGGCACGGGGCCGTCGGGCACGCGAAAGTAGTCCACGACCCAGGCGCCACGGGCCTCGAAGACGGGATCGCCCGCCGTGGGGACGACCTGGAAGTAGCCGGGGCCGATCCACTTCCGGGCGTCGCCCTCGTTGTAGCCGTACAGGCGGGGCGGACCGCCGGGCTCGGGGCGGGCGAACACCTTCTGGAAGCGTCGCGCCGCGCGGGGCAACGGGAGCGAGTTCCAGCCGTCGTGGGCGACCGGCTCGAGCGGGCCGCGGTCGAGGACGAAGTGGGCGGCGTCGATCGGGGGGGCGTCCGCGGCGAGCTCGTAGAGCCGGTTGAGCTCGGCGCGCTCGCACGCCTGGATGGCGGCGTACTGCGCGGCCGGGTCGAGGGCATCGAGCGCGTCGCGCACGGTGGCGAGGGGGGGCGCGGGGTCGCGGAGGAGGGCGGCGAGGTCCATCAGGGGACGGCTCCGGCGCCCGCGCCACGCACGGCCGGCGCTTCGGTGGGGGGAGGCGCGGCGACGGCGACCGGCACGCCGGGGAACGCGGCGCGGGGCGGCTCGACGAGGGAGAGCGCGGTGACCATCGCGAAGGGGGCGCCCGCCGGCGTGGAGAGCTCGACGACGACGCCCTCGGCGGTTGCGGGGATCGGCACGGGCAGGACCCAGCTCGGCGGCGTGGCGTCGAGGGTGGCGAACGGGGCGGTCCCCTCGAACACGGTCTCGGTCCCGACGATCACCCGCGCGGTCATCGCCGCCGTCGGGTCGGTGCCCCCGAACGCGGAGACGGTGAGGTCGAGGCGCGTGGCGGCGGTGGAGAGCCGCCGGAGGGGATCGGCGCCGACGGTGAACCGGGCGATGTCTCCCGGGTAGATCCACCGCCCGGACCGGCACGCGCGGTCGGGGTTCAGGATCGCCGTGTAGGTCCGGCCGCTCTCGATCGGCGAGGCGCCGTCGGGCGCGCTGAAGAGGATCCCGAAGGCCGTGTGGGCGTAGGCGCCGCCGCCTTCCTTCACGATCCGCAGCGGGCTGTTGGGCGCGGGGAGGGGGACCCCGTCCTCCAGGACCACCACCGGCGAGCACGCGGAGATCCCCGACTGCTTGTAGACGGTGTCGCCGTCGGGCGCGCCGAGGGCCGTGGCCTCGAACCGGAAGCCCCCTTCGCGCGTGGGGAGGGCCTTCCCCAGCGGGCCGAGTGGCGGGGGCGCGGCGGCGTAGGCCAGCTCTCCCCGGAGCATCTCGACGGTGCGGCCGCTGTCGGGGGCGCCGAGGAGGTACCAGGGCGCGGCGTCGGTGCCCGCGACGATGCGCCGCACGAGGAGCCAGGGCCCGTCGGGCGGCGAGGTGACCTCGACGCCCCAGGCAGCCGTCGGCGCGGCCCCGGCCACCGTCGCACTGCCCGCGGCGCCCTCGACGGCGAGGGGCGCGCTGCCGCCGACCCAGGAGACGGTCGCGGGGGAGGTGCCGGGGATGGCGACGTGGGCCTCGACGTAGACCGCGAAGCCGTCGACCGGGGCGTCGAACCCCTGCGCGGCATCGGCGCGCAGGGTGGTGCCCGGGTACACCCAGTAGAGCTCCCGGCCGAACGGATCGCGCAGGGGGACGTCATCGCTCAAGGCGAGCGTGTACGCGCGGCTCGGGACGACCTCCGCGGGGCCGCCGGTGGGCGAGAACTTCACGCTCCCGGCCTGGTGGCTGAACCCGCCGGCGCAGGAGAGGTCGAAGGCCTCGCGCGCCGCGTGGGGCAGGAGCGGGGTGCCGTCCTCCGCGAGGAGGAGCGGCGAGGCCGCGCCGATGCCGGCCTTGCCGAGGACCGTGTCCGAGATCCCCTCGAGGCCCTTCACGTTGAGTTGCCACCCGCATTCCCAGGGGCCGCGCTTGGGCGCCGGGGGGGCCGGGAGGGTGGGGGGCTCGCCGCGGCGCGTGACCGTGGCGGGCGAGCGGGGCAGGGGGGCGGGCCCGAACGGGGCGGCCCCCATCGCGCCCATCGCCACGAGCCGATCGGCGAGCGCCGCCGAGAGGGTCGTGCGGCCAGAGCTGTTCATGTGGATGCCGTCGCCGTAGGCGGAGGGCGGCAGGCGGAGGTCGGCGAGGTCGAGGTAGCCGGCGCCGGCCTGGTTCAGCGCGTCGACCATCGCGCGCACGAGCGCGGGGTCGGAGCGATCGTAGACATCCACCTTCGCGGCCGAGAGCGGGGCCTGCGCGAACACGATGCGCGCGCCGTGGTCGTGCGCGAGCGCCACGAGGTCGGGGACGAGGGTGTCCGCCACGTCGGTGTCGCGCGCGGTCCGCTCGGCGGTCGCGGCCTCCGCGATGGGGATGGCGCGGTGGCGGGTGACGGCCTCCGCGCCGGCGTCGGCGCCGAGCACCTTCTCCAGGGCGGGCACGGCGTGGGCGCGGCCGGCGGCGAGCAGGCCGTCGGGGCTCGGCGGCGCGAAGAAGAGGCCCGCGATCCCGTCGCGGATGCCGTGCTGGAAGCCCTGCAGGAGCGACGTCTTGCGGGTCCGCACGCGCTGCCAGAAGGGGCTGACGGGTTCGCCGCCGAAGACCTTCTGGTCGAGCACGGGCTCGTTGTCGCCGAGGTACCTCGCGAGCGACATCCGCTCCAGCTCGCTGTCGAGGGTGGTCCGCAGCATGGCGCCCGCCGTGCCGTAGACGATGACCAGCTTCGGCGTGTGGCCGGCCTCGAAGACGCACCGCTCGAGCGACGCGTACCAGAGCGGGGCGCTGGAGCCGGGGCCGCCGACCTTCGCGATGTCCTTCACCCCGAGCGCGCGCGCGAGGACGGCGCGATCGACGTCGGTGCCCGCCTTGGAGTTGCCGACGATCACGACATCGTCCCCCGCGCGCTCGACCGTCTGGAGGCAGGCCGTGACCTCGGGGGGCTCGGCGGCGCCCTCCCCCGGCGCGTCCGCGCGGCCCCAGTAGCCGAGCGTCCCGGCCACGATCGCCACGGGCATCAGCACCGCGAGGAGCGCGGACGCGGGCGACACCGGGGTGGACCGACGGGGGGGGCTAGAACTGGAAATAGATGAAGTCATTGGCCGACATGCGGACGAAGGTGAAGATCGCGAGGCCGAAGCTCGCCCAGGCGGCGGTCTGCATCGGGAGGTACCACCGGCTCGCCTCGACGGTGGGGAGGACCCACTTCTCCACCGCGAGCCCCAGGAACAGCGGCAGCGAGAGCACGAGCGTCATGCCCATCACGACGGCGGCGGTGAGGGTCTGCTCCGGGGTGGCGGCGAACGGGTCCTGCGTGAGGAGGGCGAACATCCGCGCGATCTCGAGCTCGCGGAAGAGGAACCACCCGAAACAGGTGAAGCCGAACATGATCGCGATGGCGACGTAGCGCGCCCCCGGCATCCCCCGGAGTCCCTTCGGGATCCGCGGGACGACCAGCCGGTACCCCGTCAGGAGCGCGCCATGGTAGGCGCCCCACAACGCGAAGTTCCACGAGGCGCCGTGCCAGATCCCCGAGAGCACCATCGCGGCGAACGTGTTCCGCGTGCTGAACCAGAAGCCGCCCCGCGAGCCGCCGAAGGGGATGTAGACGTAGTCCCGGATCCACGTGGAGAACGAGATGTGCCAGCGGTTCCAGAAGTCGGAGGGGTTCGTGGCCAGGTAGGGGTGCCGGAAGTTCTCCATCAGGTCGAACCCGATCATGCGGGCGGTGCCCCGCGCGATGTCGGTGTACCCGGAGAAGTCCGTCAGGATCTGGAGCGCGAACGCCACGGTGCCCGCGACGACCATGGAGGTCGAGGGGGCGTCCACCGAGAAGATCTTGTCGGTGTACGGCGAGATGCTGTCCGCGATGCACACCTTCTTGAACGCGCCCCACATCGCGAGCGCGAAGCCGCTGCGGAGCTGCTCCCAGTCGAACTTGCGGTCGGTCTCGGCTTGCTGGAGCAGGTTGCTCGCCCGCTGGACCGGCCCGGCGACGAGGTGGCAGAAGAGGCTCACCGCGAGCAGGTAGTCGAGCAGGTTCTTCCGGGGCTTCAGCTCGCCGCGGTACACGTCGAAGGAGTAGGCCATCGACTGGAACGTGTAGAACGAGATGCCGGCCGGGAGCAGGATGCCGAGCGGCGTCAGCGAGTTCTCCACGCCGAGCGCGGTGAGCGCCGCGCCCGCGCTCTCGATGAAGAAGTCCCAGTACTTGTAGTACCCGAGCAGGCCGAGGTTGGCGGCGATGCTGACCGTGAGCACGAGCTTCTTGCGGTCGGGCCAGCGCGCCATCGCGAGGCCGGCGCCGTAGTCGAGCAGCGCCGCCACGTACATCAGGATGAGCCACGCGGGGTGCACCCAGCCGTAGAAGACCGCGCTGGCGACCACCAGGAGGACGTTCTGGGCCAGCCGCGCGCGGACGCCCCAGTAGAGCGCGAACACCACCGCGAAGAAGGCCAGGAATTCGACCTGGACGAAGGTCAAGCGCGAGCTCCGGAGGGGAAGGGGAGGCTATCTCCGCATCACGTCGGGGGGATGCAAAAAATGCGCGAGGCTTGCCCGCTCAATCGTCGATGGCGTCGCACCAGAAGGCGATGGGCTGCGGCGTGAGCGTGACGTCGCCGGTGTCCCCGGTGAGCGCGCCGGTGGTGAACGTGCCGTAGGCGCCGTTGGTGCCGAAGCCCTCGACGACGACCTCCACGTCCACCGTGCCGCTGTTGGCGGCGTAGTAGCGGCCGCCGCTGAAGTTCTCGATGAGCTGCACCTGGACGGTCGTGTTGTAGGTGCCCCGGCCGGCGAAGGGCTCGCGCACGAAGAGGCGGAGGTTCCAGGTGAATTCGGTCGCCGAGTTCGAGTAGGTGAGCTGGAACTGGTTGTTGGGCGGGTGGGAGCACACGATCTGGTCGAACGTGGCGGGCCCCGCGGCATCGCCGGCGAGCTGCACGGTGATGGGGAGCGGGCTCGCGGGGAGCTCGATCGTGTCGTCCATCGTGCTGGTGTCGGTGTCCGCGTCGGTATCCGTGTCCGTGTCCGCGTCGGTGTCCGTGTCCGTGTCCGCGCTGGAGGTGTCCCCCGAGTCGTCCGCCGTCTTGTCGGAGACGCAGCCGAGGAGGGCGAGGAGCGCCAGGAGGAGCGGGTAGGAGCGTGCGCGCATGGGGATCTCCGTGTGCAGGGTGTAGCCAGGCCGGCTAGCGCACGGCCTGTCTATCGTTGTCGGACCCGTGCCGGGATGCGGTACGCTCTCGCGTCGCACCTGGAGGCGCGCGGATGGAGCTCGTCGCCCGGAACGTGGAGGTCGCCGCGAGCGGCCGTACCATCCTCTCGGGGATCGACCTGAGGCTCCGCGCGGGGGAGCTCTGCGGCCTCATCGGGCCGTCCGGAGCGGGGAAGAGCACGTTGATCCGCGTGCTCCTCGGCCTCACGACGCCCGCGCGGGGGGACGTGACGCTCGCGGGCGCGCCGGTCGGGACCCGGGGGCCGGTCGGCTACGTGCCGCAGGACGACGCGCTGCACACCTCGCTGCGCGTGGGGGACGCCCTCGGCTTCGCGGCGGAGCTCCGGATGCACGGCGCCCCGGACCCCTCCCGCGCGGCGCGGGTGCGCGAGGTGATCGCGCAGGTGGGCCTCTCGGAGCGGGTGGACGTGCGGATCGCACGCTTGAGCGGCGGCCAGCGCAAGCGGGTCAGCGTCGCGATGGAGCTGCTCTCCCGCCCCGAGCTCCTCATCCTCGACGAGCCGACGAGCGGGCTCGATCCGGGGCTCGAGGCGAAGATGATGGAGCTCTTCGCGGGCGTGGCGCGCTCCGGCCGCGTCGTCATCGTAGCCACGCACGCCATGCAGTCCCTCGCCTGCTGCGACGCCCTCGCCGTGCTCGCCGGCGGCCTGCTCGTCTACTTCGGCCCGCCCGCCGACGCCCCCGCGTTCTTCGGCGCCCGGGACCTCGTCGATCTCTTCGCGCGCCTCGCCACCGAGCGCCCGGAGGCCTGGGCCGCCCGCTACCGCCAGAGCGGCCTCGCCACGTCGTTCGCGGCGCGCGCGCGGCCGATGAGCCCCGCCCCGGCCTCCGGGGAGCCCGCCGCCAACCCGCTCGCCGCCCGCGCCTCGCTCGTCGCGGAGCTCGAGCGCCTGAAGGCCGCGCGCGCGAAGGGCGACGCTTGACCGCCCCGGCACCGCTCCGCGAGCGTCGGGCCACGGGCTACGGACCCGCGTCCGCGCAACGCCGCGTCCTGGCCGCCCGCTACCGCGCCACCCTGCTCGGGGACTGGCCCACGGTCGTCGTCCTCGTCGCCCAGGCGCCGTTCATCGGGTGGTTGTGCACGATCGTGTGGGGCTCCGTCGAGACGGACACGCCCTCGCTCCGCTTCGTGCTCGCGCTCGCCGCGGTCTGGTTCGGGTGCGTCAACGCCTGCCGGGAGATCGTGAAGGAGCGCGCGATCGTCGAGCGGGAGCGCCTCCTCGGCCTCTCGCTCGTCGCGTACGTCGCCTCGCGCATCCAGGTGCTCGCCGTGCTGGCCCTCGCGCAGGTGGTCCTGCTGCAAGGCGCGGTCGAGTGGAAGCTGGCGCTGCGGGGCAACTTCGCCGTCGAGCTGTTCGCGCTCTGGCTCGCGGCGCTCGCGGGCACCGGCATCGGCCTGTTCGTCTCGGCGCTGTCGACCAGCCAGGAGCGCGCCGTCGGGGTGGTGCCGCTCCTCCTGTTGCCGCAGATCCTGTTCTCGTCCTTCGCCATCCCCGAGTCCCAATTCAGCGACGTCGTGCGGGCGGTGGAGAAGGGGATGCCCGTACACTGGGCCTACGAGGTGTTCGACGCGCTCGCGGCGCCCGAGGTCGGGTGGGGCAGGGTCGCCCTCGCGTTGTGCGCCCTGGCAGGCATGACCACGGTGGCGGCGCTCGCTACGACGGCGGCGCTCGTACGGAGGCGATCGGTCGTATGAAGAAGGCGCTCTGGACCCTCGGCCTCCTGCTCCTCCTCGGCGGCGGCTACGCCACGGCCGCGCACCTCTCGGGGGGTGCGTACCCGACCTTCGGGCTCCCCCTCGGCGGCGACCGCGGGCTCTTGCGCCGCACCGCCCTGGCTTTCTGGGAGGACATCCAGTTCAAGGACTTCGCGCGCGCGGCGTCCTACCACGCCCCCGAGATCCAGGGCTCGGTGGACATCCCGTACCTCCTCGAGCGCCTCTTCGGCATCAAGCCCGAGATGCTCGACATCATGGAGATCGAGGTCGTCCTCTCCGACATCGACAGCACCGGGCTGCGCGCGCGCGTCAAGACGCGCCTGAAGGTGAAATTGCTGGTAGATGCCAGCATCACCGAGCGCGAGGTGATGCTCTACTTCCACCGCGGCGTGGGGGAGCCCTGGTACATGGAGCTCGAGACCTCCTTGCGGAGCATCGAGGCGGAGAACGGGAAGAAGCACTGACGTGATTCCGACGTGCGGTTTGACACAGTCGGCCTCGTCCCTACAGTGTGCCTCCTTCCCCCCGAGGCTCATGCCCACGCTTCTCCACATCTCCGCCAGCCCGCTCCACGAGGGGTCGTTCTCCTCCCGCATCGCCGACGCCTTCCTCGCCTCCTGGCGGGAGTCCAACCCCGGCGGCACCGTCGATACGATCAACCTGTGGACGGAGCAGCTCCCCGCGTTCGACGCCGAAGGCGCGACGTGGAAGCTGAAGACGATGGCGGGCGTGGCGCCGTCGCCGGAGGACGCGGCCGTCTACGCGCGCATCCGCGGCGTGGCCGACCGCTTCCTCGCCGCCGACAAGTACCTGATCTCCTGCCCGATGTGGAACTTCAGCGTGCCCTACACGCTCAAGCACTACATCGACGTGCTCGTCCAGCCCGGCCTCACCTACGGTTTCGACCCCGCGAAGGGCTTCTTCGGGCTCGTCCCCGACCGCCCCGTCCAGCTCGTGCTCACCCGCGGCGGCAGCTACGCCCCCGGCCAGCAGCTCGCGCACCTCGAGTTCCAGCGCAGCTACCTCGAGGGCGTGCTCGGCTTCATCGGCCTCACCGACACGCGCGCCATCGTGATGGAGTGCACGGGGTACGGGCCGGCGGTCTCCGATCCGCTCCTCGCGCAGGCGAGCGCCGAGGCCGCGGTGGCCGGGCAGACGTTCTGATCTGGGCGGGGCGGGCGCCGATCCGGCGTCCCGCCCCAGCGCGCTCCCGGGCGCGAACGCCACGCGGGGATGGGGGAACACGCACGCCGCTCTCGACGGGTCCGCACCCCTCGCGATAATGCACGGCAGCGATGAAGATCCCCGACCGCCTGCTTCCGTTGCTCGAACAAGGGCTCATCCACGAGGTGGTGCGCCCGCTCATGAGCGGCAAGGAGGCCGCGGTCTACATCGTCCACAACGGGGACCGCTACTGCGTCGCGAAGGTCTACAAGGACGCCGACCACCGCAGCTTCCGCCAGCGCACCGCCTACACCGAGGGGCGGCAGGTCCGGAACAGCCGCCAGCGCCGCGCGATGGAGAAGGGATCCAAGTTCGGGAAGGAGCAGCAGGAGGCCGCCTGGCAGACCGCCGAGGTCGACGCCCTCGGCAAGCTCGGCGCCGTCGGGGTGCGCGTGCCGAAGGTGTACGCCTACTCCGAGAACGTGCTCCTCATGGAGATCATGCTCGACCCGGAGGGCCAGCCCGCGCCCCGCCTGTGTGACTGCGACTTCACCCCCGACCAGGCCTGGAACACGCACCAGTTCGTCGTGCGCCAGGTCGTGAAGATGCTGTGCGCGGGCCTCATTCACGGCGATCTGTCCGAGTACAACGTGCTCCTCGCGGCGGACGGCCCGGTGATCATCGATCTGCCGCAGGCCATCGACGCCGCGCACAACCAGCAGGCCCGCGCCCTGCTCATCCGCGACGTCGACAACCTGACCGCCTTCCTCGCCCGCTTCGCGCCCGACCTCGCCGAGACCCGCTTCGGCCAGGAGATCTGGGGCCTCTACGAGCGCGCCCAGCTCACGCCCGACTCCGTGCTGACGGGGCGGTGGCGCGGATCCAACCGCCGCGCGGACACCAACGCGGTCATGCGCGAGATCGAGGCGGCGGCGCGCGAAGCGCGGATGCGGCGCGGGTAGCGGCGAAGCCCGTTCTGCGACACGGTCCGCAGCCCGTTCTACCCGCCGATCTGCTTCTTCGCGCGCGCGCTCTTCCACCGCATGATGGCGTCGAAGAGCCGCATGTACCCGGGGGTGGCGCTCGCCTCCGACTTGGGCTGGTAGGCGTCGCACACGTAGGGCACGTACATGCTCCGACGCAGGCTGCCCCAGCCGATCTCCGGGGAGGCCTCGACGCGGTGCCACATCCGGCCGTCGTGCACGGTGAGGTCGCCCGGCCAGGTCTCGACGGCCACCTCGCGCCGGTCGGGCGCCTGGGTGACGAAGTGGATCTTGGAGAACAACGTCGACCACACGCCTTGGGTGTGCGTGCCGGGGAGGAGGCGCAGGCCGCCGTCCTGGGGCCGGATGCGATCGAAGTGCAGGCCCACGTTCAGCATCGGGCCGGGCATCTTGCGGTTGTAGAACACGTCGCGCAGGGCGTCGGTGTGCCACGCGAGGCTCGGGCGGAGGCTGCCCTCGGCCCGGACGTAGCGGTTGAACACCACGCCGTCCTTCTCCTTGTCGCCGATGCGGGCGTCCTCCCCGATGAGGCGGCGGATGGGCTCGAAGCGCGCATCCCGCACGAACGCGGCGAGGAACGCGCTGTACACGGAGGTGAACCCCATGCGGTAGAGGAAGTCCTTGCCGTCGGGGTCGAACCCGAACCACACGGGCACGCCGTAGACCTTGCGCTTGCCCTCGGCGAGCAGCTCGGCCTCGATGCGGTCGACCTCGGCGAGGATGCCGTCCACCTCCGGGCGCGTCGCGACGCGGTCGAACACGAGGTAGCCGTGGCGCTCGAGGAAGGCGTGCTGGACGGGCGTCAGGACAGAGCGGAGGCGGAAGCGCACGCCGAGCGGCAGGCTGGCGGCGATGCGCGTGGCGTCGGCCCGCGACGCCGCGAACAGGGCGTCCTCGTCGTAGACGGGGGGCGGGGCGTCGGTCGCGTCCCACCGGGGCGGGTTCTTGGGGGCCGGGAGCGCAGCGCCCGGGCCCGGGACGTCGGCCTCGGAAGCGGAGGAATGGGCCGCGGACATGGGGGAGCTCCAGGCGCTCGCCATACTAATCAATCGTTTGATTGACTGTCAAGCGGGGCACAAGACGCGCGATTCCGCGCGCTCCTCCCTCGCCCGGGGGCGTCGGTACACGCTAAGGGGCGCGTCACTGGAGTTGATGTGCTCGCGTCCCTGCAATCCCCCGACACCTGGATCTCGCTGCTGACGCTGTGCGCGATGGAGATCGTGCTCGGGATCGACAACGTCATCTTCATCGCCATCCTGGTGGCGAGGGTCGGGCCCGAGAACCGCGAGCGCATCCGCTCTCTCGGCCTCGGCCTCGCGCTCGTGATGCGCTTGGGGCTGCTCTTCGCCCTGTCCTGGATCATGGGCCTCACCGAGCCGCTGTTCAGCCTGCTCGGCAAGGGCTTCTCCGGCCGCGACCTCATCCTGCTCTTCGGCGGCCTCTTCCTCGTCGGCAAGAGCGCGCACGAGATGTTCGAGAAGCTCGAGGTGGGCTCCGAGCAGCACGGCGCCGGCAAGAAGGGCGCGGCCTCCGCCGCCGCGGTCCTCGCGCAGATCCTCGTGCTGGACATCGTGTTCTCGCTCGACTCGGTCATCACCGCGGTCGGCATGGCGAGCCAGCTCTGGGTCATGGCGACCGCCATGATCGTGTCGGTGATCGTCATGCTGAAGTTCGCCAAGCCCATCGGCGACTTCGTCGAGCGGCACCCCTCGATGAAGATCCTCGCGCTCTCGTTCCTCCTCCTCATCGGCGTCCTGCTCGTGGCCGAGGGCTTCGGGGAGCACGTCGGGAAGGGCTACATCTACTTCGCGATGGCGTTCGCCCTCGGGGTCGAGCTCGTCAACATGCGGGTGCGCAAGAACCTCGCGCCGGTGCATCTCCACGCGGAGATCGAGCCGGAGCCGGGCGAGCAGTCGGCGTCGTGACGCGCGGCTGAGGGGGGTCCGGGGGGCGAGCCCCCCGGCGGGGCGTTGCGGGGCTGGGCCCCGCCCCACGAGCCTCCATGCGAGCGATCAGAGCGGGTCCACCTCGAACGCGTCGGCCTCCGCGGCCTCCGTCCCGTCCTCCCACGCGAGCCCCAGGTGGCCGAGCAGGGCGGCGCACTCGGGGTCGCCGGGGAGCGCCGTGCAGCCGGAGACGAGGTCGGTGACGCCGTCGGCCGCGGCGTCGAGGTCGGAGTCGGCGTAGAGCGTCGCGAGGTCGAGGACGACGCGGGAGGCGCCGGGCGTGAACCCCTCGAGCGCGATGGTGGCGAGGTTGGCGCGGGGGCACGCGTCGTCGCCGGCGCAGTCGGTGGCGCCGAGGTGGAAGGCGAACGCCGGGTTGCTGCGCGTCTGCACGTCGATGCGGGTGTAGAGGTAGCCGCCGGCGGGGGAGCCGAAGAAGGCGTCGTCGTCGAGCGGGGGCGCGGCGGCGTCGTCGGGAGCGAGCGACGAGGGCACGCCGAGGGTGAAGCGGAGGGCGTCCCAATCGCCCGCCGGGGCCGTGCCGGTCACGGTCTTGTGGGTGCCCGGCGAGCCGGTCTCGCAGGCGAGCGTGCCGTTCTCGAAGTCGAGCAGCGCAACGGTGTCGCGCTGCCACACCCCGTCCGGTTCGAGGGTGACCTCCGCCTCGGTGCCGTCCGGCGCGAGGAGCGCCAGGTCGTGCACGTAGAAGCGCGCGTCGAGGATCTCGACGATCGTGGCGCTGGTCCCGACGTTGTCGTCGGCGATGCCGCAGCCCACGTCCTCGGCGCCGAGGCGGAGCGCGAAGGGGATCTCGACCGCGATGCTCTCCGCGGGCGGATCCTCGGGGGTGCACGCCACGAGGGGGAGCAGGAGCGGCGTGACGAGCAGGGCCCGTTCGAGGCGGGGGAGTCGCATGGCGCACAATCGCACACGCGGCCGGGTCAGACCACCTGCTTCGTCCACTGCCCGCGCGCGGCGACGATGCCCTTGGCGAGCGCCTTGAGCACGCTCGTGAGGTTGATCGCCCACCACACGCCCGCGGCGCCCCACCCGAGCTCGAAGGCGAGCACGAAGCCGAGCGGGACGCGGAGGAGGTTGATCGGCGCGGAGATCCAGAAGATGGCCCGCGTGGCGCCGGCGCCCGCGAGGACGCCCTCCGCGAGGGCCTCCCAGGCGACGCAGACCTGGGTCAGCGCGAGGATGCGCGCGTAGGTGATCGCGGCGGCCAGCACGACCGGATCGCGGGTGAAGGGCGCGCAGAGGGGCTCCGCGCCGAACCAGAAGAGGGCCCCCGCCGCGAGGCCGAGCCCAGTGGCCATCGGGAAGCCGAGCCGGGCCGCGCGACGGGCCTCTTCCGGCCGACCCGCCCCGAGCTGCCGGCCGACGAGGCTCGACACGCCGAGCGAGACCCCGAGGAACATCGGGTAGGTCAAGCCCTCCAACGCCGAGAAGCCGATGCCGAGCGCGGCGTTGACCTGGGGGCCGAGCGGCGAGATGGTCGTGCGCAGGAGCGCGGCGTAGACCCCGGCGTACAACAACGTGTTGATCGTGATCGGCGCGCCGATGCGCATGACGCGGAGGATCGTGTCCCCCAGGGCGAAGTCGGCCCAGGTGGGGCGGAATTCGCGCACGAGCACGTAGATGCCGATGCCGACGGTGAGCGCGCGGGAGAGGCAGGTCGCGATGCCCGTGCCGGCGATGCCGAGGTCGAACGTGTGGATGAACAGGGGGTTCAAGAGCGCGTTGAGGACGGCGGCCGCGACCTGGAGCGCCATCATCACGCCCGGGCGGCCGATGGCGACGAAGAACGCGTCGAGGAGCGGGTGCACCGCGAGCGGGATGCCGCCGAGGGCGAGGGTGCGCAGGAACACGACGGCGTCGGCGGCGACCTCTCCCTTCAGGCCGAGCCCGGCGGCGATGGCGGGGGCGCCGACGAGCACGAGGGCGCCGAGGCCGACGCCGAGCAGCGCCGAGCCGGTGAGGGAGGCCCCGAAGACGCGACGGCGGAGGGCCATGTCGCCGGCGCCGGTCGCGCGCGCCATGAGGGGGCCGGCCCCGCCGCTGACGAGGGCGTAGACGGCCCACGCGGCGATGAGGACGAACGTGCACGAGCCGATGGCGGCCTGGGCCGAGGTGCCGATGGCGCCGGCGGCGTACTGGTCGATGACGCGGAAGGCGTTGTTGAGCACCGCGGAGGCGGCGGCGGGCGCGGCGAGCCGGAACAGCAGGCCGTACGTGACCGGCGGCGTGGCGGCGGGCGTGACGTCGCCGGAGACGGTGCCCGGGAGGCGCGCGGGGGAGGGGGCCGATGGCACGGCGCGCTCTATCGCGCGATAGGTCTGCCTCGCGCCGCCCAGCTGCTTTTGGGGCCGTCGCCCGAAGGGTCCACCGATGCCGCCGTCCGAACGCTACAGCCCCGACCCGCGCTACCTCACCCTCGGGGAGGGCTACGCGGATCCCGTGCCGCCGGCGCGCTTCCCGAAGCGGGTCCTCCGCTTCCGCAACGACCGCTACGCCGCGCGCGTGGGCCTCGACACCCTGACGGATCCCGAGTGGGAGGCCGCGTTCGGGCGCTTCGAGCCGTTGCCCCGCAACCTGCCGGAACCCCTCGCGCTTCGCTACCACGGGCACCAGTTCCAGGGCTACAACCCCTACCTGGGGGACGGCCGCGGGTTCCTCTACGCGCAGCTGCGGGATGACCGCGGGCGGCTCCTCGACCTCGGCACGAAGGGCAGCGGGACCACCCCCTGGTCGCGCGGCGGCGACGGAAAGCTCACCCTGAAGGGAGGCGTGCGCGAGATCCTCGCGACCGAGCTTCTCGAAGCGTTGGGGGTAGATACGTCCAAGACCTTCAGTCTTTACGAGACGGGCGAGGAGCTCTGGCGCGGGGACGAGCCGTCCCCCACGAGAGCGTCGGTGCTCGTGCGCCTCTCCCACTCGCACATCCGCTTCGGCACGTTCCAGCGGCTCGCGGCCCTGCGCGACCGCCCGCGCATGGAGCGGCTCCTGGCGTACGCCGTCGCGCAGTACCACCCCACGCTCCTCGCCTCCGGTGACGCGGGCCCCGCCGCGTTCCTGCGCGCCGTGAGCGTGAAGATGGGCGTGACGTGCGGCCGGTGGATGGCGGCGGGGTTCGTGCACGGGGTGCTCAACACCGACAACATGAACATCACCGGCGAGAGCTTCGACTACGGGCCCTGGCGCTTCCTCCCCGAGGCCGACCCCCGCTTCACGGCGGCCTACTTCGACGCCGGCGGGCTCTACGCCTACGGGCGGCAGCCGATGGCCGTGCGCTGGAACCTCGACCAGCTTGCCCACGCCCTCGGCACCCTCGGAGAGCCGCTCGACGGCGCGCTCGACGGCTACGCCTCCGCGGTGTTCGAGGGGATGCGCAGCGGGCTCCTGCGGCGCCTGGGCCTCGCCTCCGCGGGCGAAGCCGCCGACACCGCGCTGGTCCAGGGCTGGTACGCGTTCGCCGAGCAGACCCGCGCGCCGTTCGACCAGCTCCACTTCGACTGGTACGGCGGGCTCGAGAGCGAGGCTCGGGCGGCGCGGTCCCCGAGCGCCGCGATCTACCGCGATCCCCGCTTCGCGCGCGTCCGCGACGTGCTCGACGCCTACGACCCCGTGGCCCCCGAGCGGCTTGCCGCTCCGTACTGGTCACGCGAGCGGCCGGTCGATCTGCGCATCGAGACGGTCGAGGCGTTGTGGGACGCGATTGCCTACAAGGACGACTGGGGGCCGCTGCATGCGCATGTGGCGGGGATTCGGGAGCTTGGGGGGCTGCTCGGGGGGGCGTAGGGGCCCAGCTTCACGCCGAGCCGCCGCCACCAAGCCCGTCAAGCGTGGCTCCGTTGATCTCTCCTCAGACCGAGCTGATCGTGGTGCCCAGGCCGCCGCGCTCGAGCTGGAAAGCCTGGAGGTAGGATGCCGCCCGGATCGTGTGCTTGACGCTCTTGACGTACCAGAGGCCGTCGAACGTGCTGCCCGCTCCTCGCACATTCACGAGCCGTCGGGGCCGGAGCACCGCCTGGTAGCGCCAGACGTCGAGCTCGCCGGAGCCCGTCACCTCGATGTCTTCTCCGAAGTTGCCCTGCACCACGCGGTCGACGAAGGTCGGGCTGGAGAGGTCCGCGGCGAAGGAGAGGGAACGGACGTTTGTCTCGGGGCCCAGGTTAATCGAGAGGACGGGCTGGGGAACGCCGACGCGCGGCGAGGCGCCCCAATAGGCCCGGTTCGTGCCAGGGCCCGTCGGCTCTACGAAGAACAGCGCCCCGTTTCGCTCGGCGAGGCGCTGCACGAGGGCACGGTGCGTCTCGTTCTGGCGCACTTCTACCAGTGGGTCCGGTACATAGGATCCAATCGTCGGATCGAGGTCGGGTATGATGCCGATGAAGGCGTAGCCGGCGAGCGCGGCCAGCACGATCGCGACGTCGGGGAGCGCCGGGAAGGGGACCGAGAGTGCGACCAGGTCCATGTAGTAGCTCACGTCCTCCCCCGTGACGGGGAGTGTGGCGCCCTCGGGGCCCGGCACGAGCTGTACGTGCGTGATGACGCCGTCCATGAGCCAGGACGTCTGGCCGGACACCGTCACCGAGATCCAGACGCGGCGAAACGGCGCGAGCGCGCCCGATGCGAGAAGCGGCAGGTCGGCCGTGAGCGTCGCGCTTCGCTCAGCACGAAACTGGATTTGGAATCCGGAAGGTGCCTTGTCCGACTCATTCACCTCCACGCTCACGACGGAGCGCATGACGTCCGCCGGGAGTGGAGACGGCGCGGCCAGACCGGTGCTCAATGTGACCCAGGCGAAGCTCACGCTGGACCCTTGGGTAGGACAAGAAGCGTCACCGCCCTCCACGGGGCGTAGTAGGCCTGGGGGGCTGCTCACGTGGGGCTCCGAAGCTCGATGAGCTGGGGCGGGAACGTCTGGCGCCACGACGCCATCAGGTCGGCGGCGTGGTCTTGACGGCCGGCTCGGCGGGATCCGTGACCGAGTAGTCCCGCTGCCAACCTTCGTTCTCCAGGGTGATCGACTGGATCGCCACTGCTGTGAACGTCGAGTCGAGCTCGGGGAGCGCGATGAACTCCGACACCCAGCAGCGATAGATCGTGTAGGACATCACCTTCTGCCCGGCGTCGTTGTAGACGTCGAGCCTGAGGTCCTTGCGGAAGTCCGAGCCCTCCTGCCCGCTCGGAAGCGGCGCATGAATGTCGGGTCGGAACCAGGCCCTGTTCGCCCAGCGTTCAAAGGCCGGGTCGAAGGTCACCCCCCGCTCGAGCGTGAGGGGTGCGCACCCGGTCTGGCCCGGCGACAGCGGCCCCTGGGGCGTGCGGGTGAGCCCGCTCACCTTGCTGACGCCGAGGACCGGGACGCCATCCCAGGACCCCACGAACCTGGAGTTCTTGTAGGGATTCATTCGAGTCTGATTCCCGGAGAAAGAGGCATGGGTCCCCCTAAGCGCTGGAGCTCTGCTGCTGCATGTAGAAAATGCGCGGCCTGGAGCCCGGCGGGCGCCGATGCCCCCACGCGCCCGGATCGGCGGCCCTCGTGCAAGCCGAGCCTCCGCCATCCCGATAAGCGGCGAGCATGCTCCTGCTCGCGCTCTTCGCCTGCTCCGGCCCCGCCCCCACCGACGACACCGCCATCGCGGACGACGGCTGCGTCCACCCCCTGTGGGAGGGCGCGTGGCCCTTCCCGTCGAACCGCCTGGTGACCCGCGACGCCGCGTCCCCCACCGGCGTGGCGCTCACCATCGACGAGTCGCTCGTGCCGCTCACGCGCAACGACGGCATCTCGCTCGACGTGGCCCACCTCGCCGACCTCGACGGCTTCTCCCGCCTCGCCCCCGTGGTCGTCCAGCTCGACACCCCGGTCGACCCCGCGGCCTTCGGCGTCACCTCCGACGCCACCGCGCCCATCGGCATCCTCGACGTCGAGCAGGGCACGTTCGTGGCGGGCCGGCTCGCCGTCACGGCGGACGGCACCACGCTCACCGTGTGGCCCGACGTGGCGCTCCGCCCGGCCGCGCTCCACGCGATCGTGCTGCGGGCGGACCTCCCCACGAGCTCCTGCTTCTCCGCCGGCCCGGCGATCCTCGGCGCCGAGCAGGCCGGGGACGAGCTGGCCGACGAGATGGCCGCGGCCCACGCCGCGCTCGAGACCGCCGGGATCACGGACGTGGCCGCGGTGGTGCCGTTCACCACCCGCTCCGTCGAGAGCGAGTCGGTGACGATGACGGCGCTCGCGGGGCTCGTGCCCGGCCTCGTGGACAGCGACGACCTCGCGATCGACACCCTGACGGACTGCGCCCTCGCGAGCGACGACTACTGCGGCGAGGGCGTGGCGTTCGTGGTGCGGGGCACGGCGACACTGCCGACGTGGCAGGGGGCGGACGGCACGTTCCAGGTGGACGCCGACGGCGTCCCCGCGCCCCAGGGCACCGAGGACGTCGCGTTCTGGCTCCTGGCGCCGGAGGTCGCGCGCACGGCCACCGCGCCGCTTCTCCTCCTCCAGCACGGGCTCGGCGGCTCCAAGGAGGACATGTCCTCGTTCGGGCAGCTCCTCGCCGCGGGCGGGCACGTGGTCGTCGCGATCGACGCGGTCGCCCACGGGGACCGCCCCCGCGACGGCGACACCACCATGGCCTTCTTCGGCATCGACTTCGCGCAGTGGCAGGTGGCGCGGGCGCGCGACAACGTCCGCCAGACCGCCGCGGACCACCTCGCGTTGCGCACGATCCTCGCGGATCGGGTGGCCGGGGGCGGCTTCGACGGCCTCGGGTTCACCGTCGACGCCGAGGACGCGAGCTACGTCGGCCAGTCGCTCGGCGGCATCATCGGCTCCTCGACCTGCGCCGTCGACACGGGGATCGACCGCTGCGTGCTCAACGTGCCGGGTGGTCGGCTCATCGAGATCGTGCGGGCGAACGCCGCCTACGCGGCGCTGATGAACATCTACTTCGACCACACCGACGACGCCGCGGACATCGAGCTCTTCAGCGCCATGGGCCAGATCGTCGTGGACCCCGGCGATCCCGCCCTCGTCGCGCCCCGCATCCTCTCGGTGGCGCCCGCGCGCCCCGTGCTCGTGCAGGAGGCCATCCACGACGAGACGGTCGTGAACCAGACGACGGAGGTGATGGTGCGCTCGATGGGGATCCCGCTCCTCGACCCGTCGCTCGAAGAGATCGCCGGGCTCTCGCACGTGGATCTGCCCGTCACGGACAACGTCGCCGGGGCGGACGGCGCGATGGTGACGGCCGGCGTGGCCCAGTTCGACGAGGAGCACGCGTTCCTGCCGTGGGGCGGCAGCGAAGGGGCGCGGGGGCTGCGCCAGGTCCTGACGTTCCTGGAGACCGGGCGGATCGAGTCGGGCGAGACCGGCGAATAAGGGCCGGGCGCGCGTCCGCATCGGGCGTCGCGGCGGCGGCGACGCCATTTCACCACGCTTAGCAACGGGGGGCCCGGTTGGGCAGCATGCGGTCCAGGCCGCTACAGTAGGCGTACGGGGAACTGTGAAGATGATCTTGCTCCTGGCCGCTGCCGCCCTCGCGGATCCCACGTTCACCGACCTGGGGCTCCTCGTCACCGCGCCGGCCGAGGGTCCGTTCGCCGGCGGGGTGAACGCGCCGACCGTCGCCTGGACCGGCACGCAGTACGTGATGTACTTCGAGTCTCCCGCGCTCGCGGCGGACGTCCCGTCGGACTGCGCCAACAGCTACTCGATCGGCCGGGCGACCTCCCCGGACGGCCTCGCCTGGACCGTCGACGCCGCGCCCGTGCTCGCCCCGGATCGCGCCGACCCCGTGAGCCTCTACTCGTGCTCCGTGGCGTCCCCCGGGGTCGTCTACGCGGACGGCGTCTACCACCTCTTCTTCGCGATGGGGGACGAGCGCCAGGACAGCGGCAGCGCCATCAACCGCGCTGCCGGCATCGCCTACGCCACCAGCACGGACGGCGTGACGTTCGCCGTCCAGCAGGCGCCGACCCCCATCGGCGACTACGAGGACGGCATCCCGACGGGGGAGTGGCACGAGCCGGATGGCGGCGGGAGCAGCACGTCCGTCGGCATGCCGACCGTGACGCTCATCAACGACACGCTCTACCTGCTCTACCTCTCCAGCACGAGCATGTACGGCGCGAAGTACGACCTCGCGTCGAGCACGTGGAGCCTCTGGGACGACGCCGTCTCCACCGGCTGGCTCGGCACCGACTGGGCCGCGTACGGCGTCTACTCGCCCGCGCTCTACTGCTCCGACGACGAGACGCTCACCGCCCTGGTCGGCGGCTACACCGACGCCTCCTACGTCTCCCGCGGCGTCGGTGTGGCGACCTCTCCCGATCTCGTCGACTGGACCGTCGGCGCCGCGCTCGCGGCGGACTCCGTGCCCTTCGACACCATCAACCACGTCGAGGTGCTGCCCGCGGGCGCGGACCTCCTCCTGTTCTACGGCATGACGGACACCGAGAGCGGCAAGAAGGCCATCGGGATGGGCACGACGTCGACCTCGTGGGGCACCCCCGACGGGCGCGCGTGCGAGTGGGAGATCCCGGTCGACACGGGCGGCGGCGACACGGACACCGACACGGATGCCGACACCGACACCGACACGGATCCCGACACCGACACCGACACGGCGGAGCCCGATACCGCCTGGGACACGGGCGAGGACGTCCCGGACATGATCTGCGCCTGCACGACCGGCGGCGGGGGCGCTGGCACCGGCGTGCTGGCGATCGCGCTGGGCGCGCTCGCGTTGGGGCGGCGTCGGCGGGGGTAGCCAGGCCGGCTAGCGCACGGCGTGGCGATCGTCGTCGAGTCGGCGCCCCCCCGGCGGGCGCCGCGCTCCGTCACATGTGCGCGCTCTTCCCCAGCGCGACGGCCACGGCCTCGTACATCGTCTCGCCCATCGTCGGGTGGGCGAACACGGTGTGGAGGATGCCTTCGGCGGTCATTTCGGCGGCGCGGGCCATCACGAAGGTCGAGAGGAGCTCGCTCGCGTCGTGGCCGATGATGTGCGCGCCGAGGATCTCGCCGTACTTCTTGTCGACGAGCACCTTCACGAAGCCCTCGGTGTGGCCGGTGCCGCGCGCCTTGCCGTTCGCGGAGAAGGGGAAGCTCCCGACGCTGAAGTCGAGCCCCTTCGCCTTGGCGGCCTCCTCGGTCAGGCCGACGCTGGCGATCTGCGGCTGGCAGTATGTCGCGGCGGGCATGTTGCCGTAGTCGACGTCGGGGCTGTGCTTGCCGGCGATGCGGTCGATGCACGTGTGGGCCTCGGCGTACGCCGTGTGCGCCAACGCGGGACCGCCGCACACGTCGCCGATGGCGTAGAAGCCCGCGACGCTCGTGCGATACGACGAGTCGTGCTGGATGAAGCCCTTCTCCAACGCGATGCCGACCTTCTCCAGGCCGATGCCCTCGGTGTTCGGCGCGATGCCGATCGCCACGAGGCACACCTCGGCCTTCAACGTGCGGCCGTCCTGGAGGGTGACGACCACGCCGTCTCCCTCGCGGGTGACGCTCTTGCAGAAGGTCCCGATCTCGGTCTTGATGCCGAGCTTCTTGTAGGCCTTCGCCAATTCGGCGGAGACCTCCGCGTCCTCCAGCGGGCAGAGGCGCCCGGCGCCCTCGACCACGGTGACGTCGGTGCCGAACGCGTTCCAGAAGTAGGCGAACTCCAGGCCGATCGCGCCGGAGCCCAGCACGATCGCGGACTTCGCCTGGGTCGGGCTGGCGATGGCCTCGCGGTAGGTGAGGATCTTCTCGCCGTCCGGCTCGATGCCCGGGAAGGTGCGCGCGCGCGCCCCCGTCGCGATGATGATGTGCTTCGCCTCGTGGACCTCTTCGCCGTCCTTGGTCTTGACCCGCACCTGGTTCATCCCGGGAGCACCGGGCCCGTCGATCGTGGCGGTGCCGGCGATCGAGGTGACGCCGTACTTCTGGAAGAGGAACTTCACGCCGCGCTCGGACTGGTCCGCCACGCGGCGCGAACGCTTCACGACGGCCGCGTAGTCGTGGCGCGGGTTGTCCGCGGCGAGGCCGAAGGCGGCCGTCTCGTTCTTGAGGAACAGGTAGTGCTCGGCCGCCTTCAGGAGCGCCTTCGACGGGATGCAGCCCCAGTTGAGGCAGACCCCGCCGAGCTTCTCCTTCTCGATGCACGCGGCCTTCAGCCCGAGCTGCTGGGCGCGGATGGCCGCGACGTAGCCGCCGGGGCCGGAGCCGATCACCAGGACGTCGAAGCTCGCCATCAGAGCACCAGCAGCGCGGGCAGCTCGACGTAGCCGCGGAGCGCCTGGAGGAAGCGGGCGCCGAGCGCGCCGTCGATGACGCGGTGGTCGCACGTCATCGTGACCTTCATGCGCCAGCCCACGGAGAGCGTGCCGTCCTCCACCACCGGGACCTGCTGCACGCTCCCGACGGCGAGGATGCCGGCCTCGGGGGGGTTCAGGATCGCGGTGAAGTGGTCGATGTCGAACATGCCGAGGTTCGAGATGGAGAAGCTGCCGCCGGTGTACTCCTCGGCCGCGAGCTTGCCCTCCTTGGCGCGGCCCGCCAGCTCGCGGACCTCCGCGGCGATGGCGCGGACACCCTTCTTGTCGGCGTCCCGGATGACGGGCGTGATGAGCCCCTCGGGGAGCGCGACGGCCACGCCGAGATCGACGCTGCCGCGGCGCACGATGTGGTCGCCCTGCCACGCGGCGTTGCACTCCGGCACGTCGACGAGCGCCTGGGCGACGGCGCGGAGCACGAGGTCGTTGTAGCTGACCTTGATGCCGCGCTTGCCCGCCTGCTCCTTCAACGCCACGAGCCCCGCGGCGTCGAACGTGACGGTCAGGTAGAACACCGGCACCGACTGGTGCACCTCGGTGAGGCGGCGCGCGATCGTCTTGCGCATCTGGGTGGCGCGGACGCTCACGTCCTCGCGACGCCCGACGGTGACCCCCCCGCCGGTCGGCTGGGGGGCCGCGGCGGCGGCCTCGATGTCGGCGGCCACGATGCGCCCGCCGGGGCCGGAGCCCTTGACCTTCGCGAGCGTCACGCCCTTGTCGGCGGCCATGGCCTTCGCGAGCGGGCTCGCGACGACGCGGGGGCCGGCGGGGACGTACGCCCCGAGGGGCTCCATGATGGCGTCGGGGATGGGGTTCCCCATCCAGGCGAGCGTCGGGACCACGCCGGGCTTCGTCGCGGCCGCCTGGGGCGAGGGAGCGGCGGGGGCGGCCGGGGTGACCGGCCTGGCGTCCTCCTTCTGGGGGGGCGCGATCTCGGGGAGCTTCGTCTCGGCGGCGGCCGGCTGCTCGGACTCGCGGGGGCCGCCCCCGACGGTCGGGGCGGCGGCGGGCGCGGCGGCGGGGGCCGGGGCGGCGGCGCCCGACTTGCCCTTCTCGTACTCGGCCAGGAGCGCGGCGATGTCCTCGCCCTTGCTCTTGCCGATGATGGCGATGGGCGCGCCCGGGGGCACCTCCTCGCCTTCCTTGGCGAGGTGCTTGAGCATCACGCCCTTGTCGAAGACCTCGATGTCCATCGTCGCCTTGTCGGTCTCGACCTGGGCGATGACGCTCTGGGGGGACAGGTCCGCGCCCTCCGGGGCCACCCACTTGGCGATGACGCCCGTGGTCATGGTCGGAGAAGCCTGCGGCATCACGAAGAATTCGGCCATCTACTTCGAGCCCCCGTTCGTGTTCCCGTTGCCCGACGAACCGCCGCGGGAGACGGTCGCGCGCGCGGCGTCGGCGATGCGCTCGGGCGTGATGATGACCTGCTTCTCGAGGTTCGGCGCGTACGGCATCGGCACGTCGCGGTTGGTCACGCGGTACACCGGGGCGTCGAGGAGATCGAAGCAGCTCTCCTGGATGCGGGCGGCCAATTCGGCGGCCATGCCGGCGAAGGCGAAGCCTTCCTGCACGATGACGACCCGGTGGGTCTTCGCGACGCACGCGAAGAGGGCCTCGTGGTCGAGCGGGCGGATCGAGCGGAGGTCGAGCACCTGCGCGGAGATGCCCTCCTTCTCGAGGGTCGTCGCCGCGGCGAGGCAGTTGTGGACCTGCTTGCCCCAGGTCACGAACGTCAGGTCGGTGCCGTCGCGCTTGAGGTCGGCCTTGCCGAGCGGGATGACGTACTCCTCGGCCGGGACCTCGCCCTTCACGCCGTACATCATCTCGCTCTCGAGGAAGATGACCGGGTTGTCGTCGCGGATCGCGCTCTTGAGGAGGCCGCAGGCGTCGTAGGGGGTCGCCACCGACACGACCTTCAAGCCGGGGAAGTGCGCGTAGATCGACTCCACCGAGGTGCTGTGCTGCGAGGCGAGGTTCTCGGCGGCGCCGTTCGGGCCGCGGAACACGATGGGCACCTTGTACTGGCCCGCGCTCATCTGGTAGATGCGGGCGGCGTTGTTGATGACCTGGTCGTACGCCACGAGGCTGAAGTTGAAGGTCATGAACTCGATGATCGGGCGCATGCCCGCCATCGCCGCGCCGATGCCGAGGCCGGCGAAGCCGTTCTCGCTGATCGGGGTGTCCACCACGCGCTCGGGGCCGAACTCCTCGAGCATGCCCTGGCTGACCTTGTAGGCGCCGTCGTAGTAGGCGACCTCTTCCCCCATGAGGAAGATGTCGGGATTCCGGCGCATCTCCTCGCTCATCGCGCGCCGGATGGCCTCGCGCATCTGGAGCATCGGCATCTTAGCGCCCTCCGTTCGTCGGGCCCGCGCCCGTATCGGCGCTCGGGGGCGCGTAGGTGTAGTCGTAGAGGTGGGCGGGGTCCGGCCAGGGGCTCTCCTCGGCGAACTTCACGGAGTCCTCCGCCTCGGCGTCGCACGCCGCCGCGATCGCGTCGATCTCGGCCTGGGTGACCCCGAAGTCGTTCACGAGCCGGTGCTCGGTGATCGCGATGGGGTCGGACTTCTTCTTCTCCTCGAGCTCGCCCGGCTTGCGGTACTTCGCGGGGTCGGACATCGAGTGGCCGCGGAAGCGGTAGGTGATCGCCTCGAGGATGACGGGGCCCTGGCCGGACCGCGCGTACTCCACCGCGGCGCCGACGCGGTCACGCACGTGCTCGACGTCGAAGCCCTCGAACTGCTCGCGCGCCATGCCGACGCCCAGGCCGCGGAGGCTCATGTCGATGAGGGCGGACTGGCGGTCGATCGAGGTGCCCATCGCGTAGTAGTTGTTCTCGCACAGGAAGACGACGGGCAGCTTGTAGAGCTGCGCGAGGCAGAGCGCCTCGAAGAAGGCGCCCTGGTGGGCCGAGCCGTCCCCGAAGAAGCAGACGGCCACGCCGTTGGTCTTCTTCTGCTTCATGGCCCAGGCCACGCCGGTCGCGAGGGGGACGTGCCCGCCCACGATGCCGTAGCCGCCCATGAAGTTGACCGAGCTGTCGAACAGGTGCATCGAGCCGCCGAGGCCCTTCGTGCAGCCCGTCGCCTTGCCGAAGAGCTCGGCCATCACCGCGCGGGCGCTCACGCCCTTCGCCATCGCCTGGCCGTGCTCACGGTAGGCGGCGATCCAGTGATCCTGGGGCTCGCACGCGGCCGCCGCGCCCACCGCCACCGACTCCTGGCCGATGTAGAGGTGGCAGAAGCCGAAGATCTTGCGCTGCGTGTAGGCCTTCGCGGCGAGCTCCTCGACGCGGCGGATGAGCACCATCTTGCGGTAGAGCGCGAGGAGGCTCTCCCGGTCGACGGGGGGCAGCGACGAGCGCTCGGCGAGGGGCGCCGGAGGCGGCGGCGTGGGGGCGGACGCGGTCAAGGTCGGCTCCGTGCACACACGAGGCGGCAGCCCCGCGGGTGGGCCGGGAAGCTAACAAGAATTCGGGGGCCCCGGGCGCCTGGGGGAGCGCCCGCTCTCACGACGCGAGGGCCACCGCACCCCACGCCTCGCGGCCCGTCCGGGTTATGCGGTCGCCGGAGGGAATAGTGATGTCCGAAGCGACGACGCGGGGCATCCGCGTCGAGGTTCGTCCCGACTACCTGGAGCACCAGTCCGACCCGCGCAGCGGGCTCTGGATGTTCGCGTACCACGTGCGAATCCAGAACGACGGAGCGGACACCGTCCAGCTCGTGAGCCGGCACTGGATCATCACGGACGCGACCGGTCGCGTCGAAGAGGTCCGTGGGCCCGGCGTGGTCGGCGAGCAGCCCGTGTTGAAGCCCGGGCAGAGCTTCGACTACACGAGCGGCTGCCCGCTCCCGACGCCGATGGGCACGATGCACGGGGCCTACCAGATGGTGACGCAGAAGGGCGAGCGGTTCGACGCCGAGATCGCGCCCTTCACGCTCGCCGAGCCGTACACGGTGAATTGATGGGCGCCGACGATCCCGCGCTCCTGGAGCGCATCGAGGGCCTGGAGGAGATCGTCGCGGACGATCCCGAGGACTTCACCGCGCGCTTCATGCTCGCGACGGAGCTGGCCAAGGCGGGGCGGCACGCGCAGGCGATCCCGCACTTCCAGCAGGTGATCGACGCCGACGCCGACTACACCGCCGCCTACCGCGGCCTGGGTCGGGCGCTGGTGGCCGAGGGCGACACCGACGGCGCGCGCGGCGTGTTCGAGCGCGGGCTCGTGGTGGCCGACCGTACCGGGGACTACCAGTCGGGGAAGGAGATGGAGGTCTTCCTCCGCCGCTACACGACGGGGGAGTGAACGGCGGGGCCGTGCTGGTCGACGTTCCCGGGCCCGCCGCGCGCCGAGTGCCCGGTGCGCGGCCGGTGTGAACGACATAGACGGCGCCCGTCCAGAGGATCCCAATGGCCGACCGCGAACCGCCCGACGAGCCTGATGATCGCCCCGCGAGCGCGGGGGCCGCGGACCGTCCGAACGATCGGGGCGGCCGCTTCCGCCGGCTCGGGCGCCGCATCATGGGGGACGCCGAGGGCGAGGGGCAGACCCGCGAGGGTCGCACCATCCTGGGGGACGCCAAGGAGGTCTTCGGCGCGGTGCTCGAGGGCGGTGACAAGGCCAAGTCCGAGGTGGTCCGCGCGGTGGCGCGCGAGGTGCGCAACTACCTGGAAGAGCTCGGCCTCAAGGACGACCTGAAGAACCTCGCCACCAACTACTCCCTCGAGCTGCACGCGAGCGTGAACCTCCGGCGCCTCGCGGAGAGCGAGAAGGCGCCCCGGGAGGAGAAGCGGGACGACAAGGCGGCGGCCAGGGACGAGAAGGGGCGGTCGGAGAAGGGCGAGTAGAGCGCCTCGCACCACCGGTCCAGCGGCTACCGCGCCGAGCGGCTAGCCGATCTTCCTGGCGGGTTACCAAACCCGGCAAGAAGACTCGCGATCCGGAGGCGGCTCCGTTTCGAGTGCCTCCATGTTTGCGCTGGGCGCAAGCATGGAGGCGCGAAGTAAACGGAGCTTCGCCGACTAAATAACGATAGACAGGCCGTGCGCTAGCCGGCCTGGCTACCGCGCTTCGATCTGCGCGCGCACGGACGCCGGCCAGGTCGCGATCGTGGAGAGGGTGGCGTCGTAATAGTAGGTGTGCGAGTCGAGCCCGAACTCGCGCCGCGCGTCCGTCTCGATGTCGGGGAGGAGCCACCCGTGCAGGTCGTCGGCCTGGGCGGCCAGGTCGAGGGCGTCCATCGTCTCGGAGGTCTCCCAGAGGAGGGCGTCGTACCGGGCCGCGCAGTCGGCGTTCTCCAGGCAGAACGTGAACAGGTTCCCGTAGGCGCTCCACGGGCCGTAGTAGAGCGTCAGGAACGTCTGGTCCGTGCCCCACGGGATGATCTGGAACCGGTCCGTCGTGGGGTCGTGGTAGAGGCGGTAGTTGTTCCGCGTCGTGTAGCCGTCCCAGTGGAGCAGCAGGGCCTCGACGGCCATGTTGGCGAGCACCTCGTCGAGGTCGACGAGCTCTTCGAGCGCGGCGATGCCGGCGTCGTCGGCCTCGCCGTCGAGCACGTCGATGACCGCGGTGAGGTCGGTGCGGTCGGTGGAGTCGGGCCCCTCGTCGTAGTCGAACGAGTCCTCGTAGCCGCTGATGAGGTCGACCCCGTAGGCGCCCTCGTAGAGCGCCCCGTCCGGGTTGGCGTACCAGCGCTCGAGGAAACGATGGTCGAGCGTCTCCATGAACAGGTACAGGCCGTAGTCGACCCCGTTGACGGACACCCGCGCGTAGCCGACGCGGGGCGTCGGGACGTCCATCGCCCGGAAGAGCTCGTAGGCGAGGTACTCGTGGACGTAGGTGTAGTCCTGGACCATGTTGTTGAGCGTCAGCGTCTCGAGCCCGCGCCACTCCTGGTCGACGTAGTGGTTCAGGTCGACCTTGAAGCCGGCCTTCTGGTCGATGGTGCGCGACGAGCCGACATAGGCCTTCAGCCGCACGCCGACGGAGGCGTAGTACATCCCGTCCACCGTGACCTCCCCCTCCACGTAGGTCAGGCGGTCGGCCTGGAGGCTCGCGTAGGAGGCGTCGCTGAGCAGGATGTCGACGGTGTGCAGCGTGTCGAGCTGGAACACGGTGTCCGTCGGGTCGAGCGTGGCGCTCGGGGTCGCCGGGTTGGGTGCGTCGGGCGTGGCAGCGATCGTGGGCGCCCACTCGCCGCCGTCCGGGTGGCGGGCCCAGGCCACGTCGGCGTCCAACTCGCCGAGGGAGAGCCGATCGGTGACAGCGCCCTCGAACGCCAGCGTGAGGGTGTCCCCGTCGGCGTCGAGCGAGAAGGGGACGGAGTCGTCGCCGTCCCCTTCGTCGGCATAGAGGAGCACACGTTCGCCCGGCGCGAGGTCGGCGTCGGGGCCGAGCCACACCCGGCCGCTCGCGTCCGTCAGGCTTACCCGCGCGAGGGGAACGGGGACCTCGTCGGCGTTGTACAGCTCCACCCAATCTGGGAACCCGCCGTCAACGCCGCGAAGCGCCGAGCGGTTCTTCGACATCGCCTCGTTCAGCACGATGCGCGGAGGGGGATCCTCCACGTAGACCCCGATGGCAGCCGTGTCCTCGGGGGGCGGGTCCTCCGGCGCGTCGGCGCCGCCCGTGTCGGCCGCCACTGCCAACGTGCCGAGCACGTCCGGCTCCGGCGTGACGGTGGGTAGATAGCAGGCGAGCAGCAAGCACATGCGCCGGGGAGGGTACACCCGGCGGCCGGACACGGGGAGCAACCGACGCTTCGCCGCCCGAGCGCCCCGTCGTCAGCGCTCGGCCTTCTTGCGCGGCACGAGGCGGATGAGCACGCCCTCCTCGCGCGCCCAGTAGGAGAGCTCGTCCGACGTGATCGCGTTTAGCTTGGCGAGGATCTCCGCGATGTCGACCGTGGAGCCGTCGAGCCGGGTCAGGACGGCGCGCCCCTCCTTGACCGCGGCGCGCAGCTCGTCGACGAGGGCGGGGAGGTCTTCCGGCGGGACGCTCCCGACGAGCGTGTCGAGGCGTGCGACCGTGCCTTCGACCTTCGTCAGGATGGGCCGCGCGGCGTCGCTCGTCTGTTTGACCGAGGCCAGGGTGGACCGTGCCTCCGTCACGAGCTCGGGCATCTCCTCCGTCGCGTCCGCCGCGTTCTTCAAGGCGCGCTCGGCGTCCGCCAGCATCCGCGCCGGGCGCTCGGGATCCGCGGCGAGGGCGTTCGAGAGCGACGTGCCGACCTGCTGGAGCACCGCCGGATCGATGGCCTCGATGAGCGGCGCCATGCGGGTCACGAGCTGGTCGATCTCCACGCTGCCCTTGCTCTTCGCGAGGGTGTCCCCGTTCTTCAGGAGCGGGGCGTCGCGGGTCTCGGGGACGATCTCCAGGTACTTCTCGCCGAGCACCGAGCGGGCGCGCATCACGACCGTGGCGTCGGTGCGGACCTCCGCGGTGGCATCGAGCGAGAGCGTGGCGCGCGCCTTGTCGAACTCCACGTCGAGCGCCGAGACGCGCCCGACCGGCACGCCCGCGATGCTCACCACCGCGCCCTCGGAGAGCCCGGCGGCGTCATCGAGCACGACGCCCACGGACACGTGCTCCCCGAAGCCCTGGATGACGCCCACCTGGAGCGCCATGAAGGCCAGGAGCCCGGCGGCCACGACCACCAGGCAGCCGACGCCCACTTCGTATCGACCGGGGATTGCCATTCGGGCGCGGCCCTATCCGATGTGGGGGAGGGTCGCCATCGCGGGATCCCCAGGTTCGGGGAGCACGAGATTGCGGCCGAGGAAGCGGCGCACCATCGGGTGGTCGGAGTGGGTCACCTCCGCGGTGGTGCCATTGGCGACCACCTTGCCCGCGTAGAGCATGCAGATGCGATCCGCGACGTTGAGCGTCCCGACGATGTCGTGGGAGATGACCACGAACGTGACGTGGAGCTTCTCCTTCATGGAGACGATGAGGGCATCGATGGCGTCGCTCGTCATCGGGTCGAGGCCCGAGTTGGGCTCGTCGAAGAGCACGAGCTCCGGCTCGGTGACGATGGCGCGCGCGAGCCCGACGCGCTTCCGTTGGCCGCCGGAGAGCGCGCTGGTCGGCCGATTGTAGAGCCCCGGCAGCTCGACCATCTCCAGCACGTGCTCCACGCGCTCGCGACGTTCCTTGGCCGTCAAGTCGGAGCGGTGGCGCGCGAGCGGGAACGCGATGTTGTCTCCCGTGGACAACGAGTCGAACAGGGCGCCGTCCTGGAACAACATCCCCACGCGCTTGCGCACCTCGTAGACGCGCTTCTCCGGGGCGGTCGCCATGTCGACGCCGAAGACCCGCACCTCGCCGGAGTCGGGCCGCAACAAGCCCACGATGTGCTTGAGGAGCACGCTCTTGCCGGTGCCGGAGGGGCCGATGACCGCGGTGGTCTGCCCGCGCGGCATCGTGAGGCTCACGTCGTCGAGCACGACGAGGCTGCCACCGCCGCTCGTCGGGAACTGCTTCGACACGTGGCGAAGCTCGATGGGCGGGGCGCCCCCGTCCAAGGTGGTCGAGTCGGTCATCCGCCGTAGAGTACCTGGGAGATGAGGAAGTTGAGGCTGACGCAGGTGACGCTGGAGACGACCACCGCGGCGTTCGTGGCCTGGCCGACACCCTCGGGGCCCTTCGAGCTCTGGAAGCCGCAATAGCAGCTCACGAGGCAGATCACGACACCGAACAACATGCCCTTGATCTCGCAGGCGACCAGATCCCGGGCGTGGATGGAGCCGCGCACGTAGTCGAGGAAGTCGGTGCCGTTGAGGCCCAACTGGGCGGTGGCGACGAGCCAGCTCGCGGCGATGGTCGTGAAGATGGCGAGGATGGTGAGCGCGGGCATCACCAGGATGATGCCGAGGAGGCGCGGGGTGACGAGCCACCAGAGCGGGTTGACCGCCATGACCTCCAACGCGTCGATCTGCTCGCGGGTGCGCATCACCGCGATCTGGCTGGCCATCTCGGTACCGGCCTTCGCCGCCACCATCGCCGCCGCGATGATCGGCGCGAGCTCGCGCACCCCGGCGAGCGCCACGAACATGCCGACGAGCCGCTGCCCGCCCATTGGCTGGAACGCGTTGTAGCCCTGGAGCGACAGGTTGGTCCCGACGAAGACGCTGATGGTGAGCAGCACGGGGAGGCTCTGGACGCCGATGCGGTAGGCCTCCTCGATGGTGCGGCCGGGCGGCGGCATCCGGAACGCGTTGGCGCGCGCGACGGCGAAGCAGAAGCCGGCGAAGCGGCCGATGGAGGCGAGCCAGCTCATGGGGACGCCCTCACAGGGCGAACATCGCGCTGGTGAGGAGGTAGTTGGCGCCGAAGAAGAGGAGCACCGCGTGGACCACGGTGTCGTTCACGCCCTTCCCGACCCCCGCGGCGCCGCCCGTCGCGTTGAACCCGTGGTAGCAGGCCACCAGCCCGATGAGGAGGCCGAAGATCGTCGTCTTGATGACGCCCGCAGCGAGGTCGAAGGGGACGGTCAACGCCCACAGGTTGGCGAGGAACACGCCCGCCGGCTCCCCCTGGATGCCGACCGCCATCACGAACCCGCCGAGGAGCCCCGCCACCGTGCCGAGCACGTTGAGGATCGGGCACGCGAGGACCAGCGCCAGGACCCGCGGCACGACGTGCCACCGCAAGCTGTCGACCGCCATGACCTCGGTGGCATCGAGCTCCTCCTTGATGCGCATCGCGCCGAGCTCGGCCGCGAAGGCGCTCCCGCCCTGCGCCGCGACCAGGACGCTGGCGAGCACCGGGGAGAGCTCGCGGAGCACGGCCACGCTGATGAGCGAGGGGAGCATGCGCTGGGCCCCGAAGAGCTCGAAGATCTCGAGCCCCTGGAGCCCGATGACCATCCCGAACGGGAAGGTGACCGCGGCCACGGGCAACATGCACCGGGTGGCGACGAGCCAGGTGTGGCGGAAGAAGTCGCGGACGTTCCACGGCGGGGTGACCGCGCGACGCGTGACGGCGGCGGCGAACAGGCCGAACCGTCCGATGCGGGCGAGGGTCTCTACCGGGCTCATGGGTGCACGAGAGGATCGGGGCGCGATATAGCGCGGCGTCCCGCCCCGAGAGTGCTCCGTGTTCCTGCTCCTCCTCTGTTCGTTCGCGTTCGCCGAAGATCTCTGGGCCACCGCTCCCGTCGAGGGCGTGCGCTGGCCCGACGTGGCGGCGGTGTCGGTGACGCTCGCCGAGGGCGATCGCGTCGAGGTGCTCGTGCGGGACGGCGAGAAGGTGCGCGTCCGCAAGGGCACGGACTTCGGGTGGGTCGCGGCGACCTCGCTCACGGACGTCGAGCCGGTGAAGCCGGTGGTCGAGGGCGCCGAGGGCGGCGAGCTGCCGACGTTCTCGTTCCCCGGCGCGGAAGAGACCACCCCGGTCGACGCACCGGCGCCCGTGGACGCGCCCGCTTCTCCGCCCAAGTAGGCATCGAGGCCCGGGCGGGCGCTCCCACGCGGGGAGACCGCCCCGACAAGCTCGACTACCGCGTCATCCCGAACAGGCCGACGGCCAGCGCGAGGGCGATTCCGAGCTGAACCAGGAGCTCCGGTAGGGGCGACATGGTCCCGTTATGTCTCCGGTAGCCGCGAACGGCAAGCGGAATTCCGCGGTCCGGCAGCGGGGCGAGCCGGCGTGTACGATCGACCGCAGGGCGCTCGGCCGTTCGTCGTCACGGGGCTGCAGACCGGCGGACCCCGGGGTAGGCTGGCCTCCCTCCCGGTCCCGCGCTCGTGGGCCCGCTGCTCCCCGCCCGGTCCTCCCTTCCCCGGCCTGCCATGTCGCTCTTCCAGCGCGATGTCACCGTCTGCGTGTTGTCGTCGGGCTCGGCCGGGAACTGCACGTACGTGGGGGATGGGCACGCGGGCGTGCTGATCGACTGCGGCGTGTCCACGAAGCAGATCCTCACGCGCATGGCGGAGGTCGGCCTCGCGGACGCCCCGATCGACGCCGTGCTCGTCACGCACGAGCACACCGATCACATCGGCGCCGCCGCGATCCTGGGGCGCGCGTTGGCGAAGCGCGGGCGCCCGGTGCCGTTCTACATGACGCGCGGCACCTCCGTCGGCGTGCCGGAGCCCTCCGTGCCCGACGGCGTCGAGATCATCGAGGCCGGCACGGGCTTTCGCGTGCGCCACCTGCACGTCGAGCCCATCCCGGTGCCGCACGACACGCGGGACCCCGTGGCCTACCGCATCAACGTGGGGGACGCCGCGGTGGCGGTCATCACCGACCTCGGCCGCCCCACCGCGCTGCTCGCGCGGCACATGCGCGAGTGCCACGCGGTGGTGCTGGAGTTCAACCACGACGAGGACATGCTGATGGAGGGGCCCTACCCGTACCCGCTCAAGCAGCGGATCAAGGGCAGCCACGGCCACCTCTCGAACCGGCAGGCCCAGGATCTCCTGATGGACGGCCTCGGGGCGCACCTGCGCCACCTGATGCTCGCGCACCTCTCCGAGGACAACAACACCCCCACGCGCGCCCTCGTCGCCGCGCAGATGACCCTCCAGGCGGGCGGCGCCTTCGGGCGGGTGGCGGTGAACGTGTGCCTGCAGCGGGCGGCGCTGCCGCCGGTGAAGGTGCAGACGCGGACCTGGTGAGGGGGAGGGTGGTCGAGCACGCGCGCGAGGCGACCGGACGGCGCGACGGCGCGCGAGCGACGGCGCGGTTCGGTGCCCGGCGCGGCGGCAGCCGCGACGCCGCACCAACGGAGCGGCTTTGCCGCGACCCGGGAGGGGGCCGACCGCCGCCGTCCTCGGCGGGGGACGCGCCCGGAGATTCGTCCAGACGGCGGGCTATTCGACGTACCCGAGGGCCCGCACCCGCGCGTCGATGCTGCCGATCGGGGTGTCGCCGAGGCGGGCGCGCTCGCCGTCCAGGGCGGCGGACAGCGTCGTGACCGCGTCGGGGTTTGCACCCGCGACGTCGAGTGCCTCGTGGGGGTCCGCGGCGAGGTCGTACAGGCGGAGCTCGTCGCCGGCGAGGGTGCGGGTGAGCTTCCACGGCCACGCCACGATGCCCTCGCGCTCGGCCGCGTAGAGGGTGTCCCCCAGGATGAGCTCGCGGGTGGCCGGCACCGCGCGGAGGTCGACGCCCGTGCCGATGGGCGCGACGCCGCCGACGGCGAGCAGCGTGGGCGCCACGTCGACGAGGGACGCGGGGCCGGCGAACGTGCCGGGGGCGATGCCGGGGCCGGCCATCGCGAGCGGGACGCGCACGATCTCCTCCCAGAGCGCGTGCCCGTGCTCCCAGCCGCCGTGCTCCCCGAGCTCCTCGCCGTGGTCGGCGGTGTAGAGCACCACGGCGTCGGGCCCCGCGGCGGCGACGAGGCGGCCGAGGGCGGCGTCCGCGAGCCGGGCCTCGTTGCGGTAGGCGGCGCGCACCTCGTCGAGGAGGGCGGGGGTCCACCGCAAGCTGCCGCGCCGCAAGAAGTCGAGGTTCAAGCGGGTGGCGTTGCCGGGGCCGAGGGCGTCGCCGAGGGCGGTGCCGGGCGAGAGGTCGGCGTGGGGGTAGGGGAGGTGGGGGCCGAGCAGGTGGACCCACAGGAACGTGGGCCGCACGCGGGCTGCGTCCCGGCCCGAGGCGACCGGGGCTGCCTCCGCGAGCCACGCGAGGGCGCGGTCGACGCGGGCCTCGGGATCGCGGCCTGCGCCACTGTTCCGGCGGGGCACGAGGGGTTGGCCGTCGAGGCCGACGCCGAGCGGATCGAGGAGGAGCGAGCGGGGCGGGTCGCGGTCGTCGGGGGAGTCCCACACGTCGAAGCCGCGCGCGAAGCCGCGGGCGCGCGTGAGCTGGGGGTTCTCGACGTAGGCGCCGGTGCGCCACCCGGCGGCCTGGAGGGCCTCGGCGAGCGTCGGCGCCGCCGCGGACCCGAGCGGGAGGCCGGCGATGCGGGTGTGCCCGGCGACCGGGGATCGCACGATGGCGCCGTGATCGTAGGGGGTGCGGCCCGTGTGGAGGGAGGCGAGCGCGGGGAGGGTCCAGGGCGCGGTCGACCACGCGGGGCCCGAGAGGCCCCGGCGCGCGAGGGCCGCGAACGTGGGGCCGGCGGCGTCGGCGCGGAGGGTGTCGACGGTGAGGAGCAGGATGGTGGGGGCGCCCGCGGGGGCGACGGGGCGCGGCGACGAGGGGAGGGCGTCCGGGAGGGCATCCGGGAGGGCGTCGCGCGCGGCGAGGCCGACGAGGACCGCGGGGACGGCGGCGAGGGCCCCGAGCCAGGGGCGGCGGGCACCGACGGCGCGGACCGCGAGGGCGAGCATCGTGAGCGCGCCGATGCTCGCGAGCACGACGGCGACGCCGCGGACGTCGACGGCGAGCACGGCAGCGCCGAGCACGTAGAGGAGCGCCGGGAGCCAGGGGGACGCGAGGCGGGGGACGCGCGGGGCGAGGCGAGCGAGGGCGAGCCCGGGGGTGGTCCAGGCGAGCAGGACGGCCGCGGCCGGCACGAGAGCGGCGCCTCGCGCGAGCCCCACCGCGCCCTCCACGACCCCGACAAGCACCCACGCCATCACGACGGGCGCTACTCGTACCAGACCATCTCCCAGGGCACGCCGGCGATGGTCAGGTAGACGGGGCCGACGCCCTTCGCGAACACCTGGGTGCCGGCCCACGCGCCCTCCGCGACCTCGACCTCGGCGGCCTCGGGGAAGGTGCCGTAGCGGGTCTCCCAGGGGGCGACCGCGCGCACCGTGGCGCCGTCCGCCGCGGCTCCGGCCAGGATGTTCGTCGGAAGGAGGCGGGTGCCGTCGACGACGAGGCCGTCCTCCGCCGTGAGCGGCCACGTCGCGATCGCGAGGGAGTCGTCGGCGTCGGGGCCCTCGGTGAGGGTCCACGCGTCGATCGCGAGCCGGAGCCAGCGGGAGGGGGTGGCCTCCGCGGGGGCGGTGTCGGTGGGGGCGGCGGTGCCCGTGTCGGAGGAGCCCGTGTCGGCGTCGTGGGCGGCGGGCGCGCGCAATTCGTAGAGGCGCCCGGGCTCGCCGGCGAACAGGCGGAAGCTCGCGCCGGCGGTGCCGGCGGTGTCGGTGGAGCACGCCGCGAAGAGGAGGAGGAGCGTCACGCCGATTCCCACGTCAGTCCGCCCATCTCAGTCGGCCCAGAGCGGGATGTGGTTGTTCTGCGCGGGATCCTGGCCGGGGAGCCAGAACGCGGGCCACGAGGGGTCCTCGCCGGCACGGGCGCGGGTGGGGTCGAACGCGGCGACCCAGATCTGCGGGGCGCCGGCGGTGATCGTGCCGTAGGCGCGCTTCGACGAGAAGGCGAGCCACATCACGCTGTCGTCGGGGAGGGGGCCCCAGCGCGGCCAGGAGTTGGTGATGCCGTCGGTCTGGTTGGCCGCGGTGAGCGGGACGGCGTCTCCGCCTTCGGCCGAGATGACGTAGACGTTGGCGTCGGGATCGTCGTAGGAGTCGCCGGTGGAGACGTTGAAGGCGATCCACTCGCCGTCCGGCGAATACACGGGGTAGTAGGCGTTGTACCCGGCGCCGAGCACCGCGGGGTCGTAGACGACGCGCGGGTTGCCGAACACGCCGTCCCCGTGGTGCTCCATCACCGCGATGCGGCCGCCGGTGAACACCCAGTCCAGGCTCAACGCCGGCGTGAGCACGACCACCACGCTGTCGCCGTCGGGCGACCAGTCCACCTGGGTGGCCTCGCCGTCGACCGGGACCTCCCACAAGAACGTGCCCGTGGCGGCGTCGTGGAGGAGGAGCGCGCCGTTGAGCGTCGTGAGGAGGTACCGGCCGTCGGGGCTGTAGGTCTTGAAGTTGCCGAGGAGGGCCGTGCCGTAGGGCACGATGTCGGTGCCGGTCGCCATGTCGCGCACGCCGAGGGCGCCGTTGCCGCCGTCGTAGGTGAAGGCGATGGCGCCGCTCGGGGAGATGTCGTGGCAGCCGACGCAGTGCCCGGTCGTGGTGGCGGTGAGGTACTCCTCGGCGACGCCGCCGTAGGGCACGCGCAGGAAGCCCGACACCGACGTGCTCCAGTAGTAGATCGTGCCGTCGCCATCCATGCGGTTGACGTTGAGCGTGCGGCGGGGCTCGCCGAGGACCTCGCCGCCGACGATGGCGGAGAGCTCGACCTCCAACGTGGCGCCCGCGTTGGCGCCGACGAGGCGCGCCCACGTGGCCTCGTCCGCCGACCAGGACGTGGCGGTGGTGTAGACGGAGAGGTCGGTCGTCGCCGCCGTGAACCGGAGCCGGTAGGACGACGCGCCGAGGTCGTTCCACTGGAACTGGATGCTCGGCGTGTTCCGCGGGAAGTTGACGCCGTCCTCCGGGTAGAGCCAGAGGCCGGTGGTCTCGGTGGGGCGCCGATCGAAGCCGCCGGTGGGCGCGCCGTCGACCACGAGCTCCTCGTCGTAGACGACGGTGACGACCGCGTTGGCCTCGACGCCGTCGAACCGCGCGGTCACCCAGGTGATGCCGCCGTTGTCGCTCGACGGCGTGAACAGCCCGGTCTCGTCGATGGTGCCGGACGTGCGGTTGGACACGGTCCACTCGGCGGCGTCGAGCCGGCCCGACTTCCCGTCCGCGAAGGTCGCGACGACGCCGAACTGGAGGGCCTCCCCGCCGTCGGGACCGGTGTGGAGCTCGGCCACGTCGGGGTCGACCGCCAAGGCGGTGATCTCGGCGCCGGGCACCTCGGCCTCGTCGCCGGTTTCGGGCGCGCATCCGAACAACACGATGAGCAGGATTGCCGCCTCCGTCCGTGGCGCCGTAGTATACGCCCGTGCGCCTGCCCTTGTCCCTGCTGGTCCTGCCCCTCGCGAGCCTCGCGGCCTGCTCCGACCAGGGCTTCGGCTCGCTCACGTTCGACGACACGTTCGTCCAGCCCGACGTCGAGCTCTCGACGGACGTCCTGTTCGTGGTGGACGACTCCGCCTCGATGGAGGAGGAGCAGGATCGCCTCGCGTCGAACTTCGGGGCGTTCGTCGAGGTGCTGGCGAGCTCGTACGCGGACTGGCAGGTGGGGGTCGTGACCACCGACGTCGACGTCGAGGGCGCCGGTGCGCTGCGCGGCGGGCTCCTCACGGCGGACACGCCCGATCTCGACGCCGCCTTTCGCGCGGCGGTCGTGGCCGGCACGGACGGCTCGCGGGACGAGCAGGGGCTCTCCGCCGCCGTGCTCGCGGTGGACGCCACGCGCAACCCCGGCTTCGTGCGCGCCGGCTCGCGGTTCAACGTGGTGTTCGTCTCGGACGAGGACGACCACAGCCCCGCCGACGTGCAGACCTACCTGGACCGCCTCGGCGCGGCGGCCGGCGCGGGGTTCGCGGCCCACGCGCTCGTCGGGGACCTGCCCGCGGGCTGCGCCTCCGGCACCTCCGCCGCCGACCCCGGCGGCCGCTACCTCGACGCCGCGGACGTGACCCTCGGGTTCGTCGAGTCCATCTGCGCGGACGACTACACCGGGCTCCTCACCCGCGTCGGCCTCGACGTGACGGGCCTCGCCGACACCTTCGCGCTCTCGCGCCTCCCGTCGGAGGACAGCCTCGAGGTGCGCGTCGAGGACGTGCTGATCCCCGAGCGCGACGAGGACGGGTGGACGTACTCGCTCGGCGACAACGCGATCGTGTTCCACGGGCGGGCCGTCCCGCGCGCCGGGATGGAGATCGTCGTCACCTACCAGAAGTGGCTGGGGCCGGCGCCGGAGTGACGAGCCCGCCGGGGAGCGGATCGACGAAGAGGACGCGGCTGTCGGGCCGACGCTCGGCCGGGAGGGGCACGACCAGGTCCGCGGTGGGCACCTCGCGGGCGTCGCGACGCGAAGGCCACAGGTAGAGGTCGGTCCCGACCGGGAAGACGATCGTGCTGCCCACCACCCGAGGCGCGCGCCCGCGCCACCGCTCCCGGGACTTGACCGCCGCCAATTCGCGGATCTTCACGTCGCGCCCCAGGACCACGAAGCTCGCCCAGTAGCTCGTGACGTGCGCCGCCCACCGCCCGCCGCCCTTCCAGTAGGGGTTGGCGTCGCCGCGCCGGAACCACGGCTCGACGAGGAACACCTCGCCACGTTCGGGCACCTCCGCGAGGCGGGTCTCCATCGTGGCGAGCGCGGCGTCCATCCGGACGCGGAAGCGGAGGTCGTCGGCGGGGAGGCCGCGCCAGAGCGGGCTCTGCGCGAGGATCCACGCGGCGAGGGCGAGCGACGGCAGGCGCGCGAGGCGGCTGCGCGGGAACAGGCCGCCGGGGACGAGGCCCGCGGTCACGAGCAGCACGACGGGGACGGCGAACGGGTAGGCGAGACGATGGAACCAGGTGCCCGTCATGGCGACGAGGCCGGCGGCGCCGAGGGTCCAGAGCGCGAGGAGGCGCCCGGGAGCCGTGCCGGCGCCGACCAGGAGGTGCCAGAGCGCGAGGGGGACGAGCACGACGAGCGCCGCGGTCGTGACGAGGGCGGGCGCGGCGTCCGGCGCCCACACGCCGTGCAGGGCCTCCCCGACGACTCCCGCGGACCGCGCGAGGCTCCCCTTGTAGGTGCTGTAGCCGCCGACCTTCCCGACGATCGCCCACCGCGCGAGGAACACCGCGGCGGTCACGACGAACAGCGGCGCCACGGCGCGAACCCGTCTCGCCAGGGAGGGTGCCGGCGAAACGGCGGAGGACCACGCCGCGAGCAGCACGACGGGGGCGGCCACGAACCCGGTCTCGTTGGAGAGCAGCCCCGCGGCGAGGGCGAGGGCGCCGAGCCACGGGCGGCCGCGCAACACCAGCAGCAGCGCGCCGGAGACGCCGACCGCGGCGAGGACGTAGCTGCGCCGCGAGAACCACGGCACCACCTGCGCGACGGCGGGGTGCGCCGCGAAGAGCACGGCGGCCACGAGCCCGGACGAGGGTGGCGCCGCGGGGAACAGCGCGCGGAAGAGCGGGACGAGCAAGACGACGGCGACAAGGTGCAGGAGCACGTCGGTGCCGTGGTAGACGACGGGCTCGAACCCGCCGCCGAGCCACCAGTCGAGCGTGAAGGTGAGCGCGGGGAGGGGGCGGTAGCCGACGAAGTGGGCGCGGCCGAAGAGCCAGTGGAGCCAGTCGGGGTTGCTGGGCGCGCCCCGGGAGACCCACAGCACGTCGTCCGTCTCGGTGGGGCGCAGGTGAAGGTCGGTCGCGAACATCCACACCGTCGCGACGGCGAGCGCGAGGACGCAGAGGAGCGTGACGATGCGGTCCCGGCGGGTCATGCGGCGGCACTGTAGCGGAGCCCGGTTCGAACGGCGCCTCCGCGGACGGTAAGGCCGCCGACGAGCGGCGGAGTCCCGGCATTCGGCGATTGACGCCCTCCCGCCCCGATGTCACCTTGGCCCACCGTCGGAGATCTGCATGCGCGTGCTCGTCTGCTACCCGCCCATCGAGTCCGCCAAGGGCTCTCCGATGCTCACGCAGAACCGCCAATTCCAGTGGTTCCACGACCCGAGCTACCTCTACCCGTGCATCCCCGCATCCGCCGCCACGCTGCTGCAGAGCAACGGCCACGAGGTGCACTGGGTCGACTGCATCGCCGAGAAGAAGAGCTGGGCGCAGTTCGATCGCATCCTCGAGGACTTCAAGCCCGAGCTCGTCGCGATGGAGACGAAGTCGCCGGTCGTGAAGATGCACTGGAAGATCGTCAAGCACATCAAGGAGCGCGTGCCCGGCGCCCAGTGCGTGCTCTTCGGGGACCACATCGCCGGCAACCCCAGCGAGACCCTCGAGGAGAGCGAGACCGACTACTGCATCCAGGGCGGCGACTACGACTTCTCGCTGCAGTCGCTGGTCGACTGGATCACGAAGGGCACCAAGCCCGGCGGCGGCATCTGGTGGAAGGAGAACGGCACCGTCAAGAACAGCGGGCCCTACACCAACGAGGGCAACCTCGAGGAGCTGCCGTTCTGGGACCGTGACCTCACCAACGCCCACCTCTACTTCGAGAAGTGGAAGTACCGCCTGCCGTTCCTCTGGACGATGGCCGGGCGCGACTGCCCGTACGGCAAGTGCACGTTCTGCTCGTGGACCGTCACGTACCCGAAGTTCCGCACCGTCTCGCCCGAGCGCCTCGCCGACGAGATGGAGATGCTCATCACGCGCCACGGCGCGAAGAACATCTTCGACGACACCGGCGCGCTCCCGACGGGCAACTGGCTGACGCGCCTCTGCCACGAGATGGTCGACCGGAAGATCAACGAGAAGGTCGTCTTCGACTGCAACTTCCGCTTCGACTACTTCACCGAGAAGAACGTCCACCTGATGAAGAAGGCGGGCTTCCGCAAGCTCATCCTCGGCATCGAGTCGGCCAGCGAGCGCACGATCGACATCCTCGACAAGTCGCTCACCCGCGAGCAGATCGTCGAGGGCTGCAAGATGGCGTCCGCGGCCGGTTTGCAGCCGCACCTCACGATGATGGTCGGCTACCCGTGGGAGACGAAGGAGGACGCCTACGAGACGCTCTCCCTCGCCAAGTACCTGATGCACAACGGGTATGCGCACCACCTCCAGGCCACCGTCGTGATGCCGTACCCCGGCACCCCGCTCTTCGACCTCTGCCAGAAGAACGGCTGGATCCGCTTCGATCCCAAGGAATACGACCGCTACGACATGACCGAGCCCGCCTGCGTCCTCACGGACATGAACCAGGAGGAGGTCGTGCAGATGGCGGGCCAGTTCTACAAGCTCTACGTGCACCCGAAGTTCCTGATGCACCAGCTCCGGAACCTCAACTCGATGGACGACCTCGACTACATGACCCGCGGGGTCAAGGCGATCTGGGGCCACATCAAGGACTTCGCGAGCATCCGGCAGGACCATGGCGGGATCTCGGCGAAGTGATTCGGGATGGAGGTCTTGGGGCGGGGGCTCCGCCCCCGCAACGCCCCGGAGGCACGTGACGGGGGGCCGCTCGGCCCACGCCATCCTTGTGTGCGGCCTGCTCCTCGCCCCGGCGTGCCTGACCGTCCGCAGCTACCCGGACCACTATGTCGCGGCGGCGCGGGCCCGACTGGCGCGGTGCCTGCCCGACCGCCCGATGGGGGAGCAGTGGGAGCGGGCAGAACGGGACCAGGCCGAGGTGATGGCCAGGGACCTCACGCCCTTCCAACCCGGCGCCGCTGCGCTCTGCTTGAAGGAGCTGCGGCAGACCCCGTGCGACGCCGATCCGCCGCGGCAGTGTTTCCCGGGGTTCTTCGAAGAGATCGACTGACCCGCGGGATAGGCTCGGGCCCGCGACCGAGGTCCCGCTGGTCCTGACCCCGTCCCCACTGACCCCGACGCGCTACGGCCCCGAGGGCCACGCCTGGGCTGTCCCGCTCGCCGCCGCCGCCTTCGCCGACGATCCGGGCTTCCACTGGATGTTCCCAGACCCGGCGCGGCGTCCGGCCCAGCTCTTGTGGCTCGAGGGGTTCCTCGCGCGTACGAAGCCCGCGGCGTGCATCCGCGAGCACATCGACCGGCGGGCCCTCGCGATGTGGATCCCGCCCGGCGCCGACGCCGTCACGTCGTTCGCCGCGGAGGTGCGCGCTGGGATCCTGGGTGCACCGTTCGCGCTCGGCTGGGAAGGGACCGTGCGGGCGCTCAAAGGCGACGCCGCGGCGAAGCGGCGGTTGGAGCGCGTGCGTTGGCCCGCGTGGTACCTCGACACGTTGGCGGTGGATCCCTCGGCGCAGGGGCAGGGCCTAGGCGGAGAGCTCCTGCGGCACGGCCTCGCGCGCGCGGGAACCGACCCGGTCGTGCTCTTCACGGTGAAGCCGTCGAACGTCGACTTCTACCGGAAGTTCGGGTTCGAGGTGACCGAGGCGTCGATGCTGGTCGAGGGCGGACCGCCGGCGTGGACGATGCGACGGCGCTGAACCCCAACCGGCCCCCGAGCGGGCCGGCCGGGGCCCCGGCGCCGTTCGTGCCATCGCCACACCTTCGCCTGCCGACCCGTCGGGCGCCCCTCGGGGGCGTCCTTTGGGGTCGGCCTGAACGCCGACCGCTCTACGAACGTGCGATAGTGCGCCGCATGAGCGTCGTCTCCTCCATCCTCGTCGGCATCGTCGCGCTCCTCCACACGTGGTTCCTCGTCCTGGAGATGTTCCTCTGGGAGAAACCGCTCGGCCGGAAGACCTTCGGGAACTCGGCCCAGAAGGCCGCGGACACCGCGGTGCTCGCGAAGAACCAGGGGCTCTACAACGGGTTCCTCGTCGCGGGGCTCGCGTGGGGCATCGTGCTCGCCTCGCAGGGCGCCGCCCACGCGCGCGACGTCGAGACGTTCTTCCTCGCCTGCGTCGTGGTGGCGGGGGCGTACGGCGCCGCGACCGTCTCGCCGCGCATCTTCCTCATCCAGGGCGTGCCGGCGCTTCTCGCGCTCGCGGCGGTGTGGCTGGCGTAGGCGCGTTCGGGCGGGCTCACGCCGCCCGGATCACGTCTCCCACGACCGTCGTGATCGGGCGGCCCAGCGCGGCGAGGCCCGCGGTGTCTCGAGAAACGTGCGGGCCCTCGCCGAGGACCACGACCCGGTCCAGGGCCGCGGTGCCGTTCGGCAGCTCCCCCGTGATCGCGAAGGGCGGCCCCAGGCGGCCCGACGCCGCCGCGCGCACCCAGCCCTCGGTGGCGAAGCGATGCGCGATCATCGTCATGCGATCCCGTACGCCGAGGCCCGGCCCCACCCCCGACAGGCGCGGCGGCGCCAACGTCACCGCGGCGGCCACCTCGCGCGCCATCGCGCCCGTGCCGCGGTGGAGCTGGAGGTAGGCGGCGGCCTGGGCGTCGAGCAGGACCCGGCCCGCGCGTCGCGCGTCGCCGTCGTAGCAGGCGGCTTCGCCGACGGGATCCCAGAGCGCGATCCAGCCCCCGACGGCCTCCGCGAGGCCACGCCCGAGCCGGTCGATCCAGCAGCCCCAGTTCGCGAGCGCGTCGGGATCGAGCCAGCCCTCGCGCGCGATCTGCCAGTCGGGGAGCGCTCCCGCGTGGGCGACCACCCACACGTCCGCGCCACGCTTCTTCGCGGCGATCACGGCGCGGCGCCATCCCACCAGCACCCCGTCGTCGTAGCGGCCGCGCTCCGGCTCGCCGAGCGCCCAGCTCGAGAAGAGCACGAGCGTGCCCGGAGCGGCCTCTTCGGCGCCCTGGTCCCACCGTCCTCGCCAGACCTTCCCGCCGCGCACGTCCCCGGCCTCCGCGATAGGGCCGCGTATCCCGGAGATGGTGTGGGTCATAGCGTCGGCATCCTGACAGGCGGCGGCGATGCGCCGGGTCTCAACGCGGTGATCCGCGCCGTGATCAAGTACGGCGTCGGCCGCAAGGGGTGGCGGCTCCTCGGCATCGAGGACTCGTTCAACGGGCTCCTCACGAGCCCGCTGCGCATCACGGCGCTGACCCCCGTTGCCTGCAAGGGCCTCCTCCAACGCGGTGGCACCATCCTCGGCACCACCAACCGCGGGGACCCCTTCCACTACCCGGGCCAGCAGGGAACCGAGGCGGACCGCTCGGGAGAGGTCGCCGCCGCGATGAAGCGGCTCGGCCTGGAGGGGCTCATCGTGCTCGGGGGCGACGGCACCCAGCGCATCGTCATGGACCTGGCCTCCCGCCACGGCGTCAAGGCCGTCGGCGTCCCCAAGACCATCGACAACGACCTCGGCGCCACCGACCTCACCTTCGGCTTCCAGAGCGCCGTCGACTGCGTCACCGACGCGCTCGACCGCCTCCACACCACCGCCGAGTCGCACGACCGCGTGCTCGTCCTCGAGGTGATGGGCCGCGACGCCGGCTGGATCGGCCTCTCCGGCGGCGTGGCGGGCGGGGCGGACGTGATCCTCATCCCGGAGATCCCGTGGACGCCGCAGGGCATCGTCCAGAAGATCGAGGAGCGCCGCGCGCTGGGGCGCAACTTCAGCCTGATCATCGTGTCGGAGGGCGCCCGGGTCGACGGGAAGGTGCTCGGGGCCGGGAAGGCCGGCAGCTACGTGGCCGAGGCCATCGAGGCCATCCTGCCCGGCATCGACACGCGCGTCATCGTGCTCGGGCACCTCCAGCGCGGCGGCGGCCCCGACGCCTTCGATCGCGTGCTCGCCACGCGCTTCGGGGTGTGCGCGGTCGACCTCGTGGAGGCTGGCCGCTGGGGCGAGCTCGTGACCCTCCGCAACGGGAAGGTCGACGGCGTGCCGCTCGAGGAGGCCCGCATCAACCGGAACGTCCACCCCGACGACGAGCTCGTCCGGGCGGCGCGCGCGGTGGGGATCAGCTTCGGGGACTGACCGGGGCGGTCAGACCGACGGGGCGCCGTCCGCCGCGAGCAGCCGCCCGTAGCGGACGAGCTCGCGGCCGAGCGTGCCGAGCTCGTCGCCGATGGCGGCGCGAACGGGCTGGCCCTGCGCATCGAAGGCCTCGCCCGCGCGCGGGACGCTGACCTGCGCGGGGAGCACCCACGCGCCGACCCAGCGCGAGACCTGGCGCAGGTGGTTCAGCGTGTTCATCGCGCCGGCGTCTCCGCGGGCCGTCGCGACGAGCCCGATGAGCTTGCCGCGGAGGTCCTCGGGGCCGCAGAGGTCGAGGGCGTTCTTCAGCACGCCGGTGAAGCTGCCGTGGTACTCCGGCGAGCCGACCAGGAGGGCGTCCGCCCCCGCGAGCTGCGCCCGGAAGGCGTCCACGCGGGGGCCGTAGGCGTCCACCGCGCGGCCGTCGCACCAGGGGAGCCCGTCGAGGTCGACCCAGCCGACCTCCGCGCCGCCGCTCTCGGCGGCCGCGAGGGCGATGGCGAGGGCGTTCCGGGTGGAGGAGGCGGGACGGAGGGAGCCGCAGACGGCGAGTACGCGCATGGGGCGCGGCTATCCGTCGCGGGGCCGGGCCGCTACCCCGCGCGCGTCTCGACGCGCTGGCCGCTCCGGACCCGGCCGCTACGGACGGAGCGCGTAGCCGACGGCGGCGGCGTGATCCTGGAGGGCCTCGATGTAGTCCATCCCGCTCGCGGTCGGGTTGGCGGCGTAGGCCTCTTTCGCGAGGCGCAGGGCCTCGTCCAGCTCGCCCTCCCGCTCCGCGTCGACCGCCAGGTTGTGGAGCTGGCGGGAGGTGCCCGGCTCGGGGTCCGGGTAGAGCGTGCGCCGGATCGTGGCCGGGAGCGGGGCGAGCTGATCGGCGAGGTCGGTCGCGAGGTCGCGGCGCACGGCCTGCTGGAGCGTGAAGACGCGCGGCATGTCGAGCTCGCCGTCGCTGATCCAGGGGCCGCGGACGCGGCGCTCGGAGCCGCCGGCGAGGCGGACGGTGGGCGCGGCGGGGCTGTCCACGATGAGCACGGCGTTCGCCCAGCCGCGCATGTCGTAGCGGCGGCGCTCCTGGAACACGTTCGTCCCGTAGACGATGCCGGGGAAGTTCTGCTCGAGCTCGACGATGGTGTCGATCTCCTGCTCGCAGTCCTGCACCAGGAGGCGCACCGGCGCGTCGGGCTTCACCACGACGCCGGGGCGTGCGGAGAGGGTCTTCGCGAGGTCATCCGCGACACGCTTGCAGGGGCGCTCCCCTGCCACGACGCTGACCTCGAGCCCCGGAAGCTCGTACGAGGGCCTCGGCTGCACGTCCCACGAGACGTGCTTTGCGCAGCCGAGCATCAAGAGGAGGACGCCCATGCAGACAGCATGTGGTCCTCTGTCCCCAACGGCAAGCGTTTCCCTACAACTTGTTGCCGAACACACGCTCCAGGACGGTGGAGGCGTGGCGCACGTACCAGACGGGGTCGCACGCGGCGCGGAGCGTGGCCTCGCCGAGCACGCCCGCGACCTCCGGATCGAGCAGGAGGAGGTCGAGGAGCGGGGTGCCCTCGGCCCAGGTGCGCATCGCGTTGCGCTGGACGCGCGCGTAGGCCTCTTCGCGGGTGAGGCCGCTCTCGACCAGCGCGAGCATGACGCGCTGGCTGTAGAACAGGCCGCCCGTGAGGTCGAGGTTGCGCTGCATGTTCTCGGGGTAGACCACCAGCCCGTCGAGGAGCCCGCGGAGGCGCACCAGCATGAAGTGGAGCGTGATCGTCGCGTCCGGCGCGATCACCCGCTCGACGCTGGAGTGCGAGATGTCGCGCTCGTGCCAGAGCGGCACGTCCTCCGTCGCCGCCTGCGCCCACCCGCGCATGAGGCGGGCGAGCCCGGTCAGGTTCTCGGAGAGGATGGGGTTCCGCTTGTGGGGCATCGCGCTCGAGCCCTTCTGCCCGGCGGTGAACGGCTCCTCGGCCTCCAGGACCTCGGTGCGCTGGAGGTGGCGGATCTCCACGGCGATCTTCTCGATGGAGGTCGCGATGAGCGCGAGCACCGTGAAGTAGAACGCGTGGCGGTCGCGCTGGATCACCTGGTTCGAGGCCGGGGCCGGCGTGAGCCCGAGCTTCGCGCACACGTAGGCCTCCACCGAGGGGTCGAGGTGCGCGAACGTGCCGACGGCGCCGCTGATCTTGCCGACGGAGATGTCCGCGATCGCGTGGTCGAGCCGCTCGCGGCCGCGTCGGAGCTCGTCCCACAGGATGGCGAGCTTCCACCCGAAGGTCGTCGGCTCGGCGTGGATGCCGTGGGAGCGGCCGATGCAGAGGGTGTGGGTGTGCTCGCGGGCGCGCCGCTCGAGCACGACGAGGACCTCGTCCAGCGCGCCGCGGATGAGGAGCCCGGCCTCGCGGAGCTGGGCGGCGAGGGCGGTGTCGAGCACGTCGCTCGAGGTCATGCCCTTGTGGAGGTGCCGCGCGGGCTCGCCGACGTGCTCGGTGACGTTGGTGAGGAACGCGATGACGTCGTGCTTCAGCGTCTTCTCGAGCTCGTCGATGCGCGCGATGTCGAAGCCGGCCTTCGCGCGGCAGGCGGCGGAGGTGCCGACGGGGACCTCGCCCCGGGCCTCCATCGCCTCGCAGGCGAGGAGCTCGACCTCCAGCATCACCTGCAGGCGGCGCTCGGGGGTCCAGACGGCGACCATTTCGGGACGGCTATAGCGGGAGATCATGGGGCTCTCGGGGCGGGCGGGCTTCTATCCGGAAGTGGGGAGCCGGGCGCGGATCCGGAGGCCATCGGCGGGGGAGGGCGGGGGCGTGGCGGTCAGGCGGTGTCCCGATCAGAGCGCGCCTTCGTACCGGAGGGTGCGGAGCCCCACCGTCGCGCCGGCGGCCTCGAGCACGGCGGCGAGGGGCGGGTTCGCCTCCGCGCGCACCTCGACGTGCGCGAGGTCGGGGCGGCGGAAGGGGCGGAGGGCCCGCAACAGCGCGCCCGCGAGCGAGGGGGTCGCCACGGCGAACGGCGTGATCCCGGGGACGTCGGGATCGAGGACCCCGGCGCCTACGAAGCGAACGCCGTCGCGGAGCACCCGCATGGTGCGCGCGGCGCGGGCCCGGGCGTCGGCGAGGGTGCCGGGGATCAAGCCCAGCTCGGCCTCGGCGCGGGCGTCCTCGTCCGGGGCGCACGTCCCGGCGGTCACGCCGGGCGGGTCCGCGGGGAGGGCGTCGATGTCGGCCCAGTCGGCGAACTTCAGGAAGACGGACTCGAAGATCGGCGCCATGCCGACGGACGCGTAGAGCCGCAGCGCGGCGACGTTGTCGGGCCGCACGTTGAGGCACCACCGGGTGAGCCCCCGGGCGCGGAAGCCCTCGCCCGCGGTGTCGAGGAGCGCCTTGCCGACGCCCCGCCCCCGCGCGTGGGGCGCCACGACCACGTGGCGGATGTACGCGGTGTCGACCAGCGGCTGCCCGTACAGGTAGCCGACCGCGGCGCCGCCCTCGTCCGCGATGAGCGTGGTCGCGACCATCTCGGCGGTCCACCGCGCCTCGGACGGCGGCGCGTGGTGCGCGGTGAGCTCGGGGAAGAGCCGAGCGAAGTCGGGGTAGTCGGCGGGAAGCGCGGGGCGGATGCGGAGCATGTGCGCTTGTACCGCGACCCGCGCGGGCGCGCGCTCGGAATCCGTGCGGCAACGACGAGCCCGGATACGACGGTCGTATGTCCACCTCCCCACGCCTCGGCGACCGCTCCCTCTTCCCCGATCTCGAGCCGCGCGCCTACCTCGCCCATTGCGCGATCTCGCCGGTCTCCGCGCCCGTCCGCGCCGCGGTGGTCGACTACGTCGACAGCTACGCCCGCCACGGCGTCGGGGCGCTCGGCACGTGGTTGGAGCAGCGGGCCCGGCTCCGCGGCTCCCTCGCGCGGCTCATCGGTGCGGGCCCCGAGGACATCGGGCTCGTCGCCAACACGACCACCGGCGTCATCGACATCGCCTTCGGCATCGCGTGGAAGCGCGGCGACAAGGTCGTGGTGTTCGACGGCGAGTTCCCGGCCAACGTGACCCCCTGGCAGCAGGCCGCGGAGACCTTCGGGCTCGAGATCGTGCGGCTCCCGCTCACCGGGTTCGGGCTCCCGGGCGAGGCCCTGGACGGGCTCGCGCGGCTCCGGGCCTGCTTGCGCGACGGCGTGCGGCTCGTCGCGGTGAGCGCCGTCCAATTCCAGACCGGCCTGGCGATGCCGCTCGCGGAGATCGCCGCGCTCTGCCGCGGCTCCGGCGCCGAGCTGTTCGTGGACGCGATCCAGGCCGTCGGCGTCGTGCCGATCGATGTCTCCGTCGGCATCGACTACCTCGCCTGCGGCAGCCACAAGTGGCTCATGGGGATCGACGGGTGCGCGTTCGTCTACGTGTCCCCGGAGCGCGTCGGGGCGCTGGTCCCCCGGCTCGGCGGCTGGCTCTCCCACGAGGACCCTGTCGGCTTCCTCCTGGGCGCGAGCCCGCTCCGCTACGACCGTCCCCTCCGCGCGCGTGCCGACGTCTTCGAGGGCGGCGCGGCCAACGGTGCCGGGCTCGCGGCGCTCGGCGCGGGGGTCGAGGTCCTCGAGGCGCTCGGCGTCGGCGCCGTCCACGCCCACGTCCAGCGCTGGCACGATGCCATCGAGCCCGAGCTCGGTCGGTTCGGCCTGGCGTCGCTGCGGAGCCCGAACCCGGGCGGTCGGTCCGGCATCCTCGCGCTGCGGCTCATGGGGCTCGGCGACGTGCAGCGCCTCGTCAAGGCGCTCGGCACCCGGGGCATCGTCGTGAGCGCCCCCGAGAACAACCTGCGGATCGCCCCGAGCTGGCCGAACGCGCTCGACGAGGTCCCCGTGGTCGTCGACGCCCTCGACGGCGCCGTCCGCGAGGCCCTCGGCCTGTCGTGAGGACAATCGAATAAACGTGACGCCGGAGCGTGGAGGCGTGTCTACGTTCCCGCCCTCACCGGAGTGGCGTTGGCCGACATCGTGGTGCTCGGTGCCGGCCTGTCCGGGTTGGCTTGTGCGGGAGCGCTCGTGCGCGCCGGCCGCGACGTCGTGGTGCTCGAGAAGGCGCGCGGCGTCGGCGGGCGTTGTGCCACCCGGCGCATCGAAGGGCAGGCCGTCGACCATGGGCTCGGCTTCCTGCACGGCACCGATCCGGAGTTCCTCGCCGCCATCGACGGCGTGCGTGCCCTGCGCGTCCCCGGGTGGCCGCGCGTCGTGTCCGGCCAGGGCACGCCCTGCCACCCCGCGGCCTTCGACCCCGCCACGCGGCGCCTCGCGTTCGCCGACGGCGTGAACGTGCTCGCGAAGCACCTCGCGCAGGGGCTCGACGTGCGCCTGAAGACGAAGGTGACGGCGATCGAGCTCGCGGAGGGTGCGGTCACGGTCACCGCCGACAATGGCGAGCGCCACACCGCGCCCACCCTCGTCCTCGCGCTCCCGGTCGAGCAGTCGGCCGCCCTCCTCGACGGGATCGAGGCGTTGGCGCCCGCGCGCGCCCTGCTCGGCACCGTGCGCACCCATCCGTGCTGGACCGTCATCGCGCGGTACGACGGCCCGGACGACGCCCTCGACGCCGAGATCGTCTACCCGGCGGGCGGTGCCCTCCAGCTCGTCGCGCACGACTCGTCCAAGCGGCCGCATCCCCGCGTGCGGACACTCGTGCTGCAGGCCCGTCCGTCGTGGTCCGCGCGGCACCTGGCGGACCCTCCCGAGCACGTGGTGGCCGCGCTCGTCGCGGAAGCCTCCGAGCAACTGGGCCCCTGGGCCGCGGCGCCGGTCCTGACCGTCGCGCACCGATGGCGGTACGCTCGGATGGACCGCGGCGCCGGCCTCGCGGCGCCCTACCTGGTGGCGCTCCCCGGCGGCGCGCGGATAGGAATTGCAGGCGAGGCGTTCGACCCCGTGGGCGGCGCCGAGGCGGCCTTCCGATCGGGGCGTCGTCTGGCGCGGCGCATCGCCGGAGGAGGAACCGATGAGTGAGCTCGAGGAGCTGGTCGAACGCGACCGGGACCACGAGTGTGGCGGCCTGGGCGCCGACCACGTGTGTGTGCGCCTGGTGGGGGTGGCCGAGCTGCCGACCCGCTTCGGGCATTTCCGGATCGCCGCGTTCTGGAACAACCGGGACGGCAAGGATCACGTCGCCATCATCAAGGGGAACGTCCGCGGGGGCGAGGACGTGCCGACGCGCCTGCACAGCGAGTGCCTCACCGGCGATGCCCTGGGATCGTTGCGCTGCGATTGCCGTGATCAGTTGGAGTCGTCGCTCTCCAAGATTGGCGAGTTGGATCGCGGCATCGTGCTGTACCTCCGCCAGGAGGGCCGTGGCATCGGGCTGATGAACAAGGTGCGCGCCTACGCGCTCCAGGACCGCGGGCTCGACACCGTCGAGGCCAACCTCGCGCTCGGATTCGGGGACGACGAGCGCGACTACGCGATCGCCGCCCACATGCTCCAGAGCCTGGAGGTGGGCTCCATCCAGCTCATGACCAACAACCCGAACAAGATCAAGCAACTGGAACAGTTGGGCGTACGTGTCAGCGGGCGCCTGCCCCATTTGTTGCCACCCAACCCGTACAACCAGTTCTACCTGGAGACCAAGGCGAAGCGCTCCGGGCACTACATCGACTTCGGCGTGCGCCTGCCCGAACAGGCCGAGCCGGTCGTGGTCGAGGGGATGCCCGAGCCCGACCTGAAGTAGGCGGACCGGGGGCGGGTGGCGTAGTATCCGCGGGCCTGGAGCTCCCGTGTCCGATGCCGCGCCCCCCAAGAGGGCATCCGCCGCGCTGATCATCCTGCTGGTGGTCGCGGGCGGGGTGTGCTTCCTGCTCCTCCCGTTCATCGGGATCGTGGCGGCCATTGCCATCCCCAACTTCCTCACGATGCAGATGAAGGCGAAGCGCTCGGAGATCCCCGCCAACGTCGACGGGATCAAGACCGCGGAGCTCTCCTACGACGCCGCCTTCGACGAGTTCATCTCCGTGTCGAGCCGTAGGGAGGCGGAGGCCGAGCTTGCCCAGGGCGGGGGTGAGCAGCGCCCCTGGCGCGGCGGATCCCAGTGGGAGAAGCTCGGGTGGCGGCCGGACGGGACGGTGCGCGGCGTCTACTGGGTCGAGGCCTCGAGCGACCAGCGGTCGTTCACCGTGTACGGGCTCTGCGACGTGGACGGCGACGGCGACTACGCCGAGTTCAAGGCCTCTGACGAAGCGAACGCGCGCATGACGACGCCCGCGGGCGTGTACTGATGCTGTTCGCCTTGTTCGCGGCGTGCACCGGCCCCACGGTGGACGACACCGCGCCGGAGCCGCCGGTCACCTGCGCCGCAACCGGCGCGATGGACGACGTGTTGAGCCTCCCGGACGTGCAGGCGCTCGGGACTCACAACAGCTACCACATCGAGCCCGACAACGTCGTAGACGCGTCTCACGCCTACACGCAGCCGACGCTCGACGCGCAGGCCGACGTGGGGGTGCGCGCCTTCGAGCTGGACGTCCACCTGGACGAGGAGGGCGTGTTCCAGGTCTTCCACCTGCCGGTCGTCGACCAGGAGTCCACCTGCTCGACGCTGGGGGCGTGCCTCGACGTGCTGCTCACGTGGTCCCACGCCCATCCGTGTCACAGCCCGCTCACGGTCTGGATCGAGCCGAAGGACGACATCGACGCGGCGGTCGAGGGGCTCGTCCCGCTCGCCGGGCACCTCGCCGAGCTCGACGCCGCCATCACCGACGTGTGGCCTCGCGACGCCCTCCTCGTGCCCGACGACGTGCGGGGTGGGCGCGCGACGCTCGCCGAGGGGGTCGCCGCCGGCTGGCCGTTGCTCGCGGACACCCGTGGCCGGCTGCTCCTGGCGCTCCTGGACAACGACGAGCACCGGACCGAGTACCTCGCGGGGGCGCCGGCGCTGGAGGGCCGCGTGCTCTTCGTGAAGAGCGACAGCGCGGACGATGCCTTCGCCGCCACCTTCAAGATCGACGATGCGCCCGGGAACGCCGCGCTCGTGCAGGACCTCGTCGCCCGGAACTTCCTCGTGACCTCCAACGTCGACAGCAACGAGGCCGACGATGCGACGAACGCCGCCCGGTTCGCGGCGGCGTTGGACGCCGGTCCGCACAACTTCGCGTCGGACCAGGTCGTGGCCGTGGCCGGGTCGGCCTACGTCGCCGAGCTCCCGGGTGGCACCCCGCGCTGCCACCCGAGCCGGGTCGCCGAGGGCTGTGGGCCCGAGATCGTCGAGCCACCGGAGCCCTGACGGCTGGGGGGCACCCGCCACCCCGGCTCTCTGCCTGCGTGACGAACGAGCAACGGGCTACGCTGCGCCCGATGTTCCCGCTGCTCGTTCTCCTTGCTTGCACCGCCACGGATGGCCCCTGGAAGGACGAGGTCGGTGACACCGCCCCTCCGCGCGTGGACTCGGTCCCCACCGACACGGACCCGGACACGGAGCGGGACACCGCCGACACCGCCGACAGCGGGGGGGCCCCGGGCCCGGTCCTGCCCGTGCCGTGCGACACCTGGGCCGAGCCCCGCGACGTGGGCTACCTCGCCGACCCCGAGCGCGAGGAGGTCTCCGGGGTCGCACCGTCGCTCGTGAACCCGGGCGTCCTCTGGATGCTCGAGGACCACGGCAACGCCCCCGCGTTCTACGCCATCGACCTGACCGGCGCGGCGCTCGGGACGCTCACCCTCGAGGGGATCGAGAACGACGACTGGGAGGCCATCGCGCTGGGGCCGTGCCCGACGGGGAGCTGCCTGTGGGCGGCCGACGTGGGCGACAACTCCGCGGTGCGCACGGAGGTGCAGCTCTACCGCGTACCGGAGCCCGCCGTCGGGTGGGGCGGCGGGCTCGACGCCACCGTGGTCGCCGAGCGCTTTCCGCTCGTCTACGCGGACGGCCCGGTCAACGTCGAGGCCATGTTCCTCACGCCCGAAGGCCTGCCCGTGTTCCTCTCCAAGCGGGGCGACGGGACCTCCCGGGTCTACGTCGTCGACACGCTCGTGGCCGACGAGGTCGCCGCGCCCCGCTACGTCGGTGAGCTCGCGACGTTCGCCGACGGCAGCGAGACCGGCGGGCTCGTCACCTCGGCAGACCTCTGGCCGGACGGCTCGCGCCTCCTCGTGCGCACCTACGACGGCGCGTGGGAGCTCGATCTCGGCGACGGCGGCATCGAGGGCATCCCGACCGCCCCGCGCATCGCGCTCCCGTTCGCGGACGAGCGGCAGGTGGAGTCCGTCGCCTACGACACCGTGCTCGGCGGCTACTGGCAGATCCCCGAGGGCGTCAACGTGCCGATCTCGTTCGTGGCCTGCCTGGACTGACTACGGCGGATCCGCCGGCGCGCCCGGGAGCCGCCAGCCGCGCGTGGCCTCGTCGGCGGGCGGCGTGAGCGTGACCCGGGCGGGCTCGAAGGCGGTCCCGGCCGGCAGCGGCGCCGCGGCCGCGATGATCCCGGCGAGCAGCACGTTCCCGGGGAGCGTGGGGTGCACGCGGTCCATGAAGAGGGCGTCGTCGAGGCCGAGGTAGCGAGCGTCCGGCAGGAACGCGGGCTCCGTGCGCACGGCGGTCGCGCCGCACCCGGCGGCCACCTCCCGGACGATGGCCCAGTGCGCCTCCGTCGCGCGGGTGGGCTGGGCATCGCGGCGGCGGGCCTCCCGTAGCTCCACGAGGGCGCCGTCGCGGTCGCCGAGGCCGAGGAGCGCGAGGCCCCGGAGCGCACGGGGAGGACCGAGCTCCGGGTAGTAGCCGCGCAGGCGATCCGCCCACCCGAGGGCGTCGGTGGGGTCACCCAGGCGGGCCGCGGCGATGCCGCTCTCCATCGCGCTCCGCACGATCGGCGGGCTGTCGGGGGGCGCCTCGCCGGGATGGACGAGCGAGGAGATGGGCTCGACGAAGACGATCCGGGCGGGGTCGGCGAGGGTGCAGATGGCCTCGAGGTTGCGACGGTAGGACGCGGCGACGGGCGCCCATTCCGCCTCCGCGAGCGGGCGCGGCGCGGCGTCTCCCTTGTCGCGGAGGGCGGAGGGGTCGGCGGCGAGCGCGGCGCGGAGCGGATCGAGGACGGGGCCGAGGAGGCGGGCGACGCCGGAGCCGAGCAGGGCGGAGGCGACGCGGCGCTGCCAGAACGGGCGGAGGGAGACGGGGTTGAGCCGTGCCTCGGTGACCTCGTTGTGGCCGACGTAGACGACGAGGAGGTCGAGGTCCTGGGCGACGGCGGCCTCGGCGGCGATGCGCGCGCGGTCGCTCGCGGCCCCGCGGATGCCGAAGTTGAGCACCTCCACCGCGGCGCCCGGGACGACGAGCGCCTGTCCGAACGCGTCCGGGAGCTGTCCCCACACGGTCGAGTCGCCCACGAAGGCCACGCGGTAGCCGGTCTTGGGGAGCACCCACGCCTGGTCGTGGAGCTCGTCGCGCGCGGTCACGCGGCGGGCGCCCTCGGCGCGGACCAGCACGGCGCCGGGCTCGTAGAGGCGCGCGGTGTCGGCGGCGTGCGGATCGTCCCGCAGGCGTCCCACCCCCTCGGCGAGGGCGGCGAGCGCGAGGAGCGGGACGAGCGCGAAGAGGAGGCGGCGGCGCACGCGCGCAGTGTAGCGTCCGGAACCTGTGGGGCGGGCCACCGCGAGGGGCGGGCGCGTCGGGTTAGCCGGAAGCTTCGAGGTGGACGTGAACGATCGGGTGCACGGAACGGGCTTCTCCTATGACTGCCGCATCGGCTTCCACGAGTACGAACGGCACATCCGCCAGCGCGTCGTCATCGACTTCGAGGCCGAGACCGACTGGCGGGCCTCCGCGCGCATCGACCGCGCCGGGAAGGAGCTCGTCGACTACTACGAGGCCAACCTCGCGATCGGGAAGCTGGTCGCGGAGAAGGAGTACCGCCTCATCGAGGCCCTCGCCGAGGACGTGGCCCGGCTCCTCGTCGCGTCGTTCCCGATCCGCCGCATCCGCGTGAAGGTGACCAAGGCGCCGTTCGACATGCCGAACGTCGGGAGCGTCGCGGTCGAGTGCTGGCGCACGGCGGAGGACTTCGCGGAGTGAGGATCCTGACCAACACCGCGATCACGGTGGACGGCAAGATCGGCAGCGCCCGCTACGATCACGTCGCCATCGGCACCCCGGTGGACCGTCAGTACATGAGCGTGCTGCGCGCGCGCGCGGACGCCGTGCTCGTCGGAGGCCGCACGTTCCGCAACTGGCCGCTCCCGCTCGTGCCCGATGCGAAGGCGCTGGCGGCGCTCGCGGCGAGCGGGTTCCCCGACGCGGCCCACCCGCCGGTCGAGGGGCGCACCTGGTGGAACGTCGTGCTGACCCGCACCCTGGACGTCCCGAAGGCCGGGCGCTTCTACGAGGACCCCCGCGTGCGCCCGCTGTTCTTCTCGGCGACCGCCGGCGAGGTCCCGAAGGGCGAGGTCGTCGTCGGGGAGGTGACGATCCCCGGGGTCGTCGCCGCGCTCGAGGCCCGCGGGGTCGAGACCCTCCTCGTCGAGGCCGGCGGCGATCTCATCGCCCAGCTCCTCGCTGCCGGCGTCGTCGACGAGCTCTACCTGACCATCTGCCCCCTCGTGCTGGGCGGCCGCTCGTCCCCCACGGTGGTGGACGGCGAGGGCTTCCCGTTCGACGGCGCGCCGCGGCTCTCGCTCGCGCACGCGCACCGGGTCGGCGACGAGCTCTATTGCCGGTACGTCGTCAAGCGCTAGTGCTTCTACCGCGACGTCGCTACGACCGGTTGACCCCCGCGAGCGCCCTCCCGGTGGGGTCGAAGAGCACGACGCTCCGCCGGTCTCCGCGCGCGAGCAGGACCTCGTGGTACGCGCCCTCGTCCGTCGCGATCTCGGTCGCGCGCCAGAGGGTGTGCCTCGGGTGCGAGCGCTCGAGGCTGGCACGCACGGGCGCGGGCAGGGCGCGGACGGAGATGGGAGTGTGGCGCTCGACGACGTTTCCGACGTGATCGAGCATCAGCGTGGTGCGGCGGAGCCCCTCCACGACGGAGGCCTCCCACCCGCCGCCGGCCTGCTCGATCCCCGCCGCCGTGGCGTCCGGGAAGCTGTCATGGAGCCGCGCCACGATGGGGGAGGGGAGATCGGTCGGGGAGCGGCGCCCGGCCTCGCCCACCTCCTCGTCGCCCGCCCACGCGCCACCCGCCGCCATCACGCCCACCATCACCGCCGCCGCCCGAAGTTGCTTCCGCATCGAACACCTCGTATTGCCGCGTCGGAGGATGACGCGCGCCGGACAAGCCTGTGCACGGCCGGCGGATCGGGGTGTCACGGCTCGTCGCGTTTGGGTCGGCGCGATCGGCGTCGCTACGGGAGGCCCACGGATGCGCCCGTCGGCGAGGTGCCGAGCGCGCGGCACGTGTCCATCCCGCCCCAGGGCGCGTAGACGGACATGTCCTCCCGCTCCAGCACCGGCGCCCCGAGCAGCGGGATGAGGGCACGCCGCGCGGCGCGGGCGCGGCTCGTGGCGGAGATGCGCCCCCCGTCCTCCACCATCGCGTCCGGACGCAGCACCACCCACCGGTAGCCGAGCGCGCGCACGGCCTCTTTCTCGGCCTCGGTCCAGGCGACCTCCGCCCGTGGATCCGCCGGCACCGTCAGGACCGCGCGCACCCAGCCGTTGTCCGCGCGCAGCGCCTTCTGCTCCGCCGGCACGAGGCTCGCCGAGCGCTCCGCCATGCCGTTGAGCATGGGCGCCTCGAGCACCGTCTGCCACACGAGCGGGAGCTGGTCGACGCCGTAGGGCAACACGAGGCCCGCCCCGCCGTCCACGCCGACACAGCGCACGTCCTCGGGGACCTCCGGGCGCCAGCGGCCCAGCGGGAGCGCGCCCCGGGCCAGGACCTCGCCGACGAGCGCCACGCCGACCACGCTCGCGACGAGCGCCCGGCGGCCCTCGGGGATGCGCGCGAGCGCGGTGGCGATCCCGACGACCCCGACCGCGGCGAGGAGCGACACGGCGCGGACCGGCCAGTAGAGCCGCTCGTAGGGGGGCAGCGCCGCTACGAGGCCGAGGTAGACGGGGTTGCGGAGGCCGAGCGGGAAGGGGCCCACGGCGATGGCGGCTCCGAGCAGGGCCACCGCGAGCCACCGACGGGGCGCGCCGAGCACCGCGAGCGCCCCGACGAGGCCGAGCGCGACGCCCTCGGGCGCCCATCCGCGCGCGCTGTGGAGGCCCGCGATGCCGGTCGGCGAGAGCGTCGAGACCTGCACGCTGCCGCCCTGGGCGTTGGTGTAGTCCTGCACGCCCGCGAGCCACCGATCGAGGGGGAGGAGCCCGGGCACGTCCCCGTTGGCCATCGCGAGCGCGAGCGGCACGACGAGCGGGGCGCAGAGGAGGAGGGAGCCGAGCCCGATGCCGACGAGGGCGCGGAGGCGCGGCCCGAACGGGCGCCCGATCGCGAGGACGCAGAGCGCGAGCGCCCCGAAGGATGCCGCGTACCAGTAGATCCAGCCCGAGAGCGCGAGGAGCGCCGCGGACGCCGCCGCCGCGCGGGCCGATCCCGTGCGCATCGCGTCGTCTCCGTAGGCGAGCGCGAGGAGGAGCGGCGCGAGGATCGCCTGGGTCGGGCGGCCGTGCGCCAGCTCGTTGAGGACGAAGGGGTGCAGGCCGACCAGCACCTCGGCGAGGAGCACGGCCGCGAGGCCGCCCCCGAGGCGCCGAGCCCACACGCCCGCCGCGAGCGCGTTGGTGACGACGGCGCCGCACACCAGGGCGTTCCACGCGGCGGCGGGGCCGAACGCGAGGCGCACGGGCAGGATCGCGGCGGCGTCGAGCAGGTTGCCGCCCGTGTGGGTGAGGATGTCCTTGCCCCACGGGTGGAACAGCACGTCCGCCTGGAACGGCGAGGCGCCGGCGACGAGCGCGTGCGCCACCCACCACTGGAACCACCAGGATCCGTGGGAGTCCACCGTGGCGTCGCCTGCGAGCCAAGAGAGCGGGTTCGCGAGCGCGGGGCCGAGCACGACGAGCCCGAGCACGAGCGCGAGGAGGAGCGGGAGGGCCCCCTGGCGCGGGAGGTCCGAGCGCGGGAGGGCGGGGCGAGGGGAGGGGGGCACGGTCGTCGTCCGCGGTGCACCTAATGCTTCGCCGACCCAAGAACGAGTAGCCTGGCCGTGCGATAGCCGGCCTGGCTACCCATCCGGCCCCGATCCGGTTTAGGCCGGCGGGATGTCGAGCCTCCTCGTCCTGGCCGCGTGTCTCCTGGCCGGGCTCGGCCTGCGCGGTCGGCTCGACCCCGCCCCGCTGACGCTCTACGTCCTCCACGTCGCCCTCCCGGCGCTCGCGCTCGTCGAGGTGCACCGCGCCACGACGTTCTCCGCGTGGGGCGTCGCGTCCGTGTGGCTCGTCTTCCTCGTGGCCTCGCTCGTCTTCCCCCTCGTCGGGCGTCTCTGCGGGTGGGACCGCGCCACCGTCGGCTGCCTCATCCTCACCGCGGGCCTCTCCAACACCTCCTTCGTCGGCTTCCCGCTCCTGGAGGTGCTCGTCGGCCCCGAGGCGCTCCCCGTCGCGGTGCCCCTCGATCAGCTCGGCAGCTTCCTCCTCGTGTGCACGCTCGCGCCCATCGTGGGCTCGAGGTTCGCGGGGCAGAGCTTCTCCCCCGGCGGGCTCGTGCGCCGGATGGTGTCGTTCCCCGCGCTGTGGGCCGTCGTGATCGCCCTGTTGCTGCGCGACGTGGCGTGGCCCGCCCCCGTGGAGGGCGCGCTGGGCCGCATCGCCGCGACGCTCTCCCCCGTGGCGCTCGTGGCCGTCGGGGCCCAGCTCCGGTGGCCGCCGCCCACCGCGGCGCGGCCGATGGCGGTGGGCCTTCTCTACAAGCTCGCGCTCGCGCCGCTGCTCGTGTGGGCGTGGATGCGCGCGGGCGGGGAGACCGGCCTCGGGGCCCGAGTCGCCGTGCTCGAGGGCGCGATGGCGCCGATGGTGACCGGCGCGGTCCTCGCGCAGACCTACGGGCTCCGGCCGGACCTCGCCGGCGCCCTGCTCGGCGTGGGCGTGCCCCTCTCCTTTCTCACGGTCTGGGTGTGGAGTGCCCTCACTATATGAGGTTGTTCCTGTTGTTTGCGTGAATCAGGCGGGCGAGCGGTCGCGGCGGCGTCCACGGCCGAAGGACGATCGCCGGTGAGCCACCTCACGCGCCGAGGGGCGGAACTACAAGGAAACACAGACGTCAAGCCCTCGGGAGGCTGATTCTGTGGTGGACCCTACCGGAAGGTCTTGACGGAAAGGAATCCCAAGCTAAGGTGCGGCCCCGCTCGGAGCCCCCCTTGATCCGCATCCTCGTCCCCCTGTTTTCGCTCTCCGCCCTCCTGGCCCTCCCCGGCTGCCTGCCCTCGAAGGACACGGATCCGGACGACAAGGAGACGGGCGACTCCGATCTCGACGGGGATGCCGACACGGACGCCGACAGCGACACGGACACCGACGCCGATTCGGACACCGACACGGACACCGATACCGACACGGACACCGACACGGACACCGGAGAGGACCGTGACGGCGACGGCTTCACGGTGAGCGAGGGCGACTGCGACGATCGCGACGACGCCATCAACCCCCGCGCGACCGAGATTTGTGACGAGGTCGACAACGACTGCAACGAGCTGGTCGACGACGACCCGGTCGACGGCGAGGAGTACCCCGCCGACCGTGACGGCGACGGCTTCGGGGACGCCGCGAACACCATCATCTCCTGCGACATGGTGGTCACCAACAGCTTCGATTGCGACGATCGCGACGCGAGCGAGCCGGTCGTCGTCGACCAGTACAACGCGGGCAGCAGCCAGGACGGCACGACCGCCAACCCCTACGAGACCATCCAGCAGGGCATCGACGACGCCGACCTGTGCGTCGCCGTCTACCCGGGCAACTACACGGAGACCGTCGACTTCACCGGCAAGGACATCGAGGTCTTCTCGACCAGCGGTGCGAAGAACACGATCATCGACGGCGGCGGCGCCGGCTCCACCGTGACGTTCTCCAGCGGCGAGTCCGCCGCGGCCGAGCTCCGCGGCTTCACGATCACCGCGGGCAGCGGCACGGTCGAGACCTCCACGAGCTCCGCCGCGTGCGACTCGTCGAGCACCTGCGTCACGAACTACACCCGCTACTACGGCGGCGGCATCTTCGTGGACGGCGCGGCGCCCACCCTCCGCGCGCTCATGATCACCGGCAACGCCCTCGCGGCGTACTCGTACACCGAGGTGTCCGACACCGAGGACTACTACGTGTACTCCTACGGCGGCGGCATGTTCGTGAACAACAGCCGCGGCATGGAGCTCATGGACGTGAGCTTCGCCGTGAACTACGCCGACCAGGGCGGCGCCCTCTACGTCGGTGACACCGCCACCGTCGGCGTCATCCAGTCCCGCCTCGGCTACAACAGCGCGGCGAACGGCGGCGCGATCACGGTCGCGGGCGGCACGCTGACGGTCACCAACGCGGTGTTCGTCGGGAACGCGGCGACCGGCTCGGGCGGCGCGCTCTACGCGGACGACGGCGCGGTCACCTGGTGGAACGTCACCGCCGCCAGCAACGCGGGCGCCTCCGGCTCCGGCGCGGCCATCATGGGCAGCGCCGACTTCTACTTCCAGAGCTCCGTCATCGCCTACGGCGTCGGCGGCGCCGGCGTCTTCCTCGAGTCCTCCGCGGCCTCGCTCGACGCCGACTACTCGGACGCGTACGACAACGCCGGCGGCAACTACGGCGGCGTCACGGCGCCCACGGGCAGCAACGGCAACCTCGAGTTCGACCCCGGCTTCACCGCCTTCACGGATGACGGCGTCGAGAACGACGACTTCACCCTCGCCTCCGGCAGCGCCCTCATCAACGCGGGCAACCCGTCGGCGTCGTACAACGACACGGACGGGTCGCGGAACGACATCGGCGCCTACGGCGGCCCGGACGGCGGCTGGTGAACGACTGATTCGCCCCGTTCAACGCGATTCCGCGTCGGCCGCCGCGCTACGGCCGCCGCGCTCGTCGATGAGCAGGGCGTCGGCCGCCAGGTCCTCGGCTCACGCAAGAGGTCGAGCCGCCCGACGCGCGCCCGGTACAGCAAAGGCGTAGTGTCAGGACGACCCGGTAGCGGCGGCGACTACTCCACCCGCCCGAGCCCGTGCCAGACCGCGCTCCCGCCGTCCTCTCCGTTGACGATCACCCAGAGCTCGGCGTCGCCCGCGGTGTCCGATCCGAACCAGGTGAGGGTCACGGCGCCGTCGACCACCGCGTACTCCGTGGCGTCGAAGCCGCCGTTGGTGGTGTAGCCGTACGCGGTGACGACCCCGGGCGCGGAGACGGTGAACGCGAGATCGATCGAGGCCCCGGGCGCCACCACGAGCTCCACGTCGGGGCCGGTGAGGACGGGGTTGACGAGCGGGGTCGCCCGGGTGGAGACCTGCACCTGGGCGAGCGCGAGCGAGGTGCCGAGGAGCGGAAGGGCCTCGGCGCCCTCGAAGGGATCGGCGAGGAAGGTCGCGAGGGCGTCGGCGTCGTCCGTGCCCGCGGCGGGGGCCGCTGTGGCGAGATCGATGGCCGGACACACCCCGGGCGCGCACGCGAGCGCCCACAGGAGCACCGGCAGGACCGTGGTGCCGTCTGCCACCACGCCGGCGAGGGCCGGAGGCGCGATCCGCTCGGTCACGACGGTGCCGTCGGTGGGGGCGGACACGGTGGTGCCCTGCGCGGCCTCGGCGGCCTCAAGGCAGCCGTCGCCGAGGTTGGTGCAGGTCCACAGCAGGGCGTCGGGCGCGACGTCACCCGGATCGGCCACCCACGCGGTGATCGTGGCCGTGGCGCCGGGCGCCACCTCGGGCGGCTCGACGACCACGGCCATCACGCGCAGCTCGTCGACGAGCGTCTCGTCGTTGGCGCCGCCGCAGCCCGCGAGGAGGGCGGCGGCGAGCAGGACGGGGAGCGCGCCCGCGCGGGGCGGCCGGCGAGAGGCGGCGCTCACCACTCCCCCCGCACGCCAAAGGCCGGGATGATCGGGAGCCCCGAGATCGGGGCCTCCTCGGAGTAGTCGTAGGTCCACGACATCACCTCGGGGTTCTGCACGTTCGTCGCGTTCTGGAGGTCGAGGTAGGTGGTGAACGCCCACTTCTTGAACTTCCACTCCTTGTCCACGCGCACGTCGATGGAGTAGGTCGGGTCGAGGCGGGCGCTGTCCCGCTCGCCGTACACGGGGATGAACACGCGGCTCCCCATGTCGTACACGCGGTTCACGACGGGGGTGTACGGATCGCCCGCCGACACGCGGCCGCGGATGCCCACCCGCCAGCGCCGGGGCAGCTCCTGGGACGCGAGCGCGTTGATCACGAAGGGCTGATCGTTGGTGAAGAGCTCCTCCGTGCCGTCGCGGTCGACGCGGACCGAATTGGAGAAGGTGGCCGAGAGGAGGCCGAGGGTCTTGTCGGCGTCGAGGCGGACGAGGAGCTCGCCGCCGCAGATGCGGCCCGTGCCCTCGTTGGCATAGCCCGCCTCGTCGAAGGGCCCGATGGGGGGCGGCCCGGTGAAGAAGCGGAAGCGGTCTTCACGGCCCACGACGAGGTCGTAGAGCCGGTTGTAGAAGCCGGTCGCCTCCACCGAGAGGCCGAGCGGGAGCGCCTGCACGAGCCCGAGGCTCGACTGGAGCGACCACGCCTCGGTGAGGTCGACGTTGCCGTCGCCGCCGGGCGCGAGCTGCCGCGTGGTGGGGAACTGGGAGTACCGCCCGACGCTCGCCTTCACGATCGTGGTGGGGCCGGCAACGATCTTCATGCCGAGCCGCGGATCGAGCGTGGCGCGGGCGTAGCCGAAGTCGTACACGAGGGCGTCCGCGCGCAGGCCGGGGGTCACGACGACGGGGCCGAGGCGGATCGACGGCTCGACGTAGAGCGCGGGCGCGAACGACCACGCCGCGTCGGACTCGTAGGGGGAGAAAGCCACCACGTTGTAGAGGAAGCTGTCCCTGCCGCCCTGGAGATCCGCCCCGATGCGCCAGCCCAGGGGATGCTCGGCGTCGTAGTCGCGGCGGAGCTCCTGGCGGAGGCCGAGGCCGAAGCTGCGCTCGTAGGCGGCCTCGGGATCGCCGTCGAAGCCGAAGGACTGGTCCTCGGGGCCACCGATGAGGGTGAGCTCGCTCTCCCAGCCGTCGGGGAGGGGCTGTGGTGGTCAGGCCGATGGCCACGCCCTCGTCCTCCGCGCCGACCACGCTGAAGCGGTCGTCGGAGAACAGCACGATCGCGTCCAACCGGCCGCCGTTGTCGAGCTCGTGGAGGACGCGGGCCTGCGCGTCCCAGTAGCGGGGCGCACGGAAGGTGCCACCGCTGCCCATGCCCGAGAGCACAGGCGTCAGCACCGAGTCGATCCAGGAGCGCCGCAGGGAGAACTCGAGCGCGGTGTCGTCGCCGACCTTCTGTTCGACGTAGGCGGTGCCCTGGAAGAGGTCGAGCGCGACGTAGCCGCGGGACCTCGCGGGGAGCTCGTCCTTGGTGCGGAGGTCGACCAGCCCGCCGAGCGCCCGCCCGTAGCGCGCACCGTAGTTCCCCGGGAGGTAGGCCACCTCTCCCACGATGTCCCCGTTGAGGATGGTCGAGAGCCCCGAGAAGTGGAAGACGATGGGGATGCTCGCGCCGTCGAGGAAGTAGGCCGAGTCCTCGGGGGCCGTGCCGCGGATGATGAGCTGCCCCACCCCGAGCGGCGAGCGCGCCACGCCGGGCAGGTTCTGGACCACCTTGACCACGTCTCCGCCGGTGCCGGGCAGGAAGCGCACCTCCTCCTGGGAGAGCGTGCGCTCGGTGATCTCGGTGCTCGCGCGCTCGGCCTGCACGGTGAGCACCTCCCCCGAGGACGCCGCGGAGGCCGGCTCCGCGACGAGCGCCACCTGGGACACCACGCCGTCTTTCACCTCGATGCCGGTGGAGGTGGTGACGTGTCCCGCTGGAGACGCGACGAGCGTCCACGGCCCGAGCGGGAGCCCGGAGACGACGAAGCGGCCCGCGGCGTCCGTCGTGGCGTAGATGACGGTGCCGTCCTCGCGGACCACGCGCACGTCGAGGCCGGGGAAGGGGAGCCCGGTGACGCTGTCGACCACCGTGCCCTCGACGGAGGGGGCCGCGGCGCGGGCGACCGTGAATCGGTAGCGGTACTGGATGCGCGCGGCGGCGGGCGCGCCCTCGGCGTCCCGCGCGGGCTCGAAGCGGAAGCTGCGCGCGGCCTGCGCGGCGGCCTCGTCGAAGCCCTGGCCCACGGGCTCGACCACGCGGGCGGCGACCACGGCGCCGGCGGCGTCGACGTCGAGCTCGAGGAGGACCGACGCCTCGGTGCCGGTCGCCAGCGCGGCGGGGGGGTAGGTGGCGGCGGCCTGGAAGGTGAGCACCGGGAGCGTGGACGTGCGGGGACCGGGCTCGACCGGGGGACCGGGCTCGGCCGGGGGACCGGGCTCGGCCGGGGCGGCGGGCTCGGCGGGGGGCGCGGGCGCCTGCGCGGCGGCCAAGGAGAGGAGCTGGAGGAGGAGCATCAGTCCCTGGGCTGCGTCGCGGCGAGGGGGGGGCTTAGCCTACCGTCGGCTTCGGGGTGGCCCTCGATGTTCTGGAGGAACCGCATGCTGCGCGACGGTCATCGGATGCCGCCGGCCCGGCGCGTATCCATTCGCGAAAAACCTGTTGTCCACAAGCGAAAGCCTGCTCCGACCCCATGGTCTGGCGCTCCGGCGGAGCGGTAACCGGGGGCGTCCATCCTCAACCCTGGAGCCGCATCTCTCGCTCGCCTCGTCTCGCCGCCCTCGCCCTGCTCGCCCTCGTACTCCCCGCGGGGGCCGCGCACGCGGCGGACTACGACGCCGTCGCGCAGTTCTCCTCGACGCAGACGGACCCGGCGCGACCTGGTTGGCGACCACCGGGGAGGGGTTGGTGCGCGTCCGGCCCGCGGCGCTCCGGACGCTCCGCGCTCCGGACGGTGCACGCACCAACGTGCTTCGGCTGTGGTGGGAGGGGCCGACACGCACGTTGTGGGCGCCCACCAGTCCTGGTGGCCGGTCTACGCGGAAGGGGAGACCACGCCGCTCCCCACCGACGTGCCAAACCCGGGAGGTTGCCCCCCGGACGACCGGAGCTTCTTCACCGGGCCGGACGGCGCGCGTTGGGCGTGCGTCTGCTCGGTCGTCTATCGCCAGACCGGGAGCGCGTGGCTGCCGTCCCCCGTGCACCCGACGCACGCCGGCCCGGTATGGCGCACGCGCGACGGGGCGCTCTGGAAGGGGGGGCTTTCGGACCCGGCGCCATGCGGACGGCCGGTGGGAGGAGCTCCCCCTGGACGATCAAGGCGCCCCGACCGTGGGGGCGGTCTCCACGCCGGACGGCCGCCTCTGGTTCGCGACGCAGGACGGGGTCGTGGTCGTCGACCCCGCCCGCTTCGAGCTTCCCCCGCCGCCGCGCGTCGTCATCGTCGGGCTGGCCGTGGGCGACGCGGCCCAACCGATCGATGCGCCGCTCGCGCTCGACCCGGGCCACGCCCCGGTGCACCTGCGCTGGACCGCGGTGGCGAGCCCCTGGGCGGACCGCCAGACCCGTCCTCTACCACCCGTACGAGAACAGCGTCCCGGCGATGTGCCCCTGAACGGCGTCGCCCGCTCCGCTCCCGGCCAGGTCGAGCGTGACGCCCCCCTCGGCTGCATAGGCCACGAGCGAGGGGGTCGACGCTCCGTCGGACGACAGCAGCACGCCCACCACGTCGACGAAGTCGAACGGCAGTTGGCTGGGCGTCAGCGCGTCGACCGGGAAGTACACATAGGACACGAGGTAGCTGCCGTCGGGCTTCGAGGCGAGGGTCGCCACCACCGCCGTCTCGCCTTGCGCGCCGGCTACCGCGCCCGCGGGTGTCAGCGGTACCACCGCGCCGTCCCAGGTGAGGTCCATCGTCATCGACCCCGTCGTCCACGGGCTCTCGCCCAGCGTGCCCCAGCTGGTGGAGAACGTCGCCGCGATCGAGCCGCGCTCGACGAAGCAGGGCTGGTCCCGGAGCGCGCCGTTCCACGCGGCCGGATCCGCGTCCAGGGCGGCCCGGAGCAGGTCTTCCTTGCCCTCGACGATCTCGCGCAGTACGCGCACATCGGCGCGATAGCCCTCGCCTTGCCAGGGCTCCGCGAGGTCGGCGAGCCGGTTGACCTCGGCCACCCGCTCCTCACCGTCCCAAGCGTCGTCCAGCAGCGCCAGGAGATGCGCGCGGTAGGCTTCCTCTCCGCCCGGCGCGAGGAGCACCGCGCGCGAGAGCGCCGAGTTGGCGGCCACCCAATCGGCGGCGAAGGGGGCCGCCCGGTCGAAGGTGGCGTCGGCGCCCCACGGGATGAACCGGATCCGTCCCGTCGAGGGGTCGTCGTAGACGAAGTAGTTGTTGGTGTTGGCGTCGTACCCGTCCCATTGGCCGACGAGCACCTCGGCGGCCCAGAAGTCGAGGTAGGCGTCGAGCTCGACGACCTCGGCGATGGCGGCGAGGTCACCGGTGTCGATGGCCGTCTTCACGCGGTCGAGCTGGGCCACGTCCGAGGCGTGGGTCTTGGGGTCGAACGTGCCCGTCCAGCCCTCCCGGAAGTCGCTGAGCGTGCCTTCGAAGAGGCCCCCGTCCCGGGCGAGGCCGTGGCGGGCGAGGAAGTCCTCGTCCACCGGCTCGACGTTGGCGTACACCCCGAGGTCCTCGCCGTTGACCGTCACGTGGGCGAGCGTGCAACGCGGCGCGGGTACGCCCGCGGCCGTGTAGGTGCTGTACGCGAGGCAGGTGTGTAGCCCGGTCGGGTCCTCGTGCCCGTTGTTCAACGTGAGCCGGGTGACGCCGTCGAATTCCGTGTCCCCGCGGAGGTGATCCAGGGCCAGCTTGAGAGAGGGGCGTGTCGCGTCGAGCGAACCCAGGAAGCCCTTCTTTCGCACGCCGATCGCCCCCAGCGAAACCCCGTCCACCGTGGCGTCGCCCACGTACCAATCGAACGGGCTGTCGAAAGGTTGCGCGAGACAGTCGCCCGCAAAGGTGTCCCAGACGGTGCGCGTCTGGTTGCGGAGCGCCTCCCAATCCGCGTCGTCGAGCGTCAGGGTGACCTCGAGCACACGCGTGTCGTCGTAGAGCCCCGCACCCTCCTCGACCACCACGGCGTTGCCGTCCTGTGAATCCGCGCCATCCGAGTGGCAGCCGAGGAAGAGCAGGATCAGCACGCTACGGGACGGTGACGAGGTTGGTGTCGAGCGTCACCGCGCCGACGCTGGCCAGGAGCCGGCCCTCCACGTTGGCACCGGAGCTGATGGTGATGGACTGGTCGGCCATGATGGTCCCGACAAAGTCGGTGCCCGTGCCAATCGTCGCCGAGGTGCCGACCTGCCAGTAGACGTTGGTGGCATCCGCGCAGTCGGCCAGGATGACATCGACCCCGGCGGAGGTGGTCAACGTGCTGCCGATCTGGAAGATCCAGGTGGCGTTGGGATCGCCGCCACCGTCGAGGATGAGGTTCGCCGAGGCAATCTGGAGCGAGGAGCTCGCCGAGTAGACCCCGGGCACGAGGCTCAGCCCGCTGATGTCCTCCGGCAGCGGAGTGGCCCCGGACCGGTTCGCCGCGTCGGTGTACGCGGCCACGTGGTCGATCTGGGCCTGGAGTGCGGCGGCGTCGGTGGTGTGCGTGGAGCCGACCACGAGTCCAGGAGGGAACCCCGTGATCGCGCTACCCGGGCTGAGGCCGAGGTCGCCGGTGAGGGTCGTGGCGCCCAGGTTGGTCACCGTCGAGCCGGCGAGCACCGCGAAGCCCGCGGCCGTGAGCAGCTCCGGGCCGATGGCCGAGGGGGTACCGGTGATGCACGCACCCGTGTCGGTGTCCGTCGCCGTGTCCGTGTCGGTGTCGACCGCCGTGTCCGTGTCGACCCCCGTGTCGGTATCGACCGCCGTGTCCGTGTCGGTCGCCGTGTCCGCCCCGGTGTCCGGCGTGGGCGAGCCATCGATGTCCGTGTCGTAGGTGTCGCCCGTGTCCGCAGGAGCGATCACGAAGAACGCGTCCGACACCGCGGTTTTGGGGTCGGGGAGCGTGGCCGCCGCGCCCGTGTCGGCGCCGGGGTCAGGCTCGTTCCCATCGACCTTGTCGAACGGGGTGCAGCCGGCGAGCAGGACGGCGAGCAGCATCGGGGTCGCCAGGCGCATGTTCCAGGCACGTCCAACGCTCATCTCCGCGGTCCCGGCATTCTGATTGGTCACGTTGCGCATGTCGTTCCTCCGAACCTTTGGTGTAGGCTGCGTCTCAATGCCGCGCTCTCTGACGGCCCCGGAGCTGCTGTCCAGTCGGTGCTTCATCAATAAGCGGTGCAAACTCCAGACGCGCGGACCCTGGGCCTCTCGGGCAGGATCGTTGTGCGAAAGAACGTGCCAATACGGAACGCTGCTCGGCTTGACGGCCTTGGTGGTAGGCCTACGCCGGTCGGGAAACGGAGACATGCGGTGACATTGCTCCCTGCAGTCCGTCCTGCATAGATACACGCTAGGCGGAAGCGGATGATCCTGTTCCTGATTCTCCCCCTGCTGGCATGCTCGGCGCCCTCCCCGGGGGCGCGGGCGCAAACCGACGCGCCTCCGTCGAACGTGGTCGTCGATTGCGATGGCGGGGGTGACCATGTCACGCTCGGGGAGGCCATCGCGGCATCGGCCGATGGGGACACCATCGATGTCCTGCCGTGCACGTACATGGAACAGGTGAACTTCGCCGGCCACAGTGTCACGCTCCGCGCGACCGCGGGCCCGGCCGAGACGATCATCGACGCGGGCGGAGCCGGCCCGGCCGTGATCGCGAGCGGCGGCGAGGGGGACGGCACCGCGCTGGTCGGGTTCACCCTGACGGGCGGCGTCGAGGTCGACTACGGCGCGGCCCTCTTCGTCGACCTCTCCAGGATCCGGCTGGAGCGGGTCGTCGTCACGGGGAACCGCGGAAGCGCCATCGTCTACAGCCACGCCGGTGACATCGAGCTGCTCGACGTGACGTTCACCGGCAACACGGTGACGGAGGGCGGGTCCGCGTTCACCCTGTACCGGGGCGCCCTCAACGCGAGTGCGCTGGACATCGCCTGCGACGGCGGCGCCTACGCCATGTACCTCGGTCATGGATCCGGCTTGATCGACGCCTCGAAGGTGGGCTGCTCGACCGGAACCGCCCTGTACTACGAACATGCCACCGGTCGCGTCGAGCGGACGCGCCTCGAAGGCCTCGTGGTGGTCATCAACGAGGACGACCACGACACGGACGTCGTCACCATGGAGAACGACATCTTCGTCGGCGGCCAGGGCATCTACGTCGAGTACGGCACCGCTCTTTTGCGCAACTCGGTGGTGAACGGCACGCTCACCCTCGCCGGGGTGGCGAACCCGGTCGTCGAGGCGAACGTATTCCTCGACGGTCGCTGCGCAATCGACGCGGATGCCGGCACGTCCGCGCTCGCGCCCAGCTACAACGACCTCTGGCGTGTCTCCCAGGAGTCTTGCGACGGCACCACCTGGTCGGGCATCGACGGCAACTTTGCCAGTGACCCGATGTTCACCGACGAGGCCGCGGGGGACTACACCCTCGCCGTCGGGAGTCCCTGTATCGACAGGGGGCTGCCCGAGGAGGCCCAGGAGGACACGGACGGCTCTCGGAACGACGTCGGCGCGCATGGCGGTCGGAAGCCGATCGTGGGGGACTTGTGATGCTCCCCGCGCTCCTGGCGCTCCTTGCATGCAGCGGAGACGAGTGGGAGGTCGACAGCGGCGGGGTCGACAGCGATCCACCCACCATCGTCCCGGATTGGGTGGTCGATTGCGAGGGCGGCGGGGACTTCCCCACCATCCAGGAAGCGATCGACGCCGCGGCCAACGGCGATCGGATCGCCCTCGCGGCCTGCACCTACCACGAGCGCATCGATTACAGCGCCAAGACATTGGACATCTACGGGGTGGACGGCCCCGAGGTCACTGTCATCGACGGCGACCTCGGCGGGACGGTCGTGCGCGTCGTCTCGGGTGAGAGCCTGGGCACGCGCCTCGCGGGTGTCACGGTCCGGGGTGGCTACAACCCCTCGTTCGCATCCGCGATCGCCGTCTACCAATCCTCGCTTCGGCTCGACCAGGCGGTCCTCGCGGGGAACGGCGAGGCCGGCTCCGTGCTCTATGCCGGCGACGCGTTCATCACGGCCAACGGGCTCACGGTCTCGGACAATGCCACGAGCGCCGAAGGGATGGCCATCTACTCGAGCGGCGGCGGGCTCGTCGGAGAGGACATGGACGTCGACTGTGACGGCGCGTCCTACGGGGTCTACCAACACAACGCGGCTACCATCGACCGCTCGGCGTTCACGTGTGCGCGTGGCTACGCGTTCTACTCCCTCCACGGCGAGCTGCGGGCGTGGCGCTCGTCCTTCACCGGGGGCCTCGCGGGCATCTACGCCGAGGAGACAGGGCCCGACACCTCCCAGCGCGTCGTGCTCGCCAACGTCTACGCCACGGGCGCCACCGGCGTAGACGTCCGCTACCTGACGATGCAGATCACCAACAGCGTCCTCGCCGGCACGGAGGCGGGCCTCAACGTGATTGGTGTGGACGCCTACTCGTACCTCTGGAACTCCATCGTCCTCGACTCGGCCTGTGGCCTCCAGGGAGACGGAGGCGCGCTCACGGTGTACTACACCAACTTCTGGAACAACCTCGCGAACACGTGCGCGGTCACGGCGGATGTGCCGTACGCCACGGATCCCCGGTTCGTCGACTACCCAAGTGACCTCACCCTGGACCAGGGTAGCCCGATGATCGATGCCGGGGAGCCGACGTGGTTCGATCCGGATGGGTCGCGGAGTGATGTCGGGGTGTTCGGGGGGCCGAACGGATCCTGGGGCAAATAAACCCCCGGGTGCCCCTTCCCGGCGTACCGCACGACCGCGACGCCCGGGCTGACTGTCCCGGGGCCTCTCCTCGCGTGAAGCTGGGCGACCGAGAACCAAGTGTCACTCACCCAGAGAGGCCAGCGTTGGGCCAAGCTCGTCAGCGCGCTCGAAGCGTCGGACCTCACCGCCGCGGCGTTCGCCGCGAGGCACAACGTGAACCCGTCGACTTTGTCGTGGCGCCGAAGTCGGGTCCGAGGCACGATCCCGTCGAGGGGGTTTGTCGAGGCCGCGAATATCCGCCGCGAACAAGGAGGCGCGAGCAGTTCCGCGACTTGTACAACCGTCGTACACACCGGTTACCTCGTGCTGGTCCTCCCATTTCAGGCGATCCGAGGTAGCATCTGGCGATGCGTGCCTCCTTCCTGTTTGCCCTGGCCATCCTGCCTGCGTGCGTGTTCGTCGACAAGGCGACCCTCGACGATCGCCTCGACCCCGATGGCGACGGCGTACCCTGGCCCGAGGACTGTGGCCCGAACGACGCCGGCGTGTTCCCCGGGGCGACCGAGAGCTGCGACGGGATCGACCAGGACTGCGACGGCGAGATCGACGAAGGGCTCTCGCCGACCTGGTACGTGGATGCGGATGACGATGGGCATGGGGCCGAGGGAGCCGCGATCGTCGCTTGCGAGGCCCCCGATGGGGCGGTCGCCGACGGCGATGACTGCGACGACGACGACGGCACGCGTTTCCCCGGGGCGGCCGAGGCGTGCGACGGCGTCGACCAGGACTGTGACGGGGAGGTGGACGAGGGCATTGCGGTCACGACGTGGTACCTGGACGCCGACGCGGACGGCATCGGCGGGGACACCGCGACCGAGGAATCCTGCGTGGCTCCGGTCGGCTACGTGGCGACGGGCGGCGATTGCGATGACGACGACGACGGCATCGGGGCGGCGAGCATCTGGTACGACGACGCGGATGGCGACGGCTACGGCGATGCCACCACCGCGGAGTTCGCGTGCGAGGCCGCCGTCGGTTCGGTCGCCGACGGGACCGACTGCGATGACGACGATGCGCGGTACCACCCGGATGCGGCCGAGGCCGACTGCGAAGACCCCGCCGATTACAACTGCGATGGCTCCACCGGTTACGACGATTTCGATGGGGACGGGTGGGCCGCTTGCCTCGACTGCGATGACGAGGACGCGGGCGTCTCGCCGGACGGGATCGAGGCCTGCGACGGGATCGACGACGACTGCTCCGGGGAGGTCGACGACGAGGCGATCGACGCCGCGACCTGGTACGCGGATGCGGACGACGATGGCTTCGGAGGACCCGGGACGGCGCTGAGCGCATGCACGGCGCCGCTCGGGTACGTGGCCGACGCTTCCGACTGTGACGACGGGGATCCCGACGTGAGCCCTGCTGCCGCGGAGCATTGCGACGGGGAGGATGACGACTGCGACGGCGGCACGGACGAGTCCGCCGTGGACGCGGCCACCTGGTACGTGGATGACGACGGAGACGGGTACGGCGGCCTCAGCACGATCGCCGGCTGCGATCAGCCGGGCGGGTACGTCGCCGTGGACGGGGACTGCGACGATTCGGATGCGGACTACAACCCCGATGCCGCGGAGAGTTGCTCCGATCCGACGGACTTCAACTGCGACGGCTCCGTTGCGTACGCGGACGCGGACGGAGACGGCTGGGCCGCCTGCGAGGACTGCGACGACGCCGAGGCCTCCGTGTCACCCGCCGCCGTCGAGACGTGCGACGGCGTGGACGACGACTGCGACGGGGACATCGACGGTGGCGCGGTCGACGCCCTCGATTGGTACGTCGACGGCGACGGCGACGGGTACGGCGGCGCGACCACGGAAATCGCCTGCGACGCGCCGGTGGGGTACGTCGCGAACGCGGACGACTGCGACGACGACGACTCCGGAGTCAACCCGGCGGCGGTCGAGTACTGCGACGGCGTGGACGACGACTGCGACGGGACGACCGACGAGGACAGCGCGGCGGATGCGGGCGCCTGGTACGTTGACGGTGATTTGGACGGTTACGGAGGTCATACCTCGATGGTGGCGTGTTCGGCCCCGGGCGGGTATGTCGCGGTCGACGGGGACTGTGACGACGCGGACGCGGCGATCTCGCCCGCCGCGATCGAGGTCTGCGACGCGGCGGACACGGACGAGGACTGCGACGGCGCCGCCGACGACGCGGACGCGTCCTGCTCGAGCGTCGGCGCCATCTCGGCGTGGGCGGACAGCGACGCGGACGGCTACGGCGACGCTGCGGCGACGTACGCGTTCTGCGACGTGCCGGAGGCGTATGTCGTGAACGACGAGGACTGCGACGACACCGACGCTGGCGTGGGTCCAAGCTCCACGTGGTACGCGGACGCCGACGGAGACGGCTTCAGCGACGCGGCCTTGTCCGTCACTGCTTGCTCCCAGCCAGGCGGGTACATCGCGGCGGCGAACGCGGACTGCGACGACAGCGACGCCGCGACTCATCCCGGTGCGGCGGCCAGCGACTCGGCGACGAGTTGCATGACCGATGCCGATGGGGACGGGTATGGGGACGAGACGGTCGCCTCGGGGGTGACGGCAGGGACGGACTGTGACGACTCGGGCGCCGCGACAAACCCCGGTGCCACCGAAGTGTGCGCGGACGGCGTCGACAACGACTGCGATGGTGGTGGGAGCGGGTGCGCTCCCGCCAGCGGCTCACTCTCGTCGGCCGCCGCTCAGTTTACGGGGGTCACCGCGAACGACCGTGCCGGAGCCGCAGTCTCCGGCGGCGGAGACGTGAACGGGGATGGGTACGGGGATTTCCTCGTGGGGGCGCCGGGAAGGACGAACGGGTACAGGTACGGGGGTGCGGCGTACCTCGTCCTTGGCGAGGCCTCTCCCTCGTCGCGCTCGCTGTCGGCCACCGTCGAGTACATCGGCGAGCCCACCGGGCTGTCCGCGGGCAACGCCGTCGCGATCGTCGGCGACGTGGACTTGGATGGGTTCGATGATCTGCTGATCGGCGACCCCAACGCCGGCGAGGGGGGGGGGAGTAGCGCTACTGGGGTCGCCTACCTCGTGCTCGGCGCGTCAGCGCCCGCTTCGAGCTACCTTTCGTCCGCCATCGACTACGCGGGCGAGAGCGCAAATGACTCAGCTGCGAGCAATGTGAACGGCGCGGGGGATGTGAACGCCGACGGGTTTGCGGACATGCTCATCGGCGCCACCGGCGACGACACCAGTTGCTCGAACGCGGGTGCAGGGTACATCGTCCTGGGTAGCGGGTCGCCGGTGACGGAGAGTCTGTCGAGCGCGCTGAAATTCACGGGAGTGGATTGTGGCGAGGTCGCAGGGCAGGGCGTGGCGGGCGCGGGCGACGTTGACGGCGACGGGGTGGATGACTTCTTGATCGGCGCGTACTCGAATGACGACGCCGGTACGAATGCCGGGGCGGTGTATCTTGTCCTCGGCCGGAGCGGACTCTCGGGCGGAAGTCTGTCTACCGGGGTCCAGTACCAGGGCCAAGCCGCCGGCGACCAGGCCGGAGTGAGTATCGCTGCGGCTGGCGACTTCGACGGCGACGGGTATGGCGACTTCATCGTGGGCGCTTCCGACGGAAACTCCGGCACGGGGGCGGCCTATCTCCTTCTTGGGGAGGCCTTCCCCGGCGGGGGAGCGGTCTCGTCTGGTGTGCAATTCAGTGGTGAGGCGGCGGACGACTGCGCCGGCTCGGCGGTCGGTGGTGGCGGTGACGTCGACGGAGATGGCTACGACGACGTACTGGTCGGAGCCAAGTGCCAGGATGATGCAGGTGCCCAGGCGGGAAAGGCGTACTTGCTGTTGGGGAGCCCGTACCCCGCAGCAGGAAACCTAGCCGACAACGTGTACTTCACCGGTGAAGCAGGCGCCGACGATGCAGGGCACAGCGTCAACGTGGCAGGTGATGTAAATGGGGATGGCCTCCCGGATCTGCTGGTAGGCGCGCCCTACAACGACTACGCAGCCTCCGGCGCTGGCTCCGCCTACCTCATTCTCGGTGGCGGCCTCTGACCTCCCAGCGCGCACGTCGGGACCGATGACCGCTCATTTTGCCCTTGCTTCGCCACTACGGCCACGCCCCCACCGTCCGCACCATCCTCTCGAACATCACCCGCTGCTCGGCGTCGTCCGCGATCCGCGCGATCCGCTTCACCTTCCGCTCCGCGAGATTCGGGGCCTCCTGTGCGGACGCGCGTATTTCGAGGCACGGCGCGCGGTGGAAGCACGCCCGATCAGGTGGCATGACCGACGTAGCCGCAGTGGCGAATCCAGCCGGATGCGTCCTCACTCGACCCCGACGGTGGCCGGCAGCGTTTTCACACGGATGTCTTCGGGGGCGGCAGCGTTGTCCATCCGAGCCGAGAAGCCACCTCCACCTGGGTGCCATCCCCGCGCTTGTAGGCCCCGACGGAGCGTCCTCGAAAATCCGGGGAGGGTGTCTCGCCCGTCGACTCGACCTCGTCGCGGGTGCTGATCAACCAACGCGAGCGCGGAGGAGAATATCTCTGTCATCACCGCACCTGGCACCGGGTGAACACCGAGTCGCAGCGGAGGGTGACGGTGCTGTTTGGCACCAGGCGCAACTCGCCGGCCACGATGGGCGCGCTGTCGCCGAACATCGCCTCGATCGTGTAGGCGCCGGCTGGCACGTCACCCATCGGGAACCGCTTGCCGTTAGCGACCAGCTCCACCGTTCGCGCGTTTCCCGTCGCGGAGACGTGAGCCGCGGAAGCTGTGGGCGTTGGCTCAGTGGGCACCGGCGTGGTGGGTCCGGCCTCGGCGCGCGGGGCTGCCGGAGTGGTCTTGGGAGCCGGCGTCGGCGGCTCCGTTCGTCGTGCGGCAGGGGGGCCGGCGGTCGGGCGAGGCACGGACGGCGCTGGGGTGGGCGGCTCTTGGGATGCGGCGACCGTGGAGGGCGCCGCCGGCTTGCCGTTTGTATCTGGAGAAGCCTCAGCGACGTGGCGAGGATCCGAGAGTGGCGGCGCGACCGAAGTCGCGGTCAGCTCCTGCCCACGTCCCAGCGCAAACCAGGCGAGGCCCGCGACGACCACCGCGACCCCGAACAGCACGATCAACCCCACTCCGCCGACCGCTGCGACCGTCCCGGCGGTCCGGACCGTCGAACCCGTTCGGGAGCCTGTGTCACCGGTCTGGCGCGCCGGAGGTGGGGTCACGCGTGCCTCGCGCGGGACCTTGATGCTCTCCTCGAACACGACGCTGGCCGCTGCTTCGGCGGTCGACCCCTGCTCGACGAGCGTGCAACCGGACAGCTCGTCGGGGAGATCCTCGCGGTCGCGGAGCACGGGCGAGACGTGATCCTCAGCCCAGTCTCGGAGCGTCGGCCCGCCGGCATCGCCGCGGAGCCGGGCGGCGCGGCGCTCAATGTCGCGGACGGCGGGTCGCGTGCCGGGCTCGTACGCCATCATCTCGGCGACGAACTCGACCACGGGCACGGCGATTCCCGCCGCGAGGAGCGCGTCGAGTCCGGCGAGGAGACGCGCCTCGTGCCGCTGCTCCTTGGAGGACGTCTTGCCGAATGCCACGCCGCCGAGCATCTCGTAGAGCACCGCGCCGAGCGCGTACACGTCGCCTTCGGGCCCGTCCACGAAGTCGAGCCGCTCGGGGGACATGTACCCGACCGAGCCGAACATCAGCGAGCGTGTCTCCGCCTCGCGGCCGGCGAATTCGGCGCGCGCGACGCCGAAGTCGAGGAGCTTGGTCTCGCCCGCCGCGGTGACCTGTATGTTGGAGGGCTTGATGTCGCGGTGGAGGAGGTGGAGGGGGTTTCCTTCCGGGCCGTTGCGGGTGTACGCGACGTGGAGGGCGCCCGCGACCTCTTCGAGGACGGTTAGCGCCACGGCCGGGGGGATCGTGCCCGCGGCGGCGATCACCTGTTTCAGGTCCGCCCCTTCGACGTACTCCATCACGACGGTCCAACGGCCCGAGAGGCGCACGAGACCGTCCACCTGGACGATGGCGCGATGGCGGAGGAGCCCGAGCACCCGCGCTTCGTCGCGCAGGCGGATGGCCATCTCGCCGACCTCCTCCATGTCGGGGTTGAGCACCTTCAGGGCGACGATCTTCGAAAAGCCGCCTTCGCCGGTCAGCTCCGCGCGGTAGACCGTGCCGAACCCGCCTCGCCCGACGGCGCCGAGGATCTTGTAGCGCCGCCCCTCTGTCACCAGGCCACCGTCACGATCGCCACGGCCCCGAGCCCGAGCGCGACGACCCCCGCTCCGATCGCCGAATAGCCGAGGGTGTTCGTGGTGCCTGCGAGCCCCTCGACCTCGTCCAGGGAGGTCGAGGGATCGTCGAATTCGGCGCGCGACGAGGCCGCAAGCCCATACAGGACGCCCGAGGCCGCTGCGGCGCCTCCCGCTGCGATCGCGATGGGGAGCGTCGGCTTGTGCTTCTTCTTCGTCGCCTTCGGAGCCGCGGTCGGTAGGGCCGTGGATGTCGATGCCGTCACCACGGCGGTCGTCTCTGCTTCGCGCTGGAACGCCGACCAGTCGGGGGCGGGCGCGTCGGCGAGGAGCACCGCGCTCCAGAGGACCTCGCCGTCCGAGGTCGCGAGTTGGACCAAGGTCTGTCGCTGGGTGGCACGGGCGGGGGCGCGGGCGCCATCGACATAGGCGAGCGTCCAGGCCGGCGTCGTGAGGTGCGCGACGGCGCCCATCGGCTGGTTCGCCGCCATCGCGTAGACGTTCGCCAGGGGGTTGCCCTCCGGCGCGATGGTGCTCGGGAGCTTGTAGGCGGGTTGGATGCTCACGGCGGCGCGGAACGCGGAGAGCGTGCGCAGCGTGTCCTGGGTCACGAACGCGTCGAGGCCGGCGAGGCGGTGCCACGCGGCGGCGTCGGGCGGCGTCAGGATCTCGACGAGGCAGGGTATGGCCGCGTCGGCCTGCTCGCGCGCGACGCGGAACGCGTCGAGGTCCATACCGACGTAGGCGATCTCCGCGGCGCTCACGGCCGAGGCGAGATCCGCCGCGGTCGTACGGGAGGGGCACGCAGCCTGGGCGAACGAAAAGAACGCGAGTAGCAAGCGGACTCCGGAGGGGGGCATGCTACCATCTGCCGCGCGAGCGCGAGCCCACTGCTATTGCTTCGAATGTAGCAGGGTGCGGCGATGTTCGGCGCCCCATCTTGACGCCCACTGCGTCTCGCGCCTTCCCCCAGTCGAGTCGGCGGACAGGCGGCGCCTCCGGCGGCGGGTCCCGGACCGTGAACGCCTCCCGGAGACGCTCGACCTCACGCTCGGGCGATGCCCTCCACCGTGCGCACGCCCGACGGTACCGTTCCCGCTGGCACGCCTCCGACGAGCAGCAGCGGTGGCGCGTTCCCGCGCGCGGCTCGGGTTCGAACCACTTTCGACAGATGCTGCAAGGGCGCTTCTTCACCCCCTCGGTGGATCACGCTTCGGGCAGGATCCCAGCCTCGGCATTCCGGTTCAGGGCTCTCATCCCCTCCGCGATCTCGCTCATGGTTTCTGCGGCGCCTCGCCCACCTTCGCGAGAAAGTCCTCGACCAACGCATCGGCGAGCCGGAACCCGTCTGCCCGAAGCTCAGCGATCACCGGGTGCGCGAGTCCCAGTACGCCCGCGCGTTTCGCACCGGCAAGGACACCGAGCGTGCCGATGACGGCGAGCCCCATGCCGCTTGCCACGCTTCTCCCGCGCCGCTCGTCGATGAAGAGCGCGTCGGCGCCCAGGGACGAAGCCAGCAGAATCGCAGCGGTCTCACCTGGGTCCAAGCCGAGGTCGCGGAGCTCTGGATCCTCGACGATCGCGATCCAGGCCGCGGCTCGGACCATCGCAACGACCTCCAGGCGCGTCCCGGGCTGAATCAGCTCGGACCACACCTTCCACGACCACCTCGCCGAGAACGGCTCGAATCAACTCCAGCCGGCCGATGCGCGCGAGGTGAAGGACCGGGGAGGTGTCCGCGACGACGATCGTCGGCGAGGCGAGTGGTCCGAGGCGAGCATCTCCAGCGTCGCCAGATCCTCCGCGATGTCGGTCGCGGAGACCCGTACGACGGGAACGCCGTGATCGCGCGCAAGATCGAGAAAGGCGGACGGCGCGAGCCCAACGCGCTCGCCGCTGCGGGCGGGAGCTGGTGAAAAAAGCGACGTTTCGCCATATGAAGCAGGTGAGGCGCACCGGCTGTGGTCCATGCGGCCGCACCCCGCGTGCTGCCGCTACTCCTCGCCAACCCGGCGGAGCGCTTCCGCGACGAGCGCCGGCGAGATGCGGAAGCCTTCGCCCACGAGGGCCTCCAACACGGGCCTCAGGGCCAGGAGGGCTCCATGATGGCGGGCGTGCACCCAGCCAAGTCGCCGAGCGGAGTGCCGAAACGCCAGGGGCGTCGGGGCGGGCATCCACGACTTCCGCCCAGACCGTCGCGGGGACGACGACCTCTCCGAAGGCTGTCGCCAGCAGGTCGAGAACACCTACACGCGACAGGTAGACCAGCGGTCAGCTGTCCGCGATGACCAGCACGCCGACCTCAGCTGGCGGTCGAGTTCGCGGCGGAAGTCGTCGAGATCGTAGTCGATCGCGTACAACCCGTGCTTCCCGGCCTCGATCAGGAAGGCGTCGAGCGACATCCCGAGCGCGCGCGCGGCCGCCGCCCGCGTCAATCGCCCGCCGCGTACCTCGTCAATCACCAGCAGGAGCCGCGCGCGATCAGCCAGCGCCGCTGGAGGCTGCGCCGCCAGGGGGGCTGGAACGTCGAAGGTGATCCGAACTGCGTGGGCCATCCCGATGAGCATAGCCCTGAAGCGCGCTGCGGCAATGGCCGGCCGTTCGGGGTGGACGTCGCATTCGCCGAACCGATCGTTGGGGAGCCCGACACCCTTCAGGGCGCGCCCTGGCTGGAGTTCGCCGGTATCGCGGTGACAGTCGTCCGCGCCTACCCCGTCGCCACCCACGTCGCGGAGAAGCTGCACGCGTTCACGCTGCCAAGGCCAACTCCGAATTCTCGTGTCAAGGACCTCCCGGACATCGCAATCCTCGGGACCATCCGGGCGCTCACGAGCGCCGAGCTACGCGCCGCGATCGACTCGACTTTCCGACACCGGGGCACGCATCCCGTCCCTGCCGCACTCCCGGACGCGCCACTGGCGTGGGCCGCACCCTATGCCGACCTCGCCCGGCGCGATGGGCTGGCGTGGACGGACCTCGAAACCGTGACCGCCGCCGCCCGCGCGTTCGTCGACCCGGTCCTCGCCAATGCGTGCGAGGTCGCGTGGACTCCCGGGGAAGGCTGGCGATGATCGAGGATCTACCTACCGGCGACCCGCCGCGCCCGCGGCCTCGCGACATCCACGCGGGCCCACCCCCGGTTTATCAAGGTTGACCCCTCAGGCGGGCCTGGCGGCGGCTGGTGAAACTATCGTCCTTTCACCTATTGAAACGTGTCTTGATCACATACGGAGGAGCTTAGGGCCTCGGCCAATACCGTTGACGACGAGCGCGGTATCGCCTATGATACCAACGTGATCATCGTCCTCGACACGAACGTGCTCGTCTCAGCGCTCCGGTCGCGGCGGGGAGCTTCGTTCCGCTTGCTCTCGCTCGTCGGCACCGGGCGCTTCGACCTCGCGCTCTCGGTGCCGCTCATCCTCGAGTACGAGGCAGTCGCGGACCGGATGCTCGCAGACCTCGCCGTCTCGGCCGGCGACCTCTCGGACATCCTCGACTACCTCTGCTCGGTCGCCATCCACCGCCCCATCTTCTTCCTCTGGCGCCCGACGCTTCCCGACCCCAAGGATGACATGGTGTTGGAGCTCGCGGTCGATGCCGGCGCCCCCGTCATCGTCACGTTCAACCTGCGCGACTTCGTCGGCGTCGACCGCTTCGGCGTCCGCGCTCTCACCCCGCGTGAGTATCTTCAAGAGATCGGAGAAGTCCTATGAGCACGATCAGCGTCCGCCTCCCCGACTCGCTTCACGACGGCATCCGCGAGGCCGCCCGGCGCGAGGGCATCTCCATCAATCAATTCATCGCGAGTGCCGCAGGCGAGAAGCTCGCCGCCTGGGCGACCGAGGAGTACCTGGCGGCGCGGGCGCGACGGGGTGATCGCGCGAAGTTCGAGGCTGCGCTCGGCCGGGTACCCGATCGGGAACCCGACCCCGAGGACGCGATCTGATCGGTTCACGCTCGCTTTCGCGGCGAGCGGACATCCGGTGTGTCGAGCACGTGGGGGTCAGGGTTGCGAAACGCGGCCTGGATGTGGCTACCAGACGCGCTCGATGGGGTACCGGTCGAACTCGTCGTCAGCGGTGAGGATAGGGAGCCCCTCGACCAGAGCTTGGGCCTCGAGCAGTCGGTCGAACGGGTCTGCATGACGCCGAGGTGACCCATCGGCATCGACCCAGTCCAGATCGGGGAGGCTCGCGGCCCGCAAGGCATGGGCCTGCTCGACGGGGACGACCGGCATCGGTTGATCGTGCGTGATTGAGGCCGCGAGATCGTCGCGCAACCAACCCACCCCCTCCGCCCTGCCACACTCGGACAGGGCCGTGGCACGTCCCGCAGCGGAGCCACGGGGTGAGCAAGCCACGCTCGCCCATCCGGAGCCGTATTGGCGCGATCGATGTCGTTACGGGTCAGCGGGATGATGCCTTCGCGGCTGAGCCGCTCGGCGATGCGCATCCCACCGTCCGCACCCTCGACGTAGTCGCGGAAGATGCGCTGAACGGCCTCGACGGCAGTGGTGACGACGAGGCGCTGGCCGCCGGCGCTGTGGTCGATGGCGTAGCCGTAGACTGACCGCCCGCGCCTCCGATCGACGCCAGAAATCCTGCGTCCTTTTCGGGTCAACCCCGTCTTCATGGATGCGGGGGTCAGACGGCCCTCGAAGGAGAGTCCATGCCGATCACGTCGCCGACCGATTCCCAGAACCGCGTTGTCCTCGAGACGCCCGAGGCCGCCGGAGTGGCCAAGAAGGCCGACGACCCGGCCGCCGCGCCGACCCGCTGCGGCTGCCGCTGAGGTCATGGATGAACCATCCCCAATCGAGCATGCCGGCGGTACCGGACCTCGACGCGCTGCTCCGGTCGTTCCAGGCGCCGTTGCGCGGCTTCGTCGCCAAGCGCGTCGCGAGCCCGTCCGAGGGCCTCACGCAGATCGAAGCGGCGAGCCGTGCGGGACTGTCACTCTCGGGGATGAAGTCTCGCGTTCAACGGGGCCGTGAACAGCTCCGAGAGAGAGTGCTCGCGTGCTGCGAGGTCGACCTCGACCGACGCCGGAGCATTGCCCGATTCGAGAGCCGGGGCGCCGGCTGCGGCTGCGGATCGCGCTGAGACTCCGTCCAAGCCACGATCCGTCGATTTGTTCCAACCACACCCATTCCGATTTGGAAAACCAACCATGCATTCCATCGATCAGCTCCCCGTCGTCGTCATCGGCGCGGGCCCCGTGGGGCTCGCGGCCGCGGCGCACCTCCTGGCGCGCGACCTCTCTCCGATCGTGCTCGAAGCGGGGCCCGACATCGCGTCGAGTGTCCGCTCGTGGAGTCACGTGCGCCTCTTCTCGCCATGGCGGTACGACATCGATCGCGCCGCCCAGGCGATGCTCGAGCAGCACGGATGGACGGCACCGCCGCCCGATGCGCTGCCGACCGGCCACGACCTCGTGGAGCTGTACCTGCGTCCGCTTTCGCGTTTGCCCCAGGTCGCCGCCGCGCTCCGACTCGACGCCCGGGTGGTCGCCATCACCCGGCTCGGCAGGGACAAGATCAAGACGGCGGGGCGCGAGGGGGTTCCGTTCGTCGTGCGCACCCGGTCGAGCGGGGGCGTCGAGCAGGAGCTGTTGGCAAGCGCCGTGATCGACGTGTCCGGCACGTGGGGGAATCCGAACCCGCTCGGCGCGTCCGGTCTCCCGGCGCTGGGCGAGCAGGCGCACGCCGACCGAATCCACTACGGCATTCCCGACATCCTCGGGCGCGATCGCCAGCACTACGACGGTCGTACGACGCTGGTGGTGGGCGCAGGCCACTCGGCGGCCAACTCCATCCTCGCGCTCGTGGATCTGGAATCGGAGCAGACCCGGGTGGTGTGGGCCACCCGCGGCTCGAACCTCGCGCGGGTCTACGGCGGGAGCGACGCCGACGGCCTCCCCGAGCGCGGGCGCCTCGGCGACCGCCTTCGCTCGCTCGTCAAGTCGGGCCGGTTGGAGCTGGTCACCGATTTCCGCATCGGCTCGGTCGGGCTCGAGCACGACAAGGTGATCGTCCGAGGCCAAGGTCCGGACGGTGAGGTCGTGCTCCGGGGGATCGAGCGCATCATCGCCGCTACCGGACAACGTCCCGATCTCGGCGTCGCGCGCGAGCTGCGCGTCGAGACGGATCCGGCGCTCGAATCCGTACGCGCGCTGGGGCCCCTGATCGATCCGAACGAGCACAGCTGCGGCTCGGTACGTCCCCACGGCGAAGCCGAGCTCCGCCAGCCGGAGCCCAACTACTACGTTGTCGGCAGCAAGAGCTACGGGCGCGCGCCGACCTTTCTCCTTGCCACGGGCTACGAGCAGGTCCGGTCCGTGGTCGCGCACATCGCCGGTGACCACGAGGCGGCCCGGCGCGTGGAGCTCGACCTCCCGGAGACCGGTGTGTGCTCGTCCAGGCCGTCCCCCGGCGCTGGCGGATGCTCGACCGTGTCGTCGCCCGGTGCAGGCGGGTGCTGCGCCCCCGCGGCCCCGAAGCCGGCCTCGTCGTGTTGCGGTCCGGCGCTGCAGCCGCGGCCGCAGCCGCATAGCGCCTGCTGCTGAGCGATGCGACTCCCCCTGAGCGTCGGACTCCCAGCCGGTCCTGCGGTTTGGCTCCTCGGCGCCGCCGAGACCGTCTCGTGGGGCCTCCTCTACTACTCCTTCGGCGTGCTGCTCCGGCCGATGGCGGCAGCCCTGGGGGCCTCGGAGGCCGAGATCTCCGGATCGTTCTCGGTTGCGCTTCTCGCCGCGGGCATCGCGGCCCCGTTCGTGGGCCGTGCCGTGGACCGGGCGGGTGCGGGACCCGTGATGACGGCGGGCAGCCTGCTCGGGACCCTCGGCTTCGCCCTGGCGAGCGGCGTGCAATCGACTGCCCAGCTGTACGCCGTCTGGGCGCTGATGGGGATCGCCTATGCATGCACCTCGTACGAGCCCGCGTTCGCCGCCGTGACGGCGTGGCTCCAGGACGCCGAGGCTCGCCGCCGCGCGTTGCTGGTCATCACGAGCTTCGGAGGCCTCGCCAGCACGATCTTCGTGCCGTTCGCCGCGTTCGTCGTGGAGGGGGCGGGATTGCGACCGGCCATGATGATCTTCGCGTTGGTGCTCGGCCTCGTCTTGGTACCACTCCACGTCGCCATCGCCACCGTACGCCGCCCGGCGCACCCCCCGGCTCCGAGTGTCGTGAGCCCTGTGCCGGCGTCGCCGGGTCTGCTCGGGGGCGTGTTGGCGTTGCACGCCTTCGCGTCGACCGGCGTGGCGGCGTTCCTGATCCCCGCGTTCCTCGACCGCGGCATCACGCTGCCCGACGCGGCGGCCTTGGTTGCGCTCCTCGGAGCCTCCCAGGTGCTGGCGCGCCTCCTGTACCCGTTCCTTTGCCGGCGCGTCCCGGCGCGGGCGCGGCTCTCGATGCTGCTCGCGGTGCAGGGGATCGCGCTGGTCGGTTGGGGGTTCCTCTCCGGCCCGGCGCTGGTAGCAGCGCTGGTCGCATTCGGCGCGGCGAACGGTCTCATGACGCTCGAGCGGGCATCGGTCATCGCCGATTGGTTCGGTGTGACCGGGTACGGAGCCAGGAGCGGCAACTTCGCGGCGGGTTCGATGCTCGCCCGAGCAGCGGCCCCCGTCGCGATGGCAGTCGTTGCACGACACGCATCGTACGCATCGGCCTTCCTGATCGTGGCTTGCAGCCTCGGCATCGCGGTCCTGATGCAGGTCTTCGGGGAGTGGCGACGGATCGGCTCCGCGACGGGCCCGGCGTTCACGCGGTAGGAAGCTTGGGCGTCACGAGGTCGGGATCCGTGCACCCTCGATCCCGGCCTGATCGCCGTCACGCGGAACACCTGCTGTCCGTCGTACGTCGTGTCGGACGGGGGCAATGTCACCCCCGATCCACCACCACGTCCCCCTCCCGCAACACCAACTCCACCAGCCCGATGCGGGAGGATGCCACGAGGTCGGTGCGCACGCCCGACTCGCGCAGGCGATCGCGGAGGCGGCCGAGGAGCCCGTCCCACCGGCGCCGCAAGGCGTCGCGGTCGTCGAGGTGCGGCCAATGCGGCCGCGCCAGGTCCTCCCAGGACATCGGCTGCTGCACGCTCGCCAGCTCGGACACGACCCGCGCGAGCTGACCGGCGAGCACGATCACCGTGCCGTCCGCGCGGTGCACCTGCACGGTGTCGAACGACGCGACGATGCGCAGCGGCCCCCGGTCGTCCGCACGGGTCGGCGACTGGCCCGCCGTGGAGAGCGCGATGGTGACGACGCGGAACGTCGCGCCCGCGGCGGCCACCGCGCCGCCCACCTCGAGATCGGTCGACTCGCCGCCGGGCAGGCGCATCCGCCAACGCCCGTCGGTGGCCCAGAACACGGCCCTCGCCTCGGCGAGCGCGCCGGGCGCCAGGCGCGGGTGCGGATCGAACACGAGCGAGCACGTGCCGGGGAGCGCCTGCGCGGGCAGCCCCGGCCCTTCGAGGCCGAGGACCGCGTCGGGGAGCGTCACCTCGTCGACCTCCAGCTCGACGGCGGGCGCGAGGCGGATCCGGAGGCCGGCCGCGAGGGGGACCGCGTCGGTCGCCTTGCCGCCGACGCTGAAGCGGCGTCTCAACGCGAGGAGCCAGAGCCGTTCGCCGCGCAGGCTCACCATGGCGTGCGCCTCGGACACGTCCGGGTCGTCGAGGCGGAGCGCCGCGGCCCAGGTGCGGCCGATGAGATCGCCGGCGTAGAGGGTCTCGAGGTCGCCCGTGGGGAGCCGCAAGCGGACGGAGGCGTGCATCGGCCGCCAGGGTAGCGCGACGTCGACCGTGCCGTCGCGACTCCTCACTTCGGCGCACTCCCCCACGCCCGCTCCACCTCGGCGTCCAGCGCGCCGACGGGGCGCGCGAGCGCGGCGAGGGCCCACACGCGGGCGGTTTTGTCCCAGCTCGCCGTCACCAGGTCTCCGTCGGGCAGGAACTCGAGGGCGACGACGCGCTCGGTGTGTCCGGGCAGCACGCCGAGCAGGCGGCCGGTGGCGGCGTCCCACACGCGCACGACGCCGTCGAGGCCGGCAGCGGCGACACGCCCGCCGTCGGGGGACAGTGCTACGTCCAGCAGGGAGGCGCCTGGCACCCCGAGCCGTCGCGCCCCCGCGGCGTCCCGGATCTCCACGGCGTCCCTCGTCGCGATGGCCAACCGGTCGCCGCGCAGCGCGACGGCGCGGGCCTCGGGCTCCGTCGCGAGGGTCGAGAACGCGCTCCCGTCGACCCGATCCACCCGTCCGAATGTGTCGAGCACGACCACGGCCGCTCCATCCCGCTCCAGGTCCGCGAAGAGCCGGTCGGCGGCCAGGGGCGTGGGGGGCGTGCCCCGGTCGGCCCAGCGATAGAGCCCGGCGTGAAGGTCCGCGCCGACGATCGAGCGATCCTCCAACCACGCGAGCCGGCGCAGCCGCCGGCCTTCCGCGACCGGGGCCCAGGCGCCGCCGCCGTCGACCACGGCGAGGCCGGGGCCGGCCATCCCGGCGGCGAGGATCTCCCGCCCCGACGCGTCGAACGCGACGGCCTTCACGACGCTGTCGCCCATCGTCGCGCGGCGGGTCCGCCCGTCTCGGAGGTCCACCGTGACGACCGCGCCGTCTCCTCCCGCGAGGGCGACGTGGTTGCCGTCGGGCGACGCGGCGATGTCGGCGAGGCCGGCCGTCCCGCGCACGAGGGCGGGTGTGCCGCCCGCCAGGCGCCAGGTACGCAGCCGCCCATCGTGCACGCGCAGGCCTTCGTCCACGAACGCGAAGGCGCGCGGCCGCGCCGCGGGGATCTCGCCGACGAGCGAGGAGGTGTCGAGGCGCCACAGCCCCACGCCGCCGACCGTGCCGCCGAGCGCGACGTAGCGGCCGTCCGGCGAGACGCGCAGGGAGCCGATGGCGCCGAGCTCGGTCTCGCCCGCGGCGAGGAGCGCGCCGGTGTCGCCCGAGTAGACGTACACGCGCCCGCGTAGCGTCCCGGCGACGATGGCCCCGTCCGGTGTCCAGGCGAGCGACATCGCGACGTGGTCGCCGAACACATCCGTCTTGACGCGCACCTGCCCGGGATCCGCGGTGGTGCCGACGATGAGGGTCCCATCGCCGCAGAGCGTGGCGAGGCGGCCGTGCTCCGAGAGGGCGGCCACCTGGATCTTCGCCAGGCACCCGGATGCCGGCGCGTCCCCGAGATCCAAGGGCTCGACCCCCGCCCACAACGTCCGCGGCGCCACGCGGGGCACCCAGTCGGTGAGGCTCAAAGGCCATCGGCCGCGCACCTCCCCGGTCGTCGCGTCGATCGCGAACGTCGTGTTCGCGGCGTCCCAGACCAGCGCGAGATCGCCGTGCACCGCGCCCCCCACCGCGGTGATCGGCGCCGTCCACACGACCCGCCCGTCCTCCCAGCGCGCGATCGCGCTCGGCTCGCCGCACAGCACCCACCCGGCGTCCGAGGCGCCCGGGAGCGCCGACCACGCGCACGCCCGCCCCGCTTCCTCCCGGACGAGCGTCGGGCGCTCCGACCGGCCGAAGGCCGCGAACACGCCGCGCGCGAGCGGATCGTCGCGCTCGTGGAGCACCGCGAGGGCGAGGCGCTCCGCTGTCTCCCGGGCGCCCGAGCGCGTCGCGGTGACGGCCTGCTCGAGCCGCAGATCCGCGAGGGACGCGCGGGCCTCCGCCTCGGCGACGAGCGCGCGGTCGAGCGAGCGCGTGGTCTGCCACCAGCCGCCGGCCACCGCCACCGAGAGCGCGAGGAGCCCGGCGGCGCCGATCCCGAGCGGCAGGCGATACGCGGCGAGCGTGCGCCGCAAGAGGTCGCCCGGCGTGTAGCTGTACGCGGCCACCCGCCGCCCCTCGAACCAGCGCAGCAGGTCGTCGGCGAAGGCGGCCGCGTCGGCGTAGCGGTCCGCCGGTGCCGGGGCGGTGGCGCGGGCGACGATCGCGGCGAGCTCGGGCGGTAGCTCCCGGCGCGCGCCGCCCACCACGACCGCGAGCGTGATGCCGAGGCTCCACACGTCGTGACGCGGATCCGGCGCCTCCCCGCGCTCCTGCTCCGGTGCCATGTAGGGCGGCGTGCCGACGGTGCCGCGCGCGGCGCTCGCGGGCAGATCCGCCCAGCGGTCGGCCGCCGCGGGGAGGGGCGTCGCGAGGCCCCAGTCCACGACCTGGGTCTCCCCGTGCGCGCCGATGAGGATGTTCGCGGGCTTCAGATCGCGGTGCACGACCCCCGCGTCGTGGGCGGCGGCGACCGCGTCCGCGGCCGCGAGCAAGTGCCGCACGAGCTGGCGCCGCGCCTCGGGGCTGGTCGCCTCGGCGGCGGCGCGCGCGAGGGTCCGGCCGCGCACGAGGCGCATCGTGTAGAAGGGCCGGCCGTCGGGGAGGCGCCCGCCGTCGTGGACCGACACGATCCCGGGGTGATCGAGGCGGCCGGTGATGGCGGCCTCGCGGGCGAGGCGGGCGCGCGCGCCGGCGTCCCCCGCGAGCTGGGGCTGGAGCTCCTTCAGCGCGACATCGCGCCCGAGCATCGTGTCGCGCGCCGCGTACACCGAGCCCATCCCGCCGCGGCCGAGCAGCGCGCCGATGGTGTAGCGGTCGGTCGGAGGGGCCTCGGCACCGATCTCCTCCCCGCCGACGTACGGGATCGTCGGCTCGCCCGGATCGCTCCACCCGCCCTGGCTTTGGTCGGCGGAGCTCGGATCCCCGCAGCTCGGGGCGTCGGGGCCCGGGGCGGCGGGGAGGGGAGCGTCGGCGGGTCGGGAGGGCGGCGGCACGGGACGCAAGTAGCCGACGACGCATGCCGAGGGACGCGGCGGCGCCACGAGTGGGGGTTGGGTGGGGGTCACAACGATGGCGGCCACGGGTATCGAGGAGGCGCAACTTCAACCGGAGTCCCCATGCTGTTGTCCTCGACCCTCCTCGCCCTCGCCCTCGCCACGCCGGACGCCGCGGCGGCCACGGAAACCAAGGTCCGGAGCGGACGCATCATCCAGAACACCACCACCAACGCGGGCGACATCGTGGTGGTCACCTCCGGCGACGCCACCGGCACCATCGCCGACGTGTCCGCCGCGATCACCTCCGGCTCCGGCACCGAGACCATCCGCCTCACCGAGGCCGACGCCTGGCTCCACGGCGCCGCCTCGCTCGCCGCGCTCCCCGCCACGGACGCCCGCGTGGCCCTCACCGTCTACGACACCAGCAGCGCCGCGCTCGTCACGTTCACCGGCACGCTCGGGGCGGACGGCGTGGTGTCCCGCATGAAGCGCGCCGACTACTGCGGCATGGGCGACACCTACACCTGCGCCGCGGACCTCGACGTCCTCGCCGCGACGACCTACCCCGAGGCCGACGGCACCTACACCGTCGCCTTCGACCTCTCCGGCGCCGACACCACCGGCGTCGCCTACGCCGACCTCGCCGTGGTCGAGACCACCGCGTGCGTCTCCCGCGGGTGCACCGGGGACGTGACCACGACGATCACCACCGCTGAGCTCGGCTTCGACGATCTCGGCCTCGTCTGGCAGGGCGAGGTCTCGCTCGCCCTCGACGGCGTGTCCGACGTGACGATCACGGCCACCGACGCCGCGGGCGCCGCGCTCGATTCCATCCGGACCCAGGTCGTGCGCGCCTGGGACGACGGCGGCGCCGGGGTCTCCGCCCTCCCCACCGACGAGGATCCGCTCACCAGCGTGGCGCTCATCATGGACCAGCTCCACAACGGCGGGACGGAGGGGTTCGCCCTCACCGTCCTCTCCGACGGCTGGGCCCTCGACGACACCCTCCCCACCTACGCCGAGATCACCCTCACCAACGGCGAGGTCTGGGACGTACCCGCCAACAGCTACCAGCTCGCGACGAGCACGCCGATCACGTTCCGGGGCGACCCCTCCACCGAGCGCTTCTACCTCACCGTCAACGGCGTGAAGGTCGGCGCAGGGCAGGCCATGGGCCGCCGGGGCATCTGCCAGTACGGCGCCTGCTTCTCGCTCGCGCAGGACACCGGCGGCGCATGGACGCTCTCGGCCACCGCCTACGCCGCGACCCCGGAGAAGCTCCCCACCCGCGTCACCGTCACGCTCAGCGGCGCGTACGGCTACGCCACCCCGAGCGAGTCCAGCTACACCCTCACCTTCGGCGAGGAGGTCGCGGTCGTGTTCGCCACCGAGGTCAGCTTCGCGGGCGATCCCTCCGGCTACGACCTCACCGGCCGCGTGCGCCTGCGCGGCAAGCAGACGCTCCTCGTCGGCAAGTTCGAGGGCCAGTTCGGCGTCGATTCGGACGGTGCCACCGACCTCGGCTTCATCGGCAGCGGCGGCGCCACCGTGAGCAAGGGCGACATCCTCATCGGCGGCGAGCCCATCGACTTCGAGCTCACCGACACCAACGGCGACGGTGTGATCAGCGCGCCCCCGGTCGTCGTGTTCCGGACGACCCAGGGCGGCTACGGCAACGGGTACATGCCGCCGTCCGGCCAGGGCCAGACCCAGCAGACCCAGCTTCTCTGAACCCTCGGTTCTCTTGGGGCAGGGGGGCTCCGCCCCCCCGCAACGCCCCCCGGAGCCCGCGATCGCTGGGCTCGCGGCGCCGACGACACGGCCGCGCGCCTCACGCCGTCGGCACGATCTTCTGCTTCGTCAGCCGCTCGATGTCCTTCAGGTAGGGCAGCTCCTCGGTGCTGCACAGCGTGATCGCGTGGCCCGCGGCGCCCGCGCGCGCGGTGCGCCCGATGCGGTGCACGTAGGTCTCGGGGACGTTCGGCACGTCGAAGTTGATGACGTGGGTGATCCCGTCGATGTCGATGCCACGCGCCGCGATGTCGGTGGCGACCAGCACGCGGGTGAACCCCTGGGTGAAGTCGGCCATCGCGCGCGCGCGCTCCGGTTGGGTGCGGTCGGCGTGGATGGCTTCGGCGCTGATCCGGGACGTGCGGAGCCGCGCGGCGATGCGATCGGCCCCGTGGCGCGTCCGCGTGAACACGACGGCGCGGGTGATCGCCGGGTCGGCGAGGATCTGGAGGAGCACCGTGCCCTTGGCGCCCTTCTCCACGAGCCGGATGGTCTGCTGGATGCGATCCGCGACGCTGGAGGCCGGCGCCACGGACACCCGCGTGGGGTTGCGCAGGATCTGCTTGACGAGCTGCTCGATGTCCTTCGGGAGCGTGGCCGAGAACAGCACGGTCTGGCGGCGCGCGGGGAGGCGCTTGATGAGCGTGCGTACGTCGTTGATGAAGCCCATGTCGAGCATGCGGTCGGCCTCGTCGAGCACGAAGCACTCCACCTTGTCGAGGCGCACCACCCCCTGGCCGCACAAGTCGAGCAGGCGCCCCGGGGTCGCGACGAGGACGTCCACGCCCGCCTCGATGGCGCGGCGCTGCGCGCGCATCCCCATGCCGCCGAACACGACGGCGTGGCGCACGTCGGGCAGGTTCCGCCCGTACACGGCGAACGCCTCGTTTATCTGGACCGCGAGCTCGCGCGTGGGCGCGAGGATCAGGGCGCGGATGCCGCCCGTGCCCGGCGTCGTGGCGAGGCGCTGGAGGATGGGGAGGGCGAACGCGGCGGTCTTCCCGGTGCCGGTCTGGGCGGTCCCGCAGAGGTCCCCACCGAGGAGCAGCACGGGGATGCTCGCCACCTGGATGGGCGTCGGGACGGTGTAGCCGGCCGCGGTGACGGCGAGGCGGAGGGGCTCGATGAGGCCGAGCTCGTCGAAGTTCACGGGTGCTTCCGGGCGAGCGGCGCCCTACCTCGCCGGGGAGGCCGCCGCATCCGCGCGATCCATTGCCGCGCGGTTAGACGGGGCGCGGAGGACGGATGCGCCACTGGTTGATGAAGAGCGAGCCCGACGTGTACTCGATCGACGACCTGCGGCGCGACGGCCGCACGAGCTGGGAGGGCGTGCGCAATTACACCGCGCGGAACTGGATGCGCGACGACATGAAGGAGGGCGACCTCGTCCTCTACTACCACTCCAACGCCGAGCCCTCGGGCGTGGCGGGCGTGGCGAAGGTGGTGCGCGACGCCTACCCGGATCCGCACGCGCTCGATCCCGCCTCGCACTACTACGACCCCACCGCCAAGCCCGACGTGCCCCGCTGGGTGTCCGTCGACATCGGCTTTGTCGAGCGCTTCCCCGCGATCGTGCCGCTGGCGGCCCTGAAGGCCGAGCCCGATCTCGCGGGGATGGAGGTCACGAAGCGCGGCTCCCGCCTCTCCGTGCACCCCGTGGACGCCGCCCATTTCGAGAAAGTCCGGGCGATGGGGCGCGCGCAGGGCTGATCGTCGAGGGGGGAGCCGACTGAAGGGGCCGCGTCGTCGTACACTCCACCCATGCTCCTCCTCCTCGCTTGCGTCGGTACGGAGGCCGATCCGGTCGATCCGCCCGCGCGCGAGTGGGCGCTCGGGGACGAGCCGGTGGACACCGGGGGCCCGGACACCGGGGGCACCCAGGACACCGGCGTGACCTCGGATGTCGTCGCCGATGGGCAGTGGGACGTGATCGTGGTCGGCACGGGCCCGGCCGGCGCGGCGGCGGCGCTGACCGCGCGGGAGGCCGGCGCGAGCGTGTTGTTGCTCGAGCGGGAGGATGACCCCGGGCTGGGGCTCGTGACCGGGGGGCGCGCCTTTGCCGTGGGCACGCCGTTCCAGGCGAGCGCGGGCGTGGAGGACTCGGTCGAGGCCGCCGTGGCAGAGTGGCCCGAGATCACGGGGGTAAGCGGGGAGCTGCCGGGCGTACGGGAGTTCCTGGCCGCGAGCGCGGACACCCTCCTCTGGCTCACGACGTTCGGCCTGGTGGTGCCGCACGTGGCGGGCGAGCGCGACGCCGGGCTCGTGCCACGCGTCCACGCGCTCGATTGGTCGGAGACCCCCACGGGCAACGGCACGGAGCTGCTCGCGCACTTCGATGGCGAGCTCCGCACCGGGGTCGAGGTCACCGCCCCGCTCCTCGAAGCCGGCGCGGTGGTCGGCGTGCGTTGGACCGACCTCGCCACCGGCCTCGAGGGCGCGTCGCGCGCCGGCGCCGTCGTGCTCGCGACCGGTGGCTTCCTCCGCGATCCCGACGAGGTCGCGCGTGTCGCGCCCGCGCTGGCCGGGCGCCGCATCGTCTACGAGACCAACCCCACCTCAGACGGCGGCGGGCTGCCGTTCCTGCGCGCGGTCGGCGCGGGCTCCCTGGGCGCGGAGAACATCGGGGTGTACGTGCACTCCATCGAGGACCCGTGGCTTCCGGAGGGGGAGTCGCTCCTCGGTCTCGGCATCGAGGACGGCATCCTCGTCGACGCGACCGGCGCGCGCTTCGCAAACGAGGACCTCCAACGCTCGCTGGACCTCTACGACGTGCTCCCCGACGGGGAGATCTACGCCGTGCTGTCGGATGCGCTGGCGGACGGCCTCCTGTTCAATCGTCCCTACTACAACTGGTCGGATCCGCCGGAAGCGGAGGCGGTGACGCTCGACGAGGTCGCCGCCCTCGCGGAGGACGTGTTCATCGCCGACGCGTTGGAGGACGCCGCGGTGTACGCCGGGGTCGATGCCGGCGGGCTCGTTGCCACGGTAGACGCCTGGAACGTGAACTTCGAGGCGGGCATCCCAGACCCGTTCGGGCGTGACCTGGCCGGCGCCGTGCCGCTCACGGGCGACCGTTGGGTCCTCCTCCGGCTCTCGCCCGGCCTCGCGAAGAACTTCGGCGGCGTGGCCACCGACGTCGAGGGGCACGTGCTCGACGCGGCGGGCGTGCCGGTCCCCGGGCTCTACGCCGCGGGGGAGGTCGCCGGGATGCTGCTCGGCGGCGGGGGAGGGGACGGGTTCTCCGGCAGCGTGAACGCCTGCTTCTGGGGAGGACGGGTCGCCGGCGCCGCCGCGGCGGGCTTCGCCGGTGTCACCGATACATCCGATACCGAATGATACGTGTGTCGGTGTATCACCGGGGCCTGGGTCCGAGGACCTCGTACCCGGCGTCCATCAGGACCCACGGGTTGGCTGCCTGCGCGCTACTCGCCGCATTGTCGTGTCCCATCTCCGTCTCCTCTGCCGTTCGATTGTCCGGGTCGGCCGAGCGTGACCTGCCAAGCGTAAACGCAGCCATGAAGGCGGATTAGCGTGCGTTGGTCGGTCGTCCGGGCGTCACGTTGTTGTCCAGGGGACCGTCACCCGGTCGCGGCCTGTTAGACCACCTGAACGGCGTGCAGCTACCCTGGCGCAGTGGCCCACGGAGAAGCGATGTCCCCCTTGAAGCGTGCGGAGCCCGGCACGCGACGACCGTTGACAGCCGCCGGTGGTTGACCCTCACCAAATCGTCGAGTCCGCGCGTCGCGTGCTCGGCCAGCTCGGCCCCCGCGGAGTCGTAGGCCAGCTGTGTAGGGAGTGTGTGTCCCTCGGGGGCGTGGCACGCGTCTACGTGGGCACGTCGAACAACCCGGCCACGGACATCTTCGTCCAGCTCGCGCCAGGGGACGCCGCCCCGTCGGTCTCCGAGCCGGATGCACGCGCCGCGGTCCTCGTCCTCCACGGTCGCCTCGGCTCGACCTCCGAGCCGCTCCTCTTCGGGGAGTCGGGCGCGGATCGCCCGATCGTCGAGGCCCTCGGCGGGCCCGACGCAAGCGTGGTGCTCGCCGTCCCCGTGCGCCGGCGGGGCGGCAAGGTCGGCGGGATCCTCGTGCTCGTCAGCACGGGAGAGGCCTTCGCCGGGACGGACGGCTCCGGGCTCTCGGCCCTGGCGCGGTGCGCCGGGACCGCCCTCGACAACGCCGATCAGCTCGCGGCGGCCCGGCGGGACCAGGAGCGGCTGTTCCTCTTCGCCCAGGCCACGGACGAGGCCCTGTGGGACTGGGAGATCGGCCCCGACCTCACCTGGTGGGGCGGCGGGATCCAGAAGCTGCTGGGCGGCGGCGGACGGGAGGTGGAGCCGCGCATGCGCTGGAAGCAGGAGCGCATCCACCCGGCGGACGCCGAGCGGGTCACGGCGTCGCTCGAGGCCGCCCGCGAATCGCGGGTGCCGTCCTGGCGGGAGGAATACCGCTTCCGCCGCACGGACGGCAGCTTCGCGGTGGTGGAGGACCACGGCTACTTCCTGCGCGACGAGCGGGGCTGCGCGTTCCGCATGGTCGGGTCCCTGCGGGACGTGACCGATTTGCACCGCGCCTCCCTCGCCCGGCAGGTCCTGGCGGACGCGAGCGTCCTGGTCGGCTCGCCGCTCGACCAGGCGACCCTCCTCGACCGCCTCGTGCGCCTGCTCGTGCCAGAGCTCGCGCTCGGGTGCGCGATCGGGCTCGTCGGGGGAGGCGAACCCGACTGCATCGTGGCGCACGGCCTCCCGGAGGCGGAGCCCCTCGTGCGCGCCCTCCTCCACGCGCAGGTGGACAGTCCCATCCCCACCTCCCCCTACCTCGCGGTGCCGTTCGCGCTGGGCGCCCGATCCCAGGGCCTCTTCGTGCTCGTCAACGCCCCCACCGGCTGCCGTGCGTTCGACGAGCGGGACCGCGGCCTCGCCATCGCCCTCGTCGATCGCCTCGCCGTCGCCCTGGAGAACCGTTGCCTCTTCCGTGCGCTGCGGGCGAGCCGCGGGCGGCTGGAGGTGACGCTCGCCTCCATCGCGGACGGGGTCATCACGACCGACGTCCAGGGCCGCGTGGACTTCCTCAACGCCGCCGCCGAGCGCCTGACGGGGTGGAGCGCTGGCGACGCGTACGGGCGGCCGCTGGGGGACGTGTGCTGCCGGGGCCTGCCGCAGGGCGGGGCGGCGGGCGAGGATGAGGTCACGACGCAGCCGACCCGGAACGATCACGCCACGCTCGTGCGGCGCGACGGGACCCGCCTGCTCGTCGTGCAGAGCGTCGCCCCCATCCAGGAGCGGGACGGCGCCACGCACGGCGAGGTGCTGGTGTTCCGCGACATCACCGAGCGCCAGCAGTTGGAGGACGAGCGCATCCGGGCGAGCAAGCTCGAGTCGATCGGGCTCCTCGCGGGCGGGATCGCCCACGACTTCAACAACCTGCTGACCGGCATCCTGACCAACGTGTCGCTCGTCGAGCGCAAGCTCCCTGCCGACGATCCGCTCCGCGCCCGCCTGGGCGCCGCCAACGCAGCCACGCGGCGCGCGAGCGGCCTCACGCGGCAGCTCCTCACCTTCTCGAAGGGCGGCGCCCCGGTACGGACCTCGATCACGCTCCCCGACCTCTTGCGGGACACCACGTGCTTCTCGCTCCAGGGTTCGAGCTCCGTGCCCGAGTTCGAGATCGATCCGGGGCTCCATGCCATCTGCGGCGACTCCGGGCAGATCAGCCAGGTGGTGCAGAACCTCGTCATCAACGCCTCGCAGGCCATGCCCAGCGGGGGCCGGGTGCGCATCGTGGCGCACAACGTCACGCTCCCCGACGGCTCGTCCACGCCGCTCGGCGCGGGCGCCTACGTGCGCGTGGCTGTGTCGGACGAGGGGCCGGGCGTGCCGCCCGATCTGCTCCACCGGGTGTTCGACCCCTTCTTCACCACGAAGGATTGCGGCAGCGGGTTGGGGCTCGCCACCGTGTTCTCGATCGTCCGGCGGCATGACGGCCACGTGGCCGTCTGCGGGGGCGCCGCGCGGGGTGCCACGTTCGTGTTCCACCTCCCCGCCGCGCCGGCTCCGGCCGCGCTCCCGACCGCCGCGCCGCCAACCGAGCCCGTACCCCGCGCGCGGGTCCTCGTGATGGACGACGATCCCGGCATCCTCGCCGTGGCCGAAGCGGTCCTCGCCGAGGCCGGCCTCGACGTGACGATCGCGCGCGACGGCGAGGGCGCCATCCGGCTCTTCGAGGAGGCCCGCCGAACGGGCCGGCCCTTCGCGGCCGTGCTCCTCGATCTGACCGTGCGCGGCGGGCTCGGTGGCCGCGACACGCTCGCGCACCTGCGGCGGATCGACCCCAACGTCCGCGCCATCTTCTCCAGCGGCTACTCCGAGGCGCTCCTCCCCGCGCAGGGCGTCGTCGGCTTCGTCGGGGTGCTCCCGAAGCCATACGCGGCGGAGGAGCTCACCCGCGCGGTGGTGACGGCGCTACGGGGGGCCCCGGGGGCGGAGTGAGGAAGCGGCCGGTTTGGCGGTAGGCGACGCACCGGCGCACGGGCATGGTACGTGGGCCTGCCAACGTGGAGCCTGCATGTCCCTTCGCCTCGTGTCGTTCTCACTGCTCGGCCTGCTGGGGTGCGGGGACAAGGAGGCCGACGGCGTCGACTCTGCCAACCCCGTCGAGGACGACACCGCCGTCGATCCGTTGACGACGTTCTGCGCGGACAATGGCTTCGGCGTCGCGGTGCCGTGGGACGCCGTGGGCCCCTACGGGGACGTGCGCCACGCGCTGGCCGAGGACTTCGAGGTGCCCCTGGCCGATGGCACCGCCTGGGTATTTTCCGAGCATTGGACCGGGTGCGAGAGCTACCTCTTCATCCCGGACACGCTGACCCGCTCCCCCACGGACGACCGCTCGATCTGGCTGCGCGACCTCGACGACCTCGTCGCCGGCTCGCCCCGCAACACCCACTACTTCTTCGTCTCCGCCCAGCGTGACGAGGCCGCCGAGGCCTCCATCGCGGGCATGGTGGAGGAGGTCGAGGACGTCCTCGCCGACTTGTCGCCCGAGGAGGCCACCTGGTGGAGCGAGCGCCTCCACGTCGTCGGGGTGCCTGCCAAGGATCTCGGCAACTGGGTGGAGAGCGTGATCCTGCGGGGCATCGGCACCGAGGGCATCGCCGTCGACCGGTTCCAGCAGATCCGCGGCATGGGCTCCTTTGCGGACGTGACCCGCTACGACGCCGCGCTGAGCGCCGCCGGGCAGTGGCCGTTCGAGTCCAACCTCGCCTACGCCGCGCACGAGGCCCGCTTCTTCGAGATGGAGGCCGCGCGCCAGGCCCGGCTCGACGCCGTGGACGCCACCACCGTGCCGCTCTGGACCGGCGAGGTGATCTCCCAGTACGCCGACATGGAGGTCGAGCTGCCGAGCGCCGCCGACATGGCGACGTTCGACACCTTCGAGATCGACGTGGACATGCGCTGCCCCGAGGCGGAGGCCGCCGAGCCCGGGAACTGTGGCGCGTGGGACTACATCGCCCACCTGTCCGTCCAGGACGCCGACGGGAGCTGGGTCGAGCTCTCCCGCTTCATCACGACCTACCACCGCGAGGCGCGTTGGGTCGTCGATGCCACGCCGATGATGGCCCACCTGCTCGGGGGCGGCCCCCGCACCTTCCGTTGGGAGTGGGCGCCCGAGTGGAACGTCCAACCCACCGAGACGCGGCTGTCCCTCCGCTTCAGCGACCAGGCCAAGGGTTACAAGCCGCGCGCCGCCACCCTCGTCGCGACCGGCGGCAGCCTCGGCTCCACCTACAACGACGGCCGGGTGCCGGTGGACGTGCCGGTCTCCGCGACCGCCGCCAAGGTCGAGCTATGGGCGATCATCAGCGGGCATGGCGCCTCCACCAACCAGTGCGCCGAGTTCTGCGACCACCAGCACGAGTTCACCGTGGGCGGGGAGAGCTGGCTCTCGTCGTACCCCGAGGCCTCCACCGAGGACGGCTGCGTCGATCGCATCGAGGACCAGATGACACCCAACCAATCGGGCACGTGGTGGTACGGCCGCGGTGGGTGGTGTCCGGGCGCGCCGGTCTGGCCCTTCGCGGTGGACGTGACGGCGGAGGTCGTCGGCGGCACGGCGACGGTCGGGTACCGCGGCCTCTACGACGGGGACACCGCGCCCGACGGCAGCGGCGACATCAGCATGAACGCGTGGTTGGTCGTGTACGAGTAGGTCGACGGCGGGCCGAGGGCCGACGCATCCGGATAGAAGGTCCGATGCACCACTCTTCCCTTCCGCACCTCGAGCGGCACCACCGCGACTTCGAAGCGTTCCGCGACACGATGATCGAGACCGCCGTGGGCCGCTTCGGGCCCATCTGGTGGGGCGTGTGGGACCAGCTCGTGCGGCCCGTCGCCGCGCCCACCCTGGTCGACCTCGGCACCGGCCCCGGGATGCTCCTCCCCCAGCTCCGCGCCCGCCACCCCGACGCGCGGATCGTCGGCGTCGAGGTGCAGCCGGCCATGCTGGGCCATGCGCGGCCGCTCGCAGCGGGATGCGGGGCCGAGATCGTCGAGGCCGACGTGGGGGCGGGGCCCGTGCCGCTCCCCGACGGCGTGGCCGACGTGGTCACCGCCGTGCACGTGCTCCACGAGCTCGAACATCCGCCCTCGCTCGTGGCGGAGATGCGGCGGTTGCTCGCGCCGGGCGGGGTCGCGGTGCTGTACGACTGGGTGAAGCGCCCCCTCGCGGAGTACCTCGACGGCGCCCCGCTCACGCCCGACACGCTCCAGCACTTCCGCGAGCACTGCCTGTTCACCCCGGAGGACCTGGAGTTCCTCTTGCGGCGGGAGGGGTTCGCCATCCGGGAGACCATCGGGCGGCGGGGCGGGCGCTACGCGATCGTGGTGGCGGAGCGGGGGGCGTAGCGCCGCGGGGAGGGGTCACGACCATCCCACCGAGGGCGGGGGTCGAACCCCTCACCGCGCGAGGTCGATCAGCCCCTGCCCCAGCGTTCTCGCCCAGCCGCCGACATCGAGGCCGAGCAGCATCGGCACGATCAGCACGAGGGCGATGCCGAGGCCCGCGCGGGCGTACAGCGCGCTCCAGAGCGGCCGGAGCCACTCGGGGCACAGCCAGTCGACGATGCGGCTGCCGTCGAGCGGGGGGATGGGGAGCAGGTTGAACAGGGCGAGCGCGACGTTGAGCACGACGGTGGACGCGAGCACCTGCCCGAGCGCGCCGTCGATGAGCGTCGGCGAGAGCACCCCGAGCAGGGCGATCGCCGCGGTGCATCCGAGCGCGATGCCGAGGTTGGAGAGCGGGCCCGCCGCCGCGGTGAACAACATCGCGAGCCGACCGTCACCGCTCATGCGGAACTGCGCGGGGTTGATGGGGACGGGCTTGGCCCACCCGATCGGCACGCCGAGGAGCGGGAGCACCACGGTGCCGAGGACGTCGATGTGCGCGAACGGATCGAGGGTGAGGCGGCCCTCGGACTCGGCGGTGTTGTCGCCCAACCAGGAGGCGGCGCGCGCGTGGGCATATTCGTGCACCGCGAGCGACAACACGAACGGGATCCAGAACACGAGGCGCTCGCCGAGCCAGGGGACGACCCAATCCATCACGCGGTCCCCGTGCGGTTGGACGCCCAGAGGTCGGGGCGGACCTCGGTGGCCAGGCTCGTGCCGGCGAGGGCCTCGGCGGCGGCGATCTGGGCCTTCGGGACGAGACGGGGCGGCGGGGCGGCGCCGGTGTCGGCCGCCCGCGGCTCGATCTTCACGTAGCTCGCGTCCGCCCACACGATCCGCCCCTCGATGACGGAGGTGTCGGTGAGCGTGAGGCGCGCGTACACGTCGCCCGTGGGTTGGCTCAGCTGGCTGGTCGACTCCACGAACAGGGCGTCGAGCGCGTCGAACGTGCGCTCGGTCTTCGCCGCGGCCTCGAGCGCGGCGGTGAAGTCCTCGGGGGTGATGAGGGTGGCGGTGCCGTCCTTGCGGCTGCGACGCACGGCCCGCAGCCCCGCCTCGTTGCAGAGCTGCTCCAGCATCGCCCCCGAGGCCCCGGGGGCGCGCTCGGCCACGCTGCGCAGATCGAGGCCGGGCGCGAGCGTCTTGTTCCGGCAATGGATGCCGAGGATGACGGTGCGCGCGTCGAGGTCGGGCGAGCCGAGGACGAGCCGCATCCCGAACCGGCCGGGGCGCAGCAAGGCGCGGTCGAGCACGTCCGAGCGGTTGGTGGCGGCGATCACGACCAGCTTCGTCGCCGGCTCGAAGCCGTCGAGGCAGACGAGGAGCTGGTTGAGGGTCTGTTCGCGCTCGTCGTGGGAGCTGCCGAGCCCCGACCCGCGCCGCCGCCCGACGGCGTCGATCTCGTCGATGAAGATGACCGCGGGGGCGACCTTCCGGGCGGTGTCGAACAGGTCGCGGATCCGCGCGGCGCCGACGCCGATGAACATCTCCACGAACTCGCTCGCCGAGATGACGAACACCGGGACGCCCGCCTCTCCCGCGACCGCGCGCGCCAGGAGGGTCTTCCCGCCGCCCGGGGGCCCCTCCAGGAGCACGCCGCGGGGCAGCGGGATGCCCGCGTCGGTCCACTGCTTCGGGTCCCGCAGGAACGCGACCACGTCGGAGAGCATCTCCTTCGCCTCCGCGTGGCCGCCCACGTCCGAGAAGCGGGTCTTCTCCGCGCCGGGGGCGAGCTTGCGGGCCTTGGACTTCCGCATGTCGAAGATGGTGGGTTGTCCGCCCCCCTCGCGCCGCTGCTGGTAGCGGCGCAGGAGGTAGAGCCCGACGACGACCCCCGCGGCGAGCACGACGATGGACAGGAGCCCGCCCGAGGACTCGTCCTGGACACCCACCTCGACGCCGTTCTCCCAGAGCCAGTCGGTCACCTCGTCGCTCGCCGCGTCCTTGACGCGGTAGGCGGAGCCGGTGTCGGGGCGCACGATGAGGTCGCGCCCATCGACCTCCACCGCGGCGATCGTCTCCGCGGTCACGTCGGCGCCGAGCGTCTCGTAGCTGCGGTACGGGAGGTCGTCGTCCCCGCGGGTGAGGGCGAGGATGGCCAGGAGCACGGCCAGGAGGCCGGCCCACACGAGGAAGGTGCGGAGGCGGGGATTCACGGCCCGAGCTTAGCGCGGGTTGCCCTCGACGGACCCGCACAGCCCCTCGAACGCCTCGGCCGCTGCCGCCAGCGGCTCGGTCGCCTCCACCCAGAACGCCGGATCGGCCAGCTCGACCCCGAGCACCTCCCGGCCGAGCGCGCGGGCGTCCTGCCAACCCGTCCGGATCAGCACCTCCCGGAGCCGGACCCCCTCGCGGCCCCGGAGCGCGCCGCTGAACAGGTACCCGAAGCAGTAGGGCCAGTTGTTGAACGCCGTCCGGTCGTTGTAGAAGTGTGGCTTCTTCGCCCACAGGAGCGGATCCCAAGTCCGCAGCGCGCCGCCCATCGCCTCCTGCTGGCAGTCGACCATGAGGTCGCAGAGGACGGAGGGGGAGAGCGGGCCGCTCCGCCGCAGCCGAGCGCACGCCCGCTCGAACTCGTACCGGGCGCGGATGTTGAGCAGCAGCGCGACCCCGCCCTGGAGCTGCTGGTCGAGCGCGTAGAGGCGCCGCCCCATGTCCCCTGTCGGCGCGGACGTGTGGTCCCGCACGAGGTTCTCCGCGTACATCGACGCGGTCTCGGCGAACGCGGGCGTGAAGAGCCGGCGCACCATCGGGACGGTGTAGAGCACGTCGGCGTGCCACCCGTGGCCGAGCTCGTGCGCGAGGAGCGCGGCGCTCTCCAGGGTGCCGGAGAAGGTCGTGAAGATGCGAGAGGTCCGCCGCAGCCCGAACGGAATGCACGACGCACCCACCCGCTTGTCGGGCCGGTCCGCCGATTCCACGGCGCCTTCCGACAGGAGCCGGCGCGCGGAGGCAGCCAGCTCGGGCTCCACCGCTGCGAAGGCGCCCACGATGAGGCGCTGGGCGGCGTCCCAATCCAACGTCTCGGCGGCGGGCGGGGTGCCGACGGGTGCCGCCAGGTCCCACCACGCCAACGCGTCCTGCCCGACAAGCCGCGCCTTGGCCTTCAGGTAGCGCACCAGCGCGGGGCGGACGTGGTCCACGCCGGCCCACATCGCCTCGACGACGTCGCGGTCTACGCGGTTGTAGTGCAGGCTCCGGGCGAGCTCGTCGACGCCGACTCGATCGTTCCGCATCTGCCGGGTGCCCACGAGGTGGGTCAGCGCCGTGGCGCAGAGGCCCGACACTTCCGTGAAGGCGGTGTCACACGCCGCGAAGGCGTCGCGACGCACCGCGGCGTCGGGGTAGGCAGCGAGGGCGACCAACTGACCGACGCCAACCTGCTCCGTGCGCCCATCGCGAACCAACGTGCCCGTCAAGCGCCCCGTCACCTGCCCGTAGAGTTGGCTCCAGCCTTGGATCAGCTCGCGATCGGCCTCGTCGAGGAGGCCCTGGAGGTCGGGCGCGAGCTCGAGGGCCTGGCCCTTCCGTAGGTCTCGGAGCCAGGGCTCGTAGTCCGCGAGCGCCCCGGCGGAGAGCCGGGAGAGGTCGGCGTCCGCGGCGCCCCGGACCGCGCGCGCGATCCGCCCGAGCGCCGCCTGCAGCCGGGTCTGGAGGTCGCCCGTCCGCCCGACGGCATGCCGCGCGGCCTCGTCGTTTGTGTGCGCGCTCGCGTGACAGAGCGCGAAACTGTGGACCAACTGTACCTGCTCGAGCGCGGCGAAGGCCGACACGATGGACGACCGCCACGCCATCCCCTCGTCCGGGGTTGCGTCGGCCACCGGAGGGAGCCCGACGAGCGTGGCATGCAGCGCATCCAACTGGGCGCGGCACGTGTCGACCTCGCGGTCGAAGGCCTCGCCGCGGATCCCGCCTGGGAGCAGGACGTCGAGATCCCAGGTGCGCTCCGCGGTGTACATGTGGTCCGGTATCCCGGGTGGGTCAGATCCCCGATCCCGACACGACGTACACCTTCCCCGCGCGGGCGCCCCCCGTGCTGTAGGTCGTCCCGACCACGATGTCGGCGAGCCCGTCCCCGTCGAGGTCGTCGAGGGACAAGGTCTCGCCGGCGCGGTCGTCGAGGTTCTCGCCATCGAGCGCGAAGTCGGCGTCGGCGAGGGTGTGGGCCCCCGTCGAGAGCGGGCCGTAGAACCCGTACACGGTCCCGTTCTGGGTCGTCTTCATGCTGGCGAGGAGGTCCGCGTGGCCGTCCCCGTCGATGTCGTCCCCGCCGGCGATGCACGTGGGGAAGTCCGCGCCCTCAAAAGCGTCGCCGTCGATGCGCGTGCCCGCGTCCAGGAGAGGGAGCTCGCCGCGCGTCGTTCCCGGGGCGAGGTACACGGTCCCCGCGTCCCCGTAGCCGGCCGCCCCCACGAGCAGGTCCGGGAGGCCGTCCCCGTCCTGGTCGCCCGCGGCCGCGACGCTCTGCCCGGTGTTGTCGCTCTGCGACTGGCCCAGCAGGGTCGCGTCGGCCTCCGCGGTCGTGAGCAACCCGTCGAGCGGACCCAGGAACAGGTAGGCGGCGCCCACGCTGCTCATCCCCCCCGTGTCGTGGCCATAGGCGCCGATCAGCAGGTCGTCCGTGCCGTCGCCGTCCACGTCGCCGGGCGAGACGACCGCGTACCCGAGGCGCTCGGAGTCCGACCCGGCGATGAACGCGGTGGCGTCGTCCTGGTCCAGCGCGCCGGTCAGCGGCGTGGCGAACACCCGCACCGCGCCCCCGTCCGCGCCCAGGTAGGACGGGATGACCAGGTCCCGGGCGCCGTCGCCGTCGATGTCCCCCGTGGCCATGACCTGCGCGAACGCCTCGATGGAGGTCCCCGTGATCGTGACGTCCGCCGCCGAGTCCGAGAGGAGCGCGGTGGCGATCGGACCGTAGAAGCCGTGCACCTGGTGGTCGTCGAAGGCGTCGTACCCCACGAAGAGGTCGTCCTGCCCGTCGAGATCGAGGTCGATGGGCGCGGCGCAGGAGCTCCCGAACGCGCTGCCGGTCTCGGAGTAGAGCGCGGTGTCCGCGGCCTGGATGGCGTGGGTCCCCGACACCGGCCCCGCGAACAGCCAGGCCTCACCTGCCCAGCTCCCGAGGTGGCGTGACTCGGACGAGACCATCAGGTCCAATCGCCCGTCGCCGGTCACGTCCCCGACGACCCAGGCGGGCGCCGTCTGCGAGCCGGTCGTGCCGTCGATCTGCACGTCGGCGCGGGAGAGCGAGAGGACGCCGGAGAGGCGGCAGCCAAGGCCGTCGCAGTCCTGGTCGACGCCGTCGTCGCAGACCTCCGCGGCGCCGGGGTGGGTGTCCGCGTTCGTGTCGTCGCAGTCGCTGGCGTCCACGAGGTACCCGGCAGCCTCGCAGCCGAGGACGCTCGCCCCGGCGTCGCCGTAGCCGTCGCCGTCGGCATCCGCGTGCAGCATCGCGGCGTCGGTGGCGTCGTCGTCGATAGCCCCGTCGCAGTCCTGGTCCACGCCGTCACACGTCTCGGTCGCCGCGGGGGAGACCTCCGCCCGCGTGTCGTCGCAGTCCGTGGCGTCGGCGACATCCCCGTCGATCGGGCATCCCTCCCGGGCCGTCGTGGCGTCGCCGTAGCCGTCGCCATCCGCGTCGGTGTACCAGGTCGAGGGCGCGGCGCAGCCCGTGTCAGGCTCGGCGGTGTCGGGCGCGTGGGTGTCGGGTGCGTCGGTGTCGGGTTTGTCGGCGGCGGGCTCGCACGCCGACACGGTGACCATCAGGAGGACCCCGGAGAATCTACGCATTTGCCGTCACCCCCGGCGTGACCATACCATGTTCGGCTCCGCTCCCGGTTGCCCGGCGAGGGTCACCGCACCCAAGCCAACGAGCGCACCGTCCGGAGCTCCAGGACGCTCGTCGCCGCGCCCGACCCGATGTCCACGAGCACCACGCCCTCCCGCGTGGCGGCGGCGAACCACTGGCCGTCGGGGTGCGCGCGCCCGTCGTAGAGGATCGTCTGGAGGTCCGTCACCTGCTCGGGGGCGCCGCCCGCGGTCGACACCCGCCACCAGTCACCGGGCACGTCGTGGGCGCCGTGGGCCTGCGCGGCCGGGACGAGCAGGTGCCAGGCGGACGCCACGGCGGGGGTGGGCACCACGAAGTACACCCAGGCGCCGTCGGTCGAGAAGAACGGCGAGGTGATGTCGGTCACGACGCTGCTGGCGACGAGCGTGCGCTCGGGCGCCCCGTCGACGTCGGCGAGCACGAGGCTCCGTCGGCGGGTGTCGGGATCGACGGCGACCCACGCGAGGTGCGCCCCGTCGGGTGACACCGCGGGCTCCGTGCCCCAGGGGGCGATCTCGCGGATCGCCCCGCCGGGCGCGTCCACGTAGGCGACGGCGTGCTCGGCCCCGCTTGGCACGTCCTCGCCGGCGATGACGAACCACACGCGCGCCGAGTCGGGTGTCACCGCGGGGTAGAAGCACCACGCCCCGGCCGCGTCGCGGCAGGCCACCGCCGTCTCGGTGCCATCGGCCGAGACGTGCACGATGCGACTCCGGTCGTACCCGGCGCCGCCGTCCGTGGGGGGCGCGGTGTAGGCGAGGGTGACCGCGCCGTCCGCGTCCGTGTCGAGATCGTAGGCCCAGCCGCCGGAGGGCACGGCGAACCAATCGTCCTTCTGGGCGGACGCCAGGTCGAGCGTGCTGAGCACGGGCGGGCCGAGCTCCTCGAGGAGCCGGAGCGCCCCGGAGGGAAGCACGGGACCGTCCGCAGGGGCCGTGGCCTCCGCGCAGCCCGCGAGCATGGCTGCGATCACGACGACGGCCGCGGGTCGGTTCACGCGGGCGGGCCCATGCCGGTGCTCTCGACCTCGCCGCGGTAGCACGGGATGCTGTACGGCGCGGTCTCGGTGAGGTGGTAGTGGTACACGGCGTCCGCGAACTCGGGGGTGACACCGGTGTGCCCGCTGCACGCGTCCAGGTCGGTCGGGGGGCTGCCGCCGTCGCCCCAGGGGCCGTAGACCGTGAAGCCGTCGAGCAGCACCCCGATGAGCCGGGAGTGGGCGCCGTCGGTGTCGATCACGTCGGTGATGCAGTAGGGAACGCCGTGGTAGTGGTAGTCGCCCCCGTCCGGCAGCGGGTGCGCGTTGCAGCTGTCGACGAACGGCACCCCGTCGACCTCGAAGTTGCTGTCGAGCGCGACCGTGGTGCCGTCGCCCTCGTAGGGGTTGAAGTAGCGCCCGCCGCTGATGGCGACGCCGATGGCGCCTCCGCTGGTGTCGGTGGTCTCCGTGGCGACCACGGGCGCCATGGGGAACGTCATCGTGTACGTGCTCGTCACCACCGGGGTGGTCGTGCCATCCATGAGCGCGTAGGCCTCGAGCACGTCGTGGTCGGGGACACCGTCGTCACCCACCGTGAGCATGTCATCGTCCGACAAGGAGACCGTCATGTCGTCCGCCCACAGCGCGGCGGAGATGATCTCCGCGTAGTCGGAGGGGATCTCGGCGGGTTCGCCCGCATCGCCCGCGCAGCCGGCGGCGAGGAGGAGAGGGAGCAACGGGAGGGCTCGGTTCAGGGGGTTCCGGGGGGGCGCGGGGGAGGGGAGCCCGGGCCTCGCGACGTCAACGTGCGAGCCCGCCAGATCTGGAGAGCAAGCGAGCAGAAACTGCGGAGGAGCCGTTCAGCCGAGCGTGGGGACGGCGGGCACGAGCAGGCTCGCCTTGAGCATCCGCACCGCCTCGCGCAGCCGGCGCCGCCGCCACTCCTCGGGGGCCGCACCCGCGGGCCACGCGGCGCTGTTCATGTGCAGGAGCGCGATCGTCCCGAGGAGCAGCGTGCCGATCCCCACCACGAAGGCCTCGGGGTCGACCTCCGGGCCGAACGTGCCCTCGCGCTGGCGCAGGCGGATGAAGTCGGCGGCGACCTGCATCCACGGCCGCACGTCGCCCGCGATCCGCGCGCCGAGCGGACCGGTGTCGTTGACCAGCTCCAACATCACCACCCGCGCCATGTCCGCGTGCTCCTCGAGGAACGCGTAGAGCTCGTCCGAGACGAGGTCCGTGCGCTCCTGGGAGCTCGAGATGGCGTCGAGCAGGCGCGGGAGGAACTCGGTCCACGCGGAGGTGATGACGTCGACCACCGACTGCCGCAGCGCGTCCTTCGAGGGGTAGTGGTAGAGCAGGAGCTGCTTGCTGATGCCGACGGCGTCCGCCACCTGCTGGATGGACGTGCCGAGGAAGCCGTGCTGCGCGAAGAGGCGCAGCGCCGCCTCGCGGATCTGCCCGCGGAGCTCCGAGGTGTCGTGCCGGCGGGCAGAGGCCATCCCCGCCCCGTTAGCCGCTTGCCCGGGTCGGCGCCTTCGCCGCACCGACCGCACCGCGTCGAGTCGACACCAACGCCCCCTGCCGGCCGTACTCCGACCCCGCTGAGGCGATGGCGTATCATCCGGTCGGGGGCCAGAAATGCGCGATGAGATCTACCAGCGCACCGTCGCCGGGCTCCGGCAGGTCCTCGATCCCGGGCTGACCTTCGAGACGTTCGTCGCCGGCCGCTCCAACGAGCACGCGCACGCCGTCGCGGTGGCCGTCGCCGACGTCCCGGGGGGCCTCCACAATCCGTTGTGGCTCCACGGCGGATCGGGCCTCGGCAAGACCCACCTCGCCCAGGCCATCGGACACCGGGTCGCGTCCCGCGCTGGCGCCGAGCGCGTCCACGCCTGCACGGCCGAGAATTTCTTTGCCTCCCTCGTCCGCGCGCTGCAGAGCCGCTCGATCGAGGCCTTCCGTGCACACGTGAGCACCACGCTCGACCTCGTCATCCTCGACGACGTCGACTTCCTCCGCGGCCGCCACCGCACCGTCCAAGAGCTCTGCCAGGTGTTCGAGGCGATGGCCGCCAGCGGCAAGCAGCTCGTGCTCTGCTCGTCCGCACCGCCGCAGACCATCGGCGAGCTGAAGTCCCGCTTTGGGAGGGGGAGCCTCGCGCGCGGGAGCCTCGTCGAGGTCCATCCGCTCGACGTGCCGCACATGCTGCGTGTCCTCGAGCGGAAGGCCCGTGCATCGGGCCTCGACCTCCACCCGGACGTAGCGCGTCACATCGCGGGGCACGTCGGCAACGCCCGCGAGCTGGAAGGCGTGCTCACGCGCCTGTCGGCGTTGCAGGACTACTACAGGAAACCGATCGACATGGGGTTCCTGGACGAGCGCATGGAGAACCTCGTCTCGCCCACGGCGGCTCCCGAGTGATGCAAGCTGGGCGCTCGGCGCTGATCGACCTCCTCGCGGACTGCTTCAGGCCTTCGGAGCTGCGGCGCTTCATCGCCGAGACGGCGGGTTGCGAGGATGCCCCGCGCCGCTTGCCGGGGGTGGGGGCGGCACCGATCCGGGAACTCGCGGAGCATGCGGTCATCGTGCGAGGTCGTCGCCCGGGTGCTCGCGGCGAACGAGTACGACGTCCACACCGCGTGCGGCGGCGAGAGTGCCGTCGCCGAGTTGGCACGACGGCCGTACGACGCCGTCCTCACCGACATCATGATGCCCGGAATGAGCGGCTGGGAGCTCCTCCGGCGCGCCACCCTCTACCCGGGGACGGTCTTCTTGCTCATGAGTGGCGGGTGCCCGAACCCAGGCCTCGTAGCACCCTGGCAGTTCCTCGCGAAGCCCTTCACTACGGAGGAGTTGCTGCGCTTCCTCGACGCCGGTCTCCGGCGTCCTCAAGGCAGGTCGGACCCGGGTACCCCGGCCGTAACCGTGCACGCCGACTCCTCCGCTGCTACGGTCCCGGCGATGTCCGATAAGCCAAGTGAGGCGCTCCTCGCATCCCTGCTCGAGTCGCTCTTCGACGCGGACGCGTTGCATCGTTTCCTTCGTCAGCGCTGCGGACCCGCGTTCGTCGACGCGCTCCCGGGCCCCACGGCGCCGCTCACCGAGCGGTGTGTCGAGGCGGTCGGGAGGCTGTCCGGGGCGAAGCTCGTCAACGAGCTGTTCTTCGCCGCCCTGCGGGAAGCGCGGCCCGACCGCGCCGCCGACATCATGGCCGTCGAGGACCAACTACGCGTCAGGGCCGCGATCCTGGGCGTGTCACCTACGCGGCCACGCCGACCGGCCGCCGAGGGTGCCCAGACCGGCGCCGGCGCCCGATACCGACCAGGCGCCCAAGCATCCACCCCGGCAGGCCTCTCGGTCCAGCTCCGTTGGGATCCCCTCTACCGCGGGCCCGAGGGCCCGGCGCGCGACCGCCTGGCGTTCGAGATCGCGGCGAAGGCCGTGTCCCACCGAATCCTGTTCCGCGCGCCCGACCCCTACGTGGAGGTGACCATCGGCACCCAGGTCGCCTTCGTGGATTGGAGCCCGCCCTGGATCACGGTTCGTCGGGTGGTCCCGATCACGGTGAGCGAGCGCGGCGGCCGCTGGCTCGGCATGTTCCGGGACTACACCCGGGTCTACCGCCTCCCCTACCGGCGCGAGATGGAGCCCGGCGGTGACGAGGAGCGCCTGGAGCGGGGCCTGGCCCAGGCACGCCGCCTGCTGTCCAGCCTCGCCGAGGACCTCGCGGACTACGCGCGCCGCTACGAGCTCACGCCCGGGGCGGCGGCCCTGGTCGCGTTCGTCGCCGACAGCGTGCGCCGCTCCGAGGAGGATGCCGAGCACCTGCCCCCCGGTGCGTTGGTCGCGCGCGTCGAGGAGGTCCTCTGCGGCGTGCACGCCGCCCTCGATGCCCTGGGGGGAGGGGCCTGGCCCCCCGCCGCCCCCCCCTCAGCGTGACGCCCCCGCCTCCGCCGCCCCCAACAACCGCTCCAACGCCGCCCACCCCCGCTCCGTCGTGACCAGGGCGTCGTTGTGGCCGGCGCCGGGGAAGGTGAGCGTCGTGGCGCCCGGGAGCGCCCGGCTCAACGCCTCCGCGTGCCAGGGGCCGATGAGCGTGTCGGCCTCGCCGTGCAACACGAGGGACGGCGCTCGCACCTCGGGCGCCCGCGCCACGCTGTCGAAGCGGGTGCGCATGAAGAGGCCGACCGGCGCCCAGGGCACGGACTCGCGCGCCACCTGCACGAGGCTGGAGAACGACGACTCCACCACCAGCGCGAACGGCGGGTGGCCGGCGTCGGAGAGGTCCGCCGCGAGCCCGACCGCGACGCCGCCCCCGAGCGACTTGCCGTAGATCCAGACGCGGTCCGACATCGCGCTCGCGACCGCCCAGGCGGCACGCGCGTCCATCCGGAGGCCGGCCTCGCTCGGCTCGCCCTCGCTGCCCGGATAGCCCCGGTAGTTCACCTGCACGATGCTCCAGCCGGCGTCCCGCATCCGCCCGTACATGTCCGGGTGCGCCCCGACCGTGCCGCCGTTGCCGCCGAACCAGACGACCACGCCGCGCGGCTCGGGGGCCGCGATCGTCCACCCGTAGAGCCGCGTCCCGTCCTCCGCGACGGGGGCGATCACCTCGGCGCCCTGGGCCTTCGCGCGCTTGGCGAGCCACCCCTCGGAGACCGTCGGCGCCGGGAAGACCATCTGCCGTTCGAGCGACGCGAGGATGCCCACCGCGAGGAGGTACGCCCCGACGAGCACGGCGGCAACGCGGTGGAGGCGCTTGCGCCAGGGGCTCATGCCGCGCCCTCCCGCGTCGGGAGCGGCACCGCGGCCAACACCGGCAACACATCGGCGAGCACGGCGCCGGCGTGCCGGGGATCGAGGGTGCGCTGGAGGAGCTCCCCGAGGACGAGGCTCACGACGAGGCCGGCGTTCTGGGGAGGGAGGCCGACCCGCTCGGCGAGCGCGTCCCGATACATCGCGAGCGCGCCCGCGAGCCCCGCGCTGCCCTCGGGGTGCGCGCGGTGGTAGTCGAGCGCGACGACGAGGGTGTTCTGGAGGTCGTCGGCGTGCGCGGCGACGTGCGCACCGAGCGCGGCCATGCGGGCCTCCGGGGCATGGGGCGCCACCGCGGCGAGGGCTTCGGCCACCTGCCGGCCGACCTGCCGCTCCAGCATCGCCGTGAACAGCGTCGGCTTGCCGTCGAACCAGTGGTAGAGCGCCCCGGTGGTCAGGCCGAGCTCGCGCGCGAGGTCCCGCATCGAGAGCGCGTGGTAGCCGCGGGCCGCGAAGAGGGCGAAGGCGCCGTCGAGGAGCGCGCCGCGGCGGAGGTCGGGATCGAGGGGGCGGGCCATGGGCGCGGATTCCAGGTGGGCGGGGGTCAGGCCCCCTGGGCGCCCGATGCCGGGAGCATAGCGGGCAGGCGCGCGGCCTCATGAGCGAGGCGACGGTCCATCACGGCGCGGAAGAGCGGCGGGCAGAGGGCGAGCAGCACCATCCCCGAGTAGCCGGTGGGGAGGGTCGGGGCGTCCTCGAAGTGGCGGAGCGCGGCGTACGGGCGCCCGGGGTGGGCGTGGTGATCGGCGTGCCGCGTGAGCTCGAAGAGGAGCGCGCGGGAGGCGAGGTGGTCGGAGGTCCACGAGTGGGCAGGCCGCACGCGCTCCCAGCGCCCGTCCTCGAGGCGGCCGCGCGAGAGCCCGTAGTGCTCGACGTAGTTGATGGTCTCCAGGAGCAGGATGCCGAGGCCCGCGGCGGAGACGAACGCGAGGGTCCCGACCGGCCCGGCGGCGCCGGAGAGGGCGGCGACGAGCCCCACTTGCATCGCCGCGAAGCGCACCATCTCGTTGTCCCACGACACGGCGGGCCTCCCGGCGCGGGCGAGCCGCTCGGCCTCGAGCCCCCAGGCGCTCTGGAGGCTGCCCGTCAGCGTGCGTGCCCAGAAGGGGTAGAGGGACTCGCCGCGGCGGGCGCTGGCGGGATCGTCGGGGGTGGCGACCCGCGCGTGGTGCCCGCGGTTGTGCTCGATGTAGAAGTGCAGGTAGAGGCTCGTGAGCAGCATCCCCTTGGCGACGCGCTGGTTCGCGCGGTCGGCCCGGTGGCCGAGCTCGTGCGCCACGTTGATACCGACGGCGGCGCAGCAGATCCCGACGCTCACGATCGACCCGGCGAGCTCCCAGCCCGCGAGCGCCTCCGCGCGGAAGGCGAGGCCCAGCACGAGCCCGACCTGCATGGGGACGAGGCCGTAGAGGAGGAGGTCGAAGCGTCGATCCGCGCGCCGCGAGGCCTCCGTCGGACCGTCCGCGTTGGCGCGGGTGCCGGGGAGCGCGAGGTCCAGGAGCGGCACGAGCCCGAACACGACCACGGGGAGCACCCAGGTCCACACGCCGCCCGCGAACAGGCCGACGAAGGCGCAGAGGGGCAGGATGTAGACGAGCGCGAAGGCGGCGAGCGGCATGGTCACCTCGGTGCGTAACGATCGCAATGTATCACACGGCGCGCTCTGATACATCACAATCGTTATCTATGCACTCTCCCGGCTTCAACGCACCCAGATCGCCTGTGCCCCGCCGGCCGTCGGGTAGTAGAGCCAGCTTCCGCCCCAGGCCGTCGCGAGGCAGTTCGAGCCGTCGCTGCCGCAGAGCGTGAGGCCCGCGTTGGCGCCCGGGCTCTCCGAGAAGTCCCACCCGGAGCCGAGCGAGCCGTGCCCCTTGCAGTCGAGCGGGGCGCCCGGCGGGGTGTCCACGCCGCCGATCCCGGCGTCCGTGTAGGCCGCGGCGCCGCCGCACCAGTAGTAGCCCTCCTCGCCGTAGAGGTAGTAGCCGTCGCTCCCGAAGGGGATGCGGAGGCGATCGCGCGGGATGACGCGGGACCCGTAGGTCTCGGTGCCGGCGTAGTAGGACGCGACGCGCAGGTCGGCCCAGTCGAGCGGCTCCAGGTCGAGCCACGCGAGCACCGGCGCGCCCGACGTGGTGGCGGCCTCCGGGGACGCCCCGAGGTCGTCCGGGTCGAGGTCGCCGCCCCCGAACCCCGTGTGGATGCCGGCCCCGGCGGAGGTGCTCAGCATCCCCAGCGTCCACCCGCCGCCGTCCGTCGTCATGTCGCACCACACCTCGGCGGCCCCGCCCGACGCGAGCGCGAGCCAATAGCCCCCGTCCGCCGCCGTGCCGCGGGCCTCCAGCGCCGCGAGGCAGCTCTCGGCCGGGCACCCGCGCCCCGCGCCCGCCTCGGTGCTGGCGCTCCCGTCGCAGTCGCGGTCGACGCCGTCGCAGGCCTCGTCCGCGCCCGGGTAGGCGGTCACGTCGGTGTCGTCGCAGTCCCCGCCCTCGAGCGTCAAGCCGTCGCCGAGCACGCACGCGCCCACCACCCCGTCGTCGCCGTAGCCGTCGCCGTCGGCGTCCGCGTAGAAGGGCAGGGGATCGGCGAGGTCGTCGTCGGCGTCGTCCACCCGCGCGTCGCAGTCGTCGTCGGCGCCGTTGCACACCTCGGGGGCGCCGGGGTGGACGGTGAAGTCGGTGTCGTCGCAGTCCGAGGCGTCGGTCACCGACGAGCCGGCGCACCAGGGAGCGGGCACCGCGAGGTCCCCGTAGCCGTCGAGGTCGGCGTCCGCGTAGCAGGGGGGGGCGGTGTCGGGGGTGCCGGTGTCCGTACCCGTGGTGGTCCCGGTGTCGTCGGCGTCGGGGCCGGTGTCGGGTTTCCCCGCGGGGTCGCCGCCGCACGCCGTCAGGAGGAGGAGCAGCATCACGATCCGCTCCCGGGCTGCGAGCGCCGCCGTCTCACGAGGCCCCCGACCAGGAGCAGCGCGCCCAGCCCAGGCGCCGTCGCCCCGCTCGCGCACCCGCACGCCGACTCGCTCCCGCCGTCCGGCGTCTCCGGATCGGGCGTCTCCGGCGCCGCCGTGTCCACGATCCCGTCGGTGTCCCCGGTGTCCCCGGTGTCCCCCGTGTCCCCCACGTCCACCACCCCGCCGCGCACGCCCCGCAGCGCGTCGAGGTCCTGCTCGCCGTCCGCCCACACGTTCGGCGCCCCGAAGGTCGAGCGCGTGGCATCCTCGTAGTCCGCCGTGTCCCGCCGGATCGCGTCCGTCGGCGTCTCCGCGAGGTAGCCCACCTCGGTCGACCCGATGGCGTTCGTCCGCCCCACGCCCTCGCCGGCCGGCCCGAAGCGCACGTGCCCGTCGGGATCCGAGGCGGTGAGCTGCCAGTCCTGGTGTGTCACGTCGAACGCCGCGGCGCTCACGTACACGCCGCTGCCCGCCGCGCCCGCCTTCAGGTGGAACCGCCAGTCCCCGCCCTCGGGATCGTAGGCGGCGTCCTCGGGGAGGTCCTCCGCGATGGTCAGGATCGTCCCCGCGCGCAGCCCCTCGAGCACCGGCGCGTCGGTGAAGGTGAGCGTGCCGGCCTCCCCGGAGCGGTCCGCGAAGGCGAGCGTCCACCCGCGCAGGTCCAGGCCCTCCTCCAGCACGAGCAGCTCGATCCAGTCGCCGCCGTTGCCGACCCGTCGCCCGAGCGCGCTGTCGGCGCCCTCCCCGTCGACGAGCTCCCCCTCGTCGCCCCCGAGCGACTTCCCCGTCTCGACCGCGTTCCACTCGTTCAGCACGAACGGCGGCGCGGCGTCGACCTCGTAGAAGCCCTGCTCCAAGGGCCCCCACGTGTCGCCGTCCCGCAGCCGCGCCTTCACGACCGTCGACGCGTCGAGCGTGACCGTGCGCGCGCCGTCCGGCCCCAGCGCCGCGGCGGACGTGGCGCCCCCCGGGAGCCGCGGATCCTGCCCGTCGAGCGACACCCACAGCTCCGCCGTCGAGCCCTCCGGCGCCTCGACGGTGAGCGTCGTCCCCGCCGCGACGAGCCCCTCGGCGACGTCGAACGTCGGCGCGTCGAGCGGGTACCAGCCGGCGGCGCGCACCTGGCGGTAGAGCTCGTCGGTCCGAACGGGGAAGTATTGCGTCAGGAGGCGATCCCGCTCGGTCACCCACTCGCCGTCGCGGTCCCACCAACCGAAGCCCCAGCGCGCCGACTCGGCGACCACGCCGTCCTCCGCGAGCCCGGCGAGGCGGGCGTAGCGATCCCCGGCCTCCGTCGCCGAGAGGGGCCCCGAGAGGTTGCGGTGGATGGCATCCGCGAGGGCGACCCGGAAGTCGGGGTGCGACTCCGTGAGGAGGTAGTAGAAGACGTAGGAGGGGCCGCCGTTGTTGAGGATGTTGACCGTGTAGTCGTAGTAGAGGCAGATGTCGGAGTCGGAGCTGTGGAAGCGGAACCCGACCCGCCCCGGCTCGGTGGGCCCCACCGCGATCCAATTGTGGTACGCGCTCCAGTCCCAGGCGTTGCCCGCGTAGAAGTTGAGCACCATGTAGTCGAGGAAGTCCTCGACGTTCACCCACTCGCGGAAGGTCTCGAAGTCGGTCGAGCTCGCGACGGCCGACGCCCAGGCCGCTCCGCTCCCGTCGAACGCCGTGCCCCCGTTGACGGCCTCGTAGTCGTCCTCGTCCCCACCCAGGTACTCGGCGAGCATCGCCGCGTTCATGCGCTCGCGCACCTGGTAGAGCCCGTTGTAGACCCCGTTGACATAGACGTGCGTGAACCGCCCGTGCGGCGCGACGTGGCCCATCTCCAACTGCGACTCGTCCATCCAGAAGTTGCGCAGGTGCTGGCCCTGCCCGCCCAGGTAGAAGACGGTGTCGTGGTTGCCGCCGCGCAGGCTCAGCGCGTCGTGCTCGTCGGCCGGCGCGAGGCCGGTGGCGTCCTCGCCGTAGATGTCGAGATCGAGCTTCCCGGGGCCGTACTCGCCCCGGAACAGGATGCGGAAGCTGGTCTTGGCGTAGGCCCAGCTCGTGCCACCCGAGATGTAGGCGCCGCAGTTGACCCCCACGTCGTCGCCGTCGGGGTCGATCCACTCCAGCGACGCCGCCTGCTCGCTCATCGCCATGCCGCCGGGCACCACCAGCGAGATCGTCGGCAGCTCGCGCAGGCTCGACTCGACGATGGGTCCGTACGTTGGATCGTTCACGATGAGGGGGTCCATCACGGGGTCGGCGAGCACGTCGGTCATCGAGACGTAGGTGTGGGTGACCACGTCCGACCGGGTCCCGTCCGCGGCGACCTCCACCGCCCGCACGATCGTCGTGCCGTCGACCGTGAGGGGGGCTGTGTAGGCGACGGCGGGCCCGCTGCCGTCGACGCTGTAGAGCAGCGTGCCCCCCGCGCCGGGAGTGAGCGTGAGCACGAAGGGCGCGTCGTAGAGGCCACGCTCCACGTCGAACCCGGGGGTTGCCAGCGCCGGAGCGGACAGGAGCGCGAGGAGCATGGGGCGGATGGTACTTGATCGTGCGCTGCTACGCGCCCCACTCGAGCACGAGGCTCGCCATGCTCATGCCGCCGCCCGAGCCGATGAACACGCAAAGATCGCCGTCCCGCACCTTGCCCGCGGTCACGGCGTCCGCGACACACATGCCGATCGAGGCCGACCCGGTGTAGCCGTAGCGGTCCATCACGAGGTGGGCGCGGGCGCGGGGCACCCCGAGCGCGTCGAGCGTCTCGTAGATCGATTGGACGTTGAATTGGGTGAGGAACCAATGCGTCACGTCGGCGGGCTTCTTCCCGACGCGATCGAGCACGATGCCCGCGATGCGCGGCCAATGGATGCCGTTGGTCTCGGGCGGGATGCGCTTCGGGAACGCGAGCAGGTGCTCGTTGCGAGCGAGCACGCCGGCGTCCAGGGGGGTCTTGCTGCCGCCCGCGTAGATGCCCATGTGATCGTGGTACTGCCCGGCGGTCCACAAGTGGCTCGCCCCGAACCCGCGCCCGCTCGTGGTGGCGCGCACCACCGCCGCACCCGCGCCGTCGGCGAACAACGTGGCGATCTTGTAGTCGTCGAGGTTCAACCACTTGCTCATCGCGTAGGCACCGACGACGAGGATGGTCTGGTACTGCTCGTCCGCGCGGATGTACTTGTCGGCGAGGTCGAGCGCCGTCACGAACCCCGCGCAAGCGGTGTTGATGTCGAACGTGCCCGCGCGCGTGGCGCCGAGCTTGAACGACACGACCGACGCGGTCGACGGGGAGAGGTAGTCGGGCGTATCGGTGGAGACGACGATGAGATCGAGGTCCTCCGCGGTGACCCCCGCGGCCGCCATCGCGTCGCGCGCGGCGGGCACGACGAGGTCGGAGGTGCACTGCTCCGGCGCCATCCACCGGCGCTCGTGGATGTTGCGCTGCTCGCGTAGGAACGTGGAGATGTCACGCTGGTAGCGGGCGTCGAAGAACGCGTTCGGCACGACGCGCTCGGGGGCGTACATGCCGGTTCCGGTGATGGTGGCGCGGCGGGACATCGGGGCTCTCCGGGGCGGGGGCGCGCCCGGTAGCGCGATCCGGGCCCGCGGGCACGGCCGCGCGGCGGGAAGGTCGGGCGCTACTCTGGGCGCTGCTCTGAGCGCTCTCTGGACGCTACCGTGGGCGGCTACTGCACGAGCGTGGGGTCGAACGTCCAGTTGATGGCGCAGCTCTCGGCGAGCGCCCCACAATCCTCTCCGTCGCAGCTCGCCAGGAGCTCCCAATCGGAGTTGAACGCGAACGACGCCACCCACTCGCCCACGATGGTCACGCGGGTCTCGATGTGCGCGCCGGGCACCCGATCCTCGTCCGCCTGGAGGCAGTTGAACGCGGTGTCGAACAGGGTGCACTCCACCGCGCCGTCGAGCGTCATGCTCTCGCCGTCCTCCGCGATGCGCACGTCCGTCGCGTTCGCGGCCTGCAACCCCGCGAGATCGACCCCCCAGACGTCCTCGCACGCGGCGTCGGCGGTGAAGCCCTCGACCTCGCCCAGGTAGGTGCCGTCCGTCGGCTGGATGAACGTGCACGCGGCGAGGGCGATGAGGAGCATGAGCGTTCCAGGCGACCCGTCGCCCCTAACGGCGAGCGCGCCTGTCGCCAACGCGCCCTGCCAACGCGCCCCCCACGTTGGCACCGTCGTGTTCGCGGGTTGACCATCGTGCATGCGTGCGTAGCTCAGGCCCTTCGTAGGAGCCCCCCATGAAGATCGACATCGGCATCTCGGAACCGGAGCGCGAGCAGATTGTGGAGGGGCTCTCCCGCCTCCTCGCCGACACGTACACGCTCTACCTGAAGACGCACAACTTCCACTGGAACGTGACCGGGCCGATGTTCAACACGCTCCACCTCATGTTCATGGCGCAGTACACGGAGATGTGGACCTCCGTGGACCTCGTCGCCGAGCGCATCCGCTCCCTCGGGGCCCCCGCGCCGGGCAACTACGCGGACTTCGCGCGGTTGACCTCCATCCCCGACAGCCCGGGCGTGCCCGCGGCCATGGAGATGGTGAAGTTGCTCGTCGAGGGGCACGAGGCCGTGATCCGCACGGCGCGGTCGGTGTTCCCGGTGGTCGACAAGGCGGGGGACGAGGCCTCGGCGGACTTGTTGACCCAGCGCCTCCAGGTGCACGAGAAGACCGCGTGGATGCTGCGGAGCCTGCTGGAGTAGTCCGGTAGGAGACCGGGGCCCCCGGCGGCGAGGACGCCGCCGTCGCCGTCCTCTGGGCTCGCGCTCCGCGCTCGGTCCGCCGCGTCGCCAGGGGCGTCGCGTCGGGACCGCCGGCGCGGACGCCGGCGCCCGCCGGATGGCTGGGCCGGGGGAGGGGCCTGCCGCTTCCTGTATTCATAGGGTCGCGTCGTGTCGCGCGCTGTCACCTTATGGTGTGGCTTGGGAGGTCACCCGCCCGCCGGCGGCGGGAGCCCTACCTTCAGCGGGTGACCCACGCCCCGCCCGCACGCCCCGCGCCCGCACGCCCCTCACCGGGCGCTCGCGACGCGCCCCCCGACCGCGCATCGCCCCCCGGCCGCGCGGCCCCCTCCGACCGGGAGGCGCTCCGCGCGCGGTTCCACGCGGTCCGGAGCGCCACGGAGGCCCTGGCGGCGCCGCTCTCGCCCGAGGACCAGCAGCTCCAGTCGATGCCGTCCTGCAGCCCGACCAAGTGGCATCGCGGCCACACCACGTGGTTCTTCGAGGCCTTCGTGCTCGGGCCCCTCGGGACGCCCCCGCACGACCCCCGGTTCGCCGTGCTCTTCAACTCCTACTACGAGGCGCTCGGCCCGCGGCACCCGCGCCCGCACCGGGGGCTCCTCTCGCGGCCGACGGCGGCCGAGGTGGGCGTGTGGCGCGCGCGGGTGGACGAGCGCGTGGACCGCCTGCTCACGACGGCCGACGGCGCGACCCTCGCGCGGATCGCGCCGCTCGTGACGCTGGGCCTCGCGCACGAGGAGCAGCACCAGGAGTTGCTCCTGACCGACATCCTCCACGCGTTCGCGCAGAACCCGCTGCGGCCGGCGTACCGGTCGGGCGGGGGGCCGGCCAGGCTCCCTGCGCAGGGGGGCGCCTCGTCGGTCGACCCGGCGCCGCCCGGGTGGGTGGCGTTCGAGGAGGGCCCGGCCGAGATCGGGGCCGCCGTGCAGGCCTCCGCCGCGCGCGCGGAGTTCGCGTTCGACAACGAGGGGCCGCGGCACCGGGTGTGGCTCGCGCCGTACGCGCTCGCCACGCGGCTCGTGACGGTGGGGGAGGCGCGCGCCTTCGTGCAGGCCGGCGGCTACGACACGCCCTCGCTCTGGCTCTCCGACGGGCTCGACTTCGTGCGCAGCCACGGCCTGCGCGCGCCCGGCTACGTGAAGGTGGAGGACGGCGCGTGGCGGGTGTTCGGCCTCGACGGCCTCCGCGAGGCCCGGGACGACGAGCCGGTCGCGCACCTGTCCTTCTACGAGGCCGATGCGCTCGCGCGGTTCCTCGGGGCGCGCCTGCCGACCGAAGCGGAGTGGGAGCGGGCGGCTTCGGGCGCGCCGACCGTCGGCAACCTGCGGGACACCGACGCGCTCCGCCCCTTGCCGGCAGCCGGGACGGGCCTCACCCAACTGTATGGGGACGCCTGGGAGTGGACCGCTTCGGCCTACGCGCCGTACCCGGGCTACACACCCGCCGCCGGCGCCGTAGGAGAATACAATGGCAAGTTCATGGTGAACCAGCTCGTGCTGCGCGGCGGGAGCTGCCTCACGCCGCCGGGGCACATCCGGGCGACCTACCGAAACTTCTGGCATCCGGACACCCGGTTCCAGGTGACGGGCCTCCGCCTCGCCCGGGATCTCCCGTGAGCGTGCTCGCCGCGGACGCCGTGGGGATCGATCCGGCGGTGGCCCGGGTGGTGCGCGAGGGCTTGACGCAACGCCACAAGCGGCTCCCGCCCTGGCTCCTCTACGACGCCGAGGGCTCCCGGCTCTTCGAGCGCATCACGACGTTGCCGAGCTACTACCTGACCCGCGCGGAGCGGGCGGTGCTGGAGCAGCACGGGCCCGAGATCGTGGAGGCCGCGGGCCCATGCAACTCTGCCGGGGCGATCGACGAGGTGGTCGAGCTCGGCGCGGGGACCGCGACCAAGTCCCAGCTCCTGCTCCGCGTGTTGGTGGCCCGCGACGGCGCCACGCGCTTCGTGCCCGTCGACGTGTCGGCCGCCCCCGTGAACGCGGCGCGCGCGCGCCTCGCCCGCGACCTCCCGACGGTGACGGTGGCGCCGCGCTTCCAGCACCACGAGGCCGCGCTGGCCGCGCTCGCGGCGATCCCCGCCCGCCGCCTCGTCCTGTTCCTGGGCAGCTCCATCGGCAACCTGGAGCCCGCCGAGGCCGCGTCGCTGCTGCGCGCGGTCCGCGCCTGTGTCACCCCGACGGGCGCGCTCGTCCTCGGCACGGATCTGCGCAAGTCGCCCGACGTGCTCGTGCCCGCCTATGACGACCCCGAGGGGGTCTCGGCGGCGTTCAACAAGAACGTGCTCGCGCGCATCAACCGCGAGTTGGGTGGCACGTTCGACCTCGGGGCGGTGCGGCACGTCGCCGAGTGGAACGGGGCCGGCTCCCGGATGGACATGTACCTGGAGAGCACGCGCGAACAGGCCGTGTTCATCGCGGCGCTCGGCCTCACCGTGCGCCTCGCGGCGGGCGAGCGCATCCACACCGAGAGCAGCCGCAAGTACGGGCTCGAGGACGTCGACGCCCTGCTGGGCGGCGCCGGCCTGGAACGGTGGCGGACGTGGACGGACGCCGGGGGGCGGTTCGCGGTGCACGTGGCGGGGCGCCCCGGGGCGGCGCGGAGTTAGGCAGGGGCTGCCCGGCGCGGCGGCCCGTCACGCGTTCGTTCGGGACGGGTCAAGCGCCCTTCACGGCCAGAGCGCGTCGCTCGCGAACGCCGATTCAGCGACGATTGCGACGGCGGCGTAGTCGCCGAGGAGCGACGGATGCCCGCAACTGAACGCCGTGGAGACGTTGCTGCGCTCCTGGTGCCCGCCGTGCACGAACACCCCTTCATCGCGTGTGACATGCTCGCCGAACGGGAGGGTGAACGAGCCGTCCCCGTCGGTTGCCACGAAGTCGCGCCGGGCCTCGTCCTGGCAGCGCCCCGACGCGGTGCACGCCGCCTCGCCCTCCGCGAAGGTGACACCGGCGCCGGGCTCGAGCGCGGCCGCCGGGTCGGAGCCGCCGGCACGCGCCAGGCCGACCCACAGGCGGCGCACACCGTCGGCGCCGCTTAGCGAGAAGGAGCTGGCAGACGGGCCCTCCTCGACCACCATCGTCACGACCTCCCCGACCGCCACGAGGTCCGGCGCCCCCGCGATGAACCACGCGTCTCCGGGCGAGCCCGTGTCGGTCTCCAAGGTCAGGTGGATCCAGGGACCGTTCCAGCCCATCTGGACGCCCCGGCCCGCACCCCCGGCTTCCGGGGTCTCGGCGCTGTCCAGCGTGTCACGGGCGAGCACCGTCGCGACCACGGTGGTGGTTTGCGTCTCGGCGACATCGGTGGTGTCGCTGGTGTCCGTGGCCTCCGGTTCGGCAAACTCGGGCAGGTTGACCCCGCCCCCCACGAGCGGGGCGTCCAGGGAGCAGTCGCACGCGAGAAGCAGCAGGAAGATCATCGGGACTCCGCGGATGCACGGGGCTGCACGTTCCATGCCAGGCCCGGCGATGCAGGAGAATTCGACCGGGCGTCCGCCAGCCGCTCCTCGACGCGACAATCGGATCGTCGACGGCGCCGGGCCCCACATCTGCGGCCTTGCGCTACTGTATGATGGGGCGTGCCACGGCTCGCCATCCTCCTGCTCCTGACGCTCGCGCTGGCCGGCTGCGGGAGGGGGATGACCGATCGCGACGAGCCGTGCGCGGGCGCGGGCTGCGCGGAGGCGGACGCGGACACCGATGCTGACGCGGACACGGACACCGATGCTGACACGGACGCCGACGCCGACACGGACACCGACGCCGACGCCGACGCCGACACGGACCCTGACGCCGACACCGACACCGACACCGACACGGGCACCGACACCGCCGGCGACACGGCGGTCGGCACGTGCCCCGAGGACCTGTCCCCGCCGGGCGGCGGCCGGTGCCCCGAGGCGTGCACCGGCGGGTGCAGCGTCGGGATCTGCGAGATCTCCTGCAATTCCGAGGGCGGCTGCACCGACCAGGCGTTGACCTGCCCGGACGGTTGGCCGTGCCAGGTGACATGTGACCGCACCCAGTCGTGTCGCGGCGCGACAATCGTGGGGGGCCTCCGCGGCTCGCTCGCCGTGTCGTGCGGCGGCAGCAGCGCGTGCATCGATGCCACGGTCACGTGCCCGACGGGCGGCCCGTGCACGGCCGACTGCCGCGGGGTGGGAGCCTGCGGTGGGCTCGCGCTGAGCTGCGCGGAGGTCGGCGACTGCGCGATCACGTGCTCGGGGAGCAATTCCTGCGGCACCGGCGCGATCGCGTGTGCCGCCGACACCTGCGCGCGCACGTGCACTGGCGCGGCGTTCACGCCGACGATGACCGACCGCGAAGAGAGCTGCGACTGCCAGGACGGGTGCTGATCCCGACGCACTCGCGATGTTGGCATGGCGCGGAGATGTCGACGCCCCCCACGCCGCGCGAGGGGCCCGGCGGGCGGCCGCTCCCTGGGCGGCCGGTTCGGCGCGGACCGGGCGCCCGGTAGCCAGGCTGGCTGGCGCTCAGCCTGTCTGGCTTTATCGGGTCGGCGAAGCTCCGTTTGCTTCGCGCCTCCACGTTTGCGCCCAGCGCAAACATGGAGGCACTCGAAACGGAGCCGCCTCCGGAACGCCGGTCTTCCTGCCGGGTTTGGTAACCCGCCAGGAAGATCGGCTACGGCGACCGGCCCGCGCCAACCAAGCGAAGCGCGCCCAGAGGGGCCCGGCCCCCGCCGCTCGGGGCGGGGGACGCGCCCAAGCGAGAGCCTAGAACTGGCTCCAGAGGTACTGGTTCGTCACCTCGTGGTGGAACTGCACCTCGGCGGTCTTCACGAGCGTGCCGAGCGCCTTCGGGCAGCGCTCCGCCTGCGCGAGCTTCAGCTCGGCGTAGCGCTCCGCCGCGGACTCACCCAGGAGCTCGGGGATGTAGCGGCTGGCCTTGAAGACCCGGAGGGCGTCCTGGATGTTGCTGGGGAGGAAGCGGGTGCGCTCGCGACGCGTGTCATCGCCCTTGCCGACGGGCCCTTCCAAGCCGGTGCGGAGGAGGGTGTAGATGACCATGTACGGGTTGGTGTCGGGGGCGACGGAGCGCACCTCGACGCGCGTGCTGCGCTCGTTGCCGAACGGGATGCGGACCATGGCGCCGCGGTTGTTCGCGGAGGCCTTGATCTGGTTGGGCGCCTCGAAGTGCGGATCCAAGCGGCGGTAGGCGTTCACGCTCGGGTTGAGGATGAGGCAGAGGTCGTTCGCGTTGTTGAGGATGCGATCGACGAAGTCCCAACCGAGGGCGGAGAGGTTGTCCTTGCCGTCCTTGTCCCAGAACAGGTTCTTGCCACCGCGCGAGATCGACATGTTGGTGTGCATGCCGCTGCCGTTGATGCCCGCCACCGGCTTGGGGAGGAAGCTGGCGGTGCAATCGTGCTGGGCGGCCACCTGGCGGCAGAGCAGCTTGTAGAGCTGGATCTGGTCGGACGCGATGAGGGCGTCGGTGTAGGTGTAGTTCATCTCGAACTGGGAGGGCGCCACCTCGGGGTGGTCCTTCTCGTTCTGGAAGCCCATGGCGCGCTGCACTTCGGCGGCGGCGTCGATGAACTTGCGGAGGGGGTCGCCCGGGAGCGAGTGGTAGTAGCCGCCGGTGGAGAGGAACTCGAACTTGCCGGTCTCGTGGAAGTGGCGCTCGGCGTCCTTGCCCTTGAAGAGGAAGCCTTCGACCTCGTTCGCGGCGTGACACACCGTGCCGTCCTTGGCGAACATCTGGTCGGTGTAACGGCGGAGCTGGGCGCGCATGTCCGCGGCGTAGGGCGTGCCGTCGCGACCGAGCACCTCGCCGAAGACGAGCACCTTGCCGGGGCCGAACACGTCACTCGGGAGCCAATAGAACGAGGCCCAATCGATCTCGAGGCGAAGGTCGCTCTCGTGCTGCGCGGAGAAGCCACGGATGGACGACCCGTCGAACGTGAGGTTGTCGGCGGACTTCAACAGGAACTTCTTGTCGTAGTCGAGCATGTGCAGCCGGCCCTCGAGGTCGGTGAAGCACACGGTGACGGCCTTGATCCGCTTCTCGTCGGAGAGGTAGCGCACCCGCTCCTCGCGCACCTTGTCGGCCGGTACGCGGTCGGTCCGCTGCTTCTTGGCCGCGAGGTTGAGCTCCTCCAGCTTGTCGTAGGGGATCTCGAGGAAGTCGCGGAGGGGCGTGGACTCGGGCATGGGGTCTCCTGAAGACGCGCCCCTCTTTACGTGCGCCCTCCGCCTTGTCGAGGCTTCGGAATGGCTCGCGTGAAAGAAATAATCGTAGTCATCTTCATGGGAAGGTTTCGCATGCGAGCGGATGGCGTCACCGCACGCGTGCCTAGCTTCTCGACATGCCCTTCCGCGCCGTGCTGGCCGTGCTCCTGTGGTGGCTCCTGGCGCCGTGCGCGCTCGCGCACGCCCGGCTGATCGAGAGCGTGCCCGCGGACGGCGCGGTGCTCGCGGCGCGCCCGGCGACGGTGGCGCTGACGTTCGACGGCGAGGTGGAGCCCGCGCTGGGCAGCCTCGTGCTGCACGGCGCCCCGGACGTGGTGCTCGAGCGTGTCGCGGACGCCGATCCCCGGCGGCTCGTCGCGGCGCTGCCCACCCTCGCGGCCGGCGCGTACCGGATCACGTGGCGGACGGTCTCGCGTGACGGGCACGCGATCACGGGCGTGGTCCGCTTCGTCGTGGAGTAGCCCGTGGAGCACGTCCTGGACGGGGCGCTGGCGCACGCGGCGTCCGTGTTCGGGCTCGCGGCGGTGACGGCGCCCGGGGCGTGGGCGCTGGTGACCGGGGAGCGGGCGGGGATCGCGGGGCTGCGTCGGGCGGGCGGCGTGCTGCTCCTCGTGGGGGCGATGCTCCACCTGATCGCGGGGGCGGCGGTCGTGGAGGGTCCGGTCGTGCGTGCGGTCACGACGTTGTTGTCGGGGACGTTCTACGGGGCGAGCCTCGGCATCTACGCCGGCGGCGCGCTCGGGACCCTGGTGCTCCCGACCCTGGTGCTCCCGACCCTGGCGCCTCCGGCCCCGGCGCCTCCGGCCCCGGCGCTCGCGACCCCGGCGCCTGCCCGGTGGGGCCTCCTCGCGGCGTTCGGCGCGGCACTCGGCGCGGCGTGGGGCCTCGCGCGGCTGGGGCACGCCGCGACGGAGGGGACGTGGAGCGCGGCGGTCGGGTGGACGACGCTGCACGTGGCGGCCGCGGTGCTCTGGCTCGGGGGGATCGGGATGGCGACGGTCGGCGGGGCGGCGGCGCGGGCCCGGTTCCGGCCGGTCGCCGTCGGGTGCGTCGTGGTGCTCGTGGCGACCGGAGGGCTGCGCGCCGTGCAGGTCCTCGAGGCCGGCGCGGGGCGGATCGCCGCCGGGGACCTCCTCCCCGGGGTCGCGTGGATCGGCGCGCTGGGGATGAAGGGCGTCGCGGTCGCGGCGGTGGCGGTGTGCGCGGCGCGGACGTGGCGGGCGATGCGGCCGGAGCGGGCGAAGCTCTTGGAGCAAGCACCTGTCGCCGAGGCGGGGACCGCCGTGGAGGGGGCGCTCGTGGCGGAGCTCTACGGCGTCGCGGTCGTCATCCTGCTCGGAGCGCTCCTCGGCCGGCTCCCGACGCCGTGAACCCGACCGCCGTGAAACTGGACCTCGGACGCGGCCGCTTGGATCAGGCCTCGACCGCCGGCTCGGCCCCGCCCGCCGCGACCAACGCGGCTTGCGCCGCCGGCACCTCGGTGGGGGCACACCCCTCCACCGCCACCAGGATCTCCTCCTGGCCGACCACGCGCCGCCACACGGGGCGCGGGCGCTCCGGCACGAACCATCCCACCGCCGCGCCGATCAGCGCCCCCGCGAGGGAGCCCGCGTTGGGGCCGAGGAGCTGCGCCCAGAGCACGATCGAGGGCGGGTTCCGGCCCGGGAGCGCCACGACGGCCAGCCCGATGGCCCCGCCGACGAGGAGCCCCACGACCGCGCCGACGCCGGCGCCGGTCAGCGCCTGCCGCCGCCCCGACCGCGCCCGACCGTGAAACCACCGGCGCGCCCCGGCGGGCGAGACGATGACCTCGATGCGGTCCCGCGGCACGCCCGCGAGCTCGAGGCGGTAGATGGCGTCCTCGACGGCCACGGGGTCGTGGAACAGGGCGGAGACGGTGACCCGGCTCATGGGAGCGCCTCCAGCTCGGCCGCGGTCCAGGGGGTGGCGCGGGCACCGGCGGCACGCAGCTCGGTCACCAGCGCGGGGTCGACCGGCGGGGCGTCCACCCCGGCGTGGGTGCGCTCGTGGGTGAGCACCGCGGCGATCGCGGCGTCGTCGAGCTGATCGCGCCACGGGGGCATGACCCCGTCGTAGGGCTGCCCCCCGACGGTGATCGGCCCACCGAGGCCGTCGAGCACGATGCGGACGAGGATGGCGGGGTCGCCGGCGACCCACTCGGAGCCGACCAGGGGCGGGAACACACCGGGCAGGCCCTCGCCACCGGCCTGGTGACAGGATGCGCAGCGTTGGGTGTAGATGTCCGCGCCGGAGAGCGGGGCGGCCGCGGTGGGGCCCGCGCCGGTCGGGGGGGCGCCGGGCGCCGCGGCCTCCTCGTCCGGTGCGTAGCCGAGGTGGGACTCCACCCCGAACGTCCCGCCGTGGCGGCCGAGGTACCAGCCGCCCCAGAAGAGCGCCGTCGCCGCCGCCGCCCACAACCACCACGGCGCCGGCTCCCGGCCCTCGATGGGCTCCGGCGGCTCGCGCGCGATCGCCCGGTGGAGCGCCTCCACCTCGACACCGACGGCCTCGCCGGGCTCCGGCGCGCCGCTCTCCGGTGGAACCGGCGGGTTCGGTGGTTCAGCGGGCACGTGGAGTCGCCTCCGTCGGGGCCAGCGGTTGGGTGTGGTCGAGCGAGAGCAGGTAGTCCACGAGCGCCACGGCTTCGGGCCCGGCGACGACCACGCCGGATTCGGGCGCCCAGGCCGGCGGCACGGTGACCACCTCGTCGTCGGGGCCCGCCTGCGCCTTCACCTCGAAGAGGTAGGGGAACGACGGCATGATCGACCAGGGCACCACCGCCCGCGGTTGGTAGAGGTGTAGCAACTGCCAGCGCCGATCCGGGAGGCGGGCGCCGACGTTCATCAGGTCAGGGCCGGTGCGCATGGTGCCGAGCTGGTGCGGCGCGTCGTAGACATAGTCGCCGGGGACGCTCGGCCGGCCCCAGCCGCGCGCTTCGTCGGTCGTGATTGTCGTGTCACGAACCTGCTGGCTGTGGCAGTACATGCACCCCTCCCGGATGTAGACGCCCCGCCCCGAGGCCTCGCTGGCGGTGTAGGGCTCCAGGCCCGGGCTGGGCTTCACCTCGGTGAGCAGGGCGGCGGGCACGACGACCAGCACCATGGCCGCGAAGGACATGATGGCGACGGCGCCGAGGAGCAGGAGCCAGACGCGGAGGTTCACCCGGACTCCTCGTAGAGACGCGGCTGCGCCTCGTGCCACGGAGGGAGCCGGCGCTCGCGCCGCAGGTGGCGCGACAGCATGAGGGCGATGTGCCACGCGAACACGAGGTGCCCGGCGGTGAGCACGAGCCCTGCCACGGTGCGCACGGCGAGCCACGGGAGGGTGACGGTGACGGACTCCTCGAAGGGCCGCGCCGGATCGAGGAGCGCCATGCCCTGCAGCACTCCGCCCACGATCAGGGCGAGCACGTAGGCGGCGATGCCGCCGAGCGAGAGCCAGAAGTGCCAGCGGATGAGCGACGCGCTCGGCCACTCGCGCTCCACGAGGCGGGGGAGGATGTAGTAGATCGACCCGAACAACGTCAGGGTCACGAACGCGTAGACCCCGACGTGGGAGTGCGCGATCGTCCACTGGGTGAAGTGGGTGACGCGGTTCACCTCGACGAACGCCGTGAAGATTCCCTGGAGCGAGACGGCGGTGTACGAGATGGCGCCGAGCACGACGAAGCGGAGGGTCGGGGAGTAGCGGAGCGCGCCGAAGCGGCCCACCATCGTCATGTGGTGGTTCACCGCGACCGCCCCGACGGGGATGACCATCATCCCGCTCGCGACGATGGACGTGGTGATCATCCACGTCGGGATGGGCCCGCCGACGAGGTGGTGCATGCCGTTGAGCGAGTAGAAGAACGCGAACGCCCAGAAGCCGACCAGGGAGAGCTGGTAGGAGTGGATGGGGCGCCCCAGCACCTTGGGGAGGAGGTAGTAGATGGCGCCGAGGTTGATGGCGGTGAGCCAGAAGCCGAGCGCGTTGTGTCCGTAGAACCAATTCACCGCCGCCGACTCGACCCCGGTGTACACCCGGAGGTTCCCGATGACGAAGAGGATGGGGAACCAGACGAACGCGGCCGCGGTGTACCAGACGGACACGTAGAGGTGCTCCACCTTGGAGCCGAGCACCGTGCGCAGCAGCGCGCCGCCGACCATGGCTCCGCCCAGCACCAGCCAGGGATCGGAGAAGCGCCAGTCGAGCTCCAGCCACTCCAGCCCGTCGGTGGCGCCCGCGAGGAGCCCCGGCACACCGCTTAGGAGGCCGATGTTCCAGATCATCGCGCCGCCCACGGCGAGGCGCGGCCACGCGAGCGGCTGCCGCACGAGGCGCGGGATCAACCAGCACGACACACCCAACATCGCGAGCGACGACCAACCGTAGATCATCGCGTTGAGGTGGGCGGTGCGCAGGCGGCCGAACGTGAGCGCGCCGGAGTCGGCGAGCCAGTCGGGGAACTGGAACTTGAGGCTCGCGAGGTCGCCGAAGATCGAGCCCACGAGCAGCCAGAAGACGGCGGTGACGAAGCAGAGGAGGGCGGGCTCGCGGCCGGCGAAGTCGAGGGCGCTGCGCTCGGCGGTGCCGGCGGGCGGGCTCTCGGGGGGCGTCATGCGCCGCCCCACTCCCCGGGGCCGGGCGGGAGCGGGGGGCCGTGCGCCTGCACCCGCTCGCGGGCCTGGGAGGGGGTCTCCCACGGGCGAGCCACTCGCTGGTCGTGGTCGTCGAAGGGCAGGGTGGCCGCGCGGGCGTCGACGTGGAAGTGCCCCTTGCGCCAGGCCCAGGCGAACGCGACGATCGCGCCCAGGAGGGCGGCGAGCGTGAGCAGGACCACGGCGAGGGACGAGGCGAACACGAGGAGCCCGGGTGCCCCGGAGAGGTGGGGCCCAGGGGGAGCGGGGCAAGGGGGCGGCCAGCCTGGCTTGGGGATTCTGGCGGTTGGCGGCGCGAGCGGCCCGCCGCCACGGGGCCCGTCGGGGGGCCGCCACCGGTCGTGCGGGGGCCCTGCGCGGTCGGGCGGGTCGGAATATTAAGGTCCAGGTAAGGGGCCTGCGTACGGCTCCACTCCGGCTTCCGGTAAAGTAAGGGCATGTACAGACGCGGGTTCAGTCTCCTCGAGCTGATGATCGTCGTCGCGATCATCGGCATCCTCGCGGCCATCGCGGTGCCCAACTTCCAGACGATGCAGTTCCGGGCGAAGCGCGCGGAGCTTCCGGCGAACGTCAGTGGGATCTGGCTGACCGAGCTCATCTACGAGGCGACGATGGACTCGTACGTCGCCGTCTCGTACAACCCGAGCTCCACGCCCGGCAAGGACCTCCGCGACTTCGAGACCTCGGGCAGCGGCTGGCAGAGCCTGGGATGGCACCCCGACGGCCCGCTCCGGGGCAGCTACTCGGTCGATGACGCCGTCACCGAGTTCACCGTGTACGGCCACGGGGATGTCGACGGCGACGGCGCGCTGTGCCAGTACACGGCCACCGACTCCGAGGCGGCCGTGCTGCGCGCGGGGGACGAGAACATCTACTAGTGCCGCTGCCCCGGAGTCTCTCGCCAGGGCGCGAGAGCCTTCGAGGGGGCGCGTTGCGCCCGGCCGCTGTCGCGGCCCAGGGCACGGACACCAGGCCGCGGGCGCGCCCGACGGTGCGCTACGACGCGTACCGCTCCGCCGCTTCGATCCCGAGCCCGTAGCCGATGGACGTGAACACGTCCCGGCTCACGACGCGGCTGGGGAACCGCTCCTCGAACATCCGCTGGACGCGGAGGGTGCGCGAGGTGCCGCCGGTGAGGAAGACGACGTCGATGTCGTCGGGGCGGAGCTCCAGCCGCCCGAGCAGGCCGTCGAGCACCTTCTCCAGCTCGCGGATGTCGAGGGCGAGGGCGGCGTCGAGCTCGTCGCGGCTCATCGGCGCGTCGAGCGCGATGGAGCCGGCGTGGAACGACAGCGTGGTGTCGAGCTGGTCGGACAGGGCCACCTTGGTCGCCTCGACGGCACGGAACAGGTGGAAGCCGTGATCGTCGACCACCATCTCCTGCAAGCGCGCGAGCGCCGGCTTGTCGTCCCCGAACCGGAGCATGCGCTCGAGCAGGCGGAGGTTCTTGTCGGTCTTCGCGTGGCAGAGCGAGTGCCAGCGGGTGACGGCGTGGTGGAGCGTGGTGGGGACCTCCACCCAGCGGTCCTCCAGCTTGTACTTCGCGAAGAGGCCGAGGTAGGGCGCGACCTTCTTGTAGACGATGCGGGCGTCGAAGTCGTTGCCCGCGATGTCGACGCCGGCGACACCGAGGACGTCCCCACTGCGGTCCGTGCCGATGCGACCGGGGCCAAGCTTGATGACGGTGAAGTCGCTCGTGCCGCCGCCGAGGTCACCGACGAGGCAGAGGACGTCGCGATCCAGGGAGCGCTCGAACGAGCGCGCGGCCGCGACGGGCTCGACCTGGAACCCGATGTCGCGGAAGCCGGCGCGGCGCGCGGCGGTCCAGAGGCGGTCCTGCGCGAGCTTGTCGCGGTCCGGCGTGGTGCCGAATTGCGCGGGGCGGCCCAGGATCACGCGCGTGACGTTCTCGCCCGCCGCGAGGTCCACCTGGTGCTTGCAGGCCGCGAGGAAGCCGCCGATGAGGGCCTCGATGCCCATCACCGTGCCGCCGACGAGCGTGCCTTCAAAACCCGAGGAGGGGAGGTACCGCTTGATGGACTGGATGAGGCGGCCTTGCCGCTCCTCGGCCAGCCACGCGTCGACCGCGCCCGCGCCGTAGACGGCGGGGCCCTCGGGCGGGAAGTAGAGGAGGGTCGGCATCCGCTCCGGCTCGGGCGACGCGGGGTCGATGGCGAGCTGCCGGACCTCCCCGTGCTGGCAGAGGGCGACCGTGGTGTTCGAGGTGCCGAAGTCGATAGCGCACGAAGCGGGCATGGGGCCCCGCGTCTAACCGGGGTTCGGCCCGGGGGCACACCCGGTTTCCCCGGAGGCAGCGCCGGACGCCGGGGCCCTTGACGCCCCCCGCCCCGAACGGCGATAGCAGGCGCCCGATGGAACGCCTGCGCCGCGCCTTGCCCGTCCTGCTCGCGCTCGGGCTCCTCCTCGTCGTGTTCGGCAAGGGGATGTGGGAGGGAACGACCCGCTTCCTCGGCCGGGAATACGTGGATGCCTGGGGCACCCAGTGGTTCTACTGGTTCGTCGGCCGCCAGGTCGGCGCCGGCGAGGGCTTCGGGCATTCCAACCTGTTCTTCTACCCGTGGGGGAAGGACATCTACCTGCACACGGGCGGCAACGTGCTGGACGGGCTGTTCGCCTGGCCGGTCCGTTGGCTCCTCGGGCCCGTCGCCGGCTACAACCTGTTCGTCCTCGCGATCGTGGCGACGAACCTGCTCGCGATGCGCACGCTCCTCCTCCGCCTCGGGGCCCGGGCCGAGGCCGCGACGCTCGCGGGCGTCTTCTTCGCGTTCAACCCGTGGGTGCTCCACGAGCTGCGCGACGGGCGCCCCACCCAGGCGCTCCTCGCGTTCCTGCTCCTCTTCTTCGCGGACTACCTCTCCCTCGACACCGACCGTCGAGCGTGGCTCCCCGCCCGCGCCGGCCTCTGGCTCGCGCTCGCGGGCCTGACCTACTGGTACAACGCGCTCTTCGCGGGCATGGCCGCCGCGCTGATCGCGCTCCTCCGCGTCGCGACGGGGCCGGAGCGCACGCGCACGCTTCTCCGCCACTCCGGCGCCGGCCTCGTCGCGGTGGCGCTCGTGGCGCCGTTCGCGCTCCCCATGCTCGGCGCCGACGAGGTCCCGGGGCTCCTCGACGTGAGCAAGTGGTCGCTCACGAGCTGGTCGCCCACCACCGCCGAGGGCGTGGACATCGGGCTCTACGTCTTCGACCCCGTCGCGCTCGGGTCGGGCTTCTACGCGATCAAGAACGACGGCGGCATGGCCTGGCTGCGCGAGGACACGAACGTGTTCCCGATCCAGGTCCTCTTCCTGGTCCTCGGGGCGGTGCTCGCGCCACCGCGAATCCGGCGGGCGGCGCTCGTCCTCGTGGCGGTGTCGCTCGTCGTGGCGACCGGCCCCTCGGTCGTCGGCTTCCCCAACGTGCTCTACCTGCTGCTCGTGAAGGCAACGTCGATCTTCCAGCGCCTATGGTGGCCCTCGCGCGCGCTGGTGCTCGGCCAGATCGGCCTCGCGATCCTCCTCGGGTTCGCCCTCCACCGCATGGGCCGCCTCGCGCCGTTCGCCGCCCTCGCCGCGGGCGCGTGGTGGGTGCTCGACCTGCGCGCAGCCGAGCTCGGCCCGATGGCCTCGTGGGACGCCGGCATCCCCGCCGGCTACCGCTGCCTCGCCGAGTCAGAGGCCTCCGCGGAGGCCCCCGGCGCGATCGTCGAGCTGCCCTACGCGCACACCCAGGCCCACCTCTACTACCAGACCCTCCACGGCCGCCCGCTCTTCGGCGGGATGGTCGAGGACAACGTGGTCTTCGCGCCGGGCGAGCAGGTGGCGTTCCAGAAGGACAACGGGTTCGTGGCGGTGCTCCTCGACCAGGCGGCGACGGGCGCCGACGCCCCGGTCTACGAGGCCGAGGATCGCGCGGCGCTCAACGCCATGGGCTACAAGTGGGTCGTGCTCGACAAGCGCGCCTACGTGGACGTGGGCGATCGGGACGCGCGCGTCGGCACCAACCTCGAGGGCCGCGCGCGCTGGGTGCGCCGCACGATGACCGAGCTGCTCGGAGCGCCGGTCTACGAGGACGAGGCCACCGCGATCTACGCGCCGTGGGAGGACGGCTCTCCGTGCCCGGACGGGGTGGGGAAGTAGGCCAACGGGGCCCGGGGGCCGGCACCGACGCCGGCTAAGCTGCCCCATGCTCCTCTTCCTCGCGGCGTGCTCGGGCGAGCCGGCCCGCTGGCACCTCGAGAAGATGGAGGTCCCCGGCTCCATCCGCTCCGTGGCCCAGCTCGGCGACGAGACCACGTTCCTCACGTACCAGTTCGAGCGCCCGGACCAGTGGATGCTCTACACCCGCGACGCCGCCGGGGTCGTGTCGCCCGGGATCGTCGCGAACGAGGGCGTGCTCGGCACCTACGACGCCGAGGCTGTGTTCGTGGAGCGCGAGGGCGCGGTGTGGCGGCTCTCCGAGGGGCGCCTCCTCCCCCTCGGGAAGGCCCGCCGGTTGCCGACGTGGGTGGGGGACTTCGGGGGGATCCTGTCGGTCGTCTCGCGGGACACCCTCTCCGACGACTGGAGCCAGCCGATCCCGGCCGTCCTCACCGACGTGACGGGGCGGGTCCGCGCGAACCTGCCGGACACCGGCTCGACGTGGTGGTCCGCGCCCGACGGCGCCTTGTGGTTCGGCACCAACCGCGGCGAGTGGGGCGGCGCCACGTGGCGGATCGACACGAACGGCGAGGTCGCGGCCGCGCACTACGAGAACACCTGGCAGATCCTCCCCTGCACCCACCCCCGCGAGGTCCTCGACGCCCGGGCGCCCGCGCCCACCGAGCCCGAGCGCGTCGGGGTGATGCAGCGCGAAGGCGGGTACGTGATCGAGTCTTCCTATCGCCGGGAGTTCCCCGCGACTGCGCCGCACCCCGTGTGCCTGCTCGCGGGCTTGTCCTACATCATGGCGCAGGACCGCTCGGTGATCAGCCTGGAGGCGACGCCGCCGGTGTACCTCGGTCGACTCCGCACGGATCCCGTCCCGGAAGTGGCGGTCAGCGTGGCGCCGTTCACGACGGGGATCCCCATGAACCCCGGCTACCTCGTGTCCAGCGGCCCCACGGTGTACACCTCCGAGTCGCTGACCGAGTTCACCGAGGTCGCGACCCTCGCGGACCCCCACGACTACGTCGTGGACTTCCTGGACCTGCCGGGATCGAGCTGGGGGGGCGTGGCCGGGTCGGGCTTCTACGTGCTCTCCCAACGGTAGGTGCCCGTGGAGCACGCGCGCCAGGCGGACGGAGGGCGGCCCGCGCTCGGGCGGGCCGGTCCCGGTCGGGGCGCCGGGAGGCGACACGACCGGACGGAGGCGCTCGCGCCGACCCCGGAGGAGGCCGCCCGCCCGCTCGGGGGCGGGGGCGCCCACTCGCCCTACTCCTCCGCCGCGACCTCGGTCCCGAGCCGGTAGATCGCCACCGCGCCGTCCCGCGTGGCCCCCCCGCCGAGCGCCCCGTCGATGCAGGTGGCCTCGCTCTTCTGGAGGAGGTCCGTGTGCACCGCGATCACGTCGTAGCCCCAGCCGAGCAGCGCGGTGCGGCCCGCGGGCACCTTGCTCGTGGTCGGGCGCTGGAGGAAGGCGTCGAGCGGGCGGCCGCCCTCGCGCGCGATCGTCGCGACCGCGGGCTTGCGCAGGCACTCCATGAGCGTCCGCACGAGGTGGTTGCTCGCGAATTGTTTCGGCAGGAACTGGTTCACGCCGTAGGGGATGCGCTTCCCGTGCACGACCGCGAGCGCCTGGTAGCGGCGGTTGGCGGCGTGGTGGTTGGGCGGGAAGTCCCAGACGGCCTCGACGGTGTCGTCGTCGTGGAGGGTGCGGTACACGTCGGGGGCGGTCACGTCGGCCAGGGGGAGGGGCCACACGGCGGGGGAGACGGTGAGGGTCTCGACGAGCACGCCGGCGGCGAGGGCGAGGGCGAGGCGAGGATGGTTGCGCAGGGCGTGGGCGGCCGCGACCGCTCCGAGCAACATTGGCAACACGACGAGCCGGTAGGGGTGGTGGACGAACCGGAACGGCGAGCCCGGCAGGTAGAGCAGGGTGTCGGGGAGGGGGATCTGTGTGCCGCCGATGCGGATCGGGGACTGGTTGACCACGAGCGTCGGGCCGAGCGCCAGGATCAGCACGAGCACCAGCGGGAGCCGCAGCGGGCGCCAGCGCCAGGCCCCGATCGTCGCGAGCAGGATCGCGATCCAGCCGAGGTAGTTGACGTGGATGATGCCGTGGTTCCCCATCTTCCGGTTGTCGGGGAAGTAGTAGTCGCCGGGGTGCACGAAGGTCGCGAGGTCGGTCGCGGGGAGGCTCCGGTAGCTCCAACCGGGCGCGGACTCGGAGGCGACGACGGCGTCGGGCGAGCCGAGGGTCCACCCGGCCACGGCGAGCACGGGCGCGGCGAGCACGCCGAACGCGAGGAGCACGGTCGCGGCGCGCTCCAAGAGCGCCATGTCGGCGGGACGTTCGTCGGGACGGCGGAGGCGCTCGGCGAGGAGCGCCACGCCGAAGAGGAGGCCGCAGAACGCGGAGTAGTAGAAGTTGCCGAGCGTGGCCCAGGCCCAGCAGCCGGCGGCGAGCAGGGCATCGCGCCGGTGGCCGCCCGACAACGCGCGGCGCAGGAACAGCCAGAAGAGCGGGAGCGGCGCCAGCGCGAGGTACTCGACGGTGCCGCTGTAGACGAGCGAGAGGGCGTAGGGGCTCGCGCCGAAGACGATGCCGGCGAGCACGGCGGCGCCACGGTTTGCGGGGGCCTCGGTGGCGGTTCCCGAGCCCCGCAGCTCCGCCCACGCCAACGCGTACGCCGCGGCCATCCCGCCCCAGAGCTGGAGCAGCACCGCGAACGTGTAGCCGACGGCGGGGCCGCCGAAGAGCTGGAAGGGGAGGGAGAGCACGGCGCCGACGGGGTCGACGAACCAGAGGAGCCCGCCGGCGGGCCAGTGGGAGAGGTCGGTGCGCAGCGGCAGCCGCCCGTCCGCGAGCGAAGCGCCCCACCACCAGTAGCCCCAGTAGTGATCGTAGGCGTCCGACGTGGCGGCGCCGGGGATCGCGCTGCCGAGGTGCAGCACCGCGGGCCAGGTCACGAGCACGGCGACCGCCGCGAAGAGCGCGAGCGGCGCGAGGTGCGGGGCGAGACGGCTGTTCATCGCTTGACCCCGTGCTCGACCAGGATGGAGGCGGGCAGATCGTCGGTCATGCGGCTGGATCCGTCGCCGGTCGCGAGGCCACTCGGCCAGTCCCAGTCGGGGGCGGGGACGTCGCCGTCCTCGCGGTGGCCGCGCAGATCGTAGACGGTGAGGGTCTCGCCGTCGATGACCGGGGCGCCGAGGACCGTGGAGAGGAGCGTGCGGAGGTGGTCGGGGAGGGCGTCGATATCGTCGGCGAACATCTCGTCCCACACGACGATCCAGCGCACGCCCGCGGTCGTGAGGCGCTCGATGTCGGCCACGTCGTAGACGAAGCGGTCGACGCGCGCGGGATCCTCGTCGATGGGCTGGCCGCGCTCGAAGCGGGCGAGCTCGGTGAGGAAGGAGGAGGCGGCGAGCTCGGTGTCCCACGCGGAAGGGCGCACGCGGTCGACCCACATGGCGTGGCCGTCGAGGAGGCGGTGGCCGTGGAGCGCCTGGAGCGTGAGGTGCTGCTGCGCGATGCGGAGCTCGGGAGCGGCGGGGAGGTCGAGCACGACGCCGTCGGGGAGGGCCTGCATCGCCACGATGGCGTCGGGGAGCGGATCGGCGAGGCGGGAGGTCGCGGCGAGGATGGGGGCGCCGCGCGCGCGGAGCTCGAGCGGCACGGCGAGCAGCACGAGGCCGAGGGTGACGAGGGCGGCGCGGGGCGGGAGGCGATCGAGGACGCGGCCGAGGCCCCGGGCGGCGAGCACGGCCACGGCGAGCGAGACGAGGATCGCGTGGCGGTAGGGCCACCAGAAGCGTTGGAGCGCCGGGTGGAGGCCGTAGATCCACTGGTAGGGGAGGTGGCTCTGCTCGGCGGGGCCGTGGAGGGTCGCGAGGTAGGGGCCCAGCGAGAGCGCCCAGCCGAGGATCGCGGTGGCGACGAAGGCGGGGACGGTCCAGCCGTGGGGGTCGGCCTCCGCCGCGGCGGAGGGGTCGCGACGGACCAGCACGCGGCGCCGCCACACCTCCGCGCCCGCGAACCCGAGCAGCACCCACGAGACGTACGCGGGCACCATCGTCGGCACGTCGGACCACACGGGCCAGCTCCACGGGAGCGAGGCCTGGAGCGAGAAGGGGTGGGGGAAGCTCTCGGCGGCCTCGGAGGCCCCGACGACCGCGCTCCAGCCGCGCACGAAGAGGACCAGGAGCGGGCCGACGGTCACGACGGCGGCGCCGGCGCCGGCCGCGATCACCGGGAGGCTCCGGCGCGGCGAGAACAGCGTCAGGAGCCCGGCGGCGTAGCCGGCGAAGAGCCCGTAGTAGAAGTACTCGACCCCGGCGAGCCCGATGAGCGCCCCCGCGGCGAGGGCGCGCCGCCAGGAGGCCCGCTCCAGGGCGCCGATCCAGAGCCCGAGCCCCGCGGCCATCTCCCAGACGGGCACCTGCGCGAGGCGGGCGGCGGAGAGCTCGGTGAGGACGAACGGGCACACGCCGAAGCCGACGCCGGCGACGATCGCGGCGCGTGTCCCGGCGCCGGCGGCGCGCGCGAGGAAGGCCCCGGCCACGACGTTGAGGACGAGCACGAGGAAGAGGTAGACGTTGAGGCCGAACGGCGTGCCGAGCGCCCACGCGAACGGCGCCGAGAGGAGCGCGCCCGACGCGTTGCCGGCGAGGAAGGGGGCGTCGCCCACGGGCACGTAGTAGGCGTCGTTCTGGAGGAGGGACCCGCCCGTCGCGAGCTGGTCCGCCACCCAGGCGTACACCCAGTGGTTGGAGAGCATGTCCGGGTGCTCCCAGTCCCCGAACAAGGCGCGCCCGGGCTCCGCCCAGGCACCGGCCCCCACGATCGCGACGGCCAGCACCGCCACGAGCGCGGTGAGGGCGGCATCGAGCAGGCGGGCGTTGGGCGCAGGCATCGGCGGCGAGGTAACGCGCGCCACCCTTCCGAGCAGGGCGTCGTCAGCGGTCGCGATCGCGCCGTGCCGGTGCTACACCGTGGCGTGCAAACGGCTCTCCTCGCGCTGCTCCTCGCCTGTACCGGGGATCCCCCCGGCGTCGAGCCCGATCCCGACGACGAGCCCTGCACGATCGCCGACGTCGACCTGGTGGAGGTCTTCCACCACGTGATCGACGGCGAGGCCGACGCCTGCGACATCGACGCCTTCACCGAGTTCGTGGACGCGCGGACGGCGGCCTCCGGGCCCTGGAAGCAGGACGTGCGGATGGCGTGGTCCGAGGACGCCGTCCTCTTCACGCCGCTCGACGGCGTGGTGGTCGAGACCGCCGCGGTCCCCGAGATCGTGCTGCACGACGGGCGCTACTGGCTCTACCACGTCGACGGGCGCTACGATCACGCCGTGGAGCTCGCCCGGGAAGGCTCGACGTGGATGCAGACGCACGGCGTGCCCGGCCTCGGGGCGCTCTCGCTGGCGGTCAGCGACGACGGGCGGACCTTCACCAAGGTCGAGGAATTCGAGGTCATCGGGGTCGTGCGCGGCATGGTGGTCGACCCCGACGTGGTCCGCCAGCCCGACGGCACCTGGCGCATGTACTACGTCGGCATGACCGCGGCGGAGTACCTGACCGGCGCCACGTGGGAGTACCCCGAGGAGCACGAGGTCTACTGGGCGTCCTCCCCGGACCTCGTGCACTGGACCCAGGAGGGGGCGCTGTTCCGGGGCCCCTTCGCGGATCCGAGCGTGTCGTGCAGCGAGGGCGACCAGTGCATCATGGCCTCGTTCGGGCTGCAGTGGAGCCGCTCGACGAACGGCGGCACGGAGTGGGCGCACGAGGGCGAGTGGGGCGTGGACGGCTTCGCGCCGGAGATCACGCGGTTCGTCGACGGCAGCCGCCGCATGTTCTTCAACACGCGCGCGCTCGGGGCGGACCTCCTCTCGTTCGACGAGGACGAGGAGGGCGTGTGGGAGTTCAACGACACCGTCGTGATGCCGGACCTGTACGGCGAGGCCGTGACCCTCGCGCCGGCCCAGCCGTCGGGCTGGTGGATGTGGTTCCACACGTTCAAGGATCCCGACGACCAGCCGTTCTGAACGCCGGTCCGGCGCGCGTCACTCGCGGATGACGACCGTCGTGCCCTTGCCGACCTTCGCGTAGAGCCAGTCCATCTGGTCGTTCGCGACGGCGACACAGCCGTCCGTCCAGTAGTTCGGGTAGGCGCCGCCGCCGTGCAGGTAGATGTCCCCGCCGAGCGCGGTGTCGCGGGCGGGCATGCCCCCGGCGTCATCGGCGGCGACGACGCGATCCCGGGTGCGCGCGTCGATCTCGCCGGCCTTGAACGCGGCCTCGGCGTGGCGTGCCTGCGGGTAGTCGAGCCCGAGCGAGAGGTGGAAGGCGGAGCCCGGGTTCTTGTTCGTGACGCGGAACGTGCCGGTGGGCGTGCGCTCGTCCCCCCGCCGCTCCTTGTCGCCCACGGGGCTCGCGCCGAGCGCGATCGCGAAGCACGCGGGACCGTCGGGACCGGGCACGACCACGCGGTCCCGGAACACGCCCATCACGAAGTCCGACTTGTCCACGACGACGACCAGGCCGGCCTCGTCGGGGGCCGCCGGGCACTCGGGCGCGAACAGCAGAGGGAGCATCGGGCCCTTTGACCGCGACCTCGCCCGGCGGTTCCCGAATTTCTACGTCGCGAGCCGCGCGGCCAGGCTGCGGAGGGCCTCGCCGCCGTTGCCGAAGAGCGGCCAGCCGTCGCCGACGAGCACGGTGTCGATGGTCTCGATGGCGGCGAGCGCGCGCACGGAGGCGACGGCCGCGGCCTTGTCGACGAGCTTGGCGTCGGGGAGGATCATCAGGCTGCCGGCCTTGTGGGCGCGGATGAGGTCACCCGTGATGAGCGTGGTGCCGTCGAGCACGAGGGCGAGCTCGCCCGGCGTCTTCGAGCCCGACACGGTGCGGACCACGAGCCCGGGCACGACTTCGTCGCCGTCCGAGAGCCAGCGGTCGCAGGGGAAGGGGAAGGCGTCGCGCTCGGCCGCCGGGCCCGCGATCTTCGCGCCCGACCAGGCGGCGATGTCCTGCGCGGCGCGCGTGTGGTCGGAGTTGGTGAGCACGATGGTCGCGACGCCGCCGAGGCTCTCGAGGTGGGCGCGATCGTGCGGGGAGAGCGGCATCGGGTCGACGAGCACGTTGCCGTCGGCGCGGGTGAGGCACACCCCGTGGAAGTCGACGTTGCGCGCCTCGTCGAAGGCCGACCAGCTGTAGAGGTCGGGGCGGTGCAGGGACTTCATCGGGGCTCCGTTCGGGGCGTAGCCCTAACCCCGGTCGGCGATTACGCGCTCGCGATGCGAAACCTCGAGCTCTGCCGCCTCGCGCGGTTGCCCCGGCCCACCACGATCGCGGGCGTGGTGGAGCGCCTCCTCGCCATCGAGGACGCCCTCCCGCCGACCCACGGCGTCGCGGCGTTCAACCGGCTCTACCGGTGGACGACGCAGAACGTCGGCGCGGCGGTGGACGCCGGCCGGTTCGAGGCGCCGGAGGCGATGATCGCGCTCGACGTGCACTTCGCCGACCTCTACTTCGACGCCGTGGATGCCTGGGCGCTCGGCGGGCCCATCCCGACGGCGTGGTCGCCGCTCCTCTCGCGGGGCGACGACCCCGAGATCTCGGGGCTGCGCTTCGCGCTCGCGGGGATGCACGCCCACATCAGCCGGGACCTCCCGGTGGCGGTCGCGAGCTTGCACGGGGAGCCCCCGGAGGAGGACACCCCGCGGTTCCGCGACTACGTGCTCGTCAACCGGGTGCTCGAAGAGACCAGCGAGACGATCCGCCACCTGATCCTTCCCCCGCTGCTGAACCGCATCGACGCGCACCTCGGGGAGCTCGACAACCACGTGGTCATCGGGTCGATCTCCGCGGCGCGGCGCGCGGCGTGGGAGGCCGCGCAGGTGCTCTGGGCGGTCCGCGAGCGGCGGTGGGCGTGGGACCTCGGCGTGGGCTGCCTCGACACCGCGGTCGGCGCGAGCGCGGCGGTGCTGCTCCTCGAGCCGCACAGCCCGTTCGAGGCGACCTATACACCCGCGCTCCGGCTGGCGGTCGCGGAGCGGTGAGCCGGCGGTCGTCACGGTGTGTCTCGCGGGGGCCGGCGGTCGGCCGTGGGGCGAATGAAGCGGCGCTCGGCGGCGTACCAGGGGCTCCCGGGCCCGGCTACGCCGTTCCGGGACGACGAGGAGGTTCGATGCTGCTGCGATCCGGTTGGGGAGCAATCCTGTTGGCGTGCCTGGTGGGCCCCGCCTGGGCTGGGCCGGCCGTGGGCGACGGGGCGCGGAGCGCGCGGGATGACGGCACGACGGAGACCCCCCCGCCCGTGAAGAAGCGCGCGCCGTCGAAGGCCCCGGCGAAGAAGCCGGCCTCCGAGCCGGCCCCGCAGGACTCGCGGCCGTCCCGGGCAGAGCCGACCCCCCGTGGGCCCGCGTCGGCCCCGCCGAGCGAGCCGGCCCGGCCCGCCCCC
>JAUXTN010000094.1 GCA_030684355.1 Pseudomonadota bacterium
GGCCGGGGCGGGCACGGCGGCGAGCGCGTCGGCGACGGACGTGGCGGGCCCGTCCGCGGCGAGGGGGCAGCCGCGGAGGGCCCGGGTCGCGGCGTTCAGGCGGGCCCCGAGCGCGCGGAGGGTGTCGACGGGGTGGGCATCGTCTCGGACGTTCGCCACGAGATCGTCGAGGACGGGGAGGAACCACGCGAGGTCGCACGGCGCGCCCGGGGCGAGGTGGACGAGCGGGTGGGACATGGGGGGGGAGGGGACCAGCCCTCGGACCTCGGCCCATGCGTCCTCGATGGTGGGGCCGCTCGCCGCGCTCGCCGGGAACGACACACACTCGCCGCCGTCGTAGACGCGCAACCCGGCGACGGTCTGCCACGCCACGATGGGGAAGAGCTGGCAGAAGCCGGGCTTGGAAGCGGCGCCGTGGCGGGCGTGCAGTCCGCAACGCTGGCCGGCGTCGAGGAAGACACACGTGCCCGAGTCGGTCGTGCGGAGGTAGCGGTCCGCGCGGCCGTCGGGGCGCGGCCGGGACTCGTAGAAGGGGCCGTCCCCGAGCGCACGGCCGGCTCCCCGGAAGGGGGAGAGATCGAGGGCCTCCACGCGGGCGACATCGGCGTCCGTGAGCGGCCCGAACACGTAGTTGCGACAGCAGCCGCCGCTGCCCTGGCACCCGAAGCGCGCCCCGGGGAGCGTCACGAGGGGGAGCGCCTCGCCCTGTTGCGCGCGCCGCAACCGCGCCCGATCGCTCTCCCCGGCCCCGTCGAGCATGTGCAGCAGGAGGAGCGTGCGGACCACCTGCTCCACGCGCGGTCCCTCCGCGACGAGCGTGTCGGCGTCCCGCCCGTCGAGCATCGCCAGTACGTCCCCGATGGCGCCCAGGTCGAGCCGCCGCCGCAAGAGCGGATCGGTGACGACGACGCCGTCGGGGCCGGGCTCGACGAGCAGGTCAGCGCGGAGGCGGGGGACGAAGGGGGCGGAGCGCATGCGGGGGATGGTAGCGCGACGGAGGGGCGCGACCGACGCTCCCACCCCGATCGGGGAGACCGTGCCGAGGCGCTAGGCCAGGGCCATCGCCGGCAACCGGCCCATCACCTGCTGGCACGCCCGCTCGCAGGTGCGACAGGTCTCGGCGCAGATGCGGCAGTGCTCGTGCTGGCCCGCGTGGCGCTCGCACTCCTCGGCGCAGGCGACGCACGCGGCGAGGCAGGCCTGGAGCTGCGCGCGGAGCGTGCTGGCGTCGGCATCGTAGGCGCGGCTCAAGAGCCCCGCGGTGGTGGCGCAGATGGCGGCGCAGTCGAGGTCGAGGCGGATGCAGCGCTGGAGCGTCTTGACCTTGTCCTCGGCGATGCACGCGTCGGCACAGCTGTTGCACACGAAGGCGCAGTCCAGGCAGGCGACGATCGCGGCGGTGAAGCCCTGGACGTTGTCCATGCGGGCGCGCTGGGGGTGGGCGTTGAGGATGGGTTCGACGTGCTTCATGGCGAGACCTCGGGTGGCGCCAAGAGGTAGGCATGAAGCGTAAATATTCAAGGTTTATTCTCGGTTTCGGCTGTCGACCTCGATGAGCCGGAACGGCGCCTGCCCGGGGAACGAGGCGCGCAGGAGCGGCATCGCGACGTTGTAGACCGGGGTGCCGCTCCGGGTCTGCCCCTCCACGGTCCCGTGGTGACAGTGCCCATGGAAAGCCGCGACCGCGCCGTACCGATCGATCGGCTCCTCCAGCCGGCTCGACCCCAGGAACGGCCAGATCTGCGGGGCCTCCCCCTCGACGGTTGTCTGGATCGGGGCGTAGTGGAGCAGGACCACCTTGGTCTCGGTCGAGAGGCGCGCCAGCGCGCGCTCCAGCTTCATCGCCTCGTCGACGGCCTCCTGGACGAAGAGCTTGATGGCGTCCTCTCCCCAGGGTCCCAACGCCCGGCGTCCGAAGCCCCCGCCGAAGCCCTTGACCCCGACGAACCCGACCCCGTCGATGACACAGCTCTCCCCGTCGAGCACCCGCACGCCGCGGCTGCGGAGCACCTCGATGACCACGGCGACCTGCCCCGCCTCGAAGTCGTGGTTTCCGAGCACGGCCACCACCGGCAGGGAGAGCGCCTGCAAGTCTTCCGCGAGCGCCTCGGCCTCCTCGGGGAGCCCGTGATCGGTCAGATCCCCGCACAGCAGCAGCGTGTCGGCGCGGCTCCCTACGTCCGAGAACTGCCGACGGAGCGCGCCACGGCTGGCCGCCGTGTAGTGGAGATCACCGGCCGCGGCGAGGCGCATTCAGGATCTCGGCGAGGTCGGCGGGCACGGTGTAGCCCCATCGATCGATGTCGCACAGGTACTGTTGCTTCGACAGGAGGGGCCCCAGGCAGTGCTTCTCCCGCGGGGGCGCGGCGCCGAGCTCCTCCTGGAGGCGCTGGGACAGCTCCAGCATGACCCAGGCGGGCACGCGGGAGCGTTCACTCGGGTAGACATACCCGAACAGCACGAGGTGCCCGAACAGCACGCGCCAATGGGGGCCGAAGCGATCCAACAAGCGGCGCCAGTCCAGCCGCGGCCCCGCGGCGCGGATGAGGTGCGCCACGTCCGCGCCGTCGTAGCGCTCGCGCTCCATGATCCAGGCCTTCGACCAGATGGTCTCCTCGGCCGGGCAGAACTGGACCGGCACCTCCAGCACCGTGCCGGCGGTGGAGTATTGGAACCAGAGGTCGTCCACCGTGGCAATGCCGTTGCCGGAGCTGAAGATGATGTCGATGAACAGCTCGTCGTACCAGGCCTTCCCAAGCCACACCGGCGACAGCACCTCGGTCCGGAACCCGGCGTCCGTCAGCGTGCCGAGCACCTGGTCGACGCTCTCCGGGAGCACGAACAGGTCGAGATCCTTCGTGTGTCGCCACACGCCCGCGAGCTCGGCCATGCCCCAGGCGCCCCCCACGAGGAAGGGATCGCCGCGCTCGGAGAGGGCCCGGAGCGCCCGTTCGTAGACAGCCACGTTGTTGGGCGCGATCGCGAGCCGATCGCGCAACCGATCTGTCCGTGCCCCCATGCCCGCGCCCCCCCGTAGACGTAGAAGGCGCGCGGCGACGGGTGATTCCCCGCCGCCGCTCTCACGGGGGCGGGGAATGCTTCAACGCGTGACGGTAAAGCTCGTGCTCGCCGTCATGCTGGCGTAGTCGAAGCCGACCGTGAGCGAGTACGAGTCGGGCGACAGCCGCCCCCAGGTGATCCCGTCGGTGACGGTGCCGCCCGCGGGCACGTTCCACGTCGTGACCACGGCGGCGCACGCGATGCCGACGCCCATGCCCATGCCGGAGGAGTCGATCAGCTCCGCGCTCGTGATGAGGCAGCTCGATCCGGTGTCGAAGGAGAGGTCGACGGTGCACGGGTTGGTCACCACCCCGACCATCGTGAGGTCGTCCGCGGCGGTCCACGTCACGGCCGCGGTGCCCGTTGCGTCCTGCACCTCGGCGGTGAAGACGAGGTCGGCCTCGCCGCAGGCGGCGGTGCCGGTGTCCGTGTCCGTGTCCGTGTCCGTGTCCGTGTCCGTGTCCGTGTCCGTGTCGGTGTCGGTGTCGGTGTCGGTGTCGGTATCGGTGTCCGTGTCGGTGTCCGTGTCGGTGTCCGTGTCCGTGTCCGTGTCGGTGTCCGTGTCGGTGTCCGTGTCCGTGTCGGTGTCCGTGTCGGTGTCCGTGTCGGTGTCGGCATCCGCCGCGGCGGTGTCATCGGTCACCGGGGCGTCGGTGTTGCCCTTGCAGCCGACGAACGCGAGCGCGAGGGGGAGGAAGGCGAAGGAACGAAGGGTCATGATGGCTCCAGGGGGTCGGCAGGGGACAAGGCAAGAAGGGTGCCACGCAACGCGGCCCTATGGAAAGCACGAACACGTCGGTGGGCACCGCGACGAACGGATCAGGGTCCGGCCGCCTGGAGCGCGCGCAGCACGTTGGCCGGAAGCGGCACGAGCTGCTTGTCTCGGTTCACACAGACCAGTTGGACCAGCCCCTCCACCAGCGCGGTCTTGCCGCCCACGCGCCAGACCTGTTGATTGAAGACCGCGCGGTAGTCGCTCTCCGCGCGCACGGTGGTGCGGATCTCGAGGGCGTCGCCGAACACCGCGCCTTCGCGAAAGGTCATCTCCGCCTTGTAGACGACGAACCCGATGCCGGTGTCCCGGTAGAGCCGGACCAGCTCGTCGACCCCCAGGAGGTGCTCCCGCGCGCGCTCGTAGTACTTCAGGTAGTTCGCGTGGTACACGACGCCCGAGAAGTCGGTGTCCTCGTAGTAGACCTGTACGGCGTGGATGTGCGGCATGGGCGCGCGTCTAACCGGCAGGCGGCCGCTCGGAGCGGAGGGCGCCGCGCGGCCGCGCTATAGCGCCGCGATGAGCGCGCGTGCCGTCGGTCTCCTCGGTCATTCCTGCACCGGCTGCGGGGGCAGCTGCATGGGCGTGCGCGTGCGGCTCGTCTCCGAGGAGGAGGACGCCCGCGTGCGCGCCCTCGGCGCCGAGCTCGGCGTGGCCTCGCCGGTCGTCGACAGCCGCCTGCGCTTCGAGGACGGGCGGTGTGTCTTCCTCGACGCCGCCGGGTGCCGCCTCCACGCGCGCTACGGTGCCGCCGCCAAGCCCACGATCTGTCGGCAGTATCCGCTCGTGCTCCTCGACACCGGCGCGCCCCGGACCGACCCCGCTCTCCCCGACCCCGACCCCGACCCCGGCCTCCCCGACCCCGGCCCTCGGCACCGCGTCGGCATCGACCCCGGCTGCTACACCGCGTACGCCACGCGCCTCGCGCCGATGCCGTCGCTCGACGGCGTGCTGGGCCACCACGTCCCGCTCGACCCCGCCGCGATCCGGCAGGAGGCCGCCGTCGGGGCCATCCTCGGTGCCCCGGGGGCCTCGGTCGCCTCCGCCCTCGGCCAGCTCCTCGGCGCGCCCGCCCGGACCCACGGCGTCCTGCCGCCCGGGTACCCCGCGCGCTGGATCCGGCGGCTCCAGGAGGCCGATCTCGCCACGCTCCTTGCCCGCCCCGAGACCGGTGACGCCGTGCGCGCCGGCCTCGCTCCGATGCTGGAGACGCTCGCCCGCCTCGACCCTGCCGCGCCCCCGCCCTGGCCCGCGCTCGCCCCCGAGGAGGACGCCTGGGCGGTCGAGGTCGCGGCGCGGATGGTCGGGTTGCGCTTGTGCGCGACCTTCCCCTTCGTGCCCGGCGTGGCGCTGCTCGCGCTCGGCGGGGCGGTCGCCGTGGCGTGGGCGGACCCCCGGCCGAGCCAGTTCGCGCGAGGCCTCGCGGCCTGGGCGCGTGCGATGCGTGCGCCCATCTGGTGGCAGGCGGTGGTGCCCGGCCCCGAGGCGCTTCGCAACCTCGTCGGCGGGTAATCCGCGTCTTCGCGGGCGGGTGTCGCGCCCACGCGCGCCTGGGGCGCGGCGGCGCGCGGCCGCAGGCGTCGAATGGCCTGCCCGGCTCGCGCGTCCATCGGATAGTCGAGGACCGTCGTGCGCCCCTCCCCCCTGATCGCCCTGTTCGCGAGCGTCGCGCTGCACCTTGCCCTGGTGGGGTCGGGCATGCTCGTGTCGCCGCAGGCCGGCCCCCAGGACCCCGAGCAGGCGCCGGACCTCGACCTCTCCGAGCCGGGCGACGACGAGGGCGAGCTCCCCATCGAGCCGCTGTCCGACCTGCCGTTCCAGGTCAGCCTCTACGTGGAGCCCGCGCCGGTCGCCGTTGCGTCCGCGCCCGCCGCCCCCCGCGCGCCGGCCGCCGCGCCCGCGCCCGTGCC
>JAUXTN010000107.1 GCA_030684355.1 Pseudomonadota bacterium
CTCGCGACCAGCTCGTCGGGGGTCAGGTGGGGAGTGACGCGCAGGGTCTTCGGCATCGTGACCTCGATGCGTTTGAATCTATGCGGCAGCCCCCTGCTTGTCTAGGCGATTTTCGATCGGCTTTAAGGTCAGTTGGTATCAGTACCCGAAACCGCGCAGCGACCCGCCGATTGCTCGAGGCGTTGCCTGTCGATCCCGCCTCCACCGACGCCGAGTGGCTCGCCGCCTTTGAGCATAGGGCGGAGGCGTTGGGGTGGAGCCCGTCGACGCGCAGCCACTACAGACGACACCTCGGCATGTACTTGCGCTGGCGGGCGAATCCGGTGGCGGTCCGCCCGTTACACGGACACGAGCCGCCCGTGGACCTGGCAGGCAGCCTTGCCGCCGTCGTCACCCCGGACGAGCGGGTCTACTTGCTTCTTCTTGAACGCGGGCTGACGCCCGCGGAGGCCGAAGCGCTGCCTTGGCGCGCCGTAAGCGAGCGGCTTCTGACCGTGAGAAACGTTGCCGGAAGGTTCCGTTACCTGCCGATGAATGCGGCCCTGTGGGGTGCGCTGACTGGGCTGGACAGCGAGAGAGTGGCCGACGGGTTTTTGCTGGCCCCCTCGAAAATAGGATGACCTCTCAGACCGCCGACGCGCTGTCGACAGAGACGGCGACGTGCTCGAGTGGGCCTCACCGGAGCACGCCCGCCAGGGCGTCCGTCCATCCATCCTGGGGCTTCGCTGTACTCCGGTTCGGTGTTCGAGCGCCTCCACGGATGGCGTAACCTCGCCCGCATCGGGCGCAATTCCGCCAGGTACCAGAAGCAGTAGCCCCGAGCGGGTCAAGACCTCCCCGACGCTCTCCCAGCCGGCCCGACATTTTTGCTCCATGAAGATGACAATCTCATCAGGAGAGGTCATGCTGAGCGGGTACTGCTCCCCTGTTCCCCTGAACCCCTGGTCGAACTCATGGCTACGCCCGCGCTCGGTCTCCTCGGACCCTTCGGCATCGCCCTCGGGGCCGTCCTCCTGCTGAAAGCGGCAGATGACGCCGCCAACGAGAGGCGCCGGAAGCAAGCCGCCCTTGACGCGTACTGGACGCGCCGCAGGCAACGGGCTCACGAGGCGGTCCTTGGCATTGCCAAGCGCATTAAGGCCTTGGCAAACCTTCACTCCCTGCCTCCCTTCGTGCAGCGGCCTGGCAGCAGAAACGCCTGGGTGCAGCATGGAATCATCAGCTACGACCCGGACTGGATTATGGAGCTGCTGGAGACGTATTGCTCCGATACCGAGTGCAATACGTCTGTCGTCGTCGGCATCATCGCCCATGAGCTGGGTCACTGGATCCATGGTGACGATTGCGACATCCAGACCCACCCTTGGCATATGGAGTACCGTGCGGACGGCTGGGCAGCGTGGGTGCTGGCCTCGATGGGCATTGCCTCGTCGCATTTCGAGTGCGTGCTGGCGACGATTGACAGGCACGGCGGTCCGAATCATCCTCCCGGCCCCGCACGTGCCCGCCGTATCCGAGTGCTCTACTGGCGGTGGCTCGGGTACGAGGTGGCCGCGTAAGGGACTCGTGCCGGGCCCATGAAGGAATCGGGCAGGTTCTGGTGTGTCCTCCCAGGAGGCCTCACCAACTTCGGAGCATCTCTTCGAAGTGGACGCGCTCTCGCTCGATCGCCGGTGCGAGCTTGCTTCGAGGCACGAAGGGCGCCCATCTGACCCTCCGAGCAGTTGAATCCCATGACCAGCGACCGACCAGCTCGCCGCCGATCATGACGCAAGGCAGAACCTCGCCGATACTATTGAATGCGAGCGCCACATGGTCAGGGCTGAGGTACCGGGCTCGCGATTCGAAGTACCCTTTCAGGGAGGGATCTTCATAAGCCAAGAATCGCACCCATTGACGCGCTGGCGGCTTGAACGTGTCCAGTCGTGCGAGGCTACGAAGACTCATGTAGCAGGAGTCGTGTAGACCGGTCACCGACACCACCGCCAGCTCGTCCGCCAAATCACGTATGGCTGTCCGCACGTCGACGACACGAAGGCCGCTCCACCAGACGATGTCGCGCTCAGTCACGGGGCCGAACCGATCGATGTAGGCGGAGACGAGCTTTCGACGCGCCTCCACCTCGTCAAGTTCGTTCAAACGGAGGCTGGGATACGCCACGGAGGTGCTCTCGAACCAACGCTCCTCGCGGGCCCAGTGGGAGGCACGGTTGTGGTACGTGAGTTCGCCCATCTCCCACAGGTACTTGAGGGAGAGCCGCGCGAGCAACACCGCCGCCACATCGCCGGCCGTTCCCCGTTGGCGCTCAACCGTGCGCAGCACAATTGTTGAGGCCGGCTGCGCACCAGTATCCATGATTTCTCGGATGCGCATCGCGGTGCGCTCCAGCGCCTTGCTCGTCGCCCCAAGACCACGCAGCCGGGCGCGAAGATCCATCATACGGAGGTCGAGCGTCGCCCGGTGCACGATGGGCGCCAGGTCGAGCGGGACGGTATGGAGCGTGCGCCTCATGCACCTAAGCTTCACCAAGGTGCGCGTTTCGTACTGCCTCTCACGCAACATCTGCGGTAGAAAGCTCGGAAGTCGAGACGCCAAGCTCATGTATGGTGTCGGCAACCGCGCCGAGTGAAGGCCAATGAGGGCTCGGGCAACCTGCACGACCTCGGTTCCCTGGAAGCCTGGTGCGACGTGATGGTCGGCGAAGTTGAACTCGCGTACGCGGGAGAGCGGGAAGGCCGGTGGGATCATGCCGCGGGGCGGGTATCGCAGGCCAGCTGATCGGGCCACGCGCTCGCGACGAAGTTCTGGAGTTCCGCGTACGACCGCTCCACCTCGAGGAATTCCGCGTCGGTTCCCCACCAATGCTCGGTGTTGTGGTAAATGTGGTACTTCGACCAGTCTCCTTGCCAGTCCGGATCCCGGTGCGTGCCGTGGAGGTTGAACTCCTCGGGATGGTTGAAGACGTAGGTGCCCGGCAGAGGAACGAAGCGGAACAGCGTCACGCGGCTGATGCAGGGACTGAGCTCGCGCAGCAGACGCACAGTCTCCGCCGTCGTCTCCATGTTCTCGCCCGGGTAGCCATGGACCACGAACGCCTTCACGCCGATCCCGGCCGCTTGAGCGCGCGTGACCGCGTTCCTGATCTGCTCCGGGCTCGTGTTCTTCCGCATCGCCTTGAGGATTGCGGGGCTGCCCGATTCGATGCCGAACTTCACCTCGATGCAGCCAGCCCGAGCCATCTCGCCGAGCACCTCCTCGTTCACCGTGTCGACCCGGGAGAGCGCAGACCACTTCAGGTCCAAATCAGCGATACTTCGGCAAACATCGATAACTTTCGGCCGGCTTATCACGAAGTTGTCATCCACGATTGCGAAGCCGGAGATGCCGTATCGGCCCATGAGGTGGCGCAACTCCGCACGAGCACGGGCACCGGACTGGTACTGAATCCCCGTGTCCGCCGCTGCACAGAACCGGCAGGGAAACGGGCATCCACGGCTGAACATCACGTGCGCCATGCGGAGGTCTGTACCCGCGAGCCGGTCCGTCATGACCACGTCCTCGGCGGGCAGGAGGTGGCGCGCCGCAAGTGGTAGACTGGCCAGATCAAGGGCTAGCGGTTTGCCGTCCGACACCCTGGGCTCGCCATCATCCCCGAGCGCCCACACGCCCGGAAGCAGACGGGCCTCCCCCAGAGGGAGTTCCACCATGTCGCAGATGATGCCCTCGCAGTCACCCGTACCGACAAGGTCTGGCCGGAGGTCGAGCAACGTCTCCCTGCCGAAGAAGTTCGGATGCACCCCACCCACCACGTCGCGCGCCCCCAGCATCCGGGAGCTCTTTAGGCGAGCGCGTTTGATCAGCCCATATGTTGCCGAAGAAGGTATGCTCCAGGCGTTCACGTCGTACTCGCGAAGGTCCAGAGGCCCCTCGTCCGGGGTGACCTTGAGTACCGCGACATGGTGTCCGCCCGCCTCCAGGACCGCCGCCAGATAGAGCACGCCAAAAGGCGGGTACTCCTTCCTCTTTTGTCGGTATCGGGCGAGGTCATAGACCTCGGGGTAAATCAGAGCTACACGCATGTTCAGCACCGTAGTATGTTGGGGGTTCGCTCAGCAACGCAGCAGTCCGCCTTGAACGCGCGTTCCCGTCGCGTCATTCAACGTCGTGTCGCCTCCTCGAGAATAAATGGCGAGAGGCACCCGGAGAGCCTCGACGTGCGCGCGCACGCCAGCATGGACGCCGAGGAGCCCTGCAAACTGGCTCCCCGATCGAGTTCCTCAACGAGGATCAACCAACCGCCTCAGGGCCTCCGCGACGGCGGTCCACGCCGCATCCTTGCTCACCGCTTCGGCGATGGGCACCTTGGGGTCGGGCACGCCCTGCAACTTCTCGAAGGGCGATCCCCTCCACGAGCAGGCGCGGACGAAGATCGGGACGACGTAGGCCTCTCTCGCATCGTGCCGCTCCATCGCCCGCTTCATTTCGATGTCCCAGCAGTAGTCGGACGCGAGAAAGTCCGGGCTGACAAGGAGCAGGATGATGTCGGCCTCTTCGAGATTGCGGTCGATCTCCCCCTTCCACTCGACGCCGACGAGGATTTGCCGGTCATTCCAGACGCTAATGCTCCCCTGCCGCTGAAGCACCGTGAGGTGCTTGCCAAGTTCACGGCGATGCACCTCGTCCTCATGCGAGTAGGACACGAATATCTTCGCGGGACGGCTGAGGCGGGCCGGCGGGCGGCGCCCTGGGTCCGCAGCACCGACGACCCCCGCTCCGCCTGTACCCATCGCAATCGGCGCGACCGCCGGCTCGCGGCCGGAGCTCGCAACGGCCACGGCTCCCAGCCCACGAAGGAGCATCGCCGCATCGAGCGCATCAAGCGTCTCGGGGGCCTCAAGGATCACCGCTCGCTGGAGGCCCCGAAGCGCCTCACCGACGCCCGACCGCTGCGCGTCGTCAAGCCCCCACGCCGAGTCCAACAGTTCACCCGCCAGCCAGAGAAGGGCCACCGCATCCCGGAACGCCGTGGACTTCCCGGCTCGCTCCGCCACGAGGCGCACCATCGAGGAGGCCACCTCCGCCGTCATTCCTCCGGTCGCGATGCGCGCACTCCACAGGCGCACGACGTCCCATCGCAATGAACGTCCGGCTGCACTTTGACAGGCAGCGATGAGCGCATCGCCGAGTCCAGGGAACGCGCTAACTCCAGCCGCAACGCCAAGAAGGATACGCTCGTCGTCGTGGGCACGCGGGGCGGGCGGGAGCGGCTCGCGGGAGAGCTCGCGCCTGAGCGCAGCCTCCAGTGCAGCCCGGTCCGGGGGCTCGACACCGAGCGCCAGCCTGAGCCCAACCACCGCGACACCTGCAGGTCGAGAAAGCGGAGGCGCTGGTGCGGCAAGGAGCGAGGCAACGCCGGCGGTCGCCCACGCGGGTCGATCCTTCCACAGCAGTGCGGCGCAGAGGAACGCTTCAAGGTCGGGCTCACTGAGCGCCAGGACGACTGCGGCCCGAGCGCGAGCGAGCACCGAGAGTACGGGGTCCGCTTCGATCACACGAACCAGAGCTTGCGGCCCAGCCGCTGGTGGATGAGGTCAACCGTCCACTGCTGGACGCCACGGAGGTGCCCGGTGAGCTTGGCGAGCTTCTCGGCGTAGGCGATCGACGCAGGTGCGTTGCCGGGGTTCAAGGAGCCGACGTTCATGAAAGACAGCAAGTAGAGCTGCTCCGCTAGGTAGTCGATGTCCTTGATCGTGCTGCGGCGATCGAGGCGGAGGAGCACGGGCCCGGGGGACCCGTAGCCCCGGTACTGGTCCGTCCCCACGAACGTGACCAGACGTTCATCGGGACCAAGAGCCATGCAGAGCCCGCGTTGCGCCATCAAGGCGGCATTTGGCTTTGCAGCTTTCCGACCCTGTCCCGTGGTGTTGCCGGTATCGAAGACCTGGAAGTGGTGGTCGTCGTTCACGTGGACGAGGGCGAACTCAACCTTGAACCGCGGGAGCTTGCCGACGGCGTTGATGACCGCTCGTTCCTCGTGCCGGCCCGGCCGCCGCGGCACATGGAAGATCAGACGCACAGCCGCCCCGTCAGGGAGCCGTTCAAATTCTGCCACGCGCCGCACGGTCCGAAGGATGGTCTCCTCAAGCGCGGTCTCGTAGCGGTCGCGGTCGCAGTACGGAGTGCAGTCGTTGTAGATGTACTGCCCGTTGGCGCGGAAGACCGTCGCGAACCCGATGGTCTCCTCGCGGCCCGCGCCGTGTCGGCGGTCCCCAACCTTCGCCCGCCCGATCCCGAAGACGAGCTCCGTGACGCCATCTTCCGCGGCGTCCCTGTTGAGCACGTGGGACGTGCCGCCGACCTTCGCGTAGCAGGCGAGCGCCATGGTGTTGAGGATGTACTGGAGGCTCTTGTCCGCCACGCGGAGCTTCTCGACCATTATCGCCTGCGTCGGTACGCCATCAAGCACGAGGGCAAGCGCCTTGGTCTGAAAGTACGGGTTCTCGCTGTCAGGAAGCAGCCGGAACCGTTCGTGGATCACCGCGATAAGGAGATCGAATCGCGACTCGCTCGGTCCCCGGGGCGCCGCAGCGCTGATGGCTGAACGCGCGGCGTCGGCGTATCGAACCATGACCGAGGCGTTGCTCCGAGGGGCGAAAGCGAACACGAACTCAAGCTTCTCCAGCCGGTACATCGCCCGGAGTCCGCCGAACACACCGTCCGCCGTTGAGACGCCAGCCTCCAGCTTGCGCGTACCTGCCTCGATGTCCCTGCGGTTCTCCTCGAGGCCAACCACCAGGATACGGACCTTCCGTCCGCCGGCCTGCGCCTTGTCATACGGCCCGTGGTCGCGAAGGCCAGTGTCCACTCGGCGGGCGATCCGCCGGTCGCTGGCGGGGTCGAAGCTATAGATCGGTTCCTTGAGCCGGGTAATCGGGAACTCGGACGCTCCGACGCGAAGCATGCCATCGAACCGCGCCCGAACGGCACCCTGCACCGTGAGCCCGTCCGCGAGTCCCTCGGCGAGACGGTCCACAACGGCCCGTGCCAGCTCAAACCGTCGACGCGGCCGAACGAGATGATCGATCCGATCCCGTAGGTCGCTTTCCCCCTGATCCCACGCCTTTTCATGCCGTGCGTGGAGATACTTGGTGAGATTCATCCTGGTTGGTTCGGGGGCGACGGACGCCGCTTCGACTTCCGTAGGCCCCTCATCCCGCCGGTCGCCGAGGATGAGCGTGCTCCCGCGGATGGCTTCCACCCGCCCGACACTCCTTCCGGCGAGCTTCGGGAACCGGGCAGCCTCCGGCGACTCCGGCAACAGCACGACGTACGAGCCGCGCACATCATCCGCGAGCCCGGCGGCAAGCCACTCGGACGCAGGCACGTCAAGGCGGGTGGTGTAGAGGACGTCCGCAACAAGCCCGATGACCAACTCCCCGGATGCCGTCCTCGTGTAGTGCACGCGCGGGATGACCTTCGGGTAGATGCCGATAGGCTCGGCCGCCGCCGCGGCGAGCGACGGCACCTTCATCAGCAGGCTCCCCTTCCCGTAGTTCACGAAGCCGTCGCCCTTCGGCAGGAAACCGAGCTCCAGAAACCGCGCCTCAACGGCGTCGGCGAGCATGCGCTTGAACACGCCAGGTGCCTCCGCGAGCCGCACCGTGACCTGGGTGAACCCCGCGGGGAGCTCCGGACGCCCATCGGTGAACCACGCGTAGAGGGTCCCGTCCCCCGCGTCCCGCCAGGTGCGAAGCCCCGGATTGCCGTCTTTCAGGGCAGTTGTCGCCTCCGGAGAAGTCCAACGACCGGCGCCGACCACGACGGCGTGCGAGGACAGCGTTGCCCGGAAGAGATTGATGCAGGTGGTCGGCACACCAACCCGACCTCGGGGGTCCCCACGCTCGGGGCCATGTTGATTGATCGCCATGCCAAACCTCCTACGGCCGAGTCGAGACCGCCGTGGTTCATGTCGCCCACGCCGGTGCGGACGGCGAGGATCGCGACCGAATAGTGGTAGTATGTCTGCCAATGTTGAGAGCTCCGACCGCAAATTCCTTCACCTCCGCGACCGCGATTTTTAGAATTCTCGAACGCGTGGAAGATAGAGGCGCGACGACCGTCAAGTGGGTCCGCAAGGAGCTGGAGGTCAGCGCTCGACAAGCGCGGGACTACCTCGGCTTCCTCGAAGCTCGCGGGAGAGTCCGCGTGAGCCTGCGCGGACGAACAAACGAGTACCACCTCGCTGGCGACGGGGACGGCGGGGGTGATGTGCTCCAGCAAGCCGTAGGCGCCGAATTTGCCGTTGCGGCTTTAGGGAGCCTGAAAGGCACGGCATTCCACGATGCCGCCGTCGGGCACGTCGCCGCGCTTCGCCGCGGCCTTCGAGAGGTGCATAGCCGGAGAGCTGGTCGTCTTCGCTCCGCGTTCTACGCTGTCCGTGGCTCAACGCCGACAAACACGCACCACGCTGCGCACGCGGAGGAGATTCTAGACGCACTCATGCACGGCCACGCGCTTCGCGCCAAGTACGAAGTCGTCTCAAATGGTGAGGTCCGAAGCTACACCCTCCGGCCGCTCTGGCTCGTCGTCGACGAGGGCCTGCACCTTGTCGCTCGGCGTCGCGATGGGAAGGTGCGCACCTTCGATGTCGAGGGCTTCCGCGAAGTAGAGCGCGTGAAACGGAACACCTCGCCAACCGACATCGATGTGGAGCGCTACTTCGCCGACGCGTTCGGGCGATACACGGACTTTCCGGCCCACGAGGTGAGCTTACGGTTCGTAGGCAAGGCCGCGCGTCAAGTGCGACGTAGATCGTTTCACCCGTCGCAGGTGATCACGGAGGACAACGGCGATCAACTCGTCGCCCGCTTCCGACTCGGGCTTTGCCCGGAGTTTACCTCCTGGCTGCTTGGGTTGTCGCCCGACGTGGAGGTGCTCGCCCCTGAAGAGCTGCGGCAGGAGGTGCGAGAGCGCCACGCCGCCGGGGCATCCCGAAATGCAGGCGCCCCCTGAACACGGGGCCGTCTCTCGTCGAATAGGATCGCGGACCAGCACGTACGCGCCGGACACCTGAGAGCCGCCGTGAACATCGAGAACAACATTGTCGACCAGAACTGGGGCGAGGCCCTTGTCGCCCTGAAGGGCAAGCTGAACGGCTACATGCGATGCTGGGGAAGGATCTACGTCGGCACGACCACCGACTACTCGGCGCGAGCGAGAAAGCACGCCCCGAACGGATGGGAGAAGATGGTGCTTCTCTACAACGCGTATGGACCTGGCCTCGCCGCGGGCATGGAGACGAAGCTCATCGCCCACGTGCACACGACGGAGTTCCGTGTGGTGAAGGAGAACGTCGGGCGAGGCGGCGAAGGCGTGCTTCCGGACAACAGCCACTTCATCTATGTCCTGGTCGGCGAGCGGAGGGGCACTCGGATCGTGTGGGCGCGGCGCGGCCGTTGAGCCTCGACCCGGACCGCGCGCCGAAACCGGTCGCGCTCCTAACCCTTTGCCTCGGACGGACGGGATTGACGGGGTGCCGTGTCGAACCCGCCCGCGGCGAGTCCCCACTATCTGCGCCTGAAGCTGGCCCGACGTTCGGACGGGCCATATGCTGTGCTCCCCGTCGTGTTCAAGCACGTCGACCGCGCCCTCAACTCCCTCGCGAACTCCGAGGTCAGGATCAGCCTGCTTGGCTCGATTCGCATGGGCTGCGATGCGCTCGTCGTGCTCCGTCCAGTCGTCATGGGGATCTTCGCCCTCCCTACGTTCGCACTCAAGGCGTGGGGCCCGTGGGTGGTGGGAGGCTCCGCGGCCGCGGCGTGCATCGGTTTCGTCGGTTCCAAGGCCTCGGTCTGGCGCGACGGCATGAGCCGGCGGAAGATCGACATTGACCACTCCGATGACATCACGGCAAGCCTCGGGGCGCTGCACCGTGTGCTGCTTGACCGAGACGACCCCACGAAGATGCGCCAGTTGTTGCTGGGGAGCGTGGCCTCCACGGTCAACCGCGTGTGTCCCGAGCGCGGGGCACACGTGTTCGCCGGGCTCCTCCTCCCGCAGGGCGAGCACCTTGTACTGGCACGCACGCCGGGCGTCGCAACCCAAACCGTTAGCTGCTGGAGAGTGCAGCAACTGCACACACCCCCCTGCCTTTTCGTGTATCTCCGTGCAGACGGCGCCCAAAAACATGAGCTATTTATATAGTTAGGTCAGACCTGTTAATCCGTGGGTCGGTGGTTGCGCGTGCCCTCGAATCGTGGGCTACCGGCGTGGCGGCAGTCACCGGCCGCGCCCTCGACGGTTCACCGACCTGAGACCTTCCGCATCAACGCGGTGACCCGCGCCTCCTCCCGCTTGACGAGCTTCTGCAAGTTCCCCGTCCGCACGCTGGCCGCGTAGCCAAGCCGCTCGAGCGCTTCGCGCTCGCCATACACCGCAATGGCCTCCTCCAGGACGAGCCCCCGGAAAGCATAGGTGTCGTCGAGGACCAGACCGGCCTCCTCCATCCTTCCACGGAAGGCGCGCGCCGCGTCTCGGAGGATGTCGATGAGGGCCGGCCCCGTACTCTGCCCCGCAAACAGCGCTCGCCGAACATGCTCTCCGCGAATGGGACGTGGATCGGCCAGCGCGGCGGCCCGGAGCACCACGGAATGAAGCTGCCGGATGTTTCCTGGCCATTCCGCGGCCTCGAGCAGGGCGATCGCGTCCGGGTGAACCTCCTGTCCCCCACACTCGGTGGTGAGCACATGGGTGACCCAGCCGCAGATCTCGTCGCGACGTTTCGCCAGGGGGGGCACAAGGAGCGGGAACACCTCGATCCGGTAGAGCAAGTCTTCGAGAAAGCGGCGCTCCCGCACCGCCGCGCGGAGGTCGGCGTTGGTCCCGACGATGAACCGCACGTCGGCGTCCTCTTCGCGTGACGCTCCCAGGGGGCTGTAGAGGCCCTCGTCCAGGAGGCGAAGGAGCCGTGCCTGTCCTTCGAGCGAGAGCTTGTCGATCTCGTCGAGGAACAAGGTGCCGCCCCGCGCCTCGGCCACACGCCCGATTCCGGGCTTGTCCGCGCCGGTGTACGCGCCCTTTCGCCAACCGAAGAGCTCACCCGCCTGCAAGGCCTCGGGAATCGAGGCCAGCACGACGGTAACGAAGGCGCCCCGTCGTCCAGACCGCTCGTGGCAGACCCGAGCCAGCTGCGACTTCCCTACCCCTGTCGCGCCCAGGAGGAGAATGGTCTCCTCGCGGGGTGCGTAGCGGCACAGGTCGGCGAGGACCTCGCGCATCGCGAGGCCGGCCACAGGGATGAGCGGCTCCTCCACGTCCAGTCGCTCCCGCGCGGCGGGGAGACCCAAGAGGGCCGGTGAGGCGATGTCCGCAACCAGTTGCAGGGTTGGCGCGGCATCGAACCAGTCCGCGGCGTCGCCGGACGCCCGCTCGACGACCAGCATCCCGCCCACGCCGACGAGGGGGGCGCGGAGCGGGACGACGCCGAGCCCAGCCACGGCTCGGCGCGTGAGGCGGTCCCGGGAGCGGAAGTCGAGAGAACCACTGCCGAGCGGCCCCACACTGTTCCTCCCGCGCCAGAGCTGGCAGTCGAGAAGGTCTAGGTAGATGGTCTCCTGCGAACGCGCCAGATGGTGCCAGACCGTCACCGAGAGCGGGGCCGTTCCAGCGTCCTCGGCGTAGATCTCCGCCCGTTCACCAACCCGTCGATAGACGACCGCACGGCCTTGGAGCCCGAGCCGCCGTAGCCGGTCAAGGAACACGCCGGCGGCCTCCTCGAAGGTCGCGGCACCGAGGAGCGGTTCCACGATGGCCCTCAAGTCAGACGGGTCTGGTTGCTTCACGGCGCTCACCTCGTACGAATCGTACGCGAAGGCGTGCAGATCTGACGAGCCAGTTCGGGAAACAAGGCCTTGGTTCGTGAATGGGCGTCGGCATCAGGCGTGCAATCCGCTCCCCCGAGGTGTCGATGACTGTCCCCGATCTTCTCATCCTTCTCCGACCATCCCTGAACCGATTTTTGGGACGGCGCTTCCCAGCCGCATGTGTAGGTACCGTAGAGGACGCCGTGTCCACGGCCGTCCTCCAGATCCTGGAGCGCCCACAACGCTTCGCCCCCGACGGGCTGGGCGTTGAAGAGGCCAGCCGTCGTGTCCGGGTGGTCGCCTGGCGGGCGATGGCGGCCCTGCACCGGCGCTCGTCGCATCGGCATGAGGTCCCGATGGAGCTGCCCCCCGAACCCATGCACCTGGTGACCGCGGAAGGGGCCCTGGTGGGGAGACGCGCGGCGGAGCGCGTTGATGCGCTGTTGAGGGCGGCCGCCCGCCAGTACGGTGGCCGGAGGCCGGAACGATTGGAGCGTGCCCTTCGGGAGCGCCTTGAGGACGACGGCACCGACGTTGACGTGGCGCGCCGTCACGGCCTTCCGCGCGAGACTCTCAACCGCGCACGTAGCTGGTTGTCCGCCCAACTTCTCCGGGAGATCAGGGAAGCAGCGTGAAGTACTCGCAGGTCGCCCGGACGTACCTGAACGGTGCGTTCGGCGACTCGATCGCGCGCATCGCATCCAGGAAGGCCCCCAGGCTCGCGTGGCCGGAGCCAGTAGCCTTCCGCACGTCCATGCTCTGGGTGGTCGTCGGGGAAGCGAACATCGGGTTGAGGGCCCAGTGCTCGACGCGCAGATCACCGCTCCCCTCTACGTACACGAAGCCGACGAGCGGAGGGGGGTTCGAGCCGTTCGGCTGGCGCACGTCGTACGTGCCGGGATCGAGCTGGCGGATGGGGGCGACGAATTGGTTCATGGCGACTCCTTGGTGTCGTCCCCTCCTGTCCGCGGACACGCTCAATGTGAGGTGATTCCCTGCAGCACCTCACAAGGCGCCAGAACGTCCCGACGCAAGTGGGGCCGCACGGCGCGCGCTGCTTGGGCGCGAGCGAGCTCCGTCCAGGGTCCCGTAGGTCGGGAGAGAGCGAGGAGCCCAAGGGCCTGCCAGCTGACGTCGTCCTCGGGGAGCGCCATGGCCGACGCCCAGACCGCGTCGACATCTCCGCCTCCCGCCGCGACGCACAGGGACTCGGCGAGGATCGCGCCTGAGGTCTGCCCGGCGGAGCGCCACGCCACAGCCGCTCGGTGGGCCAACGCGAGCGGGTCATCGCCCCGCCGCCACGCGACGGCGCCTTCGTTGAGCGCCACCAAGCCGAGCAGGTAGGGGAGCTCGAGCGCCGCGGTGGCCGCGACCAGCTCGTCGTCTACCTCACCTGGGTCGCCGCACCGGTACAAGAAGGCCCTCAGCAACCACTCGGCCTTCCCCTCGTGATGACACATCCGCCCCTCACGGGCGATGCGGCGCGCCTCGCGTGCGCCCCCTACCCCCTCACGAACGTGCCCGAGTTCGAGCCACGCGGAAGAAGCGTTGAGAAGGGACGAGACCCGGCTGATCGCCGTCGTGGCGTCTCGGGCTGCACGTGCCTCGAGGACCGCGGCCTCCCCGAAACGGCCCTGCACATAGCGGAGCCGGCCGAGCCACGCGTCGAGACGCCCCTCCGGGAGGCGGGCGCCCGAGGCACGGACGCTCGCGAGTTCCGCCTCCTCTGCGGCGGCGCCGATCCGGCCCGCCGCCTGCACACGAAGCCGCAGCCGGCACTGCTCGACGTTGGGAGCTGCAAACGGGGTGAGTGCGGCCAACAGCGCGAGCGCCCGGGAACCGGCCCCTTCAGAGACCAGGATGCCGGCACGGCACAGGTTCTCGAGGGCCTGGACTGCAGGGGTGGACACCATGCGGCCGAGGACGTGGAGCACCGGATCGAAAGCGGGTCGGCGACACTCGCCGACCGCGAGTTCCGTCCAGCGGCCCGCGATGTCCAGGCGTTCGGCCGCGGCCGAGCAGAGGGCGAACGCGTGAGCGGCGAGGGCGCGGGCGGCTCGCTGCCGGCCCCGTGCGAGCATCTCGTCCAGGATTCGGTGGACAGCAGGAATGTCGACTGCTCCGTCGGAGAACGGCACGGTCGCGACATGGCGAACGCCAGTACGCCGGTCGAGCATCCAGGCTCCGTCGTCCAGCCGATCGAGGTCCTCGCGGGTCACGCAGATCCGGCCCTCTCGAAGATGTGCGAACCCGGCGCTCAGCCACGCCTCTAGCTCCTCCTGGACCCGCGCGGGATTACCGCCTGCGCGGCGCCAGGCCATCTCTGCGGCGTCCGAAGGCAGATGGAGCACGCGCTCGGGTCCGACGAAGAGGTCGCGGAGCTGCCCACGAGTGAGCACCTTGGGGAAAGGCATCGGAGGCACATCGGCACCAAGGAGCAGGCGTGCGGCACGGGCGGTGCCCGGCCGAGAGTCAGGGTCGAACGCGGTCAGCGACCTCAGCGCCGCCTTCATTCCATCCCCGCCCGGCGGCTCGCCGCCCGCGGACGGATGCCGACCCGAAAGCGCCTCCCAGAGGAGGGCGCCGACGGCATAGAGGTCGGCGCGTCGGTCCACGGGCGCACCCAACAGTTGCTCGGGCGCGGCGTAGCGACGGTTCCCTGCACCCCCTATGGCAGGCGCGTAGCCGGCCAGACCGAAGTCCAGGATCACCAAGCCGCCGTCCGGGGTCGCTAAGAGGTTCGACGGCTTGAGGTCGAGGTGGACGGCTCCGGTGGCGTGGATGGCCTCGAGCGTCTGCAACAGCGCGTCGAACCCTTCGCGCACGTCCTCCCAGCCCATCCCGCCGACGCCCGGGTCCGGCGGGAACGGCGTCCCTTCGATGCGCTCCATCACGAGGAATCCGACACCCTCCTCCTCCCCTTCGTCGAGCAAGCGGACGACCCCGGGGAGGTGCAGACCGCGCAGTGCGGCGGCCTCGCGGCGACGGAGCCCCGGCGCTCGCAGGAGCTTCACCGCTACCGTTGCGCCGGTCACCAGGTCGCGCGCCTCGTGAACCGCGCCGAACGCCCCCGTCCCGAGGAGGGAGCCCAGCGCATAGCGGCCGGCGACCAGACCGGCTGGGGTCGGCACACGCGCGGGCGTCACCGGGTAGTCGCCGAAGGAGCTCATGCCCCCTGGGATATCGCCTCAGGTGGCGAAAGTCAGCAACGCGGGCGCTGCGTCGTCGGCGATGTACAAGCGAACGATGGCGTAGTCGGCCCGGTGCCCCTCGATCTTCAGCTGGGCCCGCGCGCGGTCGAACGCCCCCTTGACCGTCTGCCCGTCTGCCAGGGCTCGATAGAGCTCTTCCGCGAAGACGATGGCGCCCGGATCCGAGATCGCGTCGGTCATGCCGATCGCCGCAGGGAGCACGTGGCGGCGTACCAACTCGGACGCCAGGGCGTCGCTGAAACAGGCGTTGAGCACGAGCAGGCGCAGGTGGCGGTCCTCGTTCACGATTTCGAACAGCTCGCAGACGGCCTCCGGAGCGAGCTCCTTCGGCTCGTCGTTGGGGCCCTCAAGGACGAGCCGTCCATCGGCCGTGCCGTGCCCGCTGAAGTGCACTATCTCCGCCTTCTTGCGATCCAGCTTCGCGATGAGGTCCTTTCGCCGGACGGCGAAGTCCTCCTCGAACTCGAAACGATCCCGGTGCTTGCCCTCGGCCAGGCGCTGTCGGATGTCCCTGTGCTCCGCTCCGGAACGGAGGGCGCGCGGTGAGGTCCGCGGGTCGGCGGCAAGAAACAGGATCCGGATCGGCTGCATCGAAGCCTCGGGGGGTGGAGCGGCGCCGAGCACGAGGGCCCGGCGATAGCGGGGGGTCGACTGGGCACAGAACTGCCACGTCTGGATCGGCGGATGGACGTTGGGATGGATGGCCTGCCCGAGTTGGAAGGCCAGCGCCATCGGGACCGCGAGGAACAGGTGAATGGTCGCCGCGGGACGGAGAGTGTGGAGACGGTTCAGCGCCCCCCGGAAGCTCTCGACGACGGCCTCCACGTCGGCGAACGTCGTCAGCGCGTCCTCGTCGATCGGCTCGGTGAGAATGTCGATCTCCGACAAGGTGTGGGGCAACACCGCGCGGGTGTCGGCCGCCGTCACCACGAACGAGGTGGATACGCGTAGGACGACGTCCCCTGGAGCCGCGACGCGATCCGTCGGGAGGCCGTGCGATGACACCGCCACGGTGGCCGCCCCCTCTCGCCACCGCCAGTGGTGCTCCCGGTGATGGCGCTGGTACGGCGTTGCCCTGCGCCACCGCGCAAGCTGCTGCCCGAGGTCGAGCGCAAGGGGGATCCGGGTCGCACCGAACCAGGCGATCGAGTAACCCGGCAGACGATCGAGCATCGGGACGGCGACGCCCTCGACCCACGCCCGCTGCGCGCGGTGGAGCGCGCCCCAATCCAGTTGTTCGGGGCCCTCGTCGGATCTACCGACTTCGAGCCGAAGAGTCTCCCGTGGCAGAAGCCGATTGTCGAGTGGGAGCGCGTCGAGCAACTCCCGCTCGTCGAGGCGTTCCCGAAGCGCGGCGTGGGTCTGGATGACCTGGATGATCCCCGTCACGACGTACGCTCGTCCAGGAGCGGCGTCGGCTCCACCTCACCGAGCGCCTCCTCCAGCAGCTCGTGCCCGAACGGACGGTCGGCCCGCAACGCGAGCCGGAGCGCCAGGGGCGCCACTCGCTCGAACAGGTCGGAGCTGCTGAACGGCGGGCTGCGTTCGCTCATCTCCGCCAACCGATCTACCGCCGCGGCGTCGGTGTCGGTGCCCCTCAGGATCTCGGCGAACATGCTCCGGCGCGCGGACTCGTCTGGACGGGTGAACGCGACGTGCAAGGAGACCCGGCGACGCACGGCCGGATCGAGCACTTCCGGGCGGTTCGTCACCAGGATGACGACGAGGTGCTGCCCATCACGCCCGACCTGATCGAGCTGCTTCAACAGGACGTTCAAACCGGCGCGGTCCTCGTGATGCGCCTGCTCCTGGCTCCTCCGCGTCGCGAGGTCGTCTGCCTCGTCCATGATGAGGAGTCCCGGCGACTTCCCGAGCAGCATGCGCGCCTGGGAGAATGCGGCGGTGACTCGCGCGGAGATCTCCCCGACGAGGCCCGATCCGCGTATGTCCGACGGGGTCTCCAGGACGCGGATTGGGGTGTCCAGCGCCTCGGCCAGCGGCGTGCCGATCGCGCGGGCCAGCGCCGTCTTTCCCGTACCCACCTCCCCGGAGAGCAGTACGAGGGGTGGGCGGCGGCGCGCTACGTCCGCCACTGGCAAGCCACGACGATGGTGGCGGGCCCGCCAGGCGTCGAGGCGGGCGGGGTCGAGCAGCAGGAGGAGCTCCTCGAGCAGGACCTGCTTCTGCCGGTCGACACCCACCAGGTTGTCGAAGCGCCTCCGTCCCTCGGCGTTGGGGTGCTTCTCTTCCAACAGCTTGAGCTCAGACATCCCAGTTCCCCACGCGGGAGCGTTCGAGGCCCCACCCGCCGGCGCCATAGGTTCGGTCTGCCACGGCGGCGCCGGAGACGAGCGAGCCGCCCGTCGTCCAGCCACGACGCGCGAGCTCGCGGCTCACTGCCGTCAGGTCGCCAGCGTCGCGTCGATAGTGGACGCAGAGGTTGGCTGCGGTCCCGCTGGGCAAGGAGAAGAGATCCAACCCGCCCGAGGGCATGGTGCCCTGAACGCGTCCGTCGTCCCGTACCTGGTAGCGCAGGGCGCGGCGGAGACCCAGTGGCGGCGCGAGTTGGACCTCGAAGAGCTCCAGCACCTGCGCATTCAGGAGGTACACGAGGTCGTCGTACCAGCGTGCGCCCTCCTCCCGTGAGAGGAATTTTCTGGAGATCAGCGCCTGGATGTCATCGTAGACGTTGTCCATGACCTGGCGGACACGAGCAACGGAGAAGGTCGTCGTGCGGGTACGTGATTCGCTCATTTCAGTCCCCGCAGTAGTGCTTGAACGGCGAGCCGAAGAGGCCGACCAGGTGGGAGAGGGACTCGCGATCGTTGCCGAGGGCGTCGGCACGGATGGCCCGGTGCATCGCGTCGCGAGCGTCACCGAGCCAGCCGGCAAGCTGCTCGACCTGGAGTCGGCTCCACCGGCCGACGACGTTGTTCTCCGGGTTGACCGGATCGAGCACCTCCCAGACCGCTGCGCCGTTCGGAGCAGGCAGGGCGACGAAGTCCTGGAACGCCAAGCGTTGTCGCGTCTTCACCGCGTGCGTGAGCCAGCCGAACCAGCCGGCGAGCGTGTCGTGGTAGGTGGCCTCTACTTTCTGGGCGTCGAACGCGGCAGCGGCGAGCAGGTCGATCACGATCGTGGGCACCTCGAACGTCGCGCTCTCTTCCCGGAACTCGCGCCACCACTTGAAGAGCCGCACCACCTCGTTGAACTTCACGCGGCCGGAGAGGTCGTTGCTGACCCTCGTACGGCCGCGGATGAACTCGACGTGCTTCTGGATGGACGTTCGGAGGCGGGTTTCATCCCCCCGGATGATGATCTGCTCGTCGGGCACCGAGGTCGCGAGCATCGGCACGATGTCGTAGTTCAACTTCGTGCGCACGAACTCCAGTTTCACCGAACACTTCGTCCGGGAGCGGACGACCCCCGGGTACGAGGACGCCGCGTAGCGGTCGAAGCGGTCGAGAAGCGTGTGGAGTTCCTCGTCGTCGCGGGTACGCGGCGAGAGCACGAAGGGAAGGTCGACGTCCAGCCCGTCAACGCGGGAGCCACCCGGTCGGTGGCGCCGAAGGCCCGTCCGCTTGGCGAAGGAGCCACTATAGGGGATACTGCGGACGATGAGGCCGTCGCGCTCGGCCTGCCCGCGGAGGTTGTTGCGGACGAGCTCCGCTTGGGCACGGATCTCGTCCTCCCTGTCGCGCTCTGGCGCGATCCAGTCCACAAAGGCACTGATACGACGATGAAGGGTACTTCGGGTAGGGCTCATAGGGTCCTCGACCACTCCTGTCCGCAGGTGCCTCCGCTGTGAGAGCTTTTGTGATCGATGGGCTCCGAGAGCCACCTATCGGAGCTGTGGCTCCGCCCATCTGGACCGACCTGTCCGCCGAGCCTCGCAAAGACGGACTGCACTGGGTCTTGCGGAGTGCCGCTGGCCACCTCGACCAGCTGCACGACCACTCCGCCGTACCGCGTCATGATCTCGCCCTCCGGGGGAACCCACGGGACGGGGTTGAGCGCGTGAGCGCGTGTGCCCCAAAACCGCGAGCCCGGCTCCCGTGGCTTCGCGGCACCGCGCCATCCCCTCCCCCCATTGCGGGACCAAGAGGCCATTGACTGACTGAAGCTCGCCCTCGTTGTTCTCGCGCGCCACGCGTCGCAAGTCAATGCCACTCAATACTTGCGTCGTGAACCGAAACGTTTGCAACCAGACAGTCTGGCACGAGCACGCAGATCCGTGCATTTTCGTGCATCCTGGTGCAGGCTATCCATCAAAAATTATTGAAATCACGCAATAAAAATACGCCTTGGGCGCAGGAGGTCATCGGTTCGAATCCGGCCGCCCCGACCACATAGAATGGCAAGGTAGAACGCCCGCTTTCGGTTGCCACCGAAGCGGGCGTTCGAGCCTCTGCCAGCTTCGAACCTTGGTTTCTGCGGTTCGAATCCGCCCAGGGTTCAGGCGAGACGACCCTGCCAGACCCTCGGGTCCCGAGCGGTGTGGAACACCGCGAGCACCTCGATGTGCTGCGGCTCGAAGAGGTAGATCACCGCGTACGGGAACCGGCGGACCATCCGTCGTCGTGCCTCACCGCGGACGCGAGGCCAGGCGAGCGGTGCTCGCCCGATCTCGGCCATCGCCGCGTCCACACACGCGCGGAACTCATCACCCAGGCCCTCGCGCTGCTCCTCGTACCAGCGCCAAGCGTCGGTCAGCTCCGCCAAGGCGACGGGTCGAAGGCGAATGGGGAGCATCAGCGCCGCCGCATCTGCTCGCGCGCCTGGTCCCAGGGAATCGAGGTCTCGGGGTGGACCCGGTAGTCTGCGATGCGCCGGTCGAGCTCTGCCGCCTGCGCAGGACTTAGTGGCTCGTGCTCCGCTTCGGCGGCGATGCGGTCCCAGAGTTCCTGCACGTACAGGATGCGCTCAGCGGTCGTCATCTGGTCGAAGGAGGGGTCCATCACGAAATCGTAGCGCCGAATCGCGGCGTTGGCGACGGGGCACGGGCTGCGCCCGTCACGTCGACCAGGTCGAACACCTGCAGGTTTACCACCGCCACGCACTCCACCGGCGACGACTCCGTCACGATCGCGCGCAGGTCGTTGAAGTAGGCGGCGTGCAGGGCCTCGATGCGCGCGAGATCGGCGCGGGAGACACCGATGACGTTGTATGAGTAGAGCCCGGGGCTCCCCGCCTCCAGGCGCTCCAACCCGACCTGCGCCCAATGCCGCTTCACCGCGCGCCGCGAGGGCTCGGGGCCTGGGCGGGTGTCGACCGTGACCGCGAGGCCGACGTAGTGCTCCACCTCGCGCCGGATGAGCCCCGCCTCGACGAGCGCCCCGAGGCACCGGACCTCTTCCTCCACCGGGACGCCGAGCCGGGCGGCGATCCATCCTGTCTCGTGCGTCGGAAGGGCTCGATACTCGGTCAGCTCCAACGCGCGCAGGATCGCGGGTGACCGCGGGTGGGCGAAGGTGATCGCGCGACGCGCGGTCAGGACGCGCCAGGGCTCGCTCGCCGACGGGAGCGTAGCCGGGTCCACGAAGCAGGCGACGAAGTCGAGCGCGCGGTGGGTGGCGGCCTCGATGAACGCGAGCGCCTGCCCCAGCGTGGGCTCGGCGCGGCCACTGAGCCAGCGGGAGAGGGCGTGTCGGCTGCAGCCGGTCGCCTCCGAGAGCGCCAGGAGGGACTGCTCGCCGCGGAGCTCGCGGAGGAACGCGGCGCAGCCGGCGTCCGTCTCGATGGTCTCCGCGGAAAGGGACTCGGGGACAACGGTCAGGAAGCGCGCCATCACCTCGTCGAGCGCCACTCCCACCCTCGCCGCGACGCGCCACAGCGCGGTGAACGGCGCCGAGCGACGCCCCGCCTCCCAGGTGTAGACGACGTTGGTGCTGAACCCGAGCCTGCGGCTCAAGGCGACCTGCGACCGCTCGCCCCGCAGCGTCCGAAGCAGCTCTCGACCGGTGACCTCGACATCCATGCGGCAAACTCGCGCGCGGTTGGCCCGAACTGCCGGACGGTATCTGCGCATCCGCAGCATAGCTCCCTGGCTGCGCCCGCGACGCACAGCTACGCTGAAGGCAGGTCAGGAGTCTTCGATGCGCCGTTCCTGGTTCCTCCTCTTCGCGGCTGGCTGCGGCGGGCAGACGGGAGAGATGGACCTCACGGGCAAGCGGGAGACAGTGGAGACGCCGCTTGCGCTCGACGAGGTGAGCTTGCTCGGCTTCACGGCGCAGGATGTGCTCGATCGGGCGCCGACGACCACCTACGACGGTGGGCTCATCGCGGGGGATCCCGATTTCGGCCCGGGCTCGCTCTCCGAACTGTTGCTCCAGGCAGCCCCGTTCACCATCACGGCGTTGACGGACCCCGAGGCGGTATTCCGCCAGGAGTACCTGGATGGCGGGATCTTGTACGAGTCCGTGGCGGTGGGCGGCCAGATCACGGTCGTGTCGGCCGATTATGCGTTCGCGCTCGCCGGCGGCGTGGAGCTCGTGGCGACCGCCCCCAACGACGCGGACATCGGCTGGGCTGGCGTCGGTACCGGCCTCACGGGCACGATGCCGGCCTGGGTGGACGAGGCCGTCGCCGAGACGGCGAACGCCTGGAGTGCCGACGGATCCTGCGCACCCGAAGACCCGTTCGCGCTCGTCCGGCCGCATGAAGCCCTCGCGACCCCGGCCTTGATCCTCAACATCGTGCTCGAACCGTGCGGCAGCGGGAACTACGCGTGGATCGAGCTCACGCCAGCCGAGTAACCGTCCCGCCGGCTACGAGGGCGCCGAAGCCGACTCGAACGCCAGCATCTTCTCGGTGCCCCAGCCCTTCGGGTCCAGCCACCAGGTTCGATAAGCATTCGGCCATCCCGACCACTGACATGAAGGCCCGTCGAAGTGATCAACTTAGACGGGCCTTCTTCAGCTTTCGGCTCGAAGGGTTATCGAACCCGCGGTTCCATTGCAGGCGCGGGAGCACCTCGGTGGCGACCCACGCCGCGGCTTCGTCGATGTCGTAGGAGAAACCCGGTGCGAGGAGAACCACCATGTCCGTCCGGACGTCGCGGTTCCCCAGCTTCGCGAGCAGGTTCGCTTCGAACTCCGCGCGGCTCAAACGGATGTCCTGTCGATCGGTGTACGCCGCGGAACGCGGCGACGACGCGATCGAGATCGACCTCATCGCCGCCGCCGACGCGGTGGAGGTCAAACAGATCCCGACCCTCCCGACGCTGGTAGAGGGCACGAAGCTTCGTACCGAGCAGCTCGTCGAGTTGAAAGGTCGGAACGGAGGGCTCACTGGTGAACCAGCGGCTCTCCACGCGAAACCTCGTCGGGGTGAGGCCATGCACGGTGAAGTGCTCATGCGTGTTCGCCTCCACCTTCACCCGCATCCGACGGCTCGGCGGCGCCTCGGTTGAAAACCTCAACGTCGCCCGCACGCTGTGCTCCCGCGGGAGAGGACGAGGTCCTGCTCAACCTGACGCCCCAGCGGGAGTCGGGCGCCGTGCCGCCACTGGGAAGGTCCGTCCGGAGCGCGACGGGGAACAGTGTGCTGGCCGCGAGCGAACTCGCCAGCGGTGCTGCCGCCTCGCCAGCGCCCTCGTGATCGAGGAGCCAGCCGAGCCGCAGCGCCACGGTCCGCTCCACTCCTTGCGACGCCGTGACCAGGCGCTGGCCGTCGATCCGCTCCGCGAGCTCGCGCAGAACGGTAGCGACGCTCTGGAGGCCGCCGCAGACGGCGGAGGGGCGGACGAGATCCAGCGCCGTCGCCTCGGGCGTTGACACGGCGATGGTGCCGGTGGGCGTGTTCATCGTCTGGGTGGGAGACAGGCCCGCTCGCCCCTGGACGAAGACCACGCGAACCCGGTCAGAATCCGAACCCGCTCGCCGGCGATGTCCGAGTGCGACCCGGCAGCGGAGCGGGCCACCCGTCACAAGTCCGGGCGGCTCATCCAAGTGGAGTTCCAGACATGGCCACCACCGGCGTACGCGATCACCGGCGGGCGCCAGTCGTCGCCGCAGCCCGCCCCGCCGCACTCCACGGGGTCGCCGAGTAGGACGCTCGCACTGGTTTCGGAGGTCGCCCACTCGTCGGTGCCGTAGCCGCCGACGCCGAGATCACCATCGGAGTCGCGGGAGAAACTACCGTAGAAGGCCCCCTTGGAGAGGGTGGCCTGCCTGCCCTTCTGGTCGGCGGCGCCGAGGAGACTCACGGAGCCCGACGCGTCCCCGCCGATCGGGTCGCCGTCGATCTCCAGGTCACTGGCAAACACGGCGGTCACCTCTGCGTCGAACGCCACGGAGATCCTCTCCGAGCCCACCTTCGTCCCCTCCTTGTCGTAAAACACCACGTCGAAGTCCTGCTTGGCGGGGAGCTTGGCGGGGTCCTGGCCGTAGACCGTGAACGACGCCTCGTACCCCTGCTCGTTCTCCACGAGCGCGACGCAGGTTCCGGAGGAGCACATGGCGCTGCGTGCGTGACCGGCGTCGAGGGACGCGAGGTCCAGATCCCCAAGGTCGACGTTGAACTCGATGTTGCCGCTGCTGATGGAGAGCGAGGAGTCATCGAGGAGCCAGCTGGAGGTGCCCGCAATGAGCAGACTGCCACCACTGATGTTGGTCCGCTGATAGCTGTTCGCCGGGACGGTGACGGTGTCGCCTCCCGCCAACTCCATCTCGGCGTGGGTCGGGTACTCGCTGGTCGTCCAGCCGTTGGAGACGACCGTCAGAATCTGGCGCGAGCCGGACCACGTGCCCGGCTCCTTGCCGCCGTCGTACTCCCCGTCCCAGCGGTGCAGGGCCACGCTCGTCCCCGCCCCCGCCGACAGCGCGTTCACCCCCTCGCCGTCATCGAGCCAGGACTCAGCGAGCTCGGCCTTCACGTTGTCGATGGTGCTGCCCTCCGCGTCGAGCACCTTGGCCCTCACGTCGATTACGCCGCTGTGCTCCAGTGTGCTCTCGGCCGTCCAAACGGAGCCCACCGCATCCCAGTCCACCTCGGCCTTCTCGCCGCCGGACACCTCCAACGTCGCGTACGCCACCTCGTAGGTGTCGGCGCCGGCCAGGTCGAGCGTGAGCGCGTACCCCTTGCCGGAGGGGTAGACCTCAGCGGAAAGGACCTCGACGTCCCCAGGCTCGATCGAGGTGCAGCCCAACTTGTCGCAGTAGGTCTCGGCGGACTTCGCCTCCAGCGTGACCGCACCGTCGGTGGTGAGCGTTCCCGAGAAGGTCATCAGCGAGGCGCTGCCCTCGTCGTGGAGGGTGAGCGTGAGGGCCGCGTCCTTGGCGGGGAGGGCGGAGAGCGCGGCGCTGCCGTGAAGCCAGGTGTCGGACTCGGTGAGGTCGAGGTCTTCGTTGCCGGCGTCGGAGGACACCCTCAGTTCGGCGGAGGCGATCGCATCGTTGGGGTCGTTGTCCACGAACCTCACGCGGTAGTAGCTGCCCGTTGCCATGATATCGTGCCACCGCATGTGGTTGGCGTGCCCCTCGCTCGCGTGGGCGACGACCGGCGCCAGAAACGCCCCCTCGACGAACAGGACGAGCACAGAGAGGGCGTGGCGATGCACGGTCATGGGCAGCTCGGGGGAGCCGTCACAGTAGCAGCCGCCCCTCCCGTGCGAACCTCACAGCGATCTCTCATCGGCCCGGGGGCGAGGTGCCTCCGACCACGGTAGCCGAGCCGGGACCGCTCTCGTTTCCGGGCCCGACGTGCGCCTGCCGCTGGCCTCCACCGCCGGCTGCGGAGCCTGCGGCTTCGGCCTGAACTGCCCCTCGAAGGCCAGCATCTTCTCGGTGCCCCACCCCTTTGGGTCCAGCCAGAAGGTTCGATAGGCATTCGGCCATCCCGACCACATCGAATGGCACGGTAGAACGCCCGCTTTCGGTTGAATCCGGAGCGGGCGTTCGAGTCTCTGTCCTCGTCGAACCTTGGTTTCTGTGGTTCGAATCCGCCCACGTGCCTCCGGCCATCCGGGCCGTCGTAGCGCAGCCCGTCCGCCTCGATCACGGGGTGGGTCGGGTCGGCGCGGACCTCGAAGGAAAGGTGGTCGCGGACGTCAAGGCGGCCGGCCGCCTGGAGCCGCGTGAGGAGCTCCTCCGGCCGTCCGCGCAGGCGAGCCTCGAGGGCCTCCTTGAACGCGAGGGGCGTGGCGTAGGCGCGCTTCATCTGGCCTCCGCGGGCACATCTTCGGGCGTGAAGAGCCCGCGCGCGAGCCCGTCACGGACCGCCTGGGCCACGAGGTCGGGGGAGACGTGGTCGGCGAGGCAGTCGCGGATGGTCCTCACCGCGACGGTCACCGGGACGGGGCCGACCCAGGTGGTCTCCTCGCCGCCCACGTCCGCGAAGTGGAGCCGGAGACCCTCCGGAACGAGCAGGCGGCGACTCGCCCACGAGGCCGGGACCGTGAGATGATGACGAGCCGGCAGCGCGTCGGAGACCCCGTGGAGCGCGAGAGCGGTCTCATCGCTGAACACGCCTGTGCGTCCGCTCCAGAGCCAGGGGAGAATGAGGTCCTCGTGCTCGCCCGCCGGGAACTCCACCAGGCGATAGATGCCCCGCCGCGCGCGCTGGAACCGGCCCGAGTGGAGGTGATGGTCGAGGAGCGGCCTGGAGTATCCCGCCTCGGCGGCCTGCTCGGTGGTGAAGTAGCCATCCTGAGCCGAGGCGGCGGCGAAGAGGGCGGCGCGATCCGGCGGGGGCCCGCATTGAAGTTGAGTAATCCTGAACGTACCTGCAACTGCATCAAACTCCGCCGCCCGAGCCTCCCTCCCGGTCGGTCAAGGAGCCCGCCGACCCCACCTTCAACGCCTCGATCTCTCGCCGCTCCTCCCCCTGCCGGTCGAGCCACCAAGTTCCATAATCGCCGCGGCGCTTCGCGAACCTGCCCTCGGTCCCGCACCTCGCGGGAGACGGCCATTGCCGCCTCGTCGGGGGACCGCGCGTAGGGCACCCTACCCCGCGCAAGGTGCAGGATACCCAGGCTGGCGAAGGTGAAGGAGCTTACCGGGCCTGACCCCGCCTCGGGTCGTCGAGCAGCGTCTCGAGCGCGTCCATCGCGAGGGAACGACGCATCTCCAGGTCAGAGTAGTCGTCGACGAGAGCGAGCAACGCGCCGTCCAGCTCCCTGGAGAGCTCGCCAGCAACGGCGCGTGACGCGGCGAGCGCCCTCACCTTCGCGTGGGGCAGCTTCTTCGACGCGAGAACCGCCGCCAAAGCGGAGCGCCGCTCGCCCTCGTCGAATACCTCGGGGAGGAGGAGCCGCGCAGAGGCGTCGCCAGGATCGGAGAGCGTGTCCCGGATCTCCACGCGGCACGCGGAGCGGCCCTGCGGAGACATGCTCTCCGCGACCGCCCCCGCCGCCATCCCGCGGAGCCAGCTGTCACTGTCTTCGGGCAAGGCGGCGATCAAGGCGCACGCGTCGGCAGGCGTGAGCCACCTCCCCTGCTCCCCCACCTGCAGCAGGAACACGAACTGGAGCGGGTAGGACCGCTGCAGCGCGTCGCCCGCCGCGAGGGTCGCGACCTCCAGGAGCCCCCTGTAGACATCGTCGCTGGTCCTCGGCGAACCCACCTCCGCAGGCCCCCGCCGCTCGGCGATCGCGCACGGCTCGTCGGTCGACGTGCGCCACCCGAGGTTCTCAGGCTCGGCGCGGGCCGCGAGCGCGCGGGTCGCGGCGGCGCCGCAGCCTGAGGGTGCGGGCTCCTCCATCATGCGTTCGACGAGCGCGGAGATCAGCTCCTCGTCGGAGGGGAAGCGGCGGTACAGCCCGGTGACCGGTGTGTGCCACTCCGGCCGGCCCCGCGACGCGACCCCGGCCCAGGTCGGGCCGTGCACGGTCTCGGCGAGGAGGAAGCTGATCAACACTCCGGCCCCCACGTGGACGAACGCCAGCGAGACCCGCCACGCGCGACGCTCAACCCCGGCAACGGAGAGCGTGAGAAGCACGCCGGACAACAGCCAGCCGGCGCGCGGCGTGCCCTCGTCGCAACCGTGGACGGTCAGGCCGTACATGATGACGGACGCGGCGACCGCGAGCACCAGCCCGGTCGCCAGCCCCCCCAGGCCCACGCGGCGGGGGCTGGCAGCGCGCGCGGCGAGGGTGACGAGCAACTGCAGGATGGGGACCGTAAGGAGCAACGCAGTGCCTCGCGGCACCAGTACGCACCTGGGCCCCGCACATTCAGGGGGGCGCCAACACGCTACAGCAACATGCCCTTCGAAGTGACCTGCACGCGGTCGGGGTGAAGAGGGGCCCATGCCGCCTCGAACGCCAGCACCCGCTCGCTCCCCCACCCCAAAAACCCGCTTCGGTGAACGCCAGTATTCGCTCTTCCGACCACTCCTGCGGATCCGACCAAAAAGTTCTATAGGCATTCGGCCATCCCGACCACCGAAACGAAGGCCTGTCAGAATCGCGAGATTCGGCGGGTCTTCCTGGTTTTTCGGGGTTCGAACGGGCGGCGATGCTGCGGGGCGGCGGCCACGAGCAAGGTTCAATCGTCGTTTCGTGGTTCGAATCCGCTCAGGGGTCCGCTCCTCCGCATCGCCACGCAGCGGCACCCTTGGCGCCGCCCACCCTGGTGAGCATCCAGGAACGCGCGCACGCGGCCCCCGAGGCTCGCCAGATCCGACCACGGCAGGTCCTCGTGCTCGGCCATCGAGGCCCTCGCTCACGCGTTCCTAGCCTCCTCCTGCTGAACGCTGACCACACCAACGCCTACGAGACCCGCCGCACGCTCCTGGAGCGAAACCGAACCGGTCGCGCGCAGGTCGGATCGGGCGGCACCGCACGGTCCTCCGGGAGCCGCGACGTGGGGCGCCCGCTATCGGGCCCGGCTAGCCCGGATCGGGCTATTAAGACGGAGAACGCGCCGGGGACGCAGGCCCACGAGATAGCAATCGCGGTCGCCACCCACGGAGCAGCTTCAATGTCCATCCGAACGGCGAATGCCGGAGCCACCCCCGCGGAGACGGATGCGTTCCAGTCGCACCTCTTGCGCAGCGGGCTGCTCATGGGGGTGCCGCTCCCGATCGTCGGCATGCTGATTGGCTTCCTGCTCTTCGAGCTCGCAGGGGGGACGGACCGGACGGTCGGGAGTGTCTGGGGAGCCTGGGGCGCGGGCGCGGGCGTCCTGGGCCTGGTGGCTGTGATGGCGCTACGCTACCGGGTGGGAATGGGGCGCCAGGCCAAGGGGCGGCTGGTCCGACTGGACGACTCGGGCGTGGAGGCGCAAGGGTGCCGCGTAGAGTTCGTGGACGCGCAGCACCTGCTCGCGGGGCTCGCCTGGGACGAAAACGAGCGCGCCATCGGATACGACTTCCGCTGGTGCGACGCCGGTGGACACGAGCTGCTCCGCGTGGCGGGGTTCGAGCGCGCCACGGTGGTCTCCGGCGGAAACATTGTCTCGGCCGACGCTGTGCCCCCGTCGGGCGTCGTCGCCCTGCTGCTCGACGCCGAGGTGCGCTGGGCAAGCGTGCATGGCGTCCCCGAGCGTTGGCAGGCGATGGGCGACGGCTCGTTGCGGGTCGATGGCGAGGGGATCCACGATGGAGAGACGTCGGTCGGCTGGTCGGCGGTCCGGGGAGCGTTCGTACGGGAGGGGGCGCTCCATGTCGAGTTCGCTGCCGGGGAGCGGGAGGAGCTGGTGTTGTCACGGACACGGGTTCGCGACTATCGTCTACTGCTCGCGCTCGTGGCCGAGCGGACCTCGCTTCGGACGGAGTTTCCGGTCGAGCTTCGGCCCCACGCCGCCGAGCTGGCCCAGGCGGTCTGAGGCCGACCGGCCCGACGCCGGACGACCCGCCGGTCGAGCTCCAGCGCTACGTGGCCGGCAGGTGGCGGCCGGAGTCCACCCCGGCCACGAAGTCCTGGGAGCGCGGGACGCTGCATGGCGGCGATCCCGCCTCGGCCTGGCTCAGGGTTCGCGTGTTCATCGAGGTCGACGGCACGTGGCGCGCCGCGCCGGTGCCCGCGGGCTTCGAGGTGGAGGACGCCGTGGGCGTCGGCGAGGGGCGCATCGTCGCGGTCGCGCTCGGGAACGGCGCGCCGGGGGTTGACGGCGGCACCCTGCGCATCGCGCGCTGGGAGGGCGCCGCGTGGACCGAGCTCGGCGGCCTGCCGACCGAGCCCGCGGAGTCCCCCACGCTCGCGCGCGGCCCCGACGGCACCGCGTGGCTTGCCGCGGCGATCGGGGGCGAGATCCGCCTGTTCCGAGCGCCGGGGCTGACGACGCCGGTCGCGGAGCCGCGAGATCCCCGGCCGGACGGAGCCACGCCGGGTGGCGAGAAGCCGTCACCGTCGCGCAGGGTGCGAATGCGGAGGTCGTGGCCTCGACCGACGGGGAGCACGTCTACACGCACACGCCCGGGGTCTGCGAGCTGCAGTAGTCGTCACCGGGGTTGCCTGGCCGCGACGCGGCTGAGGTGCCCGGTGCGCCCGGACTCTCGCGTCGTACGGGCCACCGTCGCCCGCGCCGCCACCGGACGGGGCCTGGAGCGCGTACGGAAACCGGCGGACCATGCGGCGACGTGCCTCACCGCGGACCCGAGTCCATGCGAGCGGCGCTCGCCCGATCTCGGCCATCGCAGCGTCCACGCAGGCGCGGAACTCATCGCCCAGGCCCTCGCGCTGCCCCTCGTACCAGCGCCAAGCGTCGGTCAGCTCCGCCAAGGCGCCGGGTCGAAGGCGAACGGGGCGCGGTCAAGCTCCGCCGCCCCGCGGCGATGCGGTCCCAGAGCTCCTGCACGTAGAGGATGCGCTCGGCGGTCATCATCTGGTCGAACGACGGGTCCATGACGGGAGTGGGGCGTGGAGCTCAGCGCGCCACCACGGCCGCGACCTCACCCGCCCACCAAGCTCTCCTTCAACGCCACTACTTCCGCGCCCGATCACCCGTGCGTGTCGATCCAGAGAGTTCCATAATCATCCAGTCCGGCCGACCACCCTGTGCAGGCCCGAGTCGGCGGCAAACTGTCTCGGGCCTGCTCCCGCCGCCGAAGCCCGAGACCCCGGACGCATCCGCGGCGCGCGCCGCGAGAAGCTGGCGCGGGGAGCGCGCTACGCGCGCGCCTGGCACGTGCCGCTGCCGGCCAACCCGTTCCCGTCGAAGGGAGCGCTGGCGGGCGTGGGGCAATCCGTCACTCGGTCATTCGTCCGGTAGGTTCCGCACGACCCTGAACAAAACCGCCACCCGGAGCGATTAGACGTGACCACCGCGAACGCCGCGGCGAGGTCGGCCCCGTCGGGCCGCGACGATGGAGGATGACAATGACACGCACCCTGACCGCTTCTCTTCTTCTGCTCGGACTCTTCTCCTGCGACGGAGGCAAGGGCGGCGCGCCGGCCGAGGACGTGGCGGGGACCTACGTCGGCGAATTCGTCGGCGCCGTCTCCAACACAGCCTACACCGTCACCGTCGTGGCGGCGGACATTGACACGGTTTCAATCTCCGGTGCCGACTTCACCACCTTCGAGGTGGACGTCCAGACCGTCGGAGACACCGTCGTCCACGTCGACAACGACGCGGGGACCACCCTGAACTACTCGGCGGACACCCTGCAATTCGTGCAGGTCTCCCCCGAGTCCGTCACCTTCAACGGGACCCGCGGCGGCTCCGAAGGCGACGCGGACACCGATACCGATACCGACACCGACACCGACACCGACACCGACACCGACACCGACACCGACACCGACGCCGCATCCGTGGCGGCGGGCGACTACACGGGGTCCATCACGGGGCCGGTCACCAGCGTGAGCTACACCATCACCTTGAGCCGGGTGGACCCGGAGACGGTCGAAGTCAGCGGGGAAGGAGGCGACTTCTCTCCGTTCGAGGTCCCGATTCAGCAGTCCGGCTCGACGATCGAGGCCTCGGGCGCCTGGAGCGACGGCGCGTTCACGCTCTCCGGCGGCGCGCTGAACCTCTCCTATGACCCGCTCGGCCTGAACTTCTCCGGCAGCCAGGACTGAAGGCGCGCGGGCGCCCCGGGGTGCAGCAAGGGGTCTCCCGACATCGCGGCCGAGCTCGACTTCGGCGTGAGCACGCTGAGCACGCACCTCGGGCGGATCAAGACCAAGCTCGGCGTGGACACCCTTTGGGGGGATCGTGGCGTACGCCCACCGCGTGGGGCTGGCGGTCTGATCGCGGGCGCGGCCTCGAACTCCGTCGATCACGCGAGGACTTCCGCGGGACCACGGCGCTTCTTGAACCGCTCGCCGTTGAGCGGAACCTTCGAGACAATCACCTTTTGCGGCACCTTGAACGGCTGCATCCGCGGACGGCAGAACTGGACCAACCGCTTTCGGAATTCGGGGAGGGTCTCCTCGACCGAGAGGTACGCGGTCGCGACGACGATCTGCCCCAGGATGGCGTGAGGCTCGCCGTGGACGGCCACATCGATGACGCCGTCCATCTGGAGGAGGACGTCCTCGATCTCCGCCGGAAAGACCTTCTCGCCACCCACGTTGATCTGTTCGGAATGTCTCCCGTGGATCCGGAAGAAGGCGCCGCGCTCGTCCACCACGTCGCCGGTCATGAACCAGCCGTCGTCGGTGAAGGGGCTCGGCGCGTTCAGGTAGCCGACCATCGCGGACGACGACCGGATCTCGAGCATGCCGTTCCGGACGCGTGTCTCGATGCCCTCGCCGCCGAGCCGCACCCACAGCGAATCCGAAGACTCGGACTTCGAGCGGAGGATCCCCACCTCCGACAGGCCGTACGTCTGTTGGAGCGTGACGTGAGGGAGCTTCGCGTGGAGGCGCGCGAGTGTCCCCTCGGGCATGACCTCGGTCCCGTATGTGATGGTCTCCAAGGAGGAGAGGGCGAACGCGTCGAGCGCGCCGCTGAGGAGGAGCAGGTTCAGGAAGGTGGGCGAGGTCGGCAGGACGCGCACGCCGTGCCGGTCGATCGCGCAGCACACCGTCGCGGGCTGGCGGTTGGGCACGCTGATCACCGTGCCGCCGTTCGACAGCACGTGCAGCAGGGTGTTGATGCCACCTATGTGATCGAAGGAGAGAAACGCGATCGTCCGCCTCGCGTGGCGCGGCTTCTTGTACTTCTCCAGCAGCCGGAGCGCGTCGTGCACGATGCCCTTCGCCTTGCCGGAAGACCCGGACGAGAACAGGACCAGCCCCGGGCTCCCGACGTCCCGGAGCTTCTGGTAGGTGGGGTGGGGGGGCGCGACCCGCTCGAGCTTCGTGAACGCGGCGATGTCGTCGTTCGTGAACGTGAATTCCGCGTCCGCTTCGGCGGTGGCGAGCAGCTCGGCTCGCTGTCCGGCGGCCGCGCGGGTCATCGGAACCACGATGCAGCCGCGCTCCCAGAGGGCAAGGAGCGCGGCCGTGCTGTGCGGCGAGAAGTCCGCGGTCAGGACCACCACGTCGCCGGCCTTGACATCCGCCGCCGCCAGACGCCCTCGCCAACCGTCCAGCGCCTCGATCAGCCAGGCGTAGTCGTACTCGCGGTCGTTCCACACGATCGCAGGGGCGGCGGCCGCGGCCGCGAACCGGTCCAGGAGGAAGGTGAGCGCGCTCAACACACACCGCCGAGGAACACCGACTGGGCCGTGACGAAGCCGCTCTCCTTCCGGAAGAAGAAGTCGACGACGTTGTGTACGTCTTCCGGCGTCCCGAGCCGAGGGATGGCCTGGCGCGCGAGCAGGCTCGCAATCCTGTCGGCGGGGACGTTCCGGATGAGGTCGGTCATCACGGGGGTCGGGCCCACCGCGTTGACCGTGATCCCGAACGGGGCGAGCTCGTGGGCGAGGATCTGGGTCAACGTCTGCACCGCCGACTTCGAGGCGGCGTAGATCGACTCCCCCTCGAGGTGGAGCGGCGCCGCCACGGATGTCACGTTCACGATCCGGCCAAAGCCGTTGGTTTGCATGACGCGCGCGGCCTCCCGGCACATCAGGAACGTCCCGGCGACGTTGGTGGAGAGGATGGATTCGACGACGGACATCGGCGTGAGCATCGCGTGATTCATGGAGGCAACACCGGCGTTGTTCACGAGGTGGTCGAGGCGCCCGGCCTCCTTTCGGATCCGGGAGAACATCTGGCGCACGGCCCGCTCGTCGGAGACGTCGAGGCAGAAGTGCTCGTACCGCGGAGATACGAGGTCCGAGGGCTCCCGGCTGCAACCGTAGACCCGCTCGCCCCGCGCCAGCCGCTGTTCGGCGAGGTACCGACCGAGCCCCTTCCGCGCGCCGGTGATGAGCGTGACCTGCTCAGGCATGGGCGCTCGACTCCTCGAGGGCCCGCTTGGTCGCATAGGCCACCAGGGAGCCGATGGTACGGAACGGGCTCTTCACTTGGGACGCCGCCTTCTCGTCGGCGAGGGTGAGGATCACGCCGAGCTCGTCGTCGATCCCCTGCTCGACCGCGACCAGCAAGCCAACGAGCGCCAGCGAGTCGAGCACCCTCTCGATGCCGAACAGCGGCGCCGCGTCACCCGATGCCACGTCCACCTTGCGCTCCGTGGCGTCGTTGTGATCGGCGCACCAGTCGAGCACCAGGCGACGAATCACTTCGGTCACGTGCGTTTCGTCCTGTGGCATGCGCTACTCCAATTCGATGAGGTTCAGGAACGTGGTGTGCGCGAGCGGCACGGTCATCGCTGCGACGGAGAACCCGACGCCGAAGCCGCAGAGCACGGATCGTTGGAGCCGCCCCTCCGCGGCCAGCCTCGAATGCTCCCGCGCGAGCAGCACCGGGATGGACGCCGGGCCGGTGTTGCCCACGTCGGCGGCCCCGAAAGGCACCGCCCCCGGCGCCGCCCTCAGCTTCTTGGCGAGGTAGTCGGTCATGAAGCGGTTCGCCTGGTGCAAGCCGAAGAACGACACGTCGCTCCGCGTCCAGCCGGCGAGCGCCACGGCCTCGTCGATGGCCTCGGGAACGTCCCGCAGCGCCATGTAGAGCACCGCGATTCCGTCCATGTAGAGGTCTTCCTCGCTCCGCACGTTGCCGTCCTCGGCCGCACGCGCGACGCAGGTGGTCGCGCTCCGCGGTTGGCGAGCGCCGCCAGCGGGGATGATCAGCGAGCGGGCGCCCGAGCCGTCCGTGCGCACCGAGTAGGCGTGCGGATCGTTGCCCTGCACGACGAGCGTGGCGCTGCCCCCGTCTCCGAAGAGCATCTTGAGCGCCCGGTCGCGGGGGTTGACGACGCGGGTCGTGGTGTCCCCCGCGCAGACCAGGACCGATCGACAGAGGCCGGAGCCGATGAGCAGGTCCGCCTGCAGCAAGCTGTAGACGTAGCCCGAACAGCCGTAGCTCACGTCGAAGGCGGCGACGCGCCGCTCGAGCTGCAGGCGATGCTGCAGGATCGCGCTCGTCGCCGGCATGATGTGGTCCGGCGTCTGTGAGACGAACACGATCCCGTCGATCTCGCCCGGCTCGACGCCCAGCGCCGACAACAGCGACCGCGCGGCCGCCTCGCAGAGGTCGGCGGCGGTCATCCCGGGCGGCGCCTCGCGCACGTGGGTGATGCCCGTGCTCTGGATGATGTTCGCCACGTTGCGCTCGCCCCACTCGGAGGCGAGGGTCGACAGATCGAGCCGCCCGGCGGGAACGGCCGCGGCGACGCCGGCGATCGTGGAACAGGAGAAGATCGTCTTCATGCAGCCTCATCGGAGCTGAGGTCCGCGGCCAATCCCACGAGCCGCAAGTGTTGCACCCGGTGTAGATACGCCGCCTCCCACATCAGCACGCGCGCGATGTCCGCGGCGCGACGGTTCTCGGGGCTCTCGAGGTAGGTCCCGCGCGCCCACGCGTTGAAGGCCCCCATGGCAGGGCCGCACCAGACCTGGTAGTCGAGCTCTCGCTCGGGCGCCGCCTCGACCGCCCAGCGCGAGGACTGGCCCATGTACCACTTGAAGAGCAGCGCCATCTTCACCTTGGGGTCGGCCGCCCGCGCGAGCTGCTCCGGCTTGTACGCCGCGAGATGGCTGGCCGTCTTCTCCCAGGTGGTGTCGAGCGAATCCCGGAAGATCTGCTTCTCGAGCTGCCGCCGCACCTCGGCGGGGATCGCATCCAAGCTCTCGTAGGCTTGGTAACAGGCATACAGCTTCTGCGCGCGCATCGGGAACAGAGAGCGCTGCTTCACCACCTGGACGCGGCCCCCGTGCTCGAACAAGTCGCTGTCCGGCGCCATCGCGACGTCCGTCATCTCTACGCACGAGAGCAGCCGCTTCACGTAATCCGAGGTGCCTGCCTCGATACACGATTGGTTGATCGACCCTGTCACCACGTAGTCGGCGCCGATCGTGAAGGCCGCCAGCACCGCCTGTGGGGTGGCGATGCCGCCCGCGGCCCCGACGCGAACCGCGACGGGGTATCGCTCCTCGCGCTGGATGTCGTCGCGCACCGCGAGTGTCGCCGGCAGGAGCCCCACGAGCGGGCGATTGTCGGTGTGGCCGCCCGAGTCCGCCTCGACGGTGACGTCGTCCGCCATCGGGACGTGCGACGCGAGCTGGGCCTGCTCGCGCGAGATCTGCCCGGCCTCGAGCAGCGCCTGGACGAGCTTGCCCGGCGGCGGCAGCATGAAACGGCTGGCGAGCTCCAGACGGGACAGCTTCGCGATGACACGGTTTTGCGTCACGATCGTGCCATCCGCGCGCCGGCTCAGCCCCGCGACGCGGTACCGGACGATGCTGGGCGTCAGGTCGACGTAGGAGGACGCCTCGACCGTGCGGACCCCGTGCTTCAGATACACATCCACGGTCGCGTCTTCGGTTGCGAGCTTGCGGGGGCTGTGGAGCAGGTTGAACGCGTACGGCTCCGTCGGCAACGCCTCCTTGACGTGCACGACCGCCTGCTCGATGCGCTCGATGGACAGGCCGCCCGCGCCGAAGGTCCCGAGGAACCCGGCGCGACCGAGCGCGATCACCAGCTCCTCGCTCGCGATCCCCTTCGCCATCGCGCCCGCCATGTAGGCGCAACGGACGCCGTATTCGCGCCGGAAGCTGGCCGCACCGAACCGAGACGGCGGGGTCGGCGGCAGGTCCGCGAGCAGCTCGCCGCGGCCGCGCGCCGCTTCGCCTTGACCCCGATCCCGCGTGACGCCGATGCGTGCGCCGGACTTCACCACGAACGAGGGGGCCTCGACATCGCGCAGGGCCTGCGTGATCGCCCTCCGATCGAAGTCGATCCTCGAACGTGGCCCCGTCGCCTGCGGCGCGACGGGAGGCGGTGCCGCATCCAGCCGATCGACCGACACTTCCGGATTCGTGGCTTTCGCCTCCGGCGCGGTCGCAACCGCCGCCGCGGGGCGATGAACGGTGAGCTCGATGCCGAGCACCCGGGCGAAGATCCGGCCTTCGGCGTCGTGAACGCAGATCGACGCCCGCACGGCAAACTCGCTCTTCCCCTCGATGTCTGCCGTGACGTAGTACTCGCCGTCCGTGGGGGGATGAGCGAACACCTCATGATGCGCCCAGCTCGTCGGGAGCGCGGCCGCCCCCATCGTGTGGTGGGCCCACAGACCCAGGCATTGGAACTGGACGTCCAGCGAGACCGCGTCGAACGCGACCGGGGGAAACTGGCCGAGGACCTCTGTTGCCGGGCGTGGGTGGCGGCACTCGACCGTGATCCGCTTGGGTCCAATTCGGACGACGCGCGTGATGGCTTGGAACGTGGGGCCGTGAAACAAGGCCCCGTCGGCGTACGGCTCGAGCGCCTCGAGGCGTGGGTCGCGGCCAAGATCGAAGTGGCACGGCTCCGGCGCGCTCGGGAGCGCGCGCGCGAGCCGCACGGTGCCTCGATAGTGGTAGCGCGGCTTCTGATCCCGCGTGGTGCTCGTGATGACCACGGACTGCGCGATCCCGTCGCCGGACGCCTCCACGTCCTTGATCTCCAGGCGATAGCGATCCGCCGCCGTGCCGTCGAAGACCAGCCCCTTCAGCACGCGAAAGTCCGCGAGATCGACGAAGCGATACCCGGGGTTTGCCTGCTGGCACACGTTCGCCATCCAGAGCCCGGCGAACGCGGCCGGCAGGACGGGATTGCCGCCGATCACGTGATCCCGGAGGAACGGGTTCTTCTCCACGCTGAGCACCCGCGAAACGCGGAGGGCGGGTTGGGTGCGGCGAACGACCGGCGCGCCGGCGGCGTCCGGCCTGCCGTGGGGGGGCCCGACGTCATTGACGAGGACCTGCACGGAGGAGCGCTCGCTGCCGAGCACATCGACGAACACGCGGGCCCCTGTCTCGGCCGACATCACACGCACGCCGTGCGACTCGAAGAGGGATCTCAGGAACGGCGTCACCATCCCGCCGTCCCACGGCCCCCAATTGAACGCGACGGTGCGACACGCGGGGAACCGTCGCTTGAACGCGTGCGCGAACTTGTTCAGGACCTCGTTCGCGGCGGCGTAGTCGGACTGGCCGACGTTGCCGTGGAAGCCGGACGTGGACGAGAAGAGCGCGAGATGCGAGAGGTTCGCCTCGTCGACGGCGGAGAGCATCGCGCGGAGACCGTGAACCTTCGTGGCATGGACCGCGGCGATGTCCTGATCGCTCTTGGCCTCGATCCGCTTGTCCGCCAGCATCCCGGCGCCGTGGATGATTCCGGAGACGGGCCCCATCCCGGCCGACGCCACGGCCTGGCGCAGCGCCTCGCCGTCGGTCACGTCGACCGCGAGGTAGCGGGCCCGGCCGCCGGCGCGCTCGATCCGATCGAGCGTCCGAGCGATCTCTGCGCGCGCGCGAACGCCCCGCAGGACCCTCTCGACGGCGATCGGCGTCGCCGATTCCCCCCGCTCGCCCAGCATCGAGGCGATCTGGCGCCTCACGACGTCCTCCGGGGCGCCGTCGTCGAGCATCGGATGCGGATCGACGGGGGTTCGGCCAACCAGGATGAACGCGCCACCGTGGGCACGGGCGAGCGCCGTCACGCACTCCGCGGTGATCCCTCGGGCGCCGCCGCTCACCAGGAAGACGGCCCGCGAAAGAGGCTCAGGCATCGTGCTCCTCGATCACTCCGACCGTCGAGCGTCCGTCGAGGCAATGACCGACTTCGCCGAGGGTCTGATCCGGATCGTGCAGCTCCGCGACGATGCGCTCGGCAGCGAACGGCGCATCCAGCTCTGGATGCAGATCGATCGCGCGGCAGAAGACGGAAGGCCACTCGAGGCGCAGCGTCTTGACGAGACCGTAGACGCCTGCGGCAACGACGCCGGATGCATGGGGAGACGCGCCCAGCCCAAGCTGCCCGTCGATTCGTGTGACCGCGACGAACCAGGTGCGCGGAGCCCCGAGGGCGTTGAGCTGGGGCGAGAGCTGCCGGGCGAGACGAAACTGCGACAGGAGCCACGCTTCCTCGCGGGCGTTCCCGAGGAGCGCTTCACCGGCTGATTTCGCCGCCAACCCGGTTGATTCGGGGGCGATGCTGATCAACGCGCCGACGCGACCGAGGGGCGGCGCCAGCACGTCGAGGCCGCCGCCCGGAACGGCGGAGTGCGTGTACACGGCCACTCGCCATCCGCGGGCCACGAGTCGCTTCTCGAGGGCCGCCGAGAGCGGGGCGTCATCGCTCAGGATGACGCACACACGGTCGGGATCCCACGCGTACTCTGCCGAATCGGGGCGCGACATCGCACGGATCGCCGCCTGACGGATCATCCGACCTCCGCGAGGAAGTTGGCGATGTCGGAGATGGTGCGCTTCGTCGAGAACGAGGAGAAGTCGATGCCGGAGAGGTTCTTGAACAAGCGCCCTTCGAGCGCGGCCATGATCTCGACGCGCTTCAACGAGTCGATCCCGAGGTCGGCGTCGACGTCCATCGTGACCTCGAGGGTATCCAGCGGGTAGCCGGTCTTTTCGCTGATCACGGACATCAGGATCGCGGCGATGTCGTCTGCGCGCTGCGCGGAAGCGGGCGGCGGGGGCGCCGCGGCCCGCGGCGCCGGGGAGGGGGGTGCGGCTTTCGCCTCGGGCCTCGGCGGGGACGCCGCAGGGAGGCCCGGCCGCGGGGACGCCGCGCTGGGCACGGGGCTCGGTGCCGCGGGCGTCGGAGCGCCGCGCGGCGCACCCCGAGGACTCTCAATCGGTGCCGTGAGCACGCGCGGCGGCGCGGCGGGCTCCGGAGCGCGCTCGATTGGAGGAGGTCCGCGCACCGGAATCGGAGGACTGTCGAAGGATCTCGTGGGCACGCGCGGCGACGCTTCGATCCGCTGGCCCAGGAACTGGGCGTGGACGTGCTGCGCCGTCAGGTGAAGCTCGTGGTAGCTGCTGACGGCTCGCTCGAAGGAGGCGAGCGCGCCGGGCGAGCACGCCGGGTTGGTGGCGAGCGCGTACAGTTGTTGTGTCAACTCGAAGTACTGGGACGAACAGTCGGCCAGGTTCTCCAGGTACCGGAGGTGCGCCTGGGCGGTCGTGTCTCCCCTCGACGGAACGGGCATTACGAGATTGCTCCTGGTTTCACCGTCAGCCATCGCTACCTCCGGCGCACGCGTGAGTGCCTCTTCGAACGCGAGCTGGGTAGCCTCGCTCTTGTACGACGTACCGCTCAGCCGCACGACGAGCCCGCGCTTCTTCGCGGACGCGTCCGGCAGCGACTGCCATGGATCGAGATCGGTGAGCGCGACGCCGGCGACGCGCAGCCGGACGTACGCGTCGCGCAGCGATTCGTCGTCGTCCGCCTTCGTGCGATTGAGCGCGATGGCGAGGTGGGGCCTGTCGCTGAGGATGTTGCCCACGAGCCCCGTCAGGACGCGCCCGGGACCGCACTCCACGAAGATCCGCCCGCCCGCGTCGTGGATGGCCTCGATCTGTCTCTGGAACTCGACGGGACGGACGAGCTGCTCCGCGAGCAGCCGTCGCACCGCGTCCTCGGACGAGGGCAACGACGGGTAGGGCGCGCCGGTGGTGTTGGAGTACGTCGGGATCCGGGGCACGACGAGCGGGACGCCCTCGAGGGCTCGTGCGAACGGAGCCTGGGCGTGCGCCACGCGGTGCGAGTGGAACGCGCCCGACACCGGCAGCAGCGTCGCCGTGACGCCGAGGGCGGCGAGCTCGGCCTTCAGCGTCGAGAGCTCGTCCTGCGACCCCGCGATCACCAGCTGCGACCGCGAGTTCCGATTCGCGATCGAGACCCCTGGTCGATCCTGCAAGAACGCTTCGAGCATCGCCGTGTCGCCCCCCACCGCGAGGAGCGTCCCGGGGTCGGTGCCCGAGGGCGGTGGTTCGGCCATCGCCTCGCCCCGCGCCACGAGGAGGGACAGGTAGTCGCGCTCGCCGAGCGCCCCGCCCGCGTGGAGCGCGGTGAGCTCGCCGAGGCTGTGGCCCGCGAGGTAGTCGGGCGTGCAGCCGCAGCGCCGGAGGAGCGCGAAGAGCCCGAGGTTGAGCGCTCCGATCGCCGCCTGCGCGTGGTTCGTGGCGCGGAGCGTCTGCGCCTGAGCGTCCTGACCGACCTTCCCGAAGACCGGCGGTGGAAAGACGACATCGGAGATCCGCGGCAGCCCGTGCGTCGCGCGCGCTTCGTCCATCTGTGCGAAGGCCTCGTGGATCGGGGGGAAGTTCGCGCACAGCGACGCCCCCATGTCGACGGACTGCGACCCCTGGCCGGGGAACAGCACGGCGAGCCGCCCGCTCGTATCCATGGCACGTTCGCGGAAGTGGAACCCTGCTGGCGTCGCGGAAGCTCCGGAAGGCCGAGAGAGCGCGGCCGCGGCTTCCTCGAGGCGCTCGCGGGCCTCCTCCCGGGTCCTCGCCAACAAGCCGATGCGCGCCGCGTCGGTTGGGATGGCCGCTGTCTTGGATTCTTCCACGAGCTCTCGGAAGCGACGCGCGCCTGCGTCCGACTCGAGCTCGTTTGCCACCCGAGCGCACAGCTCGGCCAACGCTGGCGTGCCCGGCGCGTGCAGGAACAGCGCGAACGGCGTTGGTTGTGTGCGCGGAGCGTCCGATTTCGCCGGGCGGTGCTCCTCCAGGATGACATGGAAATTCGTGCCGCCGAAGCCGAAGCTGCTCACGCCCGCTCGTCGGGGGGCGGTCGCGAACCACGGCCGGGTGCGGGTGTTCACGTAGAACGGCGCACGGATCGCCGGATGCGGGACCGCCACGTTGATCGTGGGGGGCAACACCTTTTCGTGCAGCGCGAGCGCGGCCTTGATCAAGCTTGCCGCACCCGCCGCGACCTTCGTGTGTCCGATCTGGGACTTCACCGAGCCGAGGGCGATGCTCGTCCCCGCCCCGCCCGCGAACACGGCCTGAAGCGCGGCCAGCTCGGTGGAGTCGCCGGAGGGCGTCCCCGTGCCGTGCGCCTCCACCAGGCCCACGCTCGACGGGGAGACACCGGCCTCCTCGTAGGCCCGGCGGAGCGCCAGCTCCTGCCCCTCCTGGCGGGGAGCGTAGACGCTGCTGAAGCGGCCGTCGCTCGACGCCCCGACGCCGCGAATCACCGCGTAGACGCGCTGCCCGTCGCGCTCCGCGTCCTCGAGGCGTCGCAGGACCAGGACGCCGACCCCCTCACCGATGAGCATGCCGTCGGACGCGGCGTCGAACGGGCGCATGTGATCGTGGGCGGTGAACGCGGGGGTCTTGCTGAAGCTGACGAAGCTCATCGGCGTATTGTTGGTGTCGACGCCGCCCGCCAGCATCATGTCGCAACTGTGGCTTCTGAGCTCGTGCACCGCGAACTGCATCGAGGCCATCGATGACGCGCACGCCGCGTCGACCGAGCAATTGATCCCGCCCAGGTTCAACCGGTTGGCGATCCGGCCCGGGACGACGTTCGAGAGGTACCCGGGGAAGGAGTCCTCTCGCCACTCGATGTACGCCCGCTGGATGGTCTCGACGATCGCGTCGATCTCGGGCTCGGGGACCGCGCGGCTTTTCAGGACTCGCCGCCAGATCGGGTATTGAAGCCGCGCCGACAACGCGCCGACGAGGCCCAGCGCGCTCACCCCGAGGACCACGCCGGTGCGCTGGGCGAGCGGGTTCGCCTCGCCGTACCCTGCGTCGGAGAGCGCCCGCGAGGCGACGACGAGCGCGAGGAGCTGCGCCACGTCCGTCAACTCGAGGATGTTGGGGGGGAGGCCGAACTCGAGCGGGTTGAAGTCGTGCTCGGGGAGGAAGCCGCCCCGCTTGGAGTAGGTCTTGTCGGGCGCATTGGGATCGGGATCGTAGTAGTCCTCGACGGCCCAATGGCTCGGCGGAACATCCGTGATGCAGTCCACTTCGTGAAGGATGTTGTTCCAGTACTCGCTGATGTCCCTGGACCTCGCGAACGTGCCTGCGATCCCGACGATCGCGATCGGAGCCCGCGCCGGCGCGGCGCTCGGGTCGGGGGTGTGGGCTGGCGCGGGGCGACGGTCGGAGCGAACGCTCTCGACGTTGGGTGCGGTGCGACTCATCCTCGTGCGCGGCCCCGCACGACCACCTGGTACCCTCGGTCGGGGCTCGCGATGTAGTCGAAATACCGCCTGAGCAGCGGCGTGTCGAGCGACGGACAACGCTCGTCGGCCGGGAGGAGGCGCTCGACGTTCGTGGCGTCGAAGTACAGCCCGGAGATGTTCTCGCCCTCGCCGAACGCCTTCGCCTCGCCGCGGCTGGAGAGGTAGAAAGCGGGAATGAACTGCGGATAGCGGCGGCAGAGCAATTTGAGCTGCTCGTACCACTCCGCGAACTCCACCATCTTCACCCCGTACCCTTCGTCCACCATCCAATCGAGGATTTGGATGGCACTCTTGGGTTGGCCCTGCACGAGGTGGAAAATCTGGTTCTCGGCCTCGCGGAGGAGCGAGAGCTTGACCAGCGCGCGGCTGGCGTAGTCCACCGGCGTGAGGTGCAGCAGCGCCTCGACGCGGATGGCGTAGCCCGTGCAGAGGGCCACAGCGAGCATCTGCGCCACCGGGTCCATCTTGTTGTGGATGCCCGTCCGGGTGTCGCCGGAGATGAACCCCGCGCGGTACAGCGCGACGGGGAGCCCGCGCTCCTGCATCAGACCGACCAGGTGCTCCGCGACCCACTTGGTACGATCGTACCCGCGATGGAAGCCGGCGCTCGTCCCTGCCAGCCGGGTCTCGTGGACCCGACGCGCGAGCGTGTAGGCGTCGGAATTGAAGACGGCGTAGGTCGAAGTGTAATGAACGTTCTTCGTGCGCCGCTCACAAGCGAAACGCAGGACGTGGATCAGCCCGGTGACGTTGGACGCCCGGAGCTGCTCGTATCCGGGCATGAAGCTCACGTCCGCCGCGAGGTGGTAGACGGTGTCGACCTGCTCCGCAAGCCAATCGTACGTCGGCTCGTCGATGCCGAGGCCGGGCATCTCCATGCTGCCGGGCACCGCGACGACGCGCGAGGCGATGTCAGGGTGGACGAGCTGGTAGTGTGCGAGGTTCGCGGCGAGGCGTTGCCGCCCCGTGTCCGCGTCCTTTGCTCGAACGAGACAATGGATCGTCGCGCGTGTGTAGCGCAGGAGATCGTGGAGGACGAAGGCCCCGAGAAAGCCCGTGCCGCCCGTGAGGAAGACGACCTGTGGCTCGCTCACCGCGCGATACGGCGAGGTTGGCCCAAGGTCGTCGTCGAGCGCCAGCTCGGCCGCGAGGTTGTCAGGGGGGGAGGTCAAAGTAGGGCCGCGATCCGTTGAGAGAGGAAGTGCGAGACCCCCAGGATCGTGAGCATGGGGTTGACCCCGCTGCTCGTGGGGAGGGCGCTGCCGTCGAGGACGAAGAGGTGCTTGAGCTCCCACGATTCGCCGTGCGGGTTCACCGCGCCGAGCTTGGGGCTCCCCGCGATGCGCGACGACGACATCTGGTGCGCGCTGAAGAGGGGGAACCCGTTCGGTCGCAAGCCAGCCTGCTCCACGCCGCGGAGGAACTCGTTGAAGGAGCCGCCTTGCTCCGGGCGATAGGTCGGGGCGTTCGCGAGCGGCGCGCGCACTTCGAGGGCGCCGGCGGCGAGGTGGACTCGCATGGCCTCCTGCATCCCCACCATCACGTGCTTCGCGTCGTGAGAGGAGAGCGTGTACCCCACGCGCGGACGGCCGCTCCGATCGAGCGTGACCCGGCCTCCGTCACGGTCGCGCGTGATGGCGATGATGTTCGCGGTGGCTTCGCCGCGCTGCATCCGGCGCTTGTGCGCGCGGCCCGATTGCCACGGCGTCGCGAAGGACAACATGCCCGGGTGCGCGGGCGCGTTCATCAGGCGCACGCCGTACCCACGCCCGTCGAGGTTCGCGAACTGCGACGAGAGGCGCGTCATCGGCGCGCCCTGCCATGCGCGGATCGGCTGCGGGAAGACCCCGGCGGTGGCCACGGTCGGATGGAGGTGCAGGTTCCGACCGATGTTGGGGTTGGAGAGGCCCGAGCGGAGCAGGAGGGCCGGCGTGTTGACGGCGCCCGCCGCGACGACGACGGCCTTGCAGGTGACCTCGATGTCGCGACGGCGGCCGTCGCCACGATCGACGCGGAGGAGCGCGCCGCAGGCTTCCCCGGCGCGCTGGTTGATGCGCTCGACGTGGGCCCGAACGAGGACGCGCGCCCCGCGGTCATGCGCGTCCTGGAGGAAGGTTCGCGCGGTCGTCCGCTTCGCGCCGGTCGGGCAGCCGAAGTGGCAGGCTCCGCAGTCCCCGGCGCAGTGCCCGGCCATGCGCGGGATGCGCGTCACGCCGTATTCGAGGGTCCGGAGGCCCGCTTCGAACACCTGCGTGTTGACGCTCGGGGCATCCTCTCGCGCGGGGTCGAGCCCGAGGCGTTCGGAGACGGCGTCGAGGCTGCGCTGGTACTCCGGGCCGCAAACACCGTCGAAGCCATAGGTGCGTTCCCACTCTTCGAGCACCTCGGCCGGTGTCCTCAAGCCGCCCGCCCAGCTGACGGCGGTGCCACCCCCGAGGGTGCTTCCGGCGAGGAGCAGGATGCTGCCGTCGGCGCTCGTCAGGGCGCCCTGCTGCTCGTAGAGGCGCTGCTGCGCCATGAACTCGCGCCCGTCGAAGTCGTGCGTCGTGAAGCGGTCCCCCTTCTCGACGACGAGGACGTCGTAGCCGGCCTTGGCCAACACCGCCGCCGCGACGCCTCCGCCCGCCCCCGAGCCGACGATGAGGACGTCGCACGAGATCGGTCGATCATCGACGGACAGCAGCTCGATGGGGGCGTCTTCGTGTCGAACCGGCTGAGGAGAGCGCTCGTACCCCAGCACGGCGTGCGTCGGGTTCGGCGGCGCCTCGGGCAGGTCGAGCGAATAGAACAGCGAGAGGACCAACCTCGAAAGACCGGCAAACGCCCGCCGAACCGGCGGGAGGCGGTGTGTCGAGAACGCGTACAGGAGGCGCGTCCGGGCCTCGAGCGTCAGGCCCGAGAACATCCCCCACACCCCGGCGGTGACGCCGTTGAACGCCGGCTCCTCGAGCATTCGCAAGAATTGCCGCAGCTCCGTCCGCCCGTCGTCGTCGAGCGTTCCCGAGAGCGCCTGCTCGACGATGGCGGCGAGGTTCATGTGCGACGCCGAGAGCCCCATGAGCCGAGGGTCTTCGTCTGGCAAAGCCTCGAGCGCCGGGATCAGCGTGTCACAGATCGCGACCAGCGTCTCTCGCTCGGTGGTCAACAGAAATCTTGCTTCGAGGCTCGTCTGGTCGCTCAACTCAGCACCGTTGCAGCGCGAAGTAGAAGAGCAGGTGCCAATTCGTCAGCGAGAGACGGAAGTGGGCCTTGCCGAGGTAGTAGTTGTCGTCGAGCTGAACGAGCTCGTCCAGGATTCGACGCATTGCCGGAGGGTTTACCGGGCTGTCATAATCGATCTTCAGTACCCGCCGATCCGGGTCCTTCACCCCGTCTCCAGCGTAGGTCCGGAAGGAGAAGCCGGTGAAGCTGTGTTCGCTGGCCGGACGAAATCCGCTGTAGCCGGGGAAGAACACACGCGCGGCGTTGACGAATCCCGGCGTCAGCAAATTCTCGCCGCATGCGCCCTCGGCGTCGAAGACCTTGCCAAGCCAGGGTTTCGTGGTCTCGATGAGCCGGACGAACGGAGGTGTGACGTGCGGGGCGATGTCGGCCGCGATCATTTGGCCGTTCGTTGGGCCGTTCACCGGCGTCTGCGGGAAAACGCCCTCTCGAAACAGCTTGTTCAACCGTTCCAGGCCGCGTGCGCGATCGCGTACCACTTCGTATTGCGCCGCCTCGATCCGGTACAGAAGGGTCGAGGGCGGCGGCGTTCGGGCGAACCCTTCGGAATTCACTTGAGCTCTCCCCGTCGCCCGCCGAGCAGCTCCCTCTGCGGCTCGCGCCACTCGATGACCCGGGCAGGAGGCACGCCCGGGCGCGCGCCGAGGGTGCCGGGCGCGGCGAGATGTAGCAATCGGGCCATCGGGGCTCCTCGGTGACTTCGTGTCCCGGAGATCCCCCGGGCCGCGCGAGTGAGCCTATCTGCGTCGCGAGGCGGGAATGCATCGACGAAGTTCGAGGGGGGCATCGAAGAAGTTCGAGGCGCCGGGCGAGCCCCGAGCTCCTCCGCTCCCGCTCGCGTGCGCCGCGCGTGGCAGCTCTCGCCCGGGCGCGTGCAGCTCCAGGATCCGCACTGGAACAGGACCCTCGGCACCATCGTGGCCGACGTGGCGCGGGGCCTGGGCGTCGACGGGGCCGTCACCGGCGAGCTCTACAAGATGCTCGTCTACGACGCCGGCGGCTTCTTCGTGCCCCACCGCGACACGGAGAAGGCACCGCACATGTTCGGCACGCTGGTGATCGTGCTGCCGTCGACCTACCAGGGGGGCGAGCTCGTGGTGCGGCACGGCGGGCGCGAAGTGGTGCTCCCCCTCCCCGGCGAGGACGTGGCGCGGCACGAGGCCACCGGCAACGGGGGCGCCAGCTTCGACCGCACCTATCGGCGCGCCGCCCTCGTGGTCTGGCCGCGCGGCCTCGAGCTCGGCATCCTCGCCCAGGCGCCGCTGGCCTCGCTCGTGCCGGCGCTCGGCCCCCTCATCGCCTCGCCCGAACCCGCCGTCCGCCACCGCGCCCTCGCGCTCGCGACGGCGATCGTCGGCATGCCCCGCCTCCAGGGCGTCGGCCGGATCGAGCTGCTGCGCCTCCTGCTCCTGCTCGGTGACGCGGCGCTCGTGGCCCGCTTCGTCGGAGACCACCTCCGCCACGCATTCGACGCCGCCGAGAGCGTCGATCTGCTCGCCGCGCATGCGCTCCTCGGCGGAGAGGCCCTCGCCGCGCTCGTCGCCTCCGTGTTCGAGCTCAACGCCCTCACCCGCGCGCCCGTCTGCCTCGATCTGCTCGATCAGCTCGCCACCCTCGACGTCGATGCTGCCCGCGCCGCCGCGCCCGCCCTGCTCGAACGCCTCCCCGGCGATCCCGCCGCCGTGGTGCACCTCCCGGAGTACAGCCGCCCGAAGGTCGACGCCGCCTGGCTGGCCCGCCTCTACACCGTGCTCGCCCGCCTCGAAGCGCCCGCGCTGCTCGACCGGGCCGTCGCCTACACGGTGGCGCACCTCGCCCCCGCGCACCTCGACACCGTCGTGCTCCCCGCCCTCCTCGCCGTCGGCACGGACGGAGCATGGCGCGCACCGCTCGCGCAGGTCCACGCCGCGTGTGTCATGCACCTCCAGCGCCGCGTCGCCGAACCGTGCTCGCCCCCGCTCGATTGGGCGCGCGCGGCGCCGTTCACGTGCCGCTGCGACGATTGCGCGGCCGCCCGCGCGTTCCTCGCCGACCCGCGGGCGTCGCGGTGGGAGCTCAAGGCCGTCCAGGGGCGGCGCGCCCACGTCGAGTCCCAGCTCGCGGGCGTCGACGTCGACACCCACACGGCGCGGAAGGGCAGCCCCCACCAGCTCGTCTGCGTGAAGAACCAGCGCTCCTACGACCGCCGGGCGGCGCAACGGGCGGCGGATCGGGCGGCGTTGGCGGCGCTGGGCGTGGGCTGATCGGGCGCGGCTCCCGCCATCTCCCTTGAGCCGAGCGCGCTACTCGACCGGCAGCGACAGTGCGTACACGATGGGTCCGCCGAGAAGCGGCAGGCCGTCCTCCCCGAGGGAGAGATAGATGTCGGGCCCCATCGCCCTGTGATACGCGTTGGCGTCATATGCCGGCGTGGCGTTGCTCACGAAGGTGTGGGTGCAGTCGTAGGTGTCAGCGAAGGCGTCCGGGTAGACGAGATCGTCGATGTTGAGCGGGGCGTCCGCGCCGGCCATGCCGTAGGCGGCGAAGACCTCGTCGGTGTAGTACGCGGCCTCTTCTCTCTGGTGGTAGACGCCGAAGAGGCGGGAGCCGGGCGTGACGCGGGGGTCGTAGGTCCAGGGCGAGGGGACGTAGACCTCGTCGGGGTTGTAGTCCAGGCCGTAGAGGCCGTCCCCATCCGTGTCGCAGACCGTGGGGTCGTCGGCGTACAGCACGTGGCACACGGCGCTGTCCGACGCCTTCGACGTGAACAGCGCCCGCGCGACCAGGAAGTCACGGGAGATCGCCGCCGCGTGCCCGCCGCCCTGCGACCAGCCGCCGACCGCGATGTGCGTCCAGTCGAGGGACTCGCCGTCGGTCCCGAGATACCGGTCGAACCCGCCGTCCGGCGCCTGCGCGTGGGCGGCCTGGACGAGGCGGGTGATGCGGTTCTCGATCGAGTTGGCCGGGGTCATCTCGAAGCACGGCGAGGTGTCGACGCCGTAGAGCATTTCGTAGCGGACCTCTCCCTCGCACTCGGGGTTCTCATTGGAGCACTCCCCTTTCGCCTGACCGCAGAGCTCCCCGACGCTCGTCTCGTTGTCGTAGGCGAGGGCCACGGCGGTGTACCCCACCGACACCGCCATGTTCAGGAGCAGGTCGTAGTTGGTCGGCTCGGAGCCCGAGCCGCCGAACCAGACGAACAGCTCCTCCCGGTCGTATCCGCCGTCCGTGCGGCGCATGGTGTAGTGCAGCTTCTCCGTGCCCTGGAGGGTGTCGTCGATGACCTCGCCGTCACGCGCCGTGAGGCTCGGGCGGATCTGGACCACGTCGGACGCGACGGGTGTGTAGCCGGCGAGCCCGCTGGTGTCGCAGTCGGTGTCAGTGTCAGTGTCAGTGTCAGTGTCAGCGTCCGTGTCGGTGTCCGTGTCGGTATCCGCGTCCGAGTCGGAATCCGAGTCGGAATCCGTGTCGGCGTCGGCATCCGCACCGTCGGTGTCGTCCTCGCGAACGCCGCGGCCGCAGGCCGGAAGGAGGAGCGCGAGCAGAAATGCCGAGCAGAGGAACCGCATCCGCTGGTTCTATCTCGACGCGTGGGGAAGCCGCCGCTGGACCGGCTACTAATCGCGAATGCCCGCGGGCCGGTCAGCCGAATGCGGCGCTCGCCTCGGCCGCCGCTCTGAGCGCCGCCCAAGTCTCGTCGTTGAACCGTCGGCCGAGTGCATCCCGACCCACCTCGCAGGGGGTCGGGGGCAGGCGATCAGAATGGAGAGAGGACTCCACCACCCCGAGGCGCTCGCCGCGCCTGCCCGACCCCGGCGGGCTATCGTCCGCGCGCATGCCGCCCACCCCCGAATCGTTGCCGATCACGCCCCTCCTGCCGCGCATCCTCGCCGCGGCGCGCCTCGGCCCCGTCGTCGTGTCGGCGCCCACGGGCTCGGGCAAGTCGACGTGCGTGCCGCCGACGCTCACGGCGCTGGGGCGCGTGCTGGTGATCGAGCCGCGCCGGGTCGCCTGCCGCGCGCTCGCGGTGCGGGTCGCCGAGCTGCGGGGGTGCCCGAGCGGCACGGACGTCGGCTGGATCGTGCGCGACGAGCGGCGCGTCGCCGCCGACGCGGCCATCACGTTCGTGACCCCCGGCGTGGCGCTGCGCATCGTGCAGTCCGGCGACATCGACGCCTACGGGGCGGTGGTCCTCGACGAGTTCCACGAGCGCGCCTTCGACACGGACCTGCTCTTGTGTCTGCTACAGGAGCGTCGCAAGCAACCGGGCGTCGAGCCGTCCGCCCTCGTGGTGATGTCGGCGACGATCCAGGCCGAGCGCCTGGCCGACCACCTCGGCGGCGTCCACCTCGGCGGCGAAGGCCGGACCTTCCCCATCGAGGTGCGCTGGCGGCCCGGCGACGCGACCCTGCCCACCAAACGCGGGCTCGAGGAGCGGCTCGTCGCCGCGCTCGAGTCCTGCGCCGCCGATCCCGGGGACGTGCTCGTGTTCCTGCCCGGCAAGGCCGAGATCGCGCGCGCGGCGCAGGCGCTGGACGGCCTCGGGCGCTGGGAGATCGCCACCCTGCACGGCGGCATGACCGTGCGCGACCAGGGCGACGTCCTCCGGCCTCGCGGCGACGGGCGGCGTGACGGGCCCGGGGGGGCCTCGCAGCGGCGCCGGGTGGTCCTCACCACCAACGTCGCCGAGACGAGCCTGACCATCCCGGGGGTGGGCGTCGTGATCGACAGCGGCCTGGTGCGCGGCATGGTCTATCGGGCGGGCCGCGGCTACCTGAGCCTCCTGCCCATCGCGCGCGACTCGGCCGAGCAGCGCGCCGGCCGCGCCGGGCGGCTGGGCCCCGGCGTGTGCATCCGCCTGTGGAGCGAGTCCAGCGCGCTCGCGGAGGTCACGATCCCGGAGATCCATCGTGGATCCCTGGTCTCGCTCACGCTCTCCGCGCTCGCGTGCAGCCCGCGCGGGATGGATCTGCCGTGGCTCGACCGGCCCCGGTCGTTCGCGGTCGCGGCGGCGATGGCGGAGCTGACCGCGCTCGGCTGCGTGAGAGACGGCGCGATCACCGAGGCCGGCGTGCGCCTGTTCTCGCTGCCGCTCGACGTCGGGCTGGCGCGCGTGTTGGTCGAGGGCGACGCCTCGCCGGGGCTGGCCGAGCCGACGCTGCTCCTGGCCGCGGCGCTCTCCGTCGACCGACCGATCTTCCGGCGCTCGGACCGCGGGGGCCCGGTCGGTCTTCACGATCTGCGCGCGGGCGGTTGCGACGCGGTGGCCCTGATCGAGGCCGTGCGCGCGGGTGACGCATACCGTGACGACCTCGACGCCAAGGCGCTCGCCGAGGCGCGCGCCGCGGCCGACCGGTTCCGCAAGCTCGGCTTCGGAGACCCGCGCTGGAGTGGCTCGGTGCCGCGCCGCCCGCTTGCCGAGCTGCTGTTGCGGGTCTGGCCCGGCTGCGCGCACGTGCGACGCGACCAGAAGAAGCACCGGTTCACCTGGGCCGCGGGTGGCACGGAAATGGAGCTCGACGGGGACAGCGCCGTGCGGGCCGCCGACACCGAGGCGCTGATCGTGCTGGACTCGCGGGCTGTGGCGACGCAGCAGCGGCCGGGCAGCGGGCTGCTCATCACGGCGGCGATGCCCGTGCCGGTCGCGTGGCTGGCCGCCGCCGGCCTCGGCGAGAACAAATCGAGCAAGCCCGAGATGCGGGACGACCAGCTGCTGGTCACGGTCTCGCAGGTCTACGCCGGCAAGGTGCTCGCGACCCGCGAGGAGGCACCGACCGGCGAGGCCGCGCGGGAGGCGATCCGCGACCTGGCGATCGCCGGCCGGATCATGAAGTCGCAGGGTCTACGGGCGGCGCTGGAGGAGCGCCACAAGCTGGCGATGCTGGCGGCGCAGGTCGCCGGGGCCGAGCCGCTCCTGCCGCTGCCCGAGTGGCTGCTGGCGCGGCTGACCGAGCTGGGTCTCGAGAGCGGGGACGACCTCGCGCTGCTCAGCGCCGAAGACCTCCTGCCGGAGCCGCCGACGGCAGCGGTAGCCGACGAGCTGGAGCGCCGGTTCCCGCGCACGTTGGACACGGGCGAAGCGAAGTACGAGATCGCGTACCGGGTGGCCGAGCGCACCGCGACCTTCCACCAGGTGCGGGGCATCCGCAAGCAGCCGCCGTCGCTGACGCACCTGCCGCGCCTGCCGGGGTTTCGCCTCTTCTGGGAGCTCAAGGGGCGCGTGGAGCCGATCGCCGGGCGGGGCTGACGATCGGCAGCCCGCCGGCGGACGCGGTGGCGTTGGCCTTGGCGACCGGCGGATAGCCCCTACAGCAGCCCGGGTTTGCCGTTGCTGCCGGTGGCGACAGCGCGGGTCCCCTTCCCGTTCCCCGTCGTCATCAGCAGGATCGCCGGGGGCGCCTCGATCTCGCCGTCCCCGTCGGTGTCGGTGAGCTCGAAGTCGATGGGCTCGCCCCCGATGAGGATGTCCCCCTTGGACTCGACGTCGTGCCGGTCGATGGCGCCGAGGCCCAGGTCCCCGTCTCCGTCGCGGCTGATCCCACCGGAGAAGTCACCCTTCGACAGGGTCTTCTGCTTGCCTTTCGCATCCGGCGCGTCGAGCAGGCTCACGCTCCCGCCCAGGCCCACCCCGAGCGGGTCGGCCGAGAAGCTGACCGCCGTCGCGAACAGCACGGCCACCTCGTCGGAGAAGGTGAGGGACACGGCGTCGGACGCGCGCTTCGTGCCCGCCTCGTCGTAGAGCGCGACGACGATGTCGGCGCCTGCCGGGAGGGTGGACGCGTCGTCCGAGTACGCGGTGACGGCCAGGTCGTACCCACCCCCTTCGGCCGCGTCGATCGCGACACACATACCCTGGGCACACACGGGAACCCCCAGCTCGGACAGGTCCACCGAGACCGGGTACGGGTCCCCCCCCGTGTCGATCCAGACCTGCGCGTAGGCCTCCTCACCCAACGAACCAGGTGCCACACCGGCCGACGTGGCGACCTGGTAGCTGTTGGCCGGGATCGTGAGCGTGTCGCCCTCCTCGAGCTCGATGACGGCGAAGGCCGGGAGGGTGTCACCGAGGGTCCAGCCGTCGCTGAACACCGACAGGACATCGCCGGCGGCGATCTTGTCCTTCATCTTCGTCACCACCCCGCCGCCACGGTGGAGCGCCACGCTCGTCAGGGGATCACCGTCGGTCGCCAGGGCGTTCACGCCGTAGCCCGCGTCGATCCACGGGCTTGCGAGGGTCACGCTCGGCGTTTCGAGCCTGGCTCCGCTCGTGTCGTACAGCGTGGTGTCGACGTCCAGCACGCCCTCGTGGACCAGCGCCAGGTCGGCCGCCCAAACGGCGCCGACGTCGTCCCAGGCGACTTCGGCTGTCGTGGTGACGACGGTGCCCGTGGTGGTGCAGCCGAGCCTGGTGCAGGTGGTGATGGCGTCGCCCTCGTCGACGCGCACGTCGGCGTAGGCCACGGCATAGGTGTCGGCCCCGCCGAGGTCGAAGCTGAGCGCGTAGCCGCCGGCGGGGTTCGCGAACGCCTCGGCAGCGAGGACCTCGAGGTCGACGGAGACGACGCTCGTGTCGCCGCAGCCCGTCCTCGCCTCACACGTGTCCGTGGCGTCGGTACTGACATCCGCGATCGACACGGTGCCATCCGCGCCGAGCGTGCCCGAGAACGTGATCAACGCGGCGTTGCCGGCGTCGTAGACGGTGAAGACGAGGTCGGCGTCCGTCCTGGGCAGCGCGGGCAGCGTGGCGGAGCCGTGCAGCCAGGCATCGGACTCGGCGAGGTCCACGGTCTCGGAGCCGGCGTCGGACCGGACGTCGGCGGTGATCGAGCCGAGGGTGCGGTCGACAGAGGAGCCGGTGGTCAGGAAGCAGCGCGCGACCGACGTCTTACGACGCCCCACCTTGACGATCGTGTCCATGGCATGTGCATCGGGTGCGGCGAGCGCGAGCGCGAGCAGCGTGGAGGAGAAGAACATCGAAGGCTCCTGGGTCGGGGCGTGCGAACGTGATTGGGGGCGGCGCGATGGTGTGTAGCCGGGGCGGCGGGGGTCGGCCCCCCCACCCAACCCCCAGACGGCGTCCGCTAGGGCAGCGTGAACATCAGGCGGAACCAACTGGTCGCGCCCGCCGTGAGGACGCCGCCCTCTCGTACCTGCTGATCGGTACCTGCACCGTAGCAGTCGCGGAGCGCCGCCACACCCCTAATGGATCTCACATGGGGTGCCGGGAGCTGGGGGTCCGACGCCCCGTTCAGAGCAGCTGGGGCCTGGTGGCGGCGGACGAGACGTCGACGGTCACGGTCTCGATCACGCCGGACGTGCCCTCGGCGGCGCCCCGCCGTCACCGAACCTCCCCCTTCGAGTGGGGGTTCAGTGGAGGTCACAACGCAGGCGCGCGCGGGTATCGGGCACTCCGGAGTCCACCATGATCCTGACCCTCGCCCTCGCCGCCTGCACGCCCAAGGATGACGCCATCGATACGTCGGAGCCCACCGACACCGACACGGACACCGACACGGACACCGACACCGACACCGACACCGACACCGACACCGACACGCGCACCGCCATGTGCGTCTCGGGCACCCCCTCGGTCCATTGGTTCCACGAGGGCGCGTGGGAGGACATCACCACCAGCGTGCCGGCCACGGGAACGCCCGCCGGCCTCACCCCGGACCAGGGAGTCCTCACCTTCTGCGGCGGCACATGGTCCGTCCGCATCACGACGATGGGAGACGTCGAGATCGTCGGCACCGACTCCGCGGTGCTCGATGGGGGCGCACAGGGGCCCGTCCTCTACGTGAACGGGGACGGGAGCGACGGAAAGACGGTCTTCGTCGAGGGGGTCGTCCTGACCAACGGGCGGGGGACCACCGGCGGCTCGTGGGGAGGCTACGGCGGCGGCGGCGTGATCTGCGACCGGCCGGGCGGCGGCACGCTCACCCTCACGGACGTCGAGATCGCCGGTAACGACGGGGAGACCTACGGCGGCGGGCTCTACATCAACGGGTGCGACACGACGATCGTGGACTCGATCATCGAGTACAACTCCGCGGACTACGGCGGGGGCGTGTTCGTGGGCGGCCGGATCGACACCCGCGTGACGATCGACGGCACGACGATCGCGTCGAACCAGGCGAGCGGGAGCGCGGGCGGCATGTACGTCGCCGCGGACACCTCCGCGGTCGAGGTCCACCTCACCGACACCCTGCTGAGCGGAAACACGTCGGGCGGACACGGCGGGGGCCTCGCCATCAGCGAGGGGGCCACCGTGTCCTGCACGGGAACGGGCGCCACGCGCGCGGGCTTCGTCGGCAACACCGCGACCGGCCACGGCGGCGCGGCATACCTCGTGGACTTCTACGGCGGGGGCCCCACGTTCACGTCCGCCGGGTGCGACTTCGGCGCGGCCGGCGGCGCGGACGACAACACCCCCGAGGACGTGTTCCTCTACGTCGGGAGCGCGGCGTATCCGTACGGGGACGCCGCGTCCTTCACCTGCTCCGGGTCGGCCTGCCTCTGACCGGATCGCCGTCGCGCGCGGGCACGCCCGACGGGATGTGAGATCGCCGCAGGGACACCGCCGACGCGACTCCAAGTAGATGTGTCGGGGTCACAACGGTGTCCCGGTGCTCCTCGTCTCCCTGGTCTCCGCCGCGCTTGCCCTGACCGTGCCCGTGCGGGCCACGCACACAGAGTGGGTCGTCCCCGGCGAGGCCCCGACCGCGGGCGCCGCCGGCCTCACCGTGCACGGCACCGATCCGCTGGGGGCGGTGTGGACCGGCGGGCTCGCCGTGGACGTGCAGGACGCCGGCACCGAGGCCGCCTACGTCGGCATCGTCGAGCTCTCTGCCGACGGCGCCGCGCTCGCGACGATCCCCGACCTCGGCCTCCTCGACGGCAGGCCCTCCCCTTCCAGCGCGAGGACCGCCTCCGGCAGCCGCACCGCCTCGACCTCGACCTCGAGGCCGTCCGCGAAGGTGATGCGGAGGCCGGGCTCGAGCGTGACCTCGGAGCGGGGGCGGCCGGCGACCGCGAACATGCGCCGCAGCGAGAGGAGCGAGACCGATGAGGGCGCCGTGCTCGAGATCGACGAAGGACTGGTCGGGGAGCCGCAAGACCACGAAGGCGCGCATCGGAACACCCTTAGCGCAGCGGCCTTCGAACCACCCCATGGAACCCCGCGCCTTACCGGGCCGCCGGAGGCGCGGTCGGCGTCGCGACCGGCTCGCCGATCTGATCGGCATCCGGAAGGTAGGTCGTCATCCCTCCCGACTCGCTGATCTTGACGTAGCCCGCGGCGATCTGGGCGTTCAGGGCGCTCATGGACAGGCGGAGCGGATCGCTGGTGTCGAGATCGACGAGGGTGATGGACGTGTCCCGGACGGTGAGGTTGCTCTGCATGACCGTACCGCCCCGATAGGAGAGGAAGTTCTTGACGGTCCCCTCGGTGTCCGCCGCGGACTTCACGGTTTCCGCGGCCGGGGTCTTCGGATCGGTGGTTCCTACGTCGCCAAGGAGCAACACGAGGCCGTCGGCCTCGACACTCACGCCGGTGATCTTCGCCTCCACCGCGGGCGCGGGCATGTTGACCAGGGGATCGACGTGGACGACGTTCCCGTCGACCGTGACACCGCGTTCGTTCGTGACGTCGATGAGATCCTCGAGCTTCAGGTCGAGCGCGGCGAGGATCCCCTTCGTCTGGACCCCGAGCGCCCGGAGATCCACCACGCTGATGGTCATCCGCCCCTTGGGATCGACGCTCACCGCGCCCTTGAGGACGAACGGCACCGGCTTGCTCCCGGTGACGACGAGCAGGCCGTGTTCGGTCGAGAACTCCGCCGACGCCAGCGGTGACTTCTTCTTGCTGGTGGTGTGTTCGCCGGACATCATCCGGTTCAGGGTGCTCACGTCCACCGCGATCTCGGCCCGCTGGACCCGGATGCGGTAGGCGTCGGGGTCGTCGATGACCGGGGGCCGGCCCTCCACGGTGCTCTGCACCGTTCCTTCCAGGTACCGCACCCGCAGCAGGCCGTCGGGGGTGACCAGCTCCACGTCACGCAGGGTGATGACGGTGGGGGCGGGGTCGACGTCCGGATCCGCCACCACCGCGGGACAGTCGGCCCTGGCCGCGGGATCCGGCGAGATCGGATCCGGCTGCGCACATCCGCCCAACGCCCCGAGGAGGGTTGCGATCCAAACGTACATGTTGGGCTCCGGGGCTCATCCGTAGCGACCCGGCCCCTCCGCCGAAGAGCTGGAGACATCCGGTGACGCCGCCCGTGAAAAGGTGTCACGGCGGGAGACCGCGCTGGAACTGCAAGGAACTGCAAGTGGCACCGGGCCCGCCACCAGAACGGTGTCCCCCCGCCCACTCCTGCGGTGCGGGTGCGGCCGATCGCCTCCCGTTCTCGGGGGTCAACTTGGCTCGTGCGCAGCGGGTGGGCGTCGGCGCGAGTATGGTCCGCGCCGCCGAGGCCCCCCGATGTCCCTGCCCGCCGCCGCCGTCCGCCGCCTGCTCTCGACCACGCTGCTCGTGCTCTCCGGGTGCGGACTGGCCGGCCAGGACACCGCGCCCCAGGACTCCGCGCCCGCTGCGGCCCTCGCCGATCCGTGGATGGACGAGGTCTCCGCCCGCATCCGCGACGCGGCGCACGCGTTCGTGGCCGAGGGCGACACGTTCACCGCGGGATCGCCCGATCACGGCATCACCGGGCGCTTCGACGCCGGGGGCGCGCTTCTCCAGCGTGAAGACGACGGGATCGGGGTGCGCACGACGCGCTGGGGCCGCGCCGGCTCGATGGAGAGCATCTCCGCGGCGCCGCCGCAGCTCGGCGCGTGTGTCGCCGGGCGGGAGGACCCCGAGGGCAACTGCGTGCCGCGGCTCGAGTACGCCGACGCCGGCCTGACGGAGTGGTGGACGGCCACGGGAGACGGCTTCGAGCAGGGGTGGACGCTCGACGCGCCCCCCGCGGGCGCGGGCGCCGTGGCGATCGACGTGGGGATCGAGGGCGCGACGGTCACGGTCGGGGACGGCGAGGTGTGGCTCCAGGGGGAGGAAGGCGAGCAGTGGATCGTCTCCGGCCTCGTGGCGTGGGACGCCGACGGCACGCCGCTCGACGCGCGCTTCGGCCTGGCCGAGGGCGGCCTCCGGATCACGGTGGACGACGCGGACGCCCGCTACCCGGTCGAGATCGACCCGGTGTACACGACCGCGAGCACCACGCTGTACGGGACGGCCGTGTCCACCTACTACGGACGCTCGGTGTCGGCCGCGGGGGACGTGAACGGAGACGGCTACGCCGACGTGATCGTCGGAATGTACAAGTACGCGTACATCTACCACGGGTCCGCGACGGGCGTGTCGAGCGCCGCCAGCACCACCCTGACGGGCGGAGCCAACTCGTTCGGGATGACCGTGTCGAGCGCCGGGGACGTGAACGGGGACGGCTACGACGACGTGATCGCGGGGGAATACGGCGCCAACGGCGGCGAAGCCTACCTGTTCCATGGCACGGCCGCCGGCGTCGTGAGCGCCACTTCCCGCCTTGCGACCACCCGGTTGAGCGGTCCGTACGGCGAGCGTTTCGGGTGGTCGGTGTCGGGCGCGGGAGACGTGAACGGCGACGGCTACGACGACGTCATCGTCGGGGCGCCCAATGTCAGCAGCTACGCGGGCGCGGCCTACGTGTTCCGGGGCTCGGCGACCGGCGTGGCGACCGCGACCTACACGTCGGCGAGCGCCACCCTCACCGGGCCGGCCTCCAGCTACTTCGGGGCCTCGGTGTCGGGCGCGGGGGACACCAACGGCGACGGCTACGACGACGTGCTCGTGGGGGCGTACTACTACAGCTCGTACGCCGGGGCGGCGTACGTGTTCGGGGGCTCGGCCACCGGGGTGGCGAGCGCGGCCTCGACCGCGGCGAGCGCCGCGCTGACCGGCCCCGCCAGCTCCTACTTCGGGTACTCGGTGTCGGACGCGGGCGACGTGAACGGCGACGGCTACGACGACGTGATCGTCGGGGCGCGCCAGGCTGGCGGCTCATACGGCGGCGCGTACATCTTCCAGGGCTCGGCGAGCGGCGTGGCGGGCGGGGATTCGACCACGGCGAACACCACGTTGACGGGCTCGTACAGCGCCTACTTCGGGCAGTCGGTGTCGGGGGCGGGGGACACCAACGGCGACGGCTACGACGACGTGATCGTGGGGGCGTACGGCTACGACTCGGGGGCGGGCGGGGCGTACGTGTTCGACGGATCGTCCACCGGCGTGGCGAGCGGCGCCTCGACCACGGCGACCACCACCCTCACCGGCTCGGCCTCGAGCTACCTCGGGAGTTCGGTCTCGGGCGCGGGGGACGTGAACGGAGACGGCTACGACGACGTGATCGTGGGGGCGTACGGGTACAGCTCGTTCACCGGCCAAGCGTACGTGTACCACGGCGGCGTGGACGCCGACGGAGACGGGTACTTCGCCACCGAGGACTGCGACGACACCGACTCGGCCATCACGGTGGAGAGCACGTTCTACGTGGACGCGGACGGCGACGGCTACGGCACCACCGCGTCGAGCCTCTCGGAGTGCGAGGCGCCGAGCGGCTACGCCGCGAACGCCACCGACTGTGACGACGCGAACGCCGCCATCAGCCCGGCCGCCACCGAGGTGTGCGACACGGCCGACACCGACGAGGATTGTGACAGCCTCGCGGACAACGCGGACAGCTCGGCCACCGGCGAGAGCACGTTCTACGCAGACGCGGACGGTGACGGCTACGGGAGTGACACGACGGGGTCCTATTGTGACATCCCGTCGGGCTACGTCACCGACTCGACCGACTGCGACGACGGCGCGGTGGCGATCAACCCCGCTGCTACCGAGGTGTGCGACACGGCCAACGCCGACGAGGACTGCGACGGCTCCGCGGACGACGCGGACGCGAGCGCCACGGGTGAGAGCACCTGGTACGTCGACGCGGATGGCGACGGCTACGGCAGCGACACCACGGGCTCCTACTGCGATGTGCCCTCCGGCTACGTCGCGGACACCACCGACTGCGACGACACCGCCACCGCGATCAACCCCGCCGCCACCGAGGTGTGCGACGCGGCCAACACCGACGAGGACTGTGACGGCCTCGCGGACGACGCGGACAGCGGGGCGTCGGGCACCTCGACCTTCTACGTCGACGCCGACGCCGACGGCTACGGCAGTGACACCCCCGGCGCGTACTGCGATGTGCCGGCCGGCTACGTCGTCGACACGACGGATTGTGACGACACCCGCGCGGTGATCAACCCCGCCGCCACCGAGGTGTGTGACGCGTCCAACACCGACGAGGACTGTGACACCCTCGCGGACAACGCCGATCCTTCCGCCACGGGCGAGAGCACGTTCTACGCCGATGTCGACGGCGACGGCTACGGCAGCGACACCCCGGGCCTCTACTGCGATCTCCCGTCCGGCTACGTCGCGGACACCACCGACTGTGACGACACGAGCGCCGCCATCTCCCCGGCGGACACCGAGATCTGCGACGCCGCCAACACCGACGAGGATTGCGACGGCCTCGCGGACAACGCCGACTCCAGCGCCACGGGCGAGAGCACGTTCTACGTCGATGCCGACGCCGACGGGTACGGCAGCGACACGACCGGGCTCTACT
>JAUXTN010000111.1 GCA_030684355.1 Pseudomonadota bacterium
GGGCGGGGCGGCGGTCACGGGCGGCGCCGCGGCCGCGACGGCGACCGGCGGGGCCACGGGGGGCGGCTCCGCGGGGCGATCCTCCGCCAGGGCCGGGAGGGTGACCTCTCCCTCGAAGGTGGCGCGGAGGAGGGGCTCCTCGGGGTCGTCCTCCAGCCGCGCGACGCTGCGGAAGCTGGCCGTTCCACGCACCGTCGCGGTGTCGAGCGTGAGGTTGAACGGGACGCTGGAGCGCGGCCGGAGCGCCTCGGCGAGGGCGTTGACGACCGACGACACGTCCCCCGCGGACGCGGGAGAGACGTTCTCCACGACGAGCTCGAAGTCCCCGTAGCGGCGCAGGCCGCGGGTCACGAGGCGGAGGTCTCCGTCTTCGCGCTCGGGATCCTGGGGCGCGGCGTCCACCACGAACCAGTCGGTGATCGGGCCCTTCGGATCGAGCGCCGCCCAGGCCTCGGCCCCGTAGAGCCGCTGGGTGTCGAGATCCTCGACCCACCCTCCGTTCTTCTCCGCCGCCACGGCGAACGCGGCGTGGGCGACGGCGAGGGTCTCCACGGCGCGGTCCCGCGGGGAGGCGAACCAGGCGAGCAGCACCTCCTGGGACTTCGCGAGCGCCTCGGGGCGATCGACGCCCACGCCGTAGAGCTCGACGAACGTCTCGTCCGGGATGCCGAAGTCCGGGCCGGCCATCCCCATCACCCGCAAGGGCCTGGGCGCCGAGTCGGGGAACCCGTTCTTGGCCGCGATGCTGGCGAGCCCGTCGTCGAGGGCGTCGACGACGTCGTCCGGGCACGTCGGGTTGCAGAACAACGCCACGGCGAAGCGGGCGTCCGGCGAGAGCGGGGGGGGAGCCTGGGCGGCCGCATGGGCCACGAGCGCGTACCACATCGTCGAGACTACGCCTCCGCCGGGCCCCCTATTCACACGTCCGCTGGAACGTCACGATCGGGCCTGCCGGAGCCTACCCGGTCTTCGCGCCACACCGTGCGCGCGACGCGGCGCAACCGGCGAGGACGCGATAGACGGCCCCGCTCGTAGGAGAAGCCGAGATGGGCCGCTACACCGAGCTGAAGACCCCCGCCGAGCTCGAGGCCGAGGTGCTGGCATTCTGGAAGGATCGTGCGATCTTCCAGCAGAGCCTGGCGGCGTCTCGCGGGAAGCCACGTTTTGTCTTCTACGAAGGCCCCCCGACCGCGAACGGCATGCCCCACAACGGGCACGTCCTCACGCGCGTCATGAAGGACCTCATCCCCCGCTACCGCACCATGCGGGGCTACCACGTGCCGCGCATGGCGGGCTGGGACACCCACGGCCTCCCGGTGGAGGTCGAGGTCGAGAAGGAGCTCGGCATCCACGGCAAGGCCGCGATCGAGGAGTTCGGGGTCGAGCCCTTCGCCACGCGCTGTATCCAGAGCGTGTTCCGCTACACGACGGAGTGGGAGGAGCTGACCGACCGCGTCGGCTTCTGGCTCGACACGTCGGACGCCTACGCCACGTACCACCGATCCTACGTGGAGAGCGTGTGGTGGGCGCTCTCGAAGCTCTTCGAGAAGGGCCTGTTGTACCAGGACTACAAGGTGGTCTGGTGGTGGCCGCAGGGCGGCACCGCGCTCTCGTCGGGCGAGGTCGGCGAGGGCTACAAGACGGTGGACGATCCGTCGGTCACCATCCGGTTCCCCGTGAAGGGCCAGCCGGGCACGAGCTTCCTGGCGTGGACGACCACCCCGTGGACCCTCCCGTCCAACGTCGCCCTCGCGGTCAATCCGAACCTCGACTACGCGTTCGTGCGCCACGTCGGCGCGGATGGCCAGAGCGAGCTCCTCATCGTCGCCGAGGGCCTGCGCGAGCAGGTCGAAGGCGAGGTCGAGAAGGTCGTGAAGGGGAGCGATCTCGTGGGGTTGGAGTACGAACCCCCCTACCGCTTCGAGGAGCCCACGGGCGGCAAGTCCTACGTGGTCGTCCCCGGCGCGCACGTCACGCTCGGCGCCGGCACCGGCATCGTCCACACCGCGCCCGCGTTCGGCGAGGACGACTTCGCCTCCCGCCGCGAGCACGACCTCGGCTTCCTCCAGCTCGTCGCGCCGGACGGCACGTTCGTCACGAGCGTCACGCCGTGGGCGGGCCGCTTCTGCAAGGAAGCCGACAAGGACATCGTGCGGGACCTCGAGGAGCGCCGGATCCTCTTCAAGAAGGAGGTCTACCGCCACGAGTACCCGTTCTGCCCCCGCGCCGAGAACGACCCGCTCATCCAGTACGCGCGCCCGGCGTGGTTCATCCGCACCACCGCGCTGAAGGACGCCGCGCTCGCCAACAACGCCGCCGTCAACTGGCTCCCCGAGACGATCAAGGAGGGCCGCTTCGGCGACTTCCTCCGCAACAACGTCGACTGGGCGCTCTCCCGCGAGCGTTTCTGGGGCACGCCGCTCAACATCTGGTCCTGCGCGGCCTGCGGCGCGCGCGTGGCGCCGGCCTCGGCGGCCGAGATCGCCCGTCGCAACCCCGACGCCTTCGATCCCTCGGTGGACGCGGACCTCCAGGTCCACAAGCCGTGGATCGACCGCGTGACCCTCCCGTGCGACGCCTGCGGCGGCACGATGCAGCGCGTGCCCGAGGTCATCGACTGCTGGTTCGACTCCGGGTGCATGCCGTTCGCGCAGCACGGGTTCCCGCACAAGGGCCAGGAAGAGTTCAAGGCGGCCTTCCCGGCGGACTTCATCTCCGAAGCCGTCGACCAGACCCGCGGGTGGTTCTACTCGCTGCTGATGATCTCGACGCTGCTCTTCGACGACGAGACCTGCCGCGACCTGGGCCTCGATCCCGTGGGCTACCCGCGCCCGTATCGCAACTGCGTGGTGCTCGGCCACGTGTGCGACGTGGACGGGAAGAAGGAGTCGAAGTCCAAGGGAAATTACACCTCTCCGGACCTTGTCCTCAAGGGATGGATGAAGGCGAAGGTGGTCGAGGATCCCTCCCTGAAGCCCGGCCAGGTCGGCTTCAAGGGCCTCCAGGTGAAGAGCCTGGGGCTCAACCCCGACGAGCGCCTGCGCGGTGTCGACGGCACGCTGTTCGAGGTGGTGGCGCGCCCGGTCAAGGGCAAGGACACCGTGAACCTCCACCCGGAAGACGCCGTGCGCCTCGCCGCGGACGGCACCGTCGTGCTCCACGCGCCGTTCCCGGCCCCGGGCGCGGACGCCTTCCGCTGGCTCTTCTACGCGTCGAACCCGCCGTGGAACAACACCCGCATCTCCCTGAAGGCGATCCTCGAGGGCCAGCGGGAGTTCCTGTTCCGCCTCAAGAACGTGCACCAGTTCTACGTGCTCAACGCGGGGGACCACGTCCCCGCGCCGCCGACCGGGGCACACCTGCTGGACAAGTGGGTGCTCTCCGAGCTCGACACGCTCGTGCGCGACACGACGCGCTGGCTCGACGCCTACCGGCTCTACGAGCCCGCGCGCGCCATCCAGACCTTCGTCGAGGGCCTCTCGAACTGGTGGCTGCGGCGCAGCCGCGACCGCTTCGACGACGTCGGCACCTGGCAGGATGCCTGCGACACGCTCCACCACGTGCTGCTCACGCTCTCCGGGCTCACGGCCCCCTTCGTGCCCTTCATGGCGGAGGCGATGTACCGCTCGCTCGTGCCGGCCTCGCGCACCGGGGAGGCCGCGGAGAGCGTGCACCTCACGGCGTGGCCGACCCCGGACGACGCCCGGCAGGCCCCGGAGCTCTCGGAGCACATGGCGCTCGTACGGGAGCTCGCGTCCCTCGGCTTGTCCGCGCGGACCGCCGTGGGCGTTCGCGTCCGCCAGCCGCTCGCGGCCGCGGAGATCGTCCTGGCCCGCTCCGAGACGGCCGAGGCCCTCGCCAACCTCGTCGAGCTCCTGCGGGACGAGCTGAACGTGCGCGAGGTGCGCTTCTCGGCGGACGCGACGCGCTTCGTGAAATTCAAGGTGAAGCCGGACTTCAAGGCGCTCGGCGCCCGCCTCGGGAAGGACATGAAGGCGTGCGCCGCGGTGCTCGCGACGCTCGACGGCGGCGAGGTCCGCGCCCGCGTGCTCGCGGGTGGGCTTACGGTCGAGCTCCCCAGCGGCCCGGTGACGCTCGGCTCGGCGGAGATCGTCACCGCGGTCGAGCCGCTCCCCGGCTTCCAGGCGTCCGGCTCGGCGAACGCGGTGGTCGCGCTCCACGCGGCGCTTGACGAGGATCTGCTCGAGGAAGGCCTCGCCCGCGAGGTCATCAGCCGCGTGCAGATCGTGCGCAAGCAGTGGGGGCTCGCCTACTCCGACGTCGTGCGGCTCGGCATCGCCGGTGGCCCCCGCACCGACCGCATGGTGGCGCGCTTCCAGGAGCAGGTCGGCACCGCGACGGGCGGCCGGTTCCTCCCCATCGACGGGGGCGAGCAGAGCGAGATCGTCATCGACGGCGAGACGCTCACGTTGACGGTCGCCCGGGCCTGAGGGTGGCCGAGCTGCCCGACGAGGTGCTCGAGCGCTTGTCGACCCACCCCCGCGTGAAGCTCACCGTGGGGCGGGAGAGCGCGACCGCGGCCGACGTGCACGTGGCGCCGTTGTCGAAGCAGCTCTTCTTGCTGGTGTCGCGGGGCGGCGCCACCGAGCAGGGGCTCCTCGAGGAGACGGAGGCGAGCATCCTCGCCGAGGGGAGCGACGGCGCCTGGTTCGTCCGGGCCAGCGGCCGCGCCGTGGTCGGGCGCCCGGTGCTGAACGAGCCCCGGCGCCCCGAGCTCCTCCACTGGCTCCCCGACGGGGTGTCGCCGGCTGGGCTCGTGGCCGTGCGATTCCACCCGGAGACCGTGGAGTACATCCAGGGGCGCGGGGCGACGCGCTCCCGCGCCGCGGGGGAGGTGCCGGAAGGCAAGCCGCCCGGGGTGCTCTCGCGGTGGGGCCGCCTCGCGAGCGATCGGGTGGTGCTGTGGTACTTCGCGCTCGCCGCGATCGACTGGGCCGGGCTCCTGTTCCTCGTCGAAGAGCCGCGGCGCCCGGCCTTGTTGCTGGTGCTCCTGCTCCTTTCCAGCATGTCGCTGCTCGGCGGGGTCACGTTGTTGGACCAGGCGGCCCGCTTCGCTCGGTGGCGCGAGGGCCTGGAGACCGACGCCGACACCGTCCTCATGCTGAAGGGTTGGGACCCGCCCCGGCGCGTCCACGCCGTGGGGTTGGGTATGATGCTGTTCGGCGGCGCCCTGGCAGTGGTCCTCGCCGCGGGGGCGGGTTGGCGCGTCGGCGCACTGGCGATCGTGGCGAGCGCCGTGCCGATCCTGGGGCCCTTCCACCTCGCTCGCCACGCCCTCCGTCGCAAGGACGCCGAACGGGAGACCGGATGAACATCGCGCTGAAAGGTACGAGCCCCGCCACGATGGTCGCGGGCATCCTGGTCCTCTCTCGCGCGCGCAGCTTCGGCCAGCGCGTGAAGGTCGAGATCGTCGGAGACCCCGGCGACATCGGCATCGTCGAGGGGCCCGCCATCCTGCACAGCGCGCCGCTGGCCTCCTGCGGCGTGGGGCGCGAGTACGGGAGTGGGGCGCTGGTGGTGGTGCCCGGTCCGGCGCGCTCGCCGCTCGCGGTCAGCCTCACCGCGGACGGGCGCTCCGACTGGTTCTACGTGGATCGCTCCGGGGAGGGGGTCCACCCCGCCACGAAGGCGTTCGTGCGGTACCGGCGGGATCCCCGGAGCGCGGTGCGCGCCCAGGTGCGGGTGTTCCTCCACGCCGCGGACGTCCTCGGCTTCGCGCCCGAACCCGCCGTGCTCGATCTCCTGTTCGGAGCGCCGGTCCCGCCGCTGACCCGCATCGCCCTGGCCCTCCGCGCGGGCCGGGCCTTGTCCGGCGAGCGCGGCGCGCCCGTCACGGCCTACCTGGGCAACGAGTTCGACGAGGAGGCGGGGGTCTCCCTCGCCTCGACCCTAAGCCGCCTCGCGCCCGCGCTCCGTGTCGAGGTCGAGGCCTTCGTGCGGGCCGCGGAGGAGATCGCGACCGCCGACGGCGACCGCGCCTGGGTCGACGGCCTGTCCGAACTCGGCGCCCACCTCTCCCTGCTGCCCCCGCAGAGCATGCTCCCCCCGCTCTCCCCGGCGGCGGACGCCGTGGCCTTCGGCCTCGGGCGCGCGCTCGGTGCAACCCAGGGAAACGCGCAAGCCCAGGCCGGCCTCCTGGAGACCTACCGCTTCCTCGGCGGAAAATTTACGGACAGCGCGCCGTGGCCGGTGGAGCTCCCCTCCGACCCCCCGCCTGCCGACGGCCTCGGCCGTTGGAGCTGGTTCTGCTCCCATGTCAGCGTGGCCGCCGAGCAGGCAGACCGCCTGTGGCGCAACCTCGTCGACCCCCCGATGTGAAGGCAGGACCCATGTTTCCTGGCCTTTGGGCCGGCGCCAAAGCAGGCATGCTCTTGACACGTCCCGTCGGCGGGGCCAAGAATAGTATGCATCCTGCACGGAGCCCCGTTGGCGGGCCTCGACTTCATCCGTCTCAGCAAGACGCTGTCCTACCTCCTCCGTCACGGCTCGGACGCCGTTGGGCTTTCGGCGGACGAGGACGGCTGGTTCGGCGCGACCGCCGTGGCCGCTGCGACCAGCCGCGTGATCCGGCGCAATGTGAGTGAAGACGAGATCTTGACCACCGCGTCCCGCTACGGCGGGGGGCGCTTCGAAGTGCGCGAGGGCCGTCTCCGGATGGGCTCGTGCGGGTATTCGCGCCCGCCGACCTGCGGGCCGGACATCCTCTACCACGCCTCTCCGCGCTCCCGGGTGGAGGGCTTCGTCGAGTCGGGCCAGCTCGTGGATCCCGGCGGGGCACCCGTGCAGTTGGCCCGCGGCGAGGGCCACGCATGGCGCGTCGCGCACCGCCAGTGGGAGGACCCCGTCGTGCTGTACGTCGACGCCGCGCGCGCTCGGCGGGACGGCGTGCAGTTCGAGCGCACGCGCACGGGGCACTTCATCGCGCGCAGCGTGCCGATCCGGCACGTGCTGAACCTCCGCGAGGGCTTCGCGGAGCAGGCCTCCGCGGGCGGCTTCCTGGTCGACTGGACGACGGGCGTGCCCCGCATCGCGCTCATCCGGGTGTGCCGCCGTGGGGGCTCCACCTGGGAGGTCGCGAAGGGCAAGATCGAGCCCGGCGAGGCCCCGCAGCAGACCGCCGTGCGCGAGGTGTGCGAGGAGATGGGGGTCCGCGCGCCGATCCAGGTGCGCGGCGAGCTCGGGACCATCCGGTACGGCTTCTGCACGCCGGACGGCTCGCCGCGCCTGAAGACCATCTACCTCTACGTGCTGGAGGCCTCCTGCGAGGTCGGCGCGTTCGATCCTGCCATCGGCGAGGGGATCGATGCGGTGCGGTGGTTCGCGCTGGAAGAGGCGCTGGCTTCGTTGGCGCATCCGAGCTTGCGGGCGTCGATTGGGCGGCTGCTGGGGGCGCTGGAAGAGCGGGCGGCGGAGCTGGGACTCAAAATGGCCGCGGTGTGACGCCATCGGCGCCGGCTCCGCCGGGGCCGACGCCGTCAACCGCCGTGCATCCCGACATGCGGCCGAGCCCGCACGTCGGGGATGCGCTCGACGTGCCGACAGCCCGCTTCGCGGGCCGGCGGCAGTCGCACCTCAGGAGGCGGATGGGGCATGTTGGCGGGGAGGCGCTCGACGTGCCTCCTGCCCGCTTTGCGGGCCGATCACCGGCGCGTCACGCCGGCGGCACCCAGCCACCCAGGCACTGTTCGACCATGTCGAGGCGGTCCTGGCCCCAGAAGAGCCACTTGCCGTCGACGATGAACGTGGGCGCGCCGAAGACCCCCGCGGCGACCGCCTCGGTCGTGTGGTCGAGGAGCGCCTGCTTCATCGTAGGGGCCGCGGCGAGGGCCTCCTCGGTGGCGCCGCACGCGCGGAGCACGTCGGCGTCGGTGATGTCGCGGTCCTCGGCCCAGGCGGCGCGGTAGACGGCGTGCGCGAAGGGGATGGGGTCCGGGTGGGCCAGGAACGTGCGGAGCGGCAGGAGGCTCCGGATGGGGAAGGAGGAGGGGAAGCGGAACGGCGCGTCCCACCACGCCGCCCAGCGCAGCATGTCCACCCCGTAGTGGCGCTGCTTGGCCTCGCTGGCGGCCAGCAGGGGGACCTGCACCTGCCCGACCTCCCTGAAGACCGCGCCGAGCAGCATGGGGCGCCAGCGGAGCGTCGCGCCCGTGCGCGCCGCGAGGGCGTCCACCCGGGTGGACGCGAGGTAGGCGTAGGGCGAGGAGAAGTCGAACCAGAAGTCGAGCATCATGCGGTGAGAGCCCCCTCGACCAGATGCCTTTCGACGAAGTGCATGCGGTCCTGGCCCCAGTAGAGCTCGGACCCGACGATGAAGGTGGGCGCGCCGAAGATCCCCAGCGCGATGGCCTGGTCGGTCCGCGCGCGCAGGTCGTCGCGGTGGGCGGCGAGGTCTACGTCGCCGGCGATCGAGCGCACCACGGCGTCGTCCTCGATGGCGCGCCCCTCGACCCAGTACGCGCGGTAGAGCGCGTGGATGACAGACGGATCACAGTCTCGGGCGAGCGTGGCGCGTAGTGCCGAGACCGTGCGCCGCGGGTGCTCCGACGGCATGTGGAGCGGCACGCCCCACACGTCGGCCTGCCGCGCGAGATCTGCCCGCATGTGACGGGCTTTTGCGGGGGAGAGCGTGCCGGCCAGGTTCTGTGGCGTGGCCCGGGCCGCGAACACGCCCCCGAGCAGGAAGGGCTTCCACACCAGGCGCGCGCCGGTGCGCGCCGCGAGCGCCTCCGCCTGGGTGGAGGCGAGGTACGCGTAGGGGCACGAGTAGTCGAACCAGAGCTCGAAGGTCTTCACCAATGGGGGTTAACCGCCGGCCGGCGTCGGGAGGCGGGCGTCGCAAGCGGGGATGCGAAATAATGTAAGTTCTACCGTTACTCTTGACGTGTCAAACCCTTCCCCTCGGACGCGGGTTTGATTACCATCGGGTCGCAACCTGGAACCGAGCTGAAGTTTCTTCGCACATTCGCCGCGGTCGTCCTGCTGTTCGGCTGGGTCTTCCACGACATGCCGCAGGCTTCTCCCCACGAGGCCCAGGTCGACGGGCTCTCCCAGCGGGGAGCCGGAGCCCGCATCCGGGCCCGGATGGACCGCGCGTTCGCGCTCGCCCAGACCTCTCCCACGGCCGCGTCCGCGCTTGTTGACGAGCTGTTGACCGACCTGCACGAGCGGCGCACCCAGGCTGAAGACCCCCTCGATTCTGACACCCGCGAGGCGCTCGCCCGCGAGGTCCTCGGGCTCCGCACGGCGCTCGCCCTGGCCGCCGCGCCGCTTCCCAAGGGATTCCGTGGCGAGTTCCTCGCGTCCGTCATCGACGGCGCGGCCTGGTCCGACTGGTCCAGGGGCGTGCCGGCGTCGATCACGGTGGCGCAGGCCATCCTCGAGAGCAACTGGGGGAAGTCGGCCCCCTCGTTCAACTTGTTCGGGCTGAAGGGCGAGGGGCCCGCCGGCAGCAACAAGCGCCGGGTGGTCGAGTACAAGAACGGCCGTCGCCGCATCCGCACCGCGGCGTTCCGCGCCTACCACGACGTGGGCGAGGCCCTCGACGACCACGCGCGCATCCTCGCGAACAGCCGCCACTACGCCCGCGCCCGCGCCGTAGCGGAAGAGCCCGCGCGCTACGCGCTGGCCCTCCAGGGCACCTACGCGACCGACCCCCGCTACGCCGGCAAGCTCGTGGACATGATCGAGCGCTACGCCCTCGACCGCTTCGACTGGAACGCGCGCTCGCCCTGGCTCTGAAGCGCGGTGCCCGAGCCGGTCCCTGGGCGCCCGTCCGCGGCGCCGTCGCCTCCCGTACTCGCGCGGGTTCCGGTTCCGCGATAGGGTGCCGCCCCCGAGGAGCTCCATGCCCGCCGCCTACCTCGATTGGCTCGCCGACATCTTCGAAGAAGCCCAGGTGCCGCTCAACGCCGAGACGGCCGACTACCTCGACCTGTCGATGCGCAAGCTGGTCGGCGCCATGAAGGACGACGAAGAGGTCGTCTACCGGAAGATCCGCGAGCGTTGGCTGAAGCACGGCCTGCCCGGCCGCCAGCTCCTCGGCGGGCTCATCCGGGACGAGATGTTCGCGCGCCGGGACTCCCCGTTCCGCCCCCGCGAAGGCGGCGGCTACTACACGAACGACTACGTCGCGAAGGAGCACCCGCCCGTGCCTCCGAAGCGCGCCGAGTAAGCTCGGACCGTACGCCCGGCGGCACCCCCGGGCGGCCCGCACGCGGCCCCTGCGGAGCAACCGGCCCCTTCGGAGCACCGACTGCTTCGGAGCGCCGGGATCGTCCGAGCACCGGCTCCTTCGGGCAGTGCCTCGCCGGAGTCACGCCGTGCGCCAGCCGGCCTCGCTACTCGCCGACGATCCAGCGCGACTCGCCCGGAGCCAGTGCGACGCGCGCGCGGCGCCCCTCGAGCGTGATCCGCCCCTCGGCCGCCCAGCGCAGCGCCATCGGGTAGAGGCGGTGCTCCAGCGTCAGGATGCGGGCCGCGAGGGTGGCCTCGGTGTCGTCGTCGTGGACCGCCACGGTGCCCTGCGCGAGGATGGGCCCGGTGTCGACCCCGGCGTCCACGAGGTGGACGGTGGCGCCGGCCTGGACCACCCCGCCCTCGAGCGCCTGGCGCGCGCCGTGGGTGCCCGGGAACGCGGGGAGGAGCGCCGGGTGGATGTTGAGGACCCGGCCGGGGAACGCGCCGAGGAACGTCGGGGTGAGCACGCGCATGAAGCCGGCGAGGCACACCCACTCGACGGGGCCGAGCGCGTGGAGCAAGGCGCGCTCGAAGTCCTCGCGGGGCACGCCCTTCGAGGGGACGACCGCGGTGGCGATCCCGGCGGCGGCGGCGCGCTCGAGCGCGTAGGCGCCAGGCACGTTGGCGAGGACCATCGTGATGGCGGCGGGGAAGGTGGGGTCCGCCGCGGCGTCGAGGAGGGCCTGGAGGTTGCTGCCGCGCCCCGAGACGAGGACGCCGACCGGGACCTTGCCGGCACCGGGCGTGGCCGGGGGCGCGGGGCTCACACGACCACCGCTTCCTGCGCGGGGTCCGTCACGACGGTGCCCATGCGGAAGCCGCCGGCCTCGGCCGCGAAGGCGTCCGCGATGTCCGGGCGCACGACCACGACCATGCCGATGCCGTTGTTGAACGTGCGGAACATCTCCTCGTCGGAGAGGCCCCCCTGCTGCCGCAGGAGCTCGAAGATCGGGAGGACGGGCCAGCTGCCCTTCTCGATGCGGGCGCCGAGGCCCGGCGGGAGCACGCGCGGCACGTTCCCGGTGAAGCCGCCGCCCGTGATGTGGGCCATGCCGAGCAGATCGTAGCGGGTGCGCAGGTCGAGGAGCTGCTTGACGTAGATGCGCGTCGGGCGGAGCAGCACCTCGCCCAGCGGCGCGCCGAGGCCCCATTCGTCGCGGTCCATCGGGAGGGGATCGAGCAGGTGCCGGACGAGCGAGAAGCCGTTGCTGTGTACGCCGGAGGAGGGGAGGCCGACGAGGGCGTCCCCCGCCTGGATGCGCGTGCCGTCGAGCATCTGGTCGCGCTCGACCGCGCCGACGCAGAACCCGGCGAGGTCGTAGTGGCCCGGCGCGTACATGCCGGGCATCTCGGCGGTCTCCCCGCCGATGAGCGCGCAGCCGGCCTGCCGGCACCCGTCCGCGATGCCGGCCACGACCTGCTCGGCCTCGGCGGGCTGGAGCTTGCCGGTGGCGAAGTAGTCCAGGAAGAAGAGGGGCTCGGCGCCGCACACGACGACATCGTTCACGCACATCGCCACGAGGTCGACCCCGATGGTGTCGTGCTTCTGGAGGCGCTGGGCCAGCAGGAGCTTGGTCCCGACGCCGTCGGTGCCGCTGACCAGCAGGGGATCCCGGTAGCGGCCCATGAGCGAGAAGAGGCCGCCGAAGCCCCCGATGTCACCCACCACGCCGGGGCGGTAGGTGCTCCGGACGTGGCGCTTGATGCGGTCCACGACCTCGTCACCGGCCTCGATGTCGACTCCGGCGTTCTTGTAGGCGTCCTTCATGGTCCGGGCTCCGCGGGGGGCGGAGACTAACCTGGGCGGCGGCCGCGGGAGCTACCCGGCCTGGCTACCCGTCCGACCCGTCCATGTTCGGCGCGGTTCCCGACGCGATGACCTGCGCGGAGACGAGCCCAGCGTCGTCCACCACCTCGGCCGCGAATTCATACTCGGTGGCGTAGTCGAAGCGATTGCCGTCCACCTCGAACACCAGGCCGTAGGTGGCCTCGAACATGCCGCAGGGCTCCTCGTCCATCGCGTAGTAGCCGGCCTCGGTGCCGGCGGCGCTGGTGTCGACGGTGCCGTCGACCACGTCGTCCCACCAGAGGGTCATGTTCATGCGGTGGAGATCGCCGTCGTCGTCCGTGGCGGTCGCGGCGACGAGCAGGGCCGGCGCGAGGGTCCCCTCGAAGTCGAAGAGCTCGCCGTAGTTGCCGACGGACAGCTCGGTGATGACGGGCGCGGTGCCGTCACAGATCACCGGGGAGTCCTCGTCCTGGTTGATGGGGGGCGCGTCCGAGGAGTCCTTCTCGTCGGGATTGCACGCCCCGAGGAGCGCCAGGGGCCAGAGCACGGGCAACACACGGAGCAACATCCAATCTCCTCTCTCGGCCTTTACGGTAGCACGGTGATACGGGAGGGCCGTGGTGAATCCCCCGACCTCTCCCCGTCGCCTCTATCGTGCGTTGCGTGATCAGCTCGGCAGCATCAGGCAGGTCTACGGGCGCGGCAACCGGGTCGTCCGGCGGGACGACTTCGCGCAGCAGGACGAGGCCGTCCTGCTCCTCCACGGCTTCTTCCAGACGCGCAACGTCTGGGAGGTCATGGAGGATCGGCTCCGGTACGACGGCTTCGGCGTCTTCAGCTTCGATCTCGGCGGGCTCTTCGCGCGCTTCAACACCGAGCGCCCGCAGCAGCTCGCGGAGCACATCGCGGAGAAGCTCGAGCGCATCTGCTCCCGCACCGGCTTGAAGAGCTTCCATATCGTCGGGCACAGCAAGGGCGGGCTCATCGCGCGCGAGTACGTGCAGCACTTCGGCGGCACCACCCGCGTGAAGTCGCTCATCACCCTCGGAACCCCCCACCACGGCACCCCGACCGCCGCGGTCGGCGTGTGGCTGATGGGCGCGGGCATCCTGTCGCGGAGCCCCTACGATCTGCTGCCGAACTCGTCGTTCGTGCGCCGCCTGCGGGAGGACCCGTTCCCGAACCAGGTGCCGCTCGTGAGCGTCTACAGCCGCCACGACCTCGTGTGCCCGTGGTGGTCGTCGGTGCTGGTGCCGCGCTCGGGGGAGACCTCCCTCTACAACCGCCCCGTCCAGGGCGTCGGTCACACCGCGCTCACCTACGATCCGGGCGTCTACCAGATCGTGCGCCGGGAGCTCCAGCAGGCCGGCCAGGCCTGGCGCGAGCACCACGCGACGCACCCGCCCGTGGTCGCCGCCTCGAGCTGACCGCCGGGTGCTGACCGCCGGGTGCTGACCGCCGGGCGCTGACCGTGCGCAGATGGACCGCCCACGCGCGGACCGGGTGGCCGACACCCCGCCCGCCCGCACCCCGTGACCGGGGCGCGAGAGGCTGTCTAGTTCGGGGCCGCCGCCGCGTCCGCGGGGGGAGCGGC
>JAUXTN010000117.1 GCA_030684355.1 Pseudomonadota bacterium
CTCGGACCTGATCGAGACCGTGGGGCGGCGATGCGTCTACCTGGAGGAAAACCCCGACCAGGTGCGCGCCCTCACCCGCTACCACTGGTGGCCGGCCGAGCACCTCGCGAATGGGGGCGAGTCTTGATCAGTTGGTATGACCGCGGGATCCGACGCGAGAAAGGCTCTGATTGAGGGCACCAATCCATTGTCCCTGACGAGTCAACAGACTAACGCGACGGAGGAGCGTCGGGCGGACGTTCGTGACCTCGTGAATGAGCTGAGCTTGGGTGGCGATCATGCACCGGACGCACCCCGACGTCGCCGCCCGGGTGCGTCTCATGGGTGGGCGCGATGCGTTCCCCCCGCGCGACGCCCTTGATCGCGCGACGATGCTCGCTCCGGGCCGAGATGCTTGACAGAACATTCGACAACTTGTATCACCAAGCCGGGAGGGACCATGGAACAGAAAGTATTTCAATCACTTGTCCTAGTCGCGCTCGGCTTGCTTTTCCTTGCGGCGGCGCGCTGCACCGTCGCGTCAACGGGACAGAATGGGCCCGCCAACTACTTCAGATTGGCGGCATTGGGTGCGGGCATTGGCCTGACGACGACAGGCATCGTGTATCTACTCGCAGCCCTCCCGGGCTGCTTTCGTTTGCGCGGCTATCGGACCACCGGCTCTTGCGCGCAGTCAGTGGTACGCCACCGTTTCAGCGCAAAGGCGAGAGGGCGCGGTCGAGGCCAGAGTTGGGGCGGACCTAGGAGCGCCCTCTCCAACGTACTCGAGTAGAATACCTTCCTGCAAACCGTGATATCGGTCCTCGAAGGCGGCTGCGCGGTTGTCCGACTCAGTCGAGGACACCCATGCAACACTCAGAAGCGTGGCCAAGACGGCGCAGAACGCGATCAGCGCTGTTTCGCGGGGCGTGTAGCCGCGCGGGGCGGTGTGAGTTCGCACGTAGACGGCCCTGCGCTCACGCATCTGCCGATCATGCATCACGGCGAGCCACCGACAAGCAGATACTCTGACATGCTCAATTTCGGTATCGCTCCATCCCCTCTATGCTCAGCATCGCTCGGAGGCTCCGCACACGGCTCGTCCCGAACTGGGGGTGTGCCACCCTACGCCGGGCGTCACCTGGAATCACCCCGGGCGCCTGCCCCACCGTCGCGGGGACCACGCCGGGCGGCCACGAGCCTGACGACGTTCCTTTCGTCACACTTCAAGAACGCAGGGTGGATGGGTCCCGCGTCCTGGATTTCTGGTCAGTCAAGCCCGCGCGACGCGCTTCCTCCACGTCGTCTTCCGAGACTTCCTGGCCGTTGAATGCACTATCACTTCAAGCGGTAGAGTGCCAGGTCTGCCCGAACTCCTGCGGGTGCCCAACGCAGTCGACCAAGGGCTCGGCGTGCGGACCCTGAGCTGACTGTCGACAAAACAAGGGTTTCACCAAAAATATGTCCGGTTCACGAGGCCCACGCGTGTGACGCGTGGTCGCATGCCTACTCACTCGGAGGGAATGCTCCGGGCGCGAACGGGTTGGGATGGCGGAGGAGGTGTTTGTGTCAGCAAGAAGAGGGTCATCGGTAGACCGGAGGGTCGCCTGGAAGCAACGCGGATGGGCGCTCGCCATCTTTGGGGCAGCACTCCTCGCGTCGGTGCCTAGTGCCGCGGCAGGCGAAGTTGAGGCCCCGCTCAGGACGAGCACGCCGAGCTTCGTGGGGTGGCTCCCGGACGGCGCCCTCGCCAAGACCGCGAACAATCCTGACGTGTTTCTGAAGCTGGACTCGACCTGGCATCTGATCGAGGACGAGGAGGCGTTCTGGGCGCTTGGGCTCGATTTCGGTGACGTCGTCACGGTCGGAGACCGCGTCTTCGAGTGCGATACCGTCGGAGAGCCACTCCCGGCGACCTTGAGCGTGAGCTGCTGGGCCGACGCTGACACGTGGAGCCTATGGGTTCTCGACGGCATCTCGCGGACCGCGCTCCGCGTTGAGGAGACCGAGGAGTGGACGGCCGTCGTGAGGAGCTGGGGCTTGGACCCGTGGGGGCAGTGCGCGGGCACGGCAGCCGATTTTGGCCGGATGCACGCATCGGCGGGCGCCCGCTTTCGCGACGGCACGCTCGTGAAGCAGCACGGCGCTTCGGCGGTCTACGTCGTCAGTGACGGCATCGCGTGGCCGATCGTCAGCTGGGACGTGCTCGAGGATGCCGGCTGGGGAGAGCGTCGTATTCTCGAGGTGCGCGACGGCACGCTCGACGAACTTGGCATCCCCCGCGGAAACTGCGCTGCCGGTGGTTCCCACTGCGTGACGGAAGAAGCTCTGCGCACCTGCGGCCAAGACGGTGTTGTAGGTAGGGGATAGCGGCGATCGGTGGCGTGCTCGCGGCGACCGGGCTCGGCCCGGACGCCATCGAGATCGAGCTCACGGAGAGTGCACTCATGTTCGTGGCGTGGCTTTCCGCGGCCTCCGGTCGCTGGCTGGCGAGGCCACAGCGCGCCGGGAGCGCCGCCGCTCGCGAGCCGACGCATGCCCTGCGCTTGCCGGTCCACGTGGACGCTCCAGACCCCTCGGCGCCGCGCGGGCTGCCGTGCCTCCGGCTGGTCCCAGTGGGGTAAGGGCCCGGCCGGACCTCCTCCAGGTGCTGAGCGGAGCACGAACACACGCTTCTACCTCGGGATGACATTCGACGGGGGTGCGCCTGGTACGTCCGCACATGTCTGCGCACTCGTCCTGCGTCGTGACAACCGCGACGCGGTCCCAGTCCGTGTCCGGCGGTGGTGTTGCGTCGTCACAAAACATCGTGACGGTCCCCGATTAGCGCGGCTTGGGGTACATCCGCTTGGCCAACGAGGCGCGATTGCGGTCGCCGACGCGGACCGCGCCTCCCAACCCCCGCCGATGATCCCGAGGTTCCCATGGTTTCGACGCCCCTGTTCCGGCCAACGGCGTCGTTACCTCGGCCTCAGCCGACTCCCCGCCGCCGACCGCCTCGGCCCGTGAGCGGCTCGTTTAGGAGCACTCCGATCTGGTGCGCGAGATCGCGGTCCGCGCGGCCCGACACCTTGCGCCAGGCGTCGACGCGGAGGAGCTCGTCTGCGCCGGGATGCTCGGCCTACTCGACGCGATCGACCGCCACGCCGCCGCCCGCGGCGTCCCGTTCCGGGACTATGCGGAGGTCCGCGTCCGCTGTGCCATCGTCGACGGCCTTCAGCGGGCGGGCTGGGCGCCCCGGGCATTGAGCTCTCGAATCGCATAGACCGCGGCGATGCCTACCGACCGCCGTCGCGCCGATTCCCTCGCGCTCTACATCGACCAGCTCGGCAAAGCGCCCGACGCCGAGATCGCTGCGCTCACCGGAATGACGGCGGTCGCCGTGAAGGCCTACCGTGTGGAGCGGGGGATTAAGCGCTACCGCCGGGCCGCAGAGCTGATCTCGGGCCCGAAGGCCAAGGTTGCGGCGGCTTCTCCCACGCCGTCTGCTCGGGAGCCCGTCCCTGCCGCGGTGCCCGCCGCCACCGTCGCGCGGGCGCCGACCGTCCCGACCTCGCCCCTCGATGCCTACCGCGACCGTCTCGGGAAGGAGGGTGACGTGGGGATCGCCGAAGAGGCCGGTGTCACGAGGCATGCGGTGGCGGTGTATCGGAAGAAGCTCGGGATCCCGGCGTACGATGGGTATCGCTTCGAGAAGGGCAGGGGACCGCCGACTCCTGCGGCGGCTCCGACGCACGGGTCCAAGCGTTCACGCTCGACGGGTCCACGTGGCTCGAAGATCGACGCGTTCGCGCATCTGGCCGGGGTGTTGCCCGATGCCGAGGTCGCGAGGATGGCGGGAACCACTCCAACGGGGGTGCGCCTGTTCCGGCGGCGGAGGGGAATCCCGGCCGCGGTGCAGAAGGCTGGGCGGCGTGTAGAATCGGCGACCGTGCAGGCGGCGGAGCCGGCGGTGACCGCTACGCCGGAGCCGATTGTTCATGTGGCGGCAGCGTTGACTGAGGCCTGCGTGTGGCGCCAAGCGTTTCGCATCCTTGCAGATCGGGGCGAGGAGCGGCAGATGGTCATCGTCATCGCGGACCACATTGTGGGCGCGGTGGAGCGGGCCGCAGCGGCGTTCGGCGCGGAGTGGACGGTGCGGAAAGTGAAGATGCTTGGAGAGGGGTTGAGTTCACGAGGCACCGAAAGGCCATAGCGGACCGGCTTTCGCGTCGAATCGACCAGTCCGTCTTGGACTTACCGATGGGTGCGGGAGCCCTCCTGGGCGTTTCGATCGATGCCACGTGCTCGGCGGGGCTGACCGGGCCCGATCGAAAGAGCACCACTTCACAGCTCAGCTTTGCGCTTGGGAGGAGCCGGTAGGCGTGCTCGGCGGGCACGGGCGCGGCCGTGACACGTGCAGCCTCCTCATAGGGTGGCGCCGGGAGGGGAGCATGGCCTGCACCTCCCACTCCGCTCGCCACCGAACTAAGTCGAAAAGTTCGTACGGATCTTAGGAAATCTTTATCTTCGGCCTGTACAATCGCCGCCGCTGGACTCGCGATAGCTGCTCGGCCTAAGACCGTCGAGCGGGGACCGCAGATCGAGGGAACGGAGGCACACGCCGGGCGAGTGCCTGGACCACTGTGTAAGAGCGGTCGGAGCCTAACCGTGATGACGAGCCGCCGCCACTCCCCCGCAGTGAGGGGTTGAGCGGTCGCGGCGCCTGTCGGTCGGGCTGGCGGGTGCAAGTCCCGTTGCTTCCACCATCAATCCCCCGCGCACGCTGAGGTCGGACTTCAACCGCTTCGCCTGCCACACGCTCTGTGGCAGGCTCTTTGTAATCTCCGGCCAGGTGGGCGACTTGCCGTGAGTGGGTCGTCCCGATGCGTCGGGGGATGGACTGCTCCCGATGACAAGAGCTGATGTAGCCGCTACTGAAGCCGGGTGATCGGCCGGCTAGGTCGGCACGCGGTAAGAAACGCTCGACATTATGCGCCATGCGCCCGCCGGCGCGCGCCTCGTCCACGATCGCGTGGTCGACTGGATTCGCTTCGGCGCCAACCTCGGCCCTGCGTTTCGCCTCAGGCGGCGGACCCGCCCTGCAGTCCACTACTGTCGTCACAGAGCCGCTCGCCGCGGCCGCGGGACGCGTCGAGCTCGATGGTGTCGCACTCCGTGGCCGTGAGCCCCGTCGCGATGTCGGCGATCGTGTCCGGGTAGCTGTTCTGGATCGTGACGACCGGGCTGTTGCGGACCGTGCCGACGTCGTGGCCGTCATCCGGCGTGACCGCGCAATAGATCCGGTCGGTCTTGACGAAGTAGCTGTCGGCCAACGTCAGGCCGGTCGCCCCGGTGACCGCGGCGCTGTTCTTGTACCATTGGTAGTGGTACCCGGCGCTGTCCCCGTCGGCGTCGGACCAACCCGAGGCGGCGACCGTGAGCAGGTCGTCGGTGTAGGCGGTGCTCGGGGTGACGTACACCGAGGACACCGATGGCAGCGCATTCTGGATGGTCACCGCGCTCGACGTCATCGCGGAGCCGGAGCCGGTGCTGTCGCTGGGCGTGACGGTCACCTGCACGTCGTCGTCCCGCACCTACAGCGAGTTGTTGAGTTGGGAGGTGGTGCCGCCCACCGCCACCCCGTTCACCGTCCAGGCGTAGACGTAGCTGATCGAGTCCCCGTCGGCGTCGGTGCCACCGGTGACGGACGCCGTGAGCGTCGACGCCACGGTCGGAGATGTCGGCGTGATGCTCACACCCGTCATCACGGGCACGCTGTTGAGCACGACCGACGTGGACGAGGTCACGGGGTCCCCGGAGTCGTCCCCGTCGTCCGGGGTGACCACACAGTAGATCTCGTCCGTCTTGGCAAACGAGGCGCCGGTCAGCGTGTCCGTCGTGCCGGTCACCTTCACGCCGTCGACGTACCAGGCGTACTCGTGGGTGACGCGGTCGCCGTCGGCGTCCGTGGGGGTGCCGGGCTCGCACGTGAAGGTGGTGGCCTCGCTCCTGGAGGACCCGGTGGTGCTCGCGATCCCAGGCGCAAAGAACGCGGCCCAGGCGCGCGCGAACGCCGGGGCGCTGTCTCACGCCGGAAGAGCGTGAAGCCTTGTCCAGCGTGGCGGCCGCAGCGCGATGAGCGCTGGGCGGGACCACCCGCTGCGGGTGTGGGTTCTCGCCCGGTTCCTCCCGCCTTGCACGGACCTTGCGGTCTCACGCGATGCGGCACGCTTCTTGCCTTCGCGGGTCGCGAGGTGAACATGCGCGTCGTTGTTCCAACCCTGCTTGCGGGGCTCGTCCTCGGCTGCAGCCCGACCCAGTACATCGGGATCCCGGGCGCAACCTGGTTGGAGTCTGCTCCTGATGAGGGCTCCACCGTGTCCGGAACACCCACCGTGGTTGTCCTCGAGGGGAACCCCGACCTCGTGGTCGGCGAGAGCGTCACCGTGTCCGTCGAGTTCTCGACGGTGACGGACATCGTCGTCACCGAGTTCTTGCTGGTGTTCGCATATTCGGAGGCGATGTTCTGGGAGCTCCCGCTCACGGAGGAGGACTCCGCGGCCGGCGTCGCCGAATTCGAGGTGTTCGCGCTCGACGAGGAGCCAGCGGTCGACATCTGGTGTCCGCGCAACGACAAGGGGCAGATGATCGGCACCTGCTACCAGGAGGCGCCCTCCGGCACGACGGGCGGGGTCTTGTTCGCGGCGAGCGAAGCGAGTTCGAGCGAGCCAGTGCTCCTGCCGATCACGCTCGCGCCCCTGGCGGAGGACGACCCCGGCGGCGAGTGCCAGTACGAGGACCTCGACGATTGCTGCTTCACGAGCGGAGGCGTCCAGGCCGTCGGCTGTTACGTCGTCTCGCCGTGCCAGTGCCCGGAAGGCACCGGCTATGGCGGGGACCAGGGGAACGGCACCGAGCTCTGCGCGTGCCCCGGCGCGTAGCCGTGCGCACGAGCGTCGCCATCAACCCCGATGGCCCGGTCGCCACACGTCCACGCGGACTCGTGGTCGCCCTCACGCTGTTCTCCGCCGTCTCCGCGATTGCCGGCGGCGTCGAGCTCATCGCCGCCCGCGAAGGGAACACGTTCCTGCCGCCGATCGCGGTCCTCGGCCACACCCCCTTCCGCGACTTCTTCCTCCCTGGGATCCTGCTCGGGGGTGTCGTCGGCGGCACCAGCCTGGTGTGCGCGGTGCTCACGTGGCGACGCTCGCCCGTTGCGGTGGACGCGACCCTACTCTCCGGAGGCGCGTTGACCGTGTGGATCGCCGCGGAGGCGGCGATGCTGCGGGAGTGGAACCTGCTGCACGCGGTCTACGCGGGTGTCGGCATTGCGCTCCTCGGACTGGGCATCGGCGCCGCGTGGCGCTCCGGCGTGGCGCGCCACCGCTGGGTGGTTTCGGTGACCCTGGCGGAAGGCGCTGGCTTCCTCGCGCCGGCGGGGGCGGGTGTGCTGTCGGCGACCTCCGGACTCGGAGACGAGGCACAGGCGGCTCTGGTCGTGGCCGCCGGCCTGATCGAAGGGTTCGTGCTCGGCGCGGGTCAGGCGTGGGCCCTCCCCATCGCCGTGCGACGGATGCGCTTCGCCCTGCTCACGGCGTTGGGCGCGGGGGCCGTTTGGGCAAGCGTGATGACGGTGACGCGGCTCGGGGGCAGCGCCGCCGTTCCAGCCATGCTCGTGGCGGTCGCGGGGATCGCGGCGTCTGGAGTAGGTCTCGTGGGTATCGGGGGCGCGCAGTGGATCGAGCTTCGCCACCACACGCGCGGGGCGAGCCGGTGGATCGCGTGGACGGCGCTCGCCTGGATCGTGGCCCTGCCCTGGAGCTTCGCGGCAGCCCCCTTCGTCGACGAGGCGACCCCGATCGGGGCCAACCTCGCACTGTGGGCCTGCGGCGGGCTTCTCATGGCCTACGTCATGGCGCTCGTGACATGGCAGGGCGTGCGTCGCCTCGGGTGAGGGCCTGGAGAGGCCGAGGACTCACCGCTCGCTGTCGAGCATGGCCATCTGCGCCTCCGCGTAGCGGTGGCCCGCCGCAGAATCGCGCGGGACGGCGGCCTCGATCGCGGCGAGATCCTCCGCGGTGAGCCGCAGATCCATGGCGCCGAGGGCCTCGGCCAGCCGGTCGCGTCGCCGTGCCCCCACGAGCGGGACGATGTCGGCGCCACGGGAGGCCACCCAGGCGATCGCGGCTTGGGCGACCGTGGCCCCGGGGGCGCCTGCGACCGCGCCGAGGGCCTCGACGAGCGCCAGGTTGTGGTGGAGGTTCTCCCCGTGGAACCGCGGACTCGTCCCGCGGAAGTCGCGCGGCGTCCCGCGTTCGGCCGACCAGTGGCCGCTCAGAAGGCCGCGCGAGAGCACGCCGTAGGCGGTGACGCCGATGCCCAGCGCGCGGCAGGTCGGCAGGATCTCCCCTTCGATGCACCGGGGGCTGACTGGAACAGCGTGAGGAGCGCCTCCGCGGGCGAATTCCGATCCGTGCCGGCAGCGGCCAGTTGCGGGACGCTGCCGATGGGTGCGCGGACCCACCAGTGTGGGTCATTGGGACCCACACGGAGCCGGCGCGAGCCCCCGGACATTGCGGCCGGAGTGGCACGACCCTTGCTTAGGCACTGGGTCCGGATCCCGGCGTCGCCCCCCGAGGTCACCGTGTCATCTCTCCGCCGCCTGCCGTTCCTCCTGCCGCCGCTCCTCCTCGGCGGGGTCCTCGTCGCGCGGGCGGTCCGTCCGGTCGAGGTCCGAGGAATGCAGCCGACAACGGGGGAAGTGGCCCGCGAAGTGCTCGGCATCGGGTTCCTCGAGAGCGAACGCGAGGTTCCCCTCGGCTTCGAGCTCGGAGGCCGCATCCTCGACCTCGCAGTCGAGGAAGGCGACGCCGTGTCCATCGGGCAGACGGTCGCCACGCTCGACATCACGGACGCGAGCCGGGACCTCGCCGTCTCGCGCGCCGGCGAGACCCTCGCGGACGCATCGCTGCGACGCGCCTCCGCGGAGGTGGACGTCGCCCGGACGACCGCAGCCCTGGCAACACAGGACTTGCAGAGGGCGGATCTCCTGTTCCATGCAAACGTCATCCCCTCGGCCGAGTACGAGGCGTTCGCGGGTCGTGCCGACACGACACGGGCGAACCTGGCGGCAGCGGAGGCGGCGATGGATCAGGCCCGCTCCTCCCGGGCGATCGCCGGCCGGACGAGCGCCTCGCGGGCGGCCCGGGTGCAGGACGGCGTCCTCACCAGTCCCCTCGCCGGGATCGCTGTCGAGCGTCACGTCGAGGTGGGCCAGGTCGTCGCCGCCGGAGCCCCGGTGTTCACGCTGGTCGCCACGGAGCGGCTACGGATCCGCGCCTGGGTTGACGAGTCGGCGCTCGGTGTCCTGTCAATCGGGCAGCCTGCGCGGATCGCCCTCCGCTCCAACCCCGGCGAGACGTTCCTCGGGCAGGTGGAGCGCGTGGGCCACCAGGTCGATCGGCAGACGCACGAGCTCCTCGTGGACGTCGCGGTCCTCACCCGCCCCGAAGGATTCGCGGTCGGGCAGCGCGCCGACGTCTGGATCGGCGTCGAACGCAGGGTATCCGCGCTGCGGATCCCTCGCGGTGCCTGCGACGAGACGGCCGGCCGCTGCCTCGTGGAGCGCGGCGGCCGCGCAACCCGGGTGCCGGTGCGGTTCGGGGTCGTCGGGACGGCCTGGTCCGAGGTCCTCGAGGGTCTCGCTCCGACGGATCGGGTGCTCCCTCCCGACGAGATCACGGACGGGCGCTCGGTGCGCCTCTCGGAGAGCCCGTGAACCTCGCCTGGAAGGACCTCTCCCGGCAGGCGCCGCGCTTCGTGCTCACCGGTGTCGGCCTCGGCCTGCTGTTCACGGTGGTGCTGGCGATGAGCGGCATCTACCGGGGCCTCACCGTGGAGGCGACGCAGCTCGCGGACAGCCTCGGTCCCGATCTATGGGTGGTCCAGCGCGACACCCGCGGCCCCTTTGCGGAGCGCTCGGCGGTCCCTGAGCCGCTCCGGGAGCGTCTCCGCCTGCTGGAGGGAGTGTCGGCCGTCCGGTCCTTCACCTACACGACGCTGCAGCGGGAGATGGCAGGGACATCCCTGCGAGTGGCGCTCGCCGGGCTCGACTGGCCGGAGGACGGCGGCGGTCGGTTGCCGCTCCGCGCGGGCCGCCCGCTCGAGTCCGCCCACCGCGAGATGATCGCCGACGAGAGCCTCGGCCTCGCCCTCGGCGCGCGCGTGCCCTTCGGCGACGACACCTGGACCGTCGTGGGCCTCACCCGCGGCTTTGTCAGCGCGGGCGGCGACGGGGTGGCGTTCGTCACGCTCTCGGACGCCGCCGCGATCCTGACGTGGCAGGCGCCGGACGCGATCCGGGCGGAACGGGAGGCCCGCGCGGCACGCCTCGACCGGTCCGACCTCGCGAGCCTCACACTCGGCGAGCGCGTCCGGGACGATCGTGCGTCACTTCCCGTTCTTCCGCCCTTCTCGCCGCACGCGATGATCGTGTCGCTCGCGCCCGGCGCCGACGAGGCCGCCATCGTCGCGAAGCTCGCCGCCTGGCCCGACATCACGGCGTACACGGCCGCGGGTCAGCGGGCCCTGCTGCTCGGCGGGGTCGTGGAGAAATCCCGCATGCAGCTCGGCGTGTTCCGCGCGCTCCTGTCCGTCGTCTCTGCCATCATCATGGCGTTGATCCTATACAACATGACGGTCGCGAAGAGCCGCGAGATCGCGCTTCTCAAGCTGATGGGCGCGCGCACGAGCGTGATCGTCGGGATGATCCTGCAGGAGTCGCTGCTCCTCGGCGCTACAGGACTCGGCGTCGCGGTCGGTCTCGGCAAGTTGACCTTCGATCACTTCCCGCGACGGGTCGTCGTCACGTCCTTCGAACTCGGCGGCATGGCGGCACTCGTCGTCCTCATCTGCATCGTCGCGAGCCTCGCCGGGATCTGGCGGGCACTGCGCATCCCTCCCACACTTCTGCTCGCGGGTTGATGGTGCACACGGCCATCCGCGGCGAGCACCTGACCAAGACGTGGGGCGCTGGCACCACGGAAGTCATCGGACTGCGCAACGTGACGTTCGCCGCGCGCGCGGGAGAGGTCATTGCGCTGCTCGGACCAAGTGGATCCGGGAAGTCGACCCTCCTGACGGCGCTGGGTCTCCTCGTGCTCCCCGAGCGCGGCCGGATCTGGATCGACGACGTGCTCGCGGCCGACAACGGGCGGGCGTGCGTCGATCTGTCGGAGGTGCGAAGACGACGGATCGGGTTCGTCTTTCAGCGCGCCAACCTCGTGCCCTTCCTCACGGCGCGCGAGAATGTCCTGCTCGCCCTGCAGCTGGCGGACATCCGCGGGGTCGCGGCCGGAGCCCGCGCCGACGAGCTGCTCGAGTACTTCGGCATCGCGGATCGCGCCGACCACTACCCCGAGACCCTTTCCGGCGGGCAGCAGCAGCGCGTCTCCATCGCGCGGGCGCTCGCGAACCGTCCGCCGCTCCTCCTGGCCGACGAGCCGACCGCCGCGCTGGACAGTCGGCGAGGCCGTGACGTGATGGAGCTCTTCGCGCGTGTGGCACACGAGCAGGGCGCTGCCGCCATCGTCGTCACCCACGACCACCGGACGCTCGACGTGTTCGATGCGATCTACGACATGGAGGACGGCGGACTGGCGGGACCCCGGCCGAATGCGCCGGGTCTCCGGTAGACCCCCGCCCGATTTCGCATGCGCCAGAACGTGGTGCGGCTGACACCTATGTTCGCGGCCGCCTTCTCGATGTCCCGGCCCAGGACATAGTGGCCGTCCCGCTGTGTGGCCCGCAGCGCTTCGTCGTGGTGGGCGCGCCGGAGCTGCTCGCCGCCCACGGCGCGCCCACCCACCCGCTGGAGCTGCGAGGGCGGGATAGCGTCCCAACGCATGGTGTACGAGCAAGCGCCAGCTGACGACGCGGTTCTCCACCGAGGGGGTGGAGAAGGTCACGGGGGTCTCCTAAGGGGTCTTTACACGTCAACCACACCGGAGACCCCCGATGTCCGATCCGCACGTACATGCACCCGAACTCTTTCGCAAGCTCGCCGAGGGCCTGCCCCAGGACTTCTTTCGGCAGACCCTCGTGAAGGCGCTGACCCAAGTGATGGAGGCCGAGGTCTCTGCGCTCTGCGCCGCGGCCTACGGGACGCGTACCGACGAGCGCCAGAACAGCCGCAACGGCTACCGCGAGCGGGAACTCGAGACGCGGCTCGGCACCGTGCCGCTCGAGATCCCGCGGGTTCGACAGGGGACGTACTTCCCGAGCTTCCTCGAGCCGCGCCGGCGCTGGGAGCAGGCGTTCGTGAACGTCGTGTCCGAGGCGTACGTCCTCGGCGTCTCCACGCGGAAGGTGGAGGAGCTCATGCAGGCGATGGGCGCCAAGGGGGTGACGCGGTCAGAGGTGTCGCGGATGTCCACCACGCTCGACGCGGACGCGAAGGTGTTCAGGGAGCGGCCGTTGGACAGGGCGTACCCGTACATCTGGCTGGACGCGCTCTACGTGAAGGTCCGCGAAGGGGGCCGGACGATCTCCAAGGCGGTGCTCGTGGCCACGGCCGTCGCCGTGACGGGCGAGCGCGAGATCATCGGCGTGGACGTCGCCGCGGGCGAAATGGAGAGCTGCTGGAAGGCCTTCCTGGAGGCCCTCGTGAAGCGGGGGATGAAGGGCGTCCAGATGGTCATCTCGGACGCCCACGCGGGCCTTCGGAAGGCCATCGCGAGCGTGCTCATCGGGACGACCTGGCAGCGCTGCAGCGTGCACTTCCTGCGCAACGTGCTGGCGCTCCTGCCCAGGTCGGCCCAACGGCTGGCGGCTGGGGCCTTCCGAACCGCATTCGACCAGTCAAATCTCGCGTCAGCGAAGGAGTTCTTCGGCAAGGCGATTCAGCTTTTGGAGACCAAGCACCCGAAGGCCGCCGACTGCGCGCGGGAAGGCGAGGAGGACGTGCTGGCCTACATGAGCTTCCCCGAACTCCACTGGAGGCAGATCCGCTCCACCAACCCTTTGGAGCGCCTGAACCGCGAAATCCGGCGTCGCACCGATGTGATCGCAATTTTCCCGAACGACGCCTCGCTTCTCCGCCTCGTGACGATGCTGCTCGTCGAGCAGCACGACGAGTGGTCGGTCGGACGCCGCTACTTCAGCATCGAGTCCATGCAGGCGGTGGCCGCTCCATCGGAGATCGCCCAGATCGCCGCGAAGTAGATCCCCGGGGCTCGTCCCTCCCCACCACTGCCTCCCGACGTCCGTGTTGCTTCACACTACGGGCGAAGGCGGACCTGCGGTCCACCTTCGCCGTTTTCCCAGTTTGAACAGCCTGAGGGCTGTCCAAGACCCCCTCAACCAAGTCCATGAGGCCCCTGACGAGCACCCCCGTGATCGTCGTACACCACTTGACGGGACGCTACTGAGGGCGGCCCTGCGTGCGACTCAGGTTTCCGAGCGGTCGCTTGATTCCGTGGGAGTTCGAGCGCGACGGCGAGCGCCTGGTGCTGGAGCCTGAGGGGCCGTCGATCGCGACGCATGGGCCGCTTCTGCTCCGTGCCGCGCCCGACGGCGCCGGGTTCGCGTCCACGTTCGAGGGCTACGTGGAACAGCATGTCGCGGAGGGACGGCTGATCCGCGTGCTCGACGATTGGCTGCCGTGGTTTTCCAGGGCCGCGGCTCTACTACCCGAGGCGCCGCCAGGTCCCGGCGCCGCTCCGGGCGTTCATCGAATTCGTGCGGGCGAGAGTCTGTGCTCCTGCATGAGCGCGCGGCAGGGACCCACCATGCCCGCGCAGCATTGAGCCGTTACGCGCTCGCGGACTCGACCGGAGGGGTGCCTGCGTGTCCGTCCGCGAGGGTCGCCGGCGGACGGACGCCCCGATAGACTCGCTCGACCAACGTCGCCGCGCACCCCGCGAAGAGGAAGTTGGACGAGGCGGTTTCGATGAAGTGCCACCACCGCACCTCCGCAGGCATCAGCGGGTTCGGCAGCAGGTGGACGTCGTTCTGCACGAGGGCCATCATCGTCGCGAAGAGCAGCGCACCGATCCACCACGGCCCGCGCGTCCCGCGCATCACCGGCCATCCGGGACTCCGGGTCGGTGCGAGCAAGCGCCTTGCCATGCGGCGCCGGGACATCGAGCTCGCGAATCGCGACGGCGGGCCAAATGCCCCAGGGGCCGTGGGCGGGAACGCCCCCCTGCCGGGAGCGGCGGTCACGCCCATCCGGGCAACAACCTCCGAGTTGACGGTCGACGGGGGCATCGGGCTCGACGCGCGCGAAGGGTATGCCCGCAACGTCGGCGCGACCCCCGCCCACGCCGAGGGCATCACCGCCACCGAGCTTTACTTCCGCGTGCCGGACCTGGAGGCGTCCTGCGCGAAGCTCGAGCACGCGGGAGCACAGCGGCTGTCGGCGGCATCGCTGCGTCCGTGGGGAGAGACCGCCGCCTACTACGCGGATCCCGACGGGAACGTGGTTGCGGTGGCGAGGCGGTAGCTGGCGCGGCCGGGGCGACCCGTGGGCGGGGAGGCGCGACCACGCTCGCTCACGATCCAGCCGTTGCGGCCTACAATGCCGCTGTGATGTGCACTTTCGGCCTCGACACCTCCCCGCACGGAACCCACCCCCGGTTTATCAAGCCTGACCCCTGAGGCGGGCCGAACGGGGACTGGTGAATATCACGCACCGGATCGCGCCATGCGTAGCGGATTGTGAGCTTTCCATCGACGTGAACGATGACGCTATCGAGGATGCGTGAGAGCGCTTGGCGCTGCTCCAGCACCGGCTTCGTCCGCCACGCCTCCAGGATGCGCGTCCGAAAGGCCTCCACGTCCACCGAGGCCTCGTCGGGCACCGGGCGAGGCTCCGGCAGGGCCGCGAGGTCGCTCCGCACCTCCTCCCTGCGCCGGCGGAGTTCGGTGAGCTTAGCCGCGAGTTCCTCGACATCCGGCGCCAGGGAGGCCACCCGAACGAGCTGGCTGATCTCGGTTGTCAGCGTCTGCTCGAGCCCGCCAAGTTCGCTCCGCCGGGAGGCGAGCACGGCGTCCGGCGTCGATCGCAACTGCTCCAGGCTTGCGCGAATGAGCTCCTTGGCGCCCTCGGGCGAGAGGACGCCTTCCGCGATCGAGCCGGTGAGCACCGGGTCGAAGAGGTCGACTCGCGCGGTGAACCCCGCACAGGCTTGGCTGTTCTCCCAACTCGTGGTGCAGTTGTAGTAGTGCAGCGGCTTCTCCGGGCGCCCGCCGTTCGTCACCTTCACCGAGCCGCCGCATGCGCCGCAGCGCATCCACGGGGTGAACAACCCGTTGTCTCCCACCCGCATCACATTGCGCGTCTGCCGGGTACGCACCCGGCTACGCCGGAGTCGCTGATCCTGCTCCCACTGCTCGCGGGAGAACAGAGCGGGGTGCGCGTTCTCGCAGAGGATCTCGAAGGTCGGTCTACCCTCGGCGTCGAGCAGGGGCCTCCCGGTCTGCGGGTCCTTCACGACCCGCGCGATCACTCCCGTATAGACAAGGTTGGCGAAGAACTGTCGCACGTGCTTCGGCCGCCACGTCCCGTCGCCGCGAACCCGGGGAAGGTCCGAGCGGCTCGGAGGAGGAATGCGCTCCCGGGTGGCGCGCTCGGCGATCTTGCGGTCCCCGTCTCCATCGACGAAGCGCATCTGGGCGACGCGTTCGAGGAGTGGAAAGATCGTTGTATCGGGGGCGAGTCGCGAGCCGCCCTCGCCCGGGACCGCGACGTAGCCGAAGGGTGAGTGCCCCGACTGCCAGAAGCCTTTTTCTGCCTGCGAGCGCATGCCACGTTGGACGTTTCGGGAGAGCTCTTCCGAGTAGCGCTCGGCAAGCCAAGCGAGGATGGGGCGGATGAGCTTGCGGAAGGACCGGTCCCCACCGTCGGGTTCCGTGAGAGAAACGACATCCACATCGGCCTCGTCGAGAATGCCAAGTGCACGAAGACAATCGAACATGTTGCGGGCAATGCGCGAGAACGCCCACACGTAGAGCCGATCGATCCGCCGAAGAGAACCACCGTTCTTGCCCTGCCGGGCGTCGCGCTGCGCCTCGGCGCGACGGAGCAGCGACTGGTATGCTTGGCGCTTCTTCGCGGTGCGGCCGGTGAGTCCCTCGTCGATAAACCAATTTTCGGGGGGAATGACGACACCATCGGCCGCGGCGCGACGTTGGATCTCCTCGCGTTGTTGCTCGATTGACTTGTCCTGGCGCGGGTCGCTACAGCGCAGGTAGGCGGAACCGATCACGGTCATTTGCTCTCCGGCAGGGTGTCTACCCTGGGCTTGGTTTGCGACTTGCTGTGGTGTCGAGCTCGTCTACGTGGGGCGTGCGGTGCCGCCGAGGACCGCATGTTGAACGTCCGCTTCGGACAGCGCGGCGAGCAGCGCGACCGGATTCGGAGTCCCCTCGATCCGGACCCGAACGGGACCCTCCTCAACCCGCAGCCACGTCGGAAGTGAGCCATCCTCATAGAAGACACCGAGCAGCGCCACGACGCGGGTGCCGGCTTCCACAGGGCGGCTGTCGACGGCGACTGCAAGGACGCGGCGGTCATCCTCCTCCCGCGCAAGAAGGTAGGCGCCCCGGTCCCAGGCGTGCGTCGGCACCGGGGAAGGCCTGCCGTCGCTGACCCTCGGCGGGGCGGACTCCCCGAGATCCACGAGGTGCCAACCTTTCAAGTTCCGATCGAGAGCAACCCGGTACCGTCGGCCGGGGGCGTGCCCCATGGCCCGCAATGCGTCGTCCAGGCCAAGGAGGCGGTGCGCGAGATCGCCAGGTTCCACGGTGCGTGCGCTAGGCCCCACCGCGTGAACGAGGCCGTTGAGGACCGCCATGGGCGGGAGCTGCATCGGAGTTTCCATTCGTTTCCCGTGAATCTTTGTGGATTGGCTGCTTTGGATGGAGTCGAAGCCGGCGCGGGTGTCACTCCGACCCGTCGACTGGGTCTGGTGGCGGAGAACCGGGCTTGAGAAGACCGTTCCGCCGGATGTCGGTGACAGTCCGATGCCCCTCGAGGCCGAGGTATCGCTCTAGACGTAGGGCGAATTGAAGCCACTGGCGCTTCACCCGGACTGGGATGTACTCCATCACCCGCTCGTCCATCAGCGCCGGGCGGAGCGAGGGATGCATCAACAGATTCTCGAACTCGGTCTCGATCTCGTCGGTGACGGGCACGAGGGCGGACGCCGCCGCCTCGTACCCGGCATTCGTCAGCACCTCCTCCAGGTGCACACCGTAGGTGGCGGCCACCGCCTCCAGGAGCGCCGCCGTCGGCGCCCCGACGCGGGCTCCCTGCTCCAGTTGGGACAGGTAGGTGTGAGACACACCAATGGCAGAGGCGGCGATCCGGAGCGACAGGCGCTTCCGCTCCCTCTGGCTCTTTAGGTAGACGCCGAACTCTGGCCTCCGGCGCCAGGGACGGTGCGCGAGCGTGGAGTCCACGTCGGATTCCACGCCGGGGCTCGTGTGCTCGCTCCGCCGTGCCTCCTCCGACACGATCTCCCCCGCGAGCTCGTCGACGAGGTCGGCCTCGTCGTTGAGGAGAGCCTCGTCGTTGGCCACGGCGTGCGGCGCGGGTCCTTCATGGGGCTGGGAATCAGTTGGAGAGGAACGTCGCATGGTGCCGTCCAGATACCGCACGTTGCGAACAGCGTCAACATGTTGTTTACGTTTTCTGTTGACGAACTCGGTACGCCCGAAGTACGACTCGCAGCACGAGGGCTCCGACATGCCGGCCACCCACTCCGATGAACGCTACTTTCTCCGCGATGAAACCGTGCGCAGGCTCGCACGCCGCCGGCACAAGAACCTGTGTGAAGTCGCCAGCGCGCTCAACATCTCGCGCTCCTACTGGTCGCAGCTCCTCACCGGCGCACGGCACCTGACGCCCCCGGTCCGGTCCCGGATCCTGGCGTGCCCCGTGTTCGAGGGCGTGAGCGAAGACGAGCTCTGGGTGGTCGTACCCGCCATCACCGGATGCGAAAAATGAACGTCTTCAAACTCGCACAAGCCGAACCCCGACCCTTCACCGCTGACCGGTGGGGCGCCCCGGGTACTTCGACCGCCAACGTCGCGGTGGGAGAGGTCGCTTGGAGCCGGGACCACCGATGAGCTCCCTTCTGGACGACCTTGCAGCAACTTCGGTCGACGTGGTCGCGGCGAGCCTTGGGCTCGAGGTCTTCGCGCGCGGATTCGCACCGTGCCCGGCCTGTCGAGCGGATCGACGCTCAGCATCGGAGCGTCGGCGGCGTCCGCCGGTCGGGACATCGGCTGACGGAGGAAGTTGGCGGTGCTACCGGTGCGGTGCCGCGGGTGGTGCCGTGAGGCTAGTGTGTTTTGCCTTGTTCGGTGGCCCCCTCGAACGTGGCAATCCACGGTGGTCCGAGGTGTTTCGCTGGTACGAGGATGGCGGCGCCTGTGCCCTGACGGGGCAGCAACCCGCCCGCAGGCCCCAGCCGGAGTACCCGCCGTTGCCTGAGGTCGCCAACCTCTGGGAGCGCGCGCACCACGTTGAGACGTCCGGGCCCGTAGCGCAGTGGTGCGCGGCGCGACACCTGGATCTGTCACGGGTGCGAGGCCGCGATCTTGCGCGCACGCTGCCCCGCCACGGCCTGCCACGCTGGGCGCGCGGGCCGAGGCGGGACTGGCGCGAATCGGGACACCTCGCGCTCGTTCCGATCTTTGACGCGCTGGCATGCCGGCGAAGCGTGAGAGCGAGACTCGTGGTGCCGTGCCTCGACAATGAGACGATGAAGGCCTACCCGCCGCGCGGCCATCGCGTCGGCGGTCTCGTGATGGCCGATCCGCCTTTCAGAGAAGTGCTCTCCGCCGGTCCGGGCGCGTCGCCCGTGAAGGTGGTCATCGTTGAGGGGGAGCCTGACTTTCTCACCTGGGCAACCGCGTGGCACGCGGACGATCCCGGCCGCCACGCGGTCTGCGGCATCTTCAGCGGCGCCTGGTGCTCCGCGTTCTCCGCGCGCCTGCCACCCGGCTCCCTCGTGGTCGTTCGAACTCACGCGGATCGCCAGGGCGACGCCTACGCCCGCGCCATCGTCGAGACGCTCGACTCGGCCTCGTTCGATGTCATCCGCGCGCCAGCAGGGAGCACCCATGTCGACCGATGACAACGACCTCCTGGGACGTGGCGAACTCCCCAAGGACCCCGCCGTGGGAGGCAAGGCCGTCACGCCCCGCGCCGAGCGCGACTGGGATGCCCCGATTCCGCTGGAAACGCCCGTGACACTCCCGCGATTTCCGCTGGGCGTATTACCGTCCTACGCCTCGTCGTTCGTGGCCGCTGTTGCGACCGAAACGCAGAGTCCGCAGGATCTGGCGGGGATGTTCGCGCTCAGCGTCCTGTCGACAATCGTGGCGAAGACGGCCGAGGTAGCCGGAACAGGCACGCACGTGGAGCCTCTGGTGCTCTGGACATGCACGGCCCTGGCCTCGGGGGAGCGAAAGACGGCCGTGTTCCAGCACATCACGCACCCGCTCACGGCATGGGAACTCAGTGAGAACAAGAAGCGGGAAGTGGAGCGTCCACGCCGCGAGGCCGAGCGCCGGGTGACCCGGGAAGCTCTGAAGAAGCTGGAGGAGCGCGCAGCCAGCGTGAAGCAGGACGTTGAGCGCGAATCCCTGATCGAGGAGATGGCTGAGCTCACCCGCAAGGAGGAACGGCTCGGCTCGAAGCCGCCCCGGCTGATTTGCGGCGATGCAACACCTGAGTCCGTCGTTTCGCTGATGAGCGAGAACGATGGACGGATCGCCATCTTGAGCGCCGAGGGAGAGATCTTCGAGGTGATGAAAGGCCGCTACAGCAGGGCCCCGAACCTCGCCGTCTTTCTCGCGGGCCACGCCGGTGAGAACATCCCCGTCGACCGGATCGGTCGCGACGCGCTCACCGTCTCGAAGGGCGCGCTCACCACGGGGATCTCGCCACAACCGTACGTCCTTCGGTGGGCGACGAGCTTCGAGCCGTTCGCCGGCAGCGGCATCCTCGGGCGCTTTCTCTACGCCTTGCCGGTGCCGATGGCGGGACGCCGCTCGGTGAGGAACATCGTGCCGATCGATCCCGGTGTTCGAAGCGCCTACGACGGCGCCATCCGATCTCTGCTTAGCACCCGGCGCCCAGGGCTGGAGCCTGTCCGAATCCGCGCGACTGCCGCCGCGCTCGAACGGCTGCTCGACTTCAGCGAGGATGCCGAGCGTCGCCTCGGTCGTACGGAGGCGGAGAGCCCCATGCGTTCGTGGCTCTCCAAGCTGCCGGGCGCGGTGCTCCGGGTGGCGGGGATCACGCACGCCTGCGCGGAACCCGACCGCCCGCTCGCCGAGGTCGGCCCGATCGGCGAGGCGGCCATGAGCCGGGCGATCGAGTTCGGGCAGTACCTCGTCCCCCACGCCGAAGCCGTCTTCGGTCTTGCCGGTCCAGAGATGCGACATGCGACGGTCATCCTCCGATGGCTGATCAAGGACGGCGTTCAGGAATTCCAGGCACGCACCGCGCTCGCGGCGCGCCAGAGCGTGCTGAAGGACATGGCGGCGGTGCGTGCGGCGTTGCGCGTTCTCCTTGACCACGACTTCATTCGTGAGAAGGCGAACTTCGGTGCTCGCAGCGCCGGTCGCCCGAGCAGCCCTTGGTTCGAGGTGAACCCGGCGGCGGCGAGCGTGCTGGCCCCCAGGTAGGCTCGCAGAATCTACAGAATCGACTTATCCTTCTCAAAGGAGGGCTTCTCGGCAGACGACACGCCCGGTGCGCCGTCACGACAGAAAGTCGAGATCATCGGCTTGGAGGCGGTCAGTTGGATATTGTAGATTGTGTGGCCGCCGGGGAGAGGTCACAGCCCGAAGCCCAAGCCCGAAGCCCGATATCCAAGCGCGCCTCCGCGTCCGATCGGCGCCCTGCACCGGCCCTCGGAATCCCCCGACTCGCGGGGGGCCACCCGCGCCGAGGTCTACCCCGCGAGCGTCGTCGGCCGCAGCCCCGCCACCCCGCCGACGAACAGCGGGCCGATGCGGTCGGCCTGTTCCGTCATGGCTGCGTGGAGGCGCGCTGCGGTGCCCGGCAGGTCGAAGGGATCGAAATCCACCTGCCACCAGACCTCGTGGTACTGCCTGTTGGTGTGGGTCCAAGGCGTGTGCGCGCTGGCGGGCCGAAAGCCGAGGTGGCCCAGGGCCTTCGGCTCCCCGAGTGCGGCGCGTAGTTCGGCGTGCGCCAGCTCGGCAGTCGCTACCCCCCGCAGGAAGACGCCAACGCGGAGCGCGACCCCGACGCCCTGCCCCGGCGGCCAGACTCGCCCACCACGCGCCGGGGCGTATACCTCGACCCACCAGGACACGCCCCGCGGCTTGCCGTCGGGACCAGGCGTCGCAAGCGTCAGCCACCTCTTGGCATACACCGAGAACTCCATCCAGTACTCGAAGCGCGCCTCGCGTTCCCACCCGCCGGGCAGCCAGGCGAGCCCCCGAAGCCAAGCCAGGACGTGCTCGCGCAGCGCCCGGACTTGTCCGAGTGAGCCAACGGCCAATCCGAGCACCGCGGGATCGAGGCGTGGGAGTGGTGGTGTCGCCACGCCGACGCGCCGGACGTGGCGGGCAAAGGCGCCGAGCAACAGGCGGTCGGCCTCATTCACGGTGGCCGCAGCCGCAGAGCGAGGGCGTGCAACCGTGCCCTGCGGCACCTCCGCCAACTCGGCTGCCCGGTCGGCGAGCCCCGTCCACGTCGTGGCCGCGACCCGCACACGCGCGGGAACCTCCAGCGTCGGCACCAACGCGGCGACCTCCGTCACGTCCCGCGTGAGGAGCCAAAGAACGCGCTCCGGCTCCGCTCGGTCGTCGAGCCATCGCGCGTAGCGTTCTGGCTGCTCCCTCTCCAGCGCCAGGTCAACCTTCGCCTCCAGCAGTACGACGCAGCGCCCCGTCCAGCGCAGCCAGCCGTCGAGGACGCCGACGGTGATCCCGTGCTGGGCGCGAAGCTCGTCCGGTGGGCCGAGACCCGCCGGGATCACGGCCTCGAGCAGCGCGTCCCGCGCCTCGTCCGAAAGGTGTTCGAGCACCGAGAGCAGGACGACGCTCGTCCGGTTCTCGGGGCCGGAGTAGTCGAGGGCGGCGAATAGGTCCATGCGGCCATGGTATCCCCGTCGGAAGCGGGCCCCGCGCATGTAGACTGCGGCGATGCTGACCCGCCGCGTGTTCGACGCTTGGCCCGCGAACATCGACGGACCTGCGTTCCTCACCACCTTCAACTTCGACCCCGACTTCTTCGAGGTGACGGCGCTCGCAGAGCTCGCGCGACGCGGGGCCTGGCCCATTGTCGTCCTCGTTGACCGCCGAGCGGGGTACGCCCCGGCCGTTGAGCTGTTCGAGGCCCTCCGGGAGGCGGGGCGCTCGTACCTCCTCGTACCCGTCGACCTTGGGCGGGACGCGTTTCACGCCAAGGTGCATCTGTTCCCCACTGCGGGAGTATGCCTTGTCGGCAGCGGAAATCTGACCCCCGGCGGCCTCGGCAGAAACCTCGAGGTCTTCGCTCGGCTCGATTCCACTTCCCACGGGGATGCATTGGCCGGAGCGCGAGCATTCTTGCGACGCGTCCTCGCGGACTCGCGTGCCACTCTCCCAGAAGCCGAGCGCGCGCGTCTCCGCGGCCTCTTGCCCGAGGCGGCTGATCCCCGAGGCGGCGATGTCACATTCCTCCACACCCTCGACGGCCCCCTCGCTCCCCGGATCGAGGACGTCCTCGCTTCAGACCATTGGACGGACCTGGTCGCGGCCGCGCCCTTTCACGACCCCGATCACCATACGACCCTTGCGCTCGCCGCCACGCGGGGGCGATGCCCGGTGCGCGTCGCGGCCGAGCGCGCGCGACGGCTTCCGAAGGGGAGCGCAGCGGTAGGCGGGCGGCTGACGGATCCCGGCGAGCGCCCGCTCCACGCCAAGCTCGTCCACGTCACCGGAGACGCGAGCGCGCTCCTCGTCGTCGGGAGCGCAAACCTCACCCGCGCAGCCTGGGAGGCGCGGAACGTCGAAGCCATCGTGGTGGAACAGCGCCTCTCCCCGACCGCGTTCCAATCGCTCTTTCAAGATGTCGAGTTCGAACCGGGCGCGTGGGACCGTCCCCGTCCCGAGGCGCGGGACGACGGACAGCCCGCCTTGCCCCCCGTGCCAGCGACATGGGCGCGGCTTGATGCCGGGCGCCTCTTCATCGACGGCACAGCCCTGCCGGGGCTGGCGGCCAGGCTTGAGAGCGGCGGACGCTCCGAGTTGCTGCTGCTCGTGCCGACCGGGCCCGCTTCGCTCGGCGGCGTACCTCCGTTCACCCCCGAACGCAGCGCCGTTGTACGACTCACCGCGCCGGGTCATCGGGACACAGTCCTGCTCGTTGCCCAGGCGACGAGGCGCCGGACTCCCGCGCGGCAGGTGCTCCAGGAGGCGCTCCGGCAGCTCGCGGAGGGGGCGCGTGCGGACGGGTTCGTAGACGAGGTCCGCGGCCGCGTGGTTGAACTTCTCCGGCGCGCCCTATCGCCGGAGGAGGAGGATCCCGACCGTCCTCTCGGAGCCCGCGACGCGGGTGTGCCCGTCGTGGCGCCCGTCGCCGACGCTCCGATGCTGGATCTCGAGGATGTTCTCCTCGGCACTGGACCCGCACGCGCGGGAGCTGCTGGGAACAGGGAGGGGCTCCTCCGCCTCGTTGATCTCATTACCGGCGTGCATCGACCAAAGCCCGGATCACCGACCGAGAGGCGATGGAACCCGAACGAGCCGGTTTCGATGGGCGAGGTGGACGGCGAAGCCGAAAACGACGACGAGGCCGAACGGCGCTCCGGGGCGGATCGCTCGCGCGAGGAGCATGAGCGCGAGCAGATCAACGCGCAGATCGCGGACGTGCGCGCGATTCTCGACCTTGTCGCCACCGGGCGGGCGACGCCCGACCGCGCGCTCGTGGCGGCGCTGCAGCGCTGGGCTGCCGGCCTCGCGGAGAGCGCCCACAAGGTGCCGGAGGCGGCGGAGGTCGCCCTCTGTGTGCTTGAGGACGCTTGGGGAGGCCCGATCTGGCCCGATCCGACCGACGCGTGGCTCGCGCGCCCGGGGGCGGGCGATCTCCCCGATCCAGCAGAGGCGCTCGCCACGGCCGGCCATGCTGCGTGGGTGCTCTTGGGGCAGCCCATGACCGCCGAGGACTTCGCGATCGAGCGGATCCCCGTCTCGTGGCGGGACACCGTGACTCGGGTGTTCCGCGGCGTCGCCGCGATCGCCGGGCCGCCTGCAGCACACCCGGAGGGGAGCGTGCCCGCGGGCGCCGCCGCGCGACTGCGCGCCGAGTTCGGCGAGCGCGCGACGCGGGAGGAGGAAGCCGAGGCTCGGGTCGGTCCCCTCTGGCGAGCGGAGGGCGCAGCCATCGAGCGCGAGATCGCTAAGAGAAAGCTCGCCGACATCGCCCGCCTGAGGTCCGACGCCGACGCCGACGGACGCAGGTACGCCTCGCGAAATCCGCGTCACGCGGCGGCCATCGAGACAATCGGGAAGCTGACTCAGGCCGAGCGGGGCTGGCGGGCCGAACATGAGCGGGCCGAGCGGGTCTGGCAAGACGCCCGTGCCGCGACGCGGCTGGCCGAAACGGGTTCGGACGCGCCCTCCCTCGTCCAGGCGTGGGACCGCGTGACGCCGCGACGTCATCGGGACTCCGAGCGTCGGCTCGTTTCTGCGCGCGACGGCGCGTGTGGGGCCTGCGGATGCGCCCTGTCGCCCCAGATCCGCAACGAGCTGACCGACGCCCGCACCGTTCGCCCCTGTCCCCTCTGCTCCCTTCTCCTCGCGGCGGGCCCTCCGCCGCGCTGGCGGCACAATGAGTGACCTCCCGTACTTCTGGGCCGAGGCCGCCGCGGATCCCCGCTCCGATGGCGTCGACCGCCTCTGGCTCCGCCAACCCGGCCTCTCGATGGCCGACGCACTCCTCCCTGGCCTGACCAACGGCACGCGGCGCGCACGCTACTATACGGTCATCGCTTGGATGTTCACTCAGGCCGGCTCTCGCGATGAGCTCCGTCGCCTTGAGACGGCGTATGTTCAGGCGCTGCGGTGGCATGCGGCGCAGGAGGGCGGGCACCCCCTCCAGGGTTTCGGATCCACCAGGGTGCCGGCGCTGCTCGGGCCCCGGGAGATTGCCCTCCCCGCCGGGGAGAGTGTGGTGTCTGTCCTCGATCCAGCCGCCTATGGTCCGAGCGCTAGCCAGCTCGGTCTCGGCGCCCGGAGCGCCCGAGGCCGGCCGGTCCGACTTCCGATGGCGGGCCGCCTCGCCGCCGCCGCCGGACTCCCTGCAGAGGCGGCGCCCTCGCCGGAGGCGAGGCGGCTCTCCACGGACCAACTCCGTATGCTCTCTGGGCTCTGCCTTTCCTGCCCTCCGGAACCCGCAGAGCGTGACGTGCTTCAAGAGTTGCTCTTCCGCCTCGATCGCCCGCGCCCTGAGGCCGAGCGCCGCGTCGACGGCCCCCGCCGTCGCTGCCTGGCCGTGCTGCTCGACGCGGCGGATGGGCTGCGTGAGACCCCCAACGCGCGTTCCGTACTCCAGCGCCTGCTGGACGCCGTGCTCGGCCGGCCCGGATGGCACGCCGGCGCCCCTTTCCATGAGGAGGCGTGGGGCCTCGGAGTAGTCGCGCTCCGCTGGTACGCGCGGCACGCGCTGGAGGCCGTGTGGGCGGCGGTCGGGGCGCACCTCTTCGCGGCCGGCGGCCCGGTCGCGACGCTGGATTCGCTACTCGCGGAGACGCTCGAATACGACGATGAAAGGGACCTGCCGGACCGCGCCACGCGCCTCACTACCCTCATGGACGGGCCCGTTGGACCGGTTGGCGCAGAATCCGACCGCTACGATGCCATCGAGGGCGCATTGGGCCTCCGGCCTGGACGCGCCATCCTGAACGCCGCCATTCAGCTCGCGCGGTTGTGCGGACACACCTGCCGGCTCGCCCGCGAGGACCGGTACTACTTACCCTTCCTCGATCTTGGGGGCGTAGATCGGGTGTCGCTGCGGCACTTGGCCCAACGCGCCGAGAGCACGCCCACGCTTGGCGACTGGACGCGGCTTCTCGTCGAGCGCTACGCCGTGTCGCAGCACCTCCGGGCCGCGACGCACAAGTGGGCGACGGGGAGCGGCGCGTTCAATTTCCGCCGGACTGAACGCGGCCTCGAACTCGAGCCGGACGTCAAGCCATGGTCGCCCGAGGGCGGGCAGACCAAGGTGCCTGTGGCCCTCTCGCTCTTCTCGGATCTGGGTCTCGTGCGAGTCAGGAGCGGCCGGTGGGTGACCACCCCGCGAGGACGAAAAGTACAGGCAGCGGTCGAAGCGGCGTCCAGATAGTCGCCTCCAAGTCTGGCTATCCGGAAACATCGATCGGGCGCCGGCACGATAGGCTACGACATACGCGGAGTTCCAGCATGATCATCGTTGAACGGTTGGCATGGCCGTTTGTCATTGTCCTCGCCGTTGGATGCACGCGCAGCCCGGCGCAGAAGGCGGACGTGCCCAGCGTCGCGGCCCCCGCCGTGGTTGCCGAGGCGCCACCGCCCGCCCCACCGCCGCCCGCGCCCGCGCCAGCAGTCGCAGCCCCTCCCGTGCCACCCATCGAGGAGCCCTCGCCTGCCGCCGCTCCATTCGACATTCGCTCGATCATCGGGAAGAACAAGGAGGGGCTCGTCGGGGTGCTGGGCGAGCCCTCTGGCTGCGAAACGGTGACCCCATCTCGCGTCGGGAAGGTGCCCAAGTGCGTGTACCGAGACGGCAGCGTCGAGGTGGTCTTCATCAAGAACCGGGCGGACTGGATCACGGTGAACGGCACCGAGTCGCGGTCTCCACAGGCCGCCCTCGACGTCCCCTTCGACGCCGCGAGTCTCCCAAGCGTGGGCCTTAGCGGCACTCCCACCGCGAAGTCGCCGATCGGTATCTTCTGGAGGGGAAGCATCGAAGGCGTCCGCGAGGTCTCGATGTTCGGGCAACCGGGCGCGAAGGTCTCCTACATCTACGTCAAGGCCTTCACCGACTGACCTCCCCGGTCGCGATGCCGACGTCGGCGCCCCCTCCGATCTCCGGGCAAAATGGCGGGAAGTCGTTCGGTGGCTCTTTCCGGCGCTCCGTGCCCGGTCAACCAGGCCCGGAGGCCGCTTCGTAGCAACCGGGCGATCTTCGTGCGCTCGGAGACAGCGCCATGGTCCCTCGGAAGATCCGCAATGAAGACGACGCACGCCGCTGCCTGGTGGCGGCCGAGACCAGTGG
>JAUXTN010000118.1 GCA_030684355.1 Pseudomonadota bacterium
GCCGCGGGCGCCCAGGGCCCTGACGGCGGCGTCGGGACGCGCGCCCCGCCCGCACCGCCGCCCGACCCTACGCGAGCGGCGCCCGCGGCCTCACGCGGTCGGGACGCGCGCCTTCGGGATGCGGATCTTCTGCCCGGGGAAGATCTTGTTCGGGTCCTTGATCACCTCGCGGTTGGCCTCGAAGATCCGGTTGTACTGGTTCGCGTCGCCGTAGTAGCGCTTGGCGAGCTTCGAGAGCGTGTCACCCGCGACGATGACATAATAATCCACGACCTCGGCGGGGGCGGCGGCCGCGGCGGGCGCGGGCACCTGCAGCCCGGTGATGTCCACGTTGGAGACCCCCTCGATGTTCCCGGCGATGAGGACGGCCTTCTCCATCGCCTCGTTCGAGGGCGCCTTCCCCGTGATGTGGCACTTGCCGTCGGCGTAGGTCACGCCGAGTCCGACGATCCCGAGGTTCGCCTCCTCGATCTCCCGCCGGATCACCGCGGCGGCGTCCTCCGGCTTGGACGCGCTGGGGAAGAGCTTGTGGCCGATGTTCTTCGCGAAGTCGAAGAGTCCCATGTCGTTTGCTCCGTCGGTTGAGAGTCTGATGTGTCATTCCCGGCGCGGCACGGCCCCGCGCTCCGTCATTGGCTCAGGATCCGGATGGAGACGCGCCGGTTGCGGGCGCGGCCGGCCTCGTCGGCGTTGCTCGCCAGGGGCTCGGCCTCGCCGTAGCCGCGCGCCTGGAGCCGATCGGACCCCACGCCCAACGTCCCGAGCGCCTGCGCCACTCCCTCCGCGCGCCGTTGGGAGAGCTCGAGGTTCGCGGCGGGGTCGCCCTGGTTGTCGGTGAACCCGGCGACCTCCACCACGACGTTCGGGTAGGCCTCGAGGATGCGCGCGATGTTCTGGAGCTGGGGTTGGGACGACGCGCTGAGCGTGGCCGAGTCGGTCTCGAAGGCGAGGCGGTCGAAGTCGAACCACCCCGCGCCCGGGCCCTCCCCGGCGTTGATGGCGCGGAGGAGGGAGGCTTCGAGGCTGTTCTGGGGGTACTCGAGGGTGACCCCGGTCGGGAGCTGCCGCGTGATCGTGGGGCCCGGTGCCTCCACCCCCGGGCCGGCCACGGGCCCCTCCTCGGCGCCGCGATTGGCCAGGCCCCACACGAGCCCCGCGAGCACGAGCACGCCGAGGATGATGTAGGCGAGCTTCGAGGTCGCCCGCTCGGGCGGCGGCGCGGGTGCCACCGGGCGCGGCGTCGGGGGCGGCTCGATGCGCGGGGGCGCCTCCACGCGCGGCGCGCCGACCAGCCCCGGCTTCATCACGTCCGCGAGCCAGGCGGGCATCGCCGCGTTCAGGCCCGGTGCCTGCGAGCCGAACCACTGCGCGAACCCCCCGGGGGTCACGCGCGCCTCCCGAACGCCGCCGCGGAGCACGCCGAGCGCGAGCGACGCGGCGAGCAGGAGCAGCGACTTCGACGAGGCCGCGCGCATGCCGGTCGCGCGGGCGAGCCCTTCCGCGACGGCGGGCGTGCGGTCGCCGAAGAGCGCGGCGACGAGGCTCTCCCCCATGGCCGCGACCGGCGAGCCCGCCTCGGAGGCGCTCGTGAGCAGGGACGAGGGGTCCCTCGGCGCGTCGAAGGCCGGGTTGGAGATCCAACCGAAGACCTGCTGCATGAAGCCGGTGTCCTGGCTCCGGCTCGCAGCCTGCCCGAGGATCGACGGGACCATCGCGCCCAAGCCGGCCTTCACGCTGCTGCTCGACTCGCCCAACATGCCCGCCGCCCGGGTGAGCAGGTCGGGCGACATCGCCCGCCCCGAGGCCTCCACCAGGCTCGGTGGAGCAAGGGTTGTGTCCATATTCCCTCCCGGGTGGCACGAGACCACCCGCGTGTTGTGAACCCTCCTAGGGGTAATCACACACGCCCGGGGGGCAGGCCCTACCAGCTCGCGGGGCAGTGCCCTCCCTGGGCGATCCAATCGTCCACGAACGCCGCGCGGGTGTCGAGGAAGAGCTTCAGTTGGGCGACCGCGGCCGCGTGATCGGCGGTGCTGAAGGGCTTGTGGGCGTCGTCCGCGAGGGCCTCGCCGACTTGCGCGTCCCACGCGTCGACCTGCGCCGCGAGCGCCTCCGGCGAGAAGACGCTCCGCGCCAGCACCAGCTCCTCCACGAAGCGCTCGCACCACACCGGATCGGAGAGCACCAGCTCGACCAGCGCCTCCTTCTGCCAGCCGTAGTGCTCGTAGGTGAGCGGATCGACCGTCGCCGCGCCCGGCCAGATGAGCTCGCCGCTGGTGTAGGCGGCGTCTCCGAAGCTGATGTCGAGGTCGTACGGGAGGTACAGAAACCCGCGCGACGGGTGATCGTAGAGGTAGTAGTTGATCTCGACGCCGGCCCAGTAGTTGTCCAGCGCCGGGATCATGGCCTCGGTGGCCCACTCGGCCACGGCCTGGTCGAGGTCCACGAGCGCGTCGATCTCCGCCACGGTCGTGGCGGCGCGCAGGGCCTCCAGGCGGCTCGTGTCCGCGAGCGTCTCGTTGGTCTTGAGCTCGCTCCCGCCCTGGTACAGGTTGCCGTCCGACTCCTCGAAGTGGCGCTCGAGGTACTCCTCGTCGATGCGCTCGAGGTTGGCATACAGCCCGTAGTACTCCCCGTTGACCACCAGCTTCGCGTTGTTGACACACGAATACGGGAGCCCGCGCGCCGCGAAGAGCGGGAACGCGAGCCGCTCGTGGAGGAACGTGCGGTCGTACCAGGGGGCGTCGAACATGAGCTTGCGTTGCCCGTGGAACCGGCCGGCGGGGTCCTCTTCGTTGAAGGACACCACGAACTGGAGCTTGTCGCAGCTCCAGGACCAATTGCCCTTGAGCCGCGCCATCGCCGCCACGGTCTCACCTTCGTACGTGAGCTCCACCGGCCGGTAGGTCTGCGCGCCGTTGTTACAGTCGGACCGGATCCCGGACCACGCCTCGGGGCTGAACTCCAGGGCGAAGACCGGCAGGAGGTCGGGGTCGTAGAGGTCGGGGCACGCCTGCGGCCAGGTCTCGACCTCGGTCGTGTCGTCGCCCCCCGTGTCATCGCCGCGGCCCGTGTCGCCGATGTGCTCGATGGGCTCGTCGGTGTCGGGGGGGAGCGTGGGATCGCCGTCCGGCCCCACCACGAGCGAGCCATCGACACAGGCGGCCACCAGCAAGCAGAGCAACGGACGCGACGACACCATGCGGGGACCCGGTTGGGGACCATGTATGCTCGTGGTCGAGCCGACGCTTCGCCGGAACCCGGTGTACGCTGGCCCCCCGCCCCCCTCTACGCCCGCGCGGCGGAGGCCGAATGAGCTTGCTGCTAGGTCTCTGTCTCTTCGTCGCCGAGGCCCTCGCGGGGCCGGGCTCGGTCGCGGTGATGTACTTCCAGAACCAGGGCAACCCGGAGCTGGAGCCCCTGAAGGTGGGCCTCACCCAGATGCTCACGACGGACCTCGTGGGCGCGGGCGGCGTCACGGTCGTCGAGCGCACGCAGCTCCAGGCGCTCATGGACGAGCTCAAGCTCGGCCACAGCGCGGTCGTGGACAAGGACACCTCGAGCAAGCTCGGCAAGCTGCTCGGTGCCGAGTACCTCATCCTCGGGTCCTACTTCTCGCTCGCGGGCACCCTGCGCGTCGACGCGCGGCTCGTGCGGGTCGAGACCGGCGAGGTCGTCTACGCGAGCGGCAGCAACGGCACCGTCGCGGAGTTCCTCGACATCGAGCGCAAGGTCGCGGCGGGGTTCCGCGAGCGCATCGGCCAGCTCATCCCCGGGGCGGTGCCGCCGCTCCCCGCGCTGGCCGCGCTGACCTCGGCCGTCGGCACCGGCCAGCCGCTCGACGCCGCGCTCAAGTTCTCCGACGGGCTCATCGCGCTCGACCAGCACGAGCTCCCCCGCGCCCGGGAGTCCTTCCAGGCCGCCATCGCCGCCGATCCGCGCATGGACGCCGCGCGGGCCCAGCTCGCCTCGATGGAGCTCTGATGGTCCCGGCCTGGATGCGCCCGGGCTGGATGCCCCCGGCCTCGCCGCGCCCCACCCCGATGCGCCCCACCCCGACGCGCCCCACCCCGATGCGCCGGCGCGACTTCCTCACCTGCCTCGCCGGCCTCGGCGCCATCGCCGCGCTCCCCATCCCCGCGCTCGCCGGTGCCGTGGAGGACGGCCAGGGCGCCTTCGCCCGGGGTGACCTCGGCGCCGCCGTCACCGCCTGGGAGGGCGCGCTCCCGGCCACCACCGACCCCACGGCGCGCGTCGAGCTGCTCCTCCGGCTCGCCGCCGCCTACCGCCAGCAGGGCCGCGTCGACCTTGCCGGCCAGAAGCTCGACGAGGCCGAGAAGACCGGGCTCCTCGCGGCGCGGGTCGCGAACGACCGCGGCCTCTGGCTCCTCGCGGTGGGCGACGCCCCCGCCGCCGCCGACAAGCTCAAAGCCGCCTTCGACGCCGCCCGCGGCGCGAACGACCCCCACCTCGCCGCCAACGCCGCCAGCAACCTCGGCCTCGCCCGCATGGCGCTCGGCCGCCCCGACGAGGCCGGCAAGGCCTTCGAGGCCGCGCGCGCGCTGTTCCTCTCCCTCGGCGACGACCTCGGCCGCGCCGACGCCCTCACCAACGCCGGGCTCGCCCACCGCCGCGCCGGCCGCCTCCGGGACGCCCGCGCTGCGCTCGAGGAGGCCGTCGGGCTCTTCCAGGCCCAGAACGAGCGCCTCGGCAGCGTCGACGCGAGCAACGACCTCGGCATCGTGCTCCAGTCCCTCGGCCTCGACGACCTCGCCGGCCCCCTCTACGAGCGCGCCCTGGCCGATGCCACCGGCGACGTCCGCCGCGCCGCCGCGCTCACCGCCAACCTCGCGACGGTCTACCACCGCAAGGGGGATCTCAACCGCGCCAAGGAGCTCTACAGCCGCGCCGAGGCCGCGCTCACCCAGGCCGGCCGCCCCGACGACGCCGTCGCCATCGCGCTCCAACGCGCGCTGCTCGGCGCCCCCGACGTGGCCGAGTACCGCAAGCTCTACGCCGCCGCGCGCGACCCCCGCATCCGCGCCACCGCCGCGCTGAACCTCGCCGGGCTGGTGTGGCGCACCGCCCCCGACGAGGCCGTGAAGCTCGCCGCCGAGGCCCGCACCGTCTCCGGCGGCCTCGGCACGACCGCGTGGCGCGCCGACTTCCTCGAGGGCCGCGTGGCGCTCGCCGGCGGCAGGAAGGACGCCGGCATGGCGCTCCTCCGCAAGGCCGTCGACGCCCTGGAGAGCACCCGCCGGAGCCTCTCCGCCGAAGAGGCCAGGCTCTTCCGCGCCGAGTACGCCGCCGTCTACGAGGCCATCGTGGAGGCGAGCCTCGGCGGGGGCGACATGCGCGGCGCCGCGGTGGCCGCCGAGCAGATGGCGCTGGCCGACCACGACGAGCCGCCCGTCCCCGAGGACGCCGTCTCCGCCGACCTCCGCGCGCTCACCGACCGCCAGGTGTGGCTCCAGCGCGAGCTCGCCGGGGCCTCGCCCTCCCAGGCCACCGCCCTGCGCCAGCAGTTGGCCGCAGTGCAGGCCCAGTTCGCCTCCAAGGTCGACGAGCTCCGCGCCACCTACCCCCACTTCGCCGAGCTCGTCCGCACCGACCCCGAGGACCTCGAGTCCGTCCGCACCGAGCTTCCGGTGGGCGTGGTAGTCGTGCAGCCGGTCAGCTTGCCGACCAAGCTGGTGCTGCTCGTGTACCGGCGGGAGCGGCTGGCGGTGCGCGAGGTGCCTGTCACCACCGAGGAGTTGTCCAAGCAGGTCTATTCCGTGGCACGGAGCCTGCGCGCCGCCGACACGTGGGACCCCGACTGGACCCGCGCCCAATGTGACAAGCTCGGCGAGTGGCTCTACGCCCCCATCGCGGACGAGCTCGCCACCGCCACCACCGTCGTCGTGTCCGCCACGGGCGTGTTCCGCCAGCTCCCGTTCGCGCTGCTCCGTCACGAGGGCAAGTGGCTCGTGGAGAAGGCCTCCGTCGTCTCCGTGACACACGTGGGCTCGCTGCGCACGGTTCCGGGGAAGGCGGCGAACCGCTTCAAGATCGACGCCCGCGGCCTGCTGCTCGTCGGCAACCCCGACGGCTCGCTGCCGGGCGCCAAGGCCGAGGTCGAGGCCATCGGCGGGCTATTCAAGGGCGCCACCGTGCTCGTCGGCGACCAGGGCAAGCGCATCCCGGTGCTCGAAGCGTGCGCCGGCCGCACCCTCGTCCACCTCGCCACCCACGGCATCCTCGACGCCAACTTCCCCGACCGCAGTCACATCGTGCTCACCGGCTACCCGCAGCCCGAGGGCGTGCTCGGCTACCGCGAGATCCCGGGCCTCGGCATGTGGCTCGACAAGACCCGCCTCGTGGTGCTCTCCGCGTGCGAGTCGGGCCTCCCCGGCGACCTCACCGCGGGCCGCCCCGCGATGGCGGTCAACGGCCTGGCCGGGCAGTTCCGCCGCGCGGGGGTCGAGACGCTCATCGCGAGCCTCTGGAGCGTCTCCGACGTCGGCACCAACGCGCTGATGACGGCGTTCTACACCCGGCTCGGCAAGGGCGACGACATCGGGCGCGCGTTGCAGGCGGCTCAGGTGTCACTCTTGGCGAGCAAGGATTTCTCCCACCCGTTCTATTGGGCGCCGTTCATCGTGGTGGGGGATTGGCGGTAGGGGATGTCTGGGAGACCGCGTGCGCGGCGGTGCCCGGCGCCCCGAGCGGCGCCGCCGCCGCGGGTGGGGGGGTTGGGTGCTTGGGGGGGGGGCCGCATGGGGGGCGGGCGGGCGGGCTCGCACGTCTGCTTGCCTGCTCTCGGTGGCCCCGCCGACACGGGCGAGCCGCCCGTTCCCGAGGGGGCGTGCCGTGTCCTGCGGGGGCTCGGCATGACGGAGGCGTCGACCAGCGCTGCCCGCGATCGCTGCGAGCCGCGGAGGACGCCCCCGTCTACGATGGCGGCTGCGTCAGGGTGACCTGGGTGGTCGACGCCGGCTGCGCCTCGCCCGAGTTCTCGGGTGGCCCAATCGGCTTCCGCACGGCCGGTGCTGCCGGTGATGGCGCCACGACGGAATCCCGTCCGAACTCGAGGGGTGACGCCCCGAACACAATGCAAACTTCCCCCGACCCGGCGTCCCACCGCCGATTCCGCCCTCGCTCGCCGGCGTCACGGGCCCCGACTGGCCCGAGGTGGAGTCGGGCGTGGGCTCCGTGGCGGTGCCCACCGGCGGC
>JAUXTN010000119.1 GCA_030684355.1 Pseudomonadota bacterium
GCCCCCGCTCCGGTCGCGGCGCCGGCCCCCGCTCCGGTCGCGGCGCCGGCCCCCGCACCGGCCCCCGACGGGCACGACCACGGCCACTCCCATGGGCACTCCCACGGCGGCGCCCGCGAGACCCCCGAGCGGCCCGCCCCGCCGCCCCGCCCCGCTCGCAAGGCCGCGCCCCCGCCGGCTCCGCCGAAGGCCGGAGTGCGCTCGCTCGTGAAGAACGTGCTGCGCCGGCTCCTGGGGATGGAGAAGGAGTAGCTCCGGGGCCGGTTACCGCGCCGTCTCGTTCCAGCGCCGCCGCACGTCGTCCATGAGGGCGGCGGTGGCGGCCCGCGCGGGATCGCGCCGCTCGGCCTCCTGGAGCGCGACCATGGCGCGGACGAGGTCCTCCCGGTCGCTGTAGGCGAGCGCCAGCTCCTCGAGGTCCTCGACCGTCTCCAGCCGCCGGGCCTGCTCGATCGCGGGCTTCGCCATCCACTTCCGCAGCATGCGGAAGTTGTCGGTCGAGGTCTCGGTATGGAGGTTTTTCGGTGCCGAGTACTCGACGAGGAGGTTGTCGTCCGTGTTGAGCGGGATGCCGTTGGTCCGCCAGAGGACCATGTCCCGGTCGAACAGGGCGTGGCAGAGCAGGTCGTAGCCGTCGTCCACGCCGACCGCGTGGAGCTCGGCGGTCACCGCGGGGTTCTTCGTCGCGAGCGCGCGCGCCTTGGCGAGGTCGAAGTCGAGCGGGGAGTCGCTGCCGATCATCACGAGGTCCGCGTCCTCGATCGTGGAGAACACGAGCACGTGGGGGTAGACCGTCGCGAACGTGCGCATGATGGACTGGAGATCCCGGGCGTCCATCCCATACATCTGTACCCACTGGCTCCAGATGCCCCCGGGCGCGAGGCGGGCCTTCCCCATCTCGAAGAACTCGCGGGTGAACAGGTTCGACACCCCGGTCAGCCAGGGATTGGAGGGCTCGGCCACGATGATGTCGTAGGTGCCCGGCGGCGTGAGGAGGAGCTGGTTGCGGCCGTCGTTCGCGAGGACGTTCACGCGTTCGTCGTCGAGCGCCGCGTGGTTCCACGCGCGGAAGAACTCGGTGGCCTCGGCCATGGCGGGCTCGAGCTCGATGACGTCGATGTTCTCGAGCTCGGGGTGGAGCGTCATCGCGCCGAGGGTGATGCCGCTCGCGAGCCCGATGAGCGCTGCGTTCTTCGCGCGCTCGCCGGTGAAGAGGAACGCCGTGTGCGCGACGAGCACCTGCGTCGGCATGTCGGAGGTGGTGCTCGCGTCGATCTTGCCGTTGTTCGCCAGCCACACGTTCCCGGTGGTCTTGTTGTGCGCCACGGTGATGACGGTCGAGAGGCCCTCCTTGTAGTAGAGGAGCTCGTAGCGATCGAGGAACCGCTTCTTGATCTCGGCGAACGTCGGCTCTTCGAGGTTGTCGACGTACTTGTACACGCCCGAGGACATGAGCATCGGGCTCCACGGCGGCGGGAACGTCCACGCCATCGCGACGATGCCCGCGGCCAGGGCGCCACCCCACGCGAGGCGGCGGCGCTCCCCGGCGGCGGAGATCGCGACCGCCGCGCCGAGGAGGTTCAACGTCGAGCAGAACAGCACGGTGCCGGTGACGTAGAGGGTCGGGAGCAGCACGAAGCCGCCGCCGAACGCCCCGACGATCGCGCCGACCGTGTTCGCGGCGTACACCCCGCCGACGGGCCGCGCGGCGTCTCCCGCGTGCACGGCGAGGACCGCGCGCACGAGGAACGGGAAGGTGGCGCCCATCAGCACGGCCGGGGGCGCCATCACGAGGAACGCGAGCAGGCACTTCATCGGCCAGAGGAGTTCCGGCACGCCGTCGATGATGAAGAACGCCTTCACGAACGCGATCGGGAGGAGCCCGTACATCCACATCGCGGCGTACGAGAGGAGCGCGACGCCGACCTGGAGCCCCGCGAGCCCGAGGAAGGCCCCGCGGGCGTTCTTCGCGCGATCCGCGAACGGCCCGCCGACATGCCCGCCTAGCGCGATGCCCGCGAGGAAGGCGAGGAGCATGACCGAGAAGGCGTAGGTGCTGGCGCCGAGGATGAGGGTCAGGAGCCGGAACCAGGCAACCTCCATCGCGAGGCTGGAGATCCCCGCGAGGGCGGCGACGACCAGCACGGGGACGGGGATCGGCGACGCCGTCGCGGCGGGGAGGGGCTCGAGCGGCGCAGTCGAGCGGTCCATCCAGAACGCGAGCCCGCAGAGGAGGAAGTTGCCGCAGGCGACGAGGAGCGTGGTGTCGCGCACGCCGAGGTCGGGCAGGAGCCAGAAGCCCGCGAGGCAGACGCCGACGACCGCGCCGCCGGTGTTGATGCCGTAGAGGCGCCCGACGGAGCGGCCGGCCTCGCCGGGGGCGGGCGCGACGTGGCGCACGAGCAACGGGAGCGTCGCACCCATGCACGCCGTGGGGAGGAGGAGTCCCGCGCCGAGGAGCACGAACTGGAACGCGCCGAAGGCGAGGGGGCTCGGGGAGGTCGCGTGCCAGAACGAGAGGTAGATCGGCTCCAACGCTCGCACGACGGTCGGGAACCCGAGCGCGTAGAGGCCCACCGCGGCCTCGAGGATGCCGTACACCCGCAACGGCCGCCGGACGCGATCGGACAAGCGGCCGCCGATGTACCCGCCGGTGGCGAGGCCGGTCATGAACGCGGCGAGCACCGTGGCGATCGCGAACTGGCTCGTGCCGAAGACGAGGTGCAGCTCTCGTCCCCAGACCGACTCGTAGACGAGGCTCGTGGCCCCGGAGAGGAAGAAGACGACGGGGAGGAGCGGCATCGGGACGCGCCCTAACAAACGCGAGGCGGGAGGGCGTGTCCGCGGCGACGGACAGCGCCTCTAGAGATCGCCCGTGGTGTAGACCTCGCCGGCCCCGCGACCAAGGCGGTCCATCGACGAGCCGAACGTCGCGGCGAGCCCGTAGCCGGCGGCGACGATCGCCACGACGATGACCGAGATGAGGAGCAGCCACTCGGTGGTGGCCTGACCCTGTCGGCGGCGGGACATCCTGGGCGTGGTCGTCACGGTGGCTCCCCCTGGAAGGGCTCGGTGCGATAGCATACGCGCCCGCCCGTCCAAAGCCTATAGGCGCCCGCATGTACCCCCATCAGAAACTCGACTGGTCCGCCGGACGCCTCGAAGCGCGGCTCGCCGAGCACCCGGAGGACGTGCAGGCGCGCCTCGAGCTTGCGCGAACCTGCCTTTCACGCGGGCTTTACCATGGCGGCGGCGAGAGCCAGTGCGCCATCGCGCTCCAGCACGCCCGGAGGGTCCTCCAGGACGATCCCGCCTCCGTCGAGGCCATGGTCATCGGCGGCGCCGCGCTGGTCGGCATGGACCGCCCCGAGGCCGCGCAGCGCTACCTCGACGAGGCCGTGCGGCTCGACGCCGAGCGCCCCGACCTGCACCTCGCGCTCGGCGCGATGTACCGCGGCCTCGGGGACCGCCACCTCGCCATCCGCCACCTGGAGACCGCCTGCCGCGCGGCTCCGAACGCGTGGGAGGTGCACCTCCTGCTGGGTCGCACACTCGCCGAGCGCTCGCGCCAGGTCGGCGGCCAGCGCCTCGTCGAGCGCAGCCAGTACCACCTCGTCATGGCCCTGAAGCTCGATCCGAGCCCGGACCTCCTCGCGCCGCTCATGCGCGATCTCGGCGTGAGCTGCCTCCAGACCGGGCGCTACGCCGAGGCCGAGAAGCTCTTCGTCCGCCTCCGCGAGAACCCGCGCCACTCCGCGCTCGCGCGCAAGCACCTGGGCCAGGTGGCCTTCGCGCTCGGCAAGTACAAGAACGCGATCCAGCACTACCGCCACTACCTGGAAGCCCACGGGGACGACGCGAACGCGCTCGCCCAGATGGGCATGGCCTACCTCCAGCTCGGTGAGCTCGGCCGCGCCCGCGAATACAACAACAAGGCCCTGCTGCTGGCCCCGGATCACCTCCCGGCCCGCCACGCGCTCGGCTGCACGCTGCTCGAAGAGGGGCAGACCGCCGAGGCCCTCCGCGTCTTCAAGGAGACCCTCGAGGACCACCCGGAGGACCTCGCGAGCTACCTCGAGCTCGTTCGCACGCGGCGTCGCTCGGGAGACGGCGCGTGGCTCCAGAAGGCGCTCTCCGCCGAGGTCGCCAACTTCGATCGCCTGCCCATCGTCGGCGGGGACGGCGCGCCCCGGGCCCTCACCCGGCGTCGCATCTCCGTCCTGCTCGACGAGCTCCGCGCCGTCGGCCCCTCTTCGGTCCCCGCGGTCCTCTCCTCCATCGACCTCACCGATGACGAGGGCCTGCGCTTCACGCTGTGGGAGGCCGCCTGCGCGCTCACCCAGGGCCACGTGGCGGACGATGTCGCAGCGCGCCTCCGCGAGCCCGGGCGGTCCTACTCCGCGACGCTGGCCCGCAGCGCCCTGGCCGCCGCGGCCGTGCTCCCCGAACCGACCCTGACCGCGGGCCTCAACGTCACGGTCGAGGACATCACGCGCGCGGCCGTCGATCGCCGGGGCGGCGCCTCCGATCTCGTGGCGCACCGCCGCAACGTCGAGGCCGAGCGGGAGGTGGCGCGCGGCTACCAGGCGCTCCTGCTCCTCGCGATCGCGTCGCGGCGCAGCCGTTCGGCCCGCCAGCTCCTCGCGACGTGGGGCCAGAACGCGGACGCCGAACTCCAGGTGGCCGTCCTCGCCGGGCAGGTCATGTGCGGCGACGCCGACGCCCCCCGCGCCCTCATCCGGCGCGCCCAGGAGCGCGGCGCTGGCCCCACGGTCGAGCGCCTCCTCGCGCACGTCACGCCCCCGAGCCAGCGCGTCGAGCCCCGGCCCGTGGGCGGCGGCGAGCACCACGACGTGCACTGCTCCTCGTGCGGCCGCACCGGCGCCGAGTGCACGCACCTGATGTCCGGCACCCGCGCCGTCGTGTGCGACGTGTGTACCGCCGAGATCGTGCGGAACCGACGCGCGTGGCTCGCCCCCGACGACGCCGCCTGCCACCTCTGTGGGCGCACGCACTTCGAGTCCCGTGGCGTCTACCGCCACGCCGGCCTCGATGTCTGCGCGGACTGCCTCGACCTCTCGATGGGCCTCCTCGAGCGCGAGGAAGTGGACAAGTTCCTCGCGACCTGGTGACGCCCGGCCGAGCCGCTACTTCTGCAGCTTCCCCGCCTCTCGTTCCTCCGCCTCGAGCTGCGACACGCTGGCGCAGCTGATGCGCTTCCGGTAGGCCTCGAAGTCGAACTGGGGGCTGTTCGCGGCGTCGTGGCAGGCGAGGCACGTGGCCTCCGTCACCGCGCTCGGCACCACGTCGGCGCGCTGCGGATGGCCCGCCAACGGGCCGTGGCAGGCCTCGCACTGCACGCCCTTCCAGGTGCGCATCGCGACGGCGGTGGGCGACGCGTTGCCGCCCGGCTTGCCCCACGCGGTGGTGTGGCACGCCACGCACTCGGGGTTGAGCTCGGCCTTGCGCGGCAGGAGGGCCTCGTAGGCGCGCGCGTGCGGGTCGAAGGCCCAGGTGTTGAAGCGCTCGCGGTGGCAGCTCGTGCACGCGGCGGCGGTCGTGTACCCCGCGACCTCGGGCGCCGACGCGGCCCGCACCTTGGCGGCGTCCGTCGAGCGGGCCTTGAAGAGCTCGATGCGCCCGTCGAGCGCGCTCGGTCCGTCCAAGTCGCTCCCGAGCGGCCGATCCTCGACGAGGACCACGTCGTGACCCGCGAATTCGGCCTCGAGGCGGGCGCGGATCTCCCCGACGCGGGCGGTGCCGGCCTGCTTCGCCACGGGGTCCTCCAGGCGGGTCACCCGCTCGCGCTCGCGCGCCAGCTCCTCGACGGCCCCGCCATCCACCACCTGCCAGGCCGCCCCTTCCGACCCGAGCGCCACGCGGAGGACGGTGAGGTAGCGGCCGCGGTCGGGGGTCTCGATGATCGGGGCGCCCTGGGTGCGCAGCGGCGGGTCGTGCTCGCCGCCCCGGGTCGAGAGCACGGCGCCGAGGCCCGGCACCCCTTCGGCCACGCGGCGGTTGTCCGCGGGGGAGGCGTTCGACAGCGCCACCCAGGTGTCGGCAGGCCCCCCGGTCGCTTCGGCGAGGGCGATGGCGGCGCGGACGCCCTCGATCGGATCGGCCGCGCCAAGGCCCTCGGCGGGCGCGTTGACGCCCACCACCCCGATGCGGAGCCCGTCCCGCTCGATGACGGTCGCCCCGGGAAAGACGGCCTCCCCGACGCCGTCGCGCCAGGTGGCCGCGAGCGCTGAGGTCCCGGAGAGCGTCCCCAGCCCGCCCGCGGAGAGATCCACGGGCCCCGGCGCCCAGGCGTCGAGCCCCACGGCGCGGGCCAGATCGAGCACGGCGCGGGCGCGCTCGGGGCGGTCGCCGGGGTCCGTCGCGACCTGCCCGCGCACGAGCATCTCGCCGACGTCGAGCACCACGACCGGGAGCCCTTCGGCGCGCAGCCGGTCGAGCACCGCCCCCCTCCGGACGAACCCGCCGTAGGGCACGGTCGGGCAGCCGCACGGCTCGATCTCTCCGCGGACCTCACCGGTGAAGGCCACGATCAGCTCCCTCAGCGGCCGGCTCTCACCGGGGTCGCCCAGGGTCGGCGCGGCCACCTTCGGCGGGAGCGCGGGGAGCTCGGGTGCCGACGCGCCGCCGTCGCACCCGGACAGCGCAAGCGTGAGTACAAACGCGGCAGCGAGCGCTGTCAAGGCTTGGTGTGGCGGCACGGGGGACACGGCGGGTCGATGATACTTCGGGCAAGCTACTGCCACGCGGAGGTCCACGTGTTTCTTGGTCTGCTCGGCCTGCTCTCCCCAGCCAGTTTTGCCTTCGCCCCCTCGCAGGATGTCTGGATCGGGATCGAGCCCGCGCGGACCTTCCACCGGCACGAGTATCGGCAACGACAGCTGCGCGCGCAAGCCGGCTGGGCCGCATTCGTCGACGGGGAGGGCTACGGCTGGCAGGCCCGGTTCGACGAGCGCACCGGCACCCCGCGCCGCGCCTGGGGCCCCGGGATCGACCTCGGCACCCTGGCCTCCGGGAAGGACGCCGACGGCGCCCTCCGCCGCTTGTTCGCGCGCAACCCGGACCTCCTCGCTGTGCCGCTCGACGAGCTCCGCCTCAAGAGCGCCAACTACGTCGCCCGCACGGACACCTGGTACGTCGACTACACCCGCGTCGTCGCCGGGGCGCCGATCTGGCGCGGCGGGGTGACCGCGCGCATCAAGGACGGCGAGCTCCTCCTCCTCGGCATCGACACGCACCCGGCGCTCCACGGCATCGAGCCCGCGGAGATCGACGCCGACGAGGCCATCGCCGCCGCCGAGCTCTCCGGGCCCGCCGCCATGGCCGCGCACAAGGACGAGTCGGCCACGCTGGTCATCCTGCCGATGGAGGTGGCCGGCGCGCTGCGCTACCGCCTGACCTGGGAAGTGCGCTCCCGCACCGCCACGCCGGTCGGCAAGTGGGTCTCCCACGTCGACGCGCGGACGGGCGAGCTCCTCAACGTCTACAACGAGGTCCGCTTCCTCGACGGCACGCTGCTCGCCATGCACGACACGCGCACTGTCGACGGATCGTTCAGCACGAGCGGGGTGCCGCTCGCGACGCTGACCGGGGCGATCTCCGGTGCGATCGTCGCCACCGGGGAGGATGGCACGTTCTCCGTCGACGGCGCCGAGGGCTGGTCCACGCGGCTCCGCGGCTCCTACGTCACCGTGAACAACGAGGGCGGCGCCGAGGGGAGCCTCGCCTTCACCGGGGACAGCGCTCCGACGTGGACCACCGCCAGCGCCGATCTCGCCGAGATCGACAGCTACGTCTTCCTGCACGACGTGCGGACGTGGGGCCTGCAGTTCGGGCCCGACGTCGGCATCGTGACCGACCCCCTCCGCTCGAACGTGAACCTCGCGAGCACCTGCAACGCCTACTACGACGGCAACGTGAACTTCTACGAGGCGGGCGACGGGTGCAACAACACCGGTCGCATCGCGGACGTGAACTACCACGAGTGGGGCCACGGCTTCCACTACTACAGCCTCCGTTCCGGCTCGTTCGACGGGTCGATCTCCGAGGGCATCGGGGACATCGTCGCCGCCCTCCAGACCCACGACACCACGATCGCGCCGTACTTCGGCACCAACGGCGCGGGCATCCGCGAGATCGCCACCGACTACGTCTACCCGGACGACGTCACCGGCGAGGTCCACCAGGACGGCCTCATCTTCGCCGGCGCCATGTGGGACCTCTACGTGGCGCTGTCCGCCACGTACGGCGAGTCCACGGACACGAAGGGCACCGCCTGGGCCATCACGTCGCAGCTCCTCGCGGACACGCTCAAGGGCGGTCCCACGATCGAGGAGAGCTACGACGAGCTGGTCCTCGCGGACGACGACAACGGCGACCTCTCCGACGGCACCCCGCACTTCTGCGAGATCATCGACGCCTTCGGGCGCCACGGGCTGGGGCCGAACGGCGGCGGCTCGTCGCTGCTCACGCTCGACCACAGCCCGCTCGGCAACCAGGCGGCGGGCGCCGGCATCGCGCTCGAGGGGGACGTCTCGAACCTCTCGCCCGCGTGCGTGACCTTCACGGTCGAGACCGTCGACGCCGTCTACTCCACCGACGGCGGCACCTCCTGGAACGAGGCTCCCCTGGGCCTCGCGGGCGAGCACTTCGACGGAGACCTCCCGGGCCTCCCCGCCGGCACCGTGGTCGAGTACTACCTGCGCGCCTCTGCGGACGACGGCACGGAGGTCACCCTCCCGGCCGGCGGCGAGATCGCCCCCTACACGTTCTACGTCGGTGCGCTCGAGGAGATCTACTGCGAGCCGTTCGAGGACGACGGGGGCTACACCCACGCGCTCCTCGACGGCACGGACCAGCGCGGCGCCGACGACTGGGACTTCGGCTCGCCCGACGGCTACTCCGACGACCCCACCGACGCCTTCACCGGGAGCGCGGTGTGGGGCAACGATCTCGGCGGCGGCCAGTACAACGGTGCCTACCAGTCGAGCATCGTGAACCGCCTCTCCAGCCCCGCGATCGACGTGACCGGCGAGGCCCAGGTCGTCGTCCAGTACCGCCGCTGGCTCAACGTCGAGGACGGCGTGTACGACCAGGCGCACGTCTACGCCGGGGACGAGCTCGTCTGGAGCAACTACAAGACCGGCGAGCGCGACGGCGGCGCCCACACCGAGGACCGCGAGTGGATGCTCCACACGCTCCTCGTCGACACGGACAGCACGAGCCTCACCCTCGGGTGGGAGATCGCCAGCGACGGCGGCCTCGAGTTCGGCGGCTGGAACGTCGACGACGTGTGCGTCTACCGCATCGCCGAGGACGCCTCGCTCGACTTCGCCATCGATGACTTCGTCGCCTCGGACGACCTGGACGAGCGGGTCGCGCTCGCCTGGACCCAGCCGGACGACGCGCGCGCCGCCCAGGCGGTCGTGGTGCGCCGCGCCGACCGCTTCCCCGCGAACCGGGACGACGGCGAGCAGGTCTGGAGCGGGGCCGCGCCCCCCGGCAGCGCCATGACCGCGACCGACGCGAGCGCGGGTGGCTACTACGCCGTGTTCGCCGGCGGGGCCGACGGCTGGATCACCGGCGCGGTGGAGGGCGACAACGCCGACATCGGCGCGGCCATCGACGCCAACGGCGACGGCCTCTACGACGGCACCGAGACCGACGGCGTGACGCTCACCGGTGACTGCGGCTGCGCCTCCGGGTCCGACGCGGGCACCGGTGGCGCCCTCCTCGCGGTCGGCGCGGGCCTCCTCGCGCTGGCGCGGCGGCGTCGCTCGGAATGAGCCTCGCGGCGCTGGTGCTCGCGATCGGCTCGGCGCGGGCGGAGATCCCGCCGCCCGACTACCGCGACGCGCTGATGGCCGCGGCGGCGGACGAGGTCTCGCGGCTCGCGCGCCAGGACGGCCTCGACGCCGCCACGAAGTTCGCCAAGACCTGGGCCCGCCAGATCGGCCCGGACGCGCGCCTCGTCTACGAGCTGGGGCTGGCGAGCCGCCTGTCCGGCCGGCCCGACGATGCCCGGCGCTGGCTCGATCGGGCCGTGGAGCTCGACCCCCTGCTCGTGGCTGCCCGCTACGACCGTGGCGAGGTGCTGCTCAGCGAGGGCGACCTCGACGGCGCCGAGGCCGACTTCCGGGAGGTCGCGCGGCTCGCGCCCGATCAGTGGGCCGGCCACTTCCGGCTCGCGGACGTCGCGGGGCGGAAGCGCGACGCGCCCGCGTTCGAAGCGCACCTGCTCGATGCGCTCCGACACGGCTTTTCCTTCCGTAGCGTGGTGGGCGATCCGCGCTGGCACGGCTACCTCGCGGATGCGGAGCTGGGCCCGATCGTACGCAGGCTCGTCGTGGTGTACCAGGACGAGGGCGTGCTCGACGCGCTGGAGCGGCCGCCGGAGTAGGTGTGGTCGGATTGATGCTGGTGGGCCTCGCGTGGGCCCAGGAAGGGACGCCTCCGTCGATGACGACGCCGTCGCCGCCGCCGGACCTCGCGCGCGACGTGGGGGGCCTCGGCCTGGGCATCCTCCTCGGCCTCCCGACGGGGATCTCGGTCGCGTACCAGCCGAAGACCGGCCGTGCCTACTACGACGGCGCGCTCGCCTGGAGCTTCGACAGGGGCACGATGCACGTCCACGGGGACGTCCTGCTCCGCCTCGCGGACCTCCGCACCGACGAGATCGAGGACGTCCACTTCCCGGTCTACCTCGGCATCGGCGCCCGCACGCGGCTGGGGGACTCCCCCTACACGAACGCCGAGGAGCTCGTGGAGCTCGGCATCCGCGTGCCCATCGGGATGTCGTTCATCCATGACGGCATCCCGTTCGAGGCGTTCGTCGAGCTCGCGCCCGGCATCAACCTCTACCCCGCGACCACCGGGCTCTTCGACGCCGCGATCGGCGCCCGGTACTACTTCCCGTAGGTCCCCGTGTGGGTCCGTAGGTCCCTGTGGGTCCCCAAGGGCCAAAACGACGGGGCCCCCGCTTCGCAAGCTGCGAAGCGGGGGCCTCGGGGATGGCGAGCCCTCTGGAGGAGGGCTCACCTGGCCGCCGACTAGTGGGAGTGACCGCCGCCGCCGCCGTTGCCGGAGTCGTCGTCCACGTACTCGGCGATCATCGCCTCGGTCGTGAGGAGGAGGCCGGACACGGAGCCGGCGTTCTCGAGGGCCGCGCGGGTCACCTTGGTCGGGTCGATGACGCCGGAGGTGTAGAGGTCCTCGAAGACGCCGGTGGCGGCGTTGAAGCCGTAGCCGCCGGTGCCGTTGCGGACGTTCTCGAGCGTGATCGAGGGCTCGCCGCCCGCGTTCACGACGATCGCGCGGAGGGGTTCCTCGACCGCACGGCGCACGATGTCGACGCCGAAGCGCTGATCACCGGGGGCGTCGATGTTGGCGAGCGCGCGCTGGGCGCGCACGAGGGCCACGCCACCACCGGGGAGCACGCCTTCTTCGACGGCCGCGCGGGTCGCGTGGAGGGCGTCCTCGACGCGGGCCTTCTTCTCCTTCATCTCGACTTCGGTGGCCGCGCCGACGCGGATCACCGCGACGCCGCCCGCCAGCTTGGCGAGGCGCTCCTGGAGCTTCTCGCGGTCGTAGTCGGAGGTGGTCTCCTCGATCTGCGCCTTGAGCTGGCTGATGCGCGCCTTGATGGCGTCGGGGGTGCCCGAGCCGTCGATGATCGTCGTGTGGTCCTTGGTGATCACCACGCGCTTGGCGCGCCCGAGGTCCGCCAGGCCGAGGTTCTCGAGCTTGAGCCCGAGCTCCTCCGCGATGAGGCGGCCGCCCGTGAGGGTGGCGATGTCCTCGAGCATCTGCTTGCGGCGATCACCGAAGCCGGGGGCCTTGATGGCCACGACCTGGAGGGTGCCACGGAGCTTGTTCACGACGAGCGTGGAGAGCGCCTCGCCCTCGACGTCCTCGGCGAGGATCACGATGGGCTTGCCCGCGGCGTGGACCTTCTCGAGGAGCTTGATGAGGTCGCGCATCGACGAGAGCTTCTTCTCGTGGATGAGGATGTAGGGCTCCTCGAAGGTGGCCTCCATCCGCTCGGTGTCCGTCACGAAGTAGGGGCTGATGTAGCCGCGGTCGAACTGCATGCCGTCGACGGTCTTGAGCTCCGTCTCGAGGCCCTTGTTCTCCTCGACCGTGATCACGCCTTCCTTGCCGACCTTCTCCATGGCGTTGGAGATGATGCGGCCGATCTCCTCGTCGCCGTTGGCGCTGATCGTGCCGACCTGCTCGATCTCGCGCTGATCCGCGACCGGGCGGGACTGGCCCTTGAGGTCTTCCACGATGGCGGCGACAGCCTTGTCGATGCCGCGCTTCAGGTCCATCGGGTTGTGGCCGGCGGCGACGAGCTTCACGCCCGCACGGAAGATCGCCTGGGCGAGCACGGTGGCGGTGGTGGTGCCGTCACCCGCGACGTCGGAGGTCTTGGAGGCGACCTCCTTCACCATCTGCGCGCCCATGTTCTCGAACTTGTCTTCGAGCTCGACTTCCTTGGCGACCGTCACGCCGTCCTTGGTGACGACCGGGGCGCCCCAGGACTTCTCGATCACGACATTGCGGCCCTTGGGGCCGAGGGTCACCTTGACCGCGTTCGCGAGCGTGTCGACGCCCACGAGGATCTTGTTGCGGGCGGTGACGTCGAAGAGGATCTGCTTCGCGGCCATGTGGAACTCCTGAGGTATGCTGCTGGAGCGCATCGTGGATGCGCCCGAGGCTGAGCTTGGTACTGCTGAGCTGTGTACTGAAACGGATCGGTGCGGAACGACTACTCGACGATGCCGAGGACGTCGTCCTCGCGGAGGATCAGACGGTCATCACCGTCAATCTTGATCTCGGTCCCGCTGTACTTGCCGAACATCACCTGGTCCCCGACCTTGACGGTGAGGGCGGTGACGGAGCCGTCGTCCGCGATGCGGCCGTTGCCGACCGCGAGCACGGTGCCCTCGGAGGGCTTCTCCTTGGTGGTTTCCGGGAGGAAGAGACCGGACTTGGTCTTGGTCGGCTCTTCGTTGCGCTTGACGAGGATTCGGTCGAACAGGGGACGGACGTTCATCTTCACTCCGAGCTCGCGTCACGTGGAGGATCGCGAGTCATCGGGGGTTCATCCGGTAGGAGAACCCCGCGGGGGATGGAGGTTGGGTTCCAGACAGGGCTCACGGCGAACCCAACCCGGGGCGCCCGTCAGGTAGGCACGGCCCCGCTCGTGGTCAAGGCGCGAGGCGCGAAGATTTTAGATCGTCGGGGGCTGACCCGCACAAACCTCGTTCTTCATCACGATCTGGAGGGTTCATGAGCCGGACGGACGCAGCAGGGCTGGTCACCGAGGGAAACCTCTTCGACTTCTTCCATGAGCGCGTGGAGAGCGCCGTCCTCCACCAGCGCGCCCCCGTGAGCGAAAACGCGGTGTACTACCTCTCGAGCCTGCTCGCCGACCAGGCGCGGCGTGAGGACGAGGCCGTCGAGGCCGCCGACGCCACGCTGGTCGAGCTGCGGCACCGCGCGGTGATGGCCGCCCCTCCCGAGGCCGTGTCCTTGTGGCGGAAGCTCGGCGACCGCTCCCTCCTGCTCACCGGGTTCTTCCGAGAGCACCTGGAGCGTCGCCACATCTCGCGGGACTACTGCGTCCGCATGGGCGAGACCGCCTACCGCTCGCTCGAGCGGCTCCTGGACGCGCGGGGCGGCGGCTTCGCGGAGATCTTCGCGGAGCTCGCCGAGCGCTACCCGGCCTGTGTCGAGGTCATCGCGGAGGTGCGCGACGAGACCCGCGAGCGTTCCGACACCGACATCGTGCGGCTCTACGAGGAGTGGCTCACGAGCGGGTCGCCGCGCGTCGCCGAGCGGCTGCGGCAGCTCGGCCTCGTGCCGACCCGCGCCGTGGGCTCGGGATGATCGCGCTCATCCAGCGGCACCTCCAGGCCATCTACGACATCGAGGCTCCGGACATCCGGGACTTCCTCGTGGACGAGGCGGCCGTGCGCGAGCTCCTCGGGGATGCCCAGCGGTCCTCCCGCGAGTGGGTGATGATCCGGCAGGCGGACGAGGACGTGGACATCGGCGTGTACCTGCACGCCGAGGATCTCGACGCGGTGGACGCGCGCACCCCCGCGGAGGCCGTACGGGACGCGCTCCCGGCGTGGTGCACGGTCACGGAGGGGGTGAGCCACTTCCTCCTGCTCGTACGGCGGGCGGCCCGAGAGGAGACCGTGTCGCTGCTCGAGCTGGAAACGCAGGCGGAAGTCGACAAGTACGTCACGGCGCGTCTCCACGTCGGTCCCGACCCGACGCTCCGGCGCCGCCTCTTCCACGACGCCGTGCTCGCCGAGGGGCTCGACTCCGAAGAACGGGAGCGGTATCGCGAGGCGGGAAGGTTGGCTGACCGCTACTGTGAGCGACTGGAGCGGCAGAGGGACATCGCCGCGCTCCTGACCGAGCTGCGCGTGTTCTACCGCCGAACGGGGCATGCGCGGATGGACTTGTTGCGCCGCGCGGCATGAAGCGATAGCCGGCGAGGTCCCAGAGAGGTACCGCATGGCGCGCATTACTGTCGAGGACTGCCTCGAGCAGGTCCCGAATCGTTTCACCCTCGTGCTCGTCACCGCGGAGCGCACCAAGCAGATCATGAAGGGGTCTCGCACGCTCCTCGATGAGGATCGCACCAACAAGGAGATCGTCACCGCGTTGCGCGAGATCGCCGCGGGCCACGTGCAGGCGGACATGACCGGCTTCGACGACAACGAGAACGTGCAGAAGCAGCTCCGCCCCAACGACCTGCCCCCCTCGGTCGACGATCTGCTCCCCCCCGCCGCCGACGATCTCCCGCCCGAGGCGTAGCCTCACCGAGGATTCCCGATGTCCAAGATCAACGAAGCGATGTTCGACGTCCGCCACATCGAGCGCTACCTCCAGGAGGGAATGGTCACGCAGGCCCAGTACGACGAGTACGTCGCCGGCCTCGAAGACTGCGCCGAGAACAGCGAGCAGTCCGCCATCCAGATGGTCGCGCACGACCGCAACCGCCGCGTCATCATCTCCGAGGACGGTCCTCAGGAGGAGGACGAGAGCTAGATGAAGCGGATCGTCCGGGCGCCGACGGGGTCGACCCTCCACTGCCGTGGATGGGTGCAGGAAGCCGCGTTCCGGATGATCCAGAACAACCTGGATCCGGACGTGGCCGAGCGCCCCGAGGACCTTGTCGTGTACGGCGGCAACGGCAAGGCCGCACGCGACTGGCCCTCGTTCGACCGGATCCTGGCGTGCCTGCGCACCCTCGGGGACGATGAGACCCTGCTGGTGCAGTCCGGCAAGCCCGTCGGCGTGATCCGCACCCACGCGGACGCGCCGCGCGTCCTCATCGCGAACTCGAACCTCGTCGGGAAGTGGGCCACCTGGGAGCACTTCCGCGAGCTCGAGCAGCGCGGGCTGATGATGTACGGCCAGATGACCGCCGGGAGCTGGATCTACATCGGCTCCCAGGGCATCGTGCAGGGCACCTACGAGACCTTCGCCGAGGCCGGCCGTCAGCACTTCGGTGGGGATCTGGCCGGGCGCCTCGTCCTCACCGCGGGCCTCGGGGGCATGGGTGGCGCGCAGCCGCTCGCAGCCGTGTTCGCCGGGGCGGTGTGCCTCGCGATCGACGTCGACCCCACGCGCGTCCAGAAGCGCATCGAGACCCGCTACCTCGACGAGGTTGCGACCGACCTGGACGACGCCATCGCCCGCGTGAACCGCTACCGCCGCGACAAGGTCGCGCGGTCGGTCGGGCTCGTCGGCAACGCCGCCGACCTGATGCCGCTCATCGCCGCCAGCACGCTCGCGCCCGACCTCGTGACCGACCAGACCTCGGCCCACGATCCCCTCGCTTACATTCCCTCCGGGCTCACGCTGGAGGAGGCCGCGGTGTTGCGCGCCGCCGACCCCGCCGAGTTCACCCGGCGCGCCTATGCCTCGATGGCCACGCACGTGCGGGCCATGCTGGCGATGCGGCGGCAGGGGAGCCACGTCTTCGACTACGGCAACAACCTGCGTGCCGGCGCGGTCGAGGGCGGCGAGCCCGACGCCTTCGCCTTCCCCGGGTTCGTGCCGGCCTACATCCGGCCGCAGTTCTGCGAGGGCCGCGGGCCCTTCCGCTGGGTGGCCCTCTCGGGCGATCCCGACGACATCCGGGTGACCGACGAGGCCCTCCTCGAGCTCTTCCCGGCCGACGAGGGCCTGCGCCGCTGGTTGACGATGGCCCGCGAGCGCATCCAGTTCCAGGGGTTGCCCGCGCGCATCTGCTGGCTGGGCTACGGCGAGCGCCACCGCGCCGGGCTGCGTTTCAACGAGCTCGTGGCCTCCGGCGCGCTCAAGGCGCCGATCGTGATCGGTCGCGATCACCTCGACTGCGGCAGCGTCGCCAGCCCCAACCGGGAAACCGAGGGCATGCTGGACGGCACGGACGCCGTCGCGGACTGGCCGATCCTCAACGCCCTCGTGAACGCGGTGAACGGCGCGTCCTGGGTCAGCTTCCACCACGGCGGCGGCGTCGGCATGGGCTACTCGCTGCACGCGGGCCAGGTCATCGTGGCGGACGGCACGGAGGCCGCCGCGCGGCGCCTGGAGCGTGTCCTGCTGGCCGATCCGGGCATGGGTGTCCTCCGCCACGCCGACGCCGGCTACGAGCGCGCGATCGAGGTGGCGCACGAGCGCGGCGTCCGCATCCCGGGCATCACCGAGTAGCGTTGCTCTTCGTGGCCCGGACGAGACGGGCCGACGTTGCTGCAGGGCTCGCCGCAGGCACGCTGTAGCGCCTCGCGGCCCCGGTCAAGGAGCGTCACGCGTGGGCGCCCGGGTGCGCGCGGAGGACTACTTGAGCGGTCTCGGGACGTCCCGAGGCACCCGGCTCGTCAGGTGTTGTTCTCGAGGATCTCGAGGACGAAGCGCTTCTTCGCCTTCCCGCCAACGGCGTGGACGATGCGACGAATGGCGTCCGCGTGGATGCCCTTCTTGCCGATCACCTTTCCTACATCGTCAGGAGCCACCGAGAGTTCGAGCACGCAGCTGTGCGCGCCTTCGACCTCTGTCACGACCACCTGGTCGGGGTGGTCCACCAGGGCCCGGACGATGGCCTCCACCAAGGCCTTGACCTCGATCACCTCGCCGCTCGTACCGCTCTTGGCTTCCACCGCTGCGCTCCCGCTGCCTGCGGGACCAGGATGGGCCGTCCCCTTGGATTCGTCAAGCTGTGTCATGGGGTCGCAAGATCAGCGGGTCGGGCGCGTACTTCGAATGTGCGCGGCAACGCGGCGCACGCAGGAGAGCCCATGACGACGCCTCGACCCACCGACGCCCTGAACACCGGAGACTGGCTCGACGAGGACATCAAGGCTGTCGCCATGAGCGACCGCCAGCAGTCCGTCGATCTGCTGGTTCGCAAGTATGGGGAGCGCCTCTACGTCCACGCCTACTGCATCTTGAAGGATGCGCAGGAAGCGCGCGACGTGGTCCAGGAGGTCTTCATCAAGGCCATGCGCGAGCCGCGGTTCTTCGATGGCGAGTTCAAGATGCAGGCGTGGCTGTACCGCGTCACGCGGAACCTGTGCTTCAACCTCGTGCGCGACCGGCGGCGCCGCGACGGCATCCTCGCGACCGTCCCGCGCAGCGAGGAGTTTCACGCCGACCCGATCGAGGTCGTGTTCGGCGGCGAGCGGCAGGACGAGATCATCCAGGCCATCGGGCAGCTCACCGAGGACCACCGCACCATCCTGTTGTTGCGGTACTACGAGGACATGTCCTACGCGGAGATCGCGCGGGCCCTGTCGATCAAGCTCGGGACCGTCATGAGTCGCCTGTCGCGGGCACGCGACCGCCTGCTCTCCGTCCTCGGTGAGGATCCGGAGCTGCTCGCCGCCTCGTGACCCGTCGTGGACCGGCGCGCACGTCCCCCTCGTTGACCGCCTGACAGCGGGTCTGTACGATGCGGTGACGTTGCGCGCCCCCGTCCGGGCGCCCGAGCGAGGCGTTGGTTGCAGCCACGGAACGGTGAGACCTCCCAGGACCCGCGACATGCCCTGATCGGCTGTCTCGATTCGGGGCAGACCGGGTGCCTGGTGAGCCGATCCGGCGCCGGGGTGACGTTCCGCGTCTACGTCATGCTGGGCGAAGTGCTCGCGGCGCAGAGCGACCACGACGACGACAGCATGCTCGGCATCCTGCTCGCGGCGGGCCATGTCGACGGTGCGCGCTACGCGGCCCTGCGCTCGCGGATGGCCACCGGCGGGGTCTTGTCGGAGTCGCTCTTCGACACGTTGCCCGAAGCGCTGCTCCTGGAACTCTTGTTCGAGCGGTTCCGTGAGAACCTCTTCCAGTTCCTGTCAGACACCGTCGTGACCGAGTTCCTTCCGATGGACGCGGTGTTCGTGGAGAACATCCAGGTCGGCCACGACTCCCGCGAGCTCCTGGACGAGCTCGTCGGCCTCGGCCAGCGTATCCGCTCGTTGCAGGAACACCCCGAGATGCTGATCGGGCCGGGCGCCACCTTCCCGGACTCCGACATCGAGCGCGCCCTGGTCCACCGCTCCGCGGCGCGTACCCGCCTCGCGGAGCTCGTGGGTGCGAGCCCCTGGGAGCCCACGCGCGTGCTCGAGCACGTCCGCCGCATGCTCGACGAGGGGATGCTCGTCGGCGTCATGCCGGAGTCCGACGACGAGCTGATGCCCGACGAGGACACTGCGGACGCCCCGCTCCCCGGCTTGCTGCCCAGCCGGGCCGCGCCGATGAGCGAGGAGGACGATCTCGCCGCGTTCCAGGATTACGACACCCAGCGCGAGCCCGGCGCGTTCCTGACGGACCGCACGCTGCTCGATCGCGTGGACCTCGACGTGGCGGGCGTGGCCGAGCTCGCGGCCTCCACCGAGACCCTCATCGAGATGGAGGACGCCGAGGGCAAGGATGTCCTCAAGTCCGCGGTGAGCCTGAACTTCTCGGGGCCGAAGCTCCACGACGAGGAGATCCTCCGGAAGCTCGAGGTCACCAACGAAGTCCTCGCCACCATCGCGGCTGCCATCGAGGCCGCGGACGGCCGGGGCGCCGGCGGCGCCAAGCTGCAGCTGCTCATCGAGGGCACGTCGGTGCCGCTCGCGCCCCTCTTCAAGGGCATCGAGGTCGGCACGGACGGGCGCCTCCCGATCGCGCAGGTCATGAAGAACCTGCGGAAGCGCCCCGCCGGCGAACACCGCCGCCTGCTGAACCGGGGCCTCTCCGACCTCATCGAGCGCGCGCTCTCCGCGGCGGACGAGGTGCTCGACGTCGACGGCTTCGAGATCATGCTCGAGCAGCTCGCGGGATATCAGCAGCGCCTCGGCGTGTGAGTGGGGCGCGGCCCCTGACCCGACCGGACGAGGCGTGATGGGGTGGTTGCTCTTGTGGTTGGGGGTCGGGTCCGCGCCAGCGGCCGACGATCCGCCCGCGCCCGCACCGCTCGTCGAGGCCGAGCCGACGGCCTCCGAGGCGCCCGCACCTCCGTTGACGGGGGACGACGAGGAGGGCGGCGGTGGCGCGCTCCCCGGCGGCCCCGATCCCACGCTGGGCCCGGCCGGGCAGGCCGTGGGAGCCGCGGTGCCGGTCAACCTCTCGGTCTCCGCCGTACCGCGGGGGCCCGAGCGCTGGACCCACCCGCCGGACGTGCTCGTGCGCGTGCGGGACGCCCGGACGCTCTCCATCGGCGAGCGCGTCGAGCGCGCCAGCCGTGCGTTCCTGGGGCTGCCCTACCTCAACGACGCCGCGGGCGAGGGCGTCGGCATCGACCCCGACCCCCCGAGCCGCTACGACGCGTTCGATTGCCTCACCTTCGTCGAAGAGGTGCTGGGGCTCGCCCTCGCGGGGGACCCCCTCTACGCGCCCGCCGTGCGCGACGCCCTGCGCTACGCCGGCCCCGCCGCCTACGAGCACCGCCGGCACTTCATGGAGGCCGCGTGGATCCCGGACGCCATCCGGAACGGCCTCCTCGTCGACATCACCGGGCGCGTCGGCCGCGCGCGCGTCCTGCGCAAGGACGTGACCGCCGAGGTGTGGCGCCGGTGGAAGCGCCGCGGCCTGTTCCAGCTCCCCGACACCGCGCTGCCGCTCGGGGAGTGGACCCTGCCCTACCTCGACCTCGCGGAGGCCCTGGAGGCCGTCCCGCGCATCCCGGCGGGCGCGCTGGTGGTGACGATGCGCGCCGAGCGCGCGTACTCGCCGGTGGTCGTCACCCACATCGGCATGGTCGTGCCGCCGCCCGAGGGCAGCCCGCCCGGCACCGAGGCCCGCATGCGCCACGCCACGCGCATGGGCCTCCGCACGGTACGCGACGACCGCCTCGGCTGGTACGCGCACCACCTGCGCGACTACGTGAACTGGCCCGCGCTCGGCATCTCCGTGCTCATGCCGCGCGAGCAGGGGCCGCGGATCTCGGCGCTCACGACGCCGGCGTTGCCCCCGCTCTTCCCGCCCGCCGACGGGCCGACCCCCGCCTTCACGCCCACGCCCATCCCGGCCTTCCCGGTGCCGGTCGCGGAGGACACGCCATGACGGAGCTCGTGCGGGCGGTGTTGTGGGACCTCGACGGCACGCTCGTGGACAGCGCCGCGGACATCGCGGCCGCGGTCGATGCCATGCTCACTCGGACCGGGCGGGCGCCGCTCGGCGAGACGGTCGTGCGCGGGTTCATCGGGGAGGGCGCGCGCAGGCTCGTGGACCGCTGCGTGGAGGCCGCGGGCGGCACCCCCACGGAAGCGGACGTGGCCGCGTTCCTGGAGGCCTACGGGGCCGCCCTGGTGGTGCGGACGCGGGTCTACGACGGGCTCCGCGCCGTGCTCGACGACGTGCGCGCCCCGATGGCCATCGTGACGAACAAGCCCGAGGGCTTCTCGCACGCGATCGCCGAGCGGTTGGGGCTCGCGCGCTACTTCCCGGTGGTCATCGGCGGGGACACCCTCGCCGTCCGGAAGCCCGACCCCGCGCCGCTGTTCGAGGCCCTGCGGCGCCTGGACGTGCGCGAGGGCGTGATGGTGGGCGACGGCCCCGCCGACGTGGGCGCGGCGAAGGCGGCGGGGATGCCGATGATCGGCGTGGGCTGGGGGATCGCGACGCCGCACGGCGCGGACTACGCGGCCGACACGCCCGACGCGCTCCGTCGCGCGCTCGCGATGGCGGGGATCCCGGTCGGCGGCTGAGAGGGTCCATCGCCCGCGGCGGCGGCGGCTCTGCGCCGCCGGGCACCGCGGGCGGGCGCTGCTCGAGCCCCGTCCTCTCTCCTACGCCCCGAACGCCGCCTGGACCCGCTCGCCCAGCGCTCCCTGGTCGGCGGCCCAGTCCCGCACGGCGTCCGCCACGAGGCCCCGCGGATCCTTCCCGTAGGCGCGCAGGCCGTCGTCCACGACGGTGCCGAGGGGCTCGTTGGCGGCGAGGCGGCGGCAGACCTCGGGGAGGAGCACCTCGGCGAGGTGCTGCTTGTTCTCGATGGCGACGAGATCGCTGACCCGGAGCGCCCAGAGCGGGAGCTCGATGTCGACGCGCGCGAGCATGCCATGTGCGAAGGCGAGCGCGAGGGAGCGCGCCTCGGCGGCCACGCGGGGGATCTCGACCGAGGGCGCGACGCCCGGGCGGCCCACGACCTCCACGTAGATCTTGTTCTTGGGCTCCGTGCCCGAGGGCCGGAGCAGGAGCCGCGCGGTCGGCTCGGAGCCACCGTTCTCGGCGAGGCGGAACACGAGGACGTCCCGGCTGGCGGCGTCGGTGCCCGACTTGATGGGCCCCAGGGAGCCGTTGGGGTCGGCGCGGTCGAGCACCTCCACCACGCGCCACTTCCCGATCTCGGTCGGCGGCTGCGCGCGCATCGAGGCCTGGATGCGGTCGATGCGGGCCTTCCCCGCCGCGCCGCGCATCACGGTGCTGACGAGCTCGTTGTGGACGTAGCCCTCGCGCGCCCAGATGGACTCCAGCGCGTCGGTGAGGGTGCGGCCGTCCCGCGCGAGGAGGCTCGCGTATTCGGCGAGCGCGAGCGCGGCGCCGGCGGCGTCCTTGTCGCGGAGCTCGGCGGTCACGAGCACCCCGTGCGACTCCTCGACGCCGACCACGAAGTCCTCCGGGCGCCCGGTGACGCCGCGGAACGTGCCCGTGTCCTCGAGCCGGCCGAGGCCGTCTCCGATGTACTTGAAGCCGACCATGAGGTCCGCCACCACCTGCGCGCCGTGCCGGACCGCGATGCGCCGCACGAGGTCGCTCGTGACCTCGGTCTGCATCACGATGGGGTTCGTCCAGGTGCCCTGGGAGAGGCGGTACTCGACCACGAGCGCCGCGATCTCGTTGCCGGTGAAGAAGCGGAAGCCGGGCGCGCCGCCGACGCCGTTACGCGCGCAGAGCCCGATGCGGTCGGCGTCGGGATCGCACGCCATCACGAGGTCGGCGCCACGCTCGGTCGCGAGCTTGACCGCGCGGTCCATGCTCTGGCGCACCTCCGGGTTCGGCGTGCGGAAGGGCACCTCGGTGAACGCGCCGTCGTGCGGGGCCTGGGTCGGCTCGACGTCCACGTGGAAGCCGGCGGAGCGCAGGACGTCGACCACCGTGGTGTCGCCGGTGCCGTGGAGGCCGGTGAACACGACCTTCGCGCTCCGGGCGTCCGACCGCAGCGACGTGGCCACGTTGAGGGCGACGTAGGCGGTGTGGATGGCGGGGGCGTAGTCGCGCACGAGGCCGGTCGCGCGGGCCTCCGCGAAGGGCATGGCCCGCACGCGGTCCACCTTGTCGACGTGGGCGGCCATCCGCTCGTCGTCCGGGGGGACCTCCTGGCCGCCGCGCGCGTTGTAGAACTTGCCGCCGTTGTCGTCGGGCGGGTTGTGCGACGCCGAGACGTTGAGGCCGCCGTCCGCGCGCAGGTAGCGGATCGCGAACGAGAGCTCGGGCGTGGAGACGTAGGTGTCGCTCCCCGGGGCGAGGATCGTGGTGGTCACGCCGTTCGCGGCGTACACCCCCGCGGCGATCTCCGCGAAGTCGCGCGACGAGAGGCCCATGCAGGGGTTCGGCACGGCGGGGTCGTAGACGCCGTTGGCGTCGAGGTAGCGGCGCACGTCGTACGCGATGACGACGTGGAGCGGCCCGTCCCCGCGGAGCTCGCGCAGGAACGCCACGTGCCCCTGCACGCTCGCGCCGAGGGTCCACGGGTTGTAGCGGTTCGGCCCGACGCCGACGGGGCCGCGGCGGCCGCCGGTGCCGAACGGGAGCACCTGGTAGAAGGAGTCCAGCAGCAGGTCCCAGCGGCCCCGCGAGACGAGCGAGCGGATCTGCGGCAGGTAGGGGGCGAATTCGTCGCTTCCGAGCCAGCGGCGGAGGTTCGCGAGCGCGGCGGCGCGCACCTCGGGGCGGACGGGGAGCGCCTCGAAGGCCGCCTCGGCGGCATGGAGGATCTCGGAATCGAGCATGGTCACTCCTGGGTCGTGCGGGCGGCGGTGACGGTCGGCTTCGTGTCGACGCCGAGCTCACCCGCGGCGAGCCAGCCCTCGTAGTTACCGCCGGTTGTCTCGAGCGCGAGCACTTCCACGGTCGCGCTCGGGAGCCGGAAGCTAGTCACGCAATTCGGGATCGTCCCGCTCCAGGAGCTCGGGGCCAGGATGTCGTGAACGCGGTTGCGCTCGTCACGGAGGCGGACCCGCACGTAGTCGGCGTCGGCGTCGACCGTGTAGGCGAAGGTGCGCACGGCGGGATCCCAGGCGTCGACCGTGGCGATGTCCTGGAGGAGGGGGGCGATGAGGTTGCCCTCGGCGTTCTCCGTCGCGACCGCCGAGCTGGTCGCCCCGCCGCTGCCGACGCCACCGACCTGCGCGTAGGCGAGGACGGTGGTGCCGAGGCTGTCGAGGACGGTGCCGGCGAGGACCGTGGGGATGTCGGTCGAGCCCGCGGGGGTGCCGGTGCCGAGGCCGGTCACGACGAAGCCCTCGGCGGCGCGCTCCTCGGCGGCGAGGAGGAAGTACTCCTCGGTGCCGGTGAACCCGAGCGAGAGCGGCGGGAGCGAGACGGTGACGAGGTCGTCGAAGCGATCGGCGGGCGCGAGGTCCGCCGTGGTGGACGCGCCGGAGGTGGCGGTGAGCCCGGTGACCTGGCCCCAGGACATCGCGCCGATGTTGTCCGCGAGGAGCTGGAGGGCGTCTCCCGTGCCGGAGAGGCTCTCGGTGGCGTCCGCGATGGCGATGGGGCCGCCGAGGCCCCACACGGCGACGTCGCCGGCGAACGCGGTGGCGTCGTAGGTCTCCGCCGCGCCCTCGACGAAGAGGTTGGCGGGCGCCTCGACGTCCACGCCGAAGACCGTGATCGCGCGCTCGTCCGCGAAGAGATCCTCCAGGCGGGTGGAGGCGAGGGCGCCCTGGATCGAGGCCGCGGCGAAGCCGACGACCACGTCGGACCAGCCGCCGTCGTCGATGCCGGAGAAGTCGACGGCACCGGTGAGGGTGGCGTCGTTGAGGACGGTGTCCTTGGGGAGCACGGACACGGTGAGCTGGCGGCCGACCATGCCGACGACGGTGAGGGCGTCGTACTCGTCGTCCACCCAGGTGGAGAAGGTGAGCGGCAGGCCGTCGGGGACGGGGAGGAGCGCGATGCCGGAGGCGTCGGTGCTGACGGGGGAGCTGAACGGGATGGCGACCTTGGCGCCCTCGATCGGCGCGCCCGTGGCGCCGTCCAGCACGGTGATCGTCGCGACGCCGTCCGCCCGCACCTCGATCGTGCAGTCGGCCTCGAGCCCGCCGATGAACACCCGCACGGTGGTCGCGCCCTCGGCGAGCGCGGTGACGAGGCCCGCGGTGTCGACGGTGGCGATCGTCGGGTCGTCCACCGCGAAGGTCGGCACGTCGAGGTCGGTCGGGAGGTCTCCCCGGGCGCCGTCGGGGTCGGTGGCGACCACGCGGAGGGGCCAGGTGGCGCCGGGGTGCACGATCATCGCGGCGGGCCAGACCTCGAGCGTGAGCCAGCTCGGGGCGACGGTGCCGGTGTCGACGGACGTGTCGACCCGGTTGGTGTCCCGCCCGGTCTCGACCGAGGTGTCGTCGATCGGCGAGGTGTCGACCGCGGAGTCGGGCGCGGTGTCGTCCGTCGGCGCGGTGTCGACGTACACGTACCCGGTGTCCTCGGGAGCGGACTCCTTCAGGTCCTTGGGCTCGCACCCGAGCAGGAGGAGAGGGAGCAACATGACGACCTCGCGGCCGACGCCTGCTAAGGCACGGCGAAGCTGGATGCAAACGGCTCGAGGACACCGCCGTCGACGCTCTGGCAGCCGGTGTCGGCGCCGGCGCGCGCGGAGATCCGGTAGGACCAGCCGGTGGGGAGCGTGTCGGCGGGGGTGAGCTGGACGCGGTAGCCCTCGTCCAGGGAGATCACCTCGAGCTCCACGGAGAACGCCACGGTCTCGTCCTCGTGCACGCCGTCGACGCGGAGCGCGTCCGGGGTGCAGAGCTCGGGGTCGATGGGCTCCGAGAAGCGGAGCTCGGGGATGTGCGCCTCGACGACGTCGGTGGCGCCGTCATCCGGGGAGACGCCGACGATGGCGAAGCCGACGCCGGGGAGGGTGTCGGCGGGGGTGCAGGCCGCGAGGGCGAGGAGGACGAGCATCACTCGAGGAAGCGTAGCGCGAGGAGCCACGTGTCGGTGCCCTCGGCCGCGATCGCGCCGTTCGCGACGCAGCGGGCGCCGGGCTCGAGGAGCGGCGTGGTGGTGTAGGGGGTGTCGGCGTCGAGCGGCGCGGGGCCGGCGGAGGCGATCAGCGCCCCGTCGGCATCGTAGACGTCCAGGGAGACCTCGACCGGCTCCCCCGCGCGCAGGCCGGGGAAGGGGACGCGGCCGTTGCCGGCGCCGCGCTCCAGCGTGCCGTGATCGGACACGCAGACGCGGATGACCTCGGCGTCCGCGGGGAGCGGAGCATCGACGTCGAGCTGGAGATCGGCGACGTCGTAGCTCTCGCGCCCGCAGCCGGACGCGACGCAGAGGGCGGACACGAGCGCCGCGCGCCACCCCGAGGGGGCGGGGATGCGCGGCGGGCGGATCACTCGTCCGCGTCCCAGTCGTAGTGGGCGAGGTTCCACTTCTCTTCGTAGCCGGTGAGCTGCATCCACGCGGGGCCGTAGCGCTGGACCAGCCAGTAGTCGCCCGCGAAGATGGGGCCGGTGGTGTCGTCGCCGTCGCCGTCGTCCAGGTTGATGTGGGCGCAGTCCTCCCAGTCGAGGCCCCAGTCCACCGTGCAATCCTCGAAGCCGACGAGGGTGGCGGTGAACGTGTAGCCGTTCGTCTCGGTGGTGACCGTGTCGTCGCGGAGCATCAGGTCGTCGTCATCGCTGACGAGCACCGGGGTGTCGAACGTGGTGAAGTCACCCGTGCCGACGGAGAAGGCGTGGATCTTGATGCCGTCCCCGCTGGACGCCGACCACTTCACGGCGCCGACGATCTCGCCGGTATCGTGGTTCGACCACTCGAAGGTGACGACCTCTTCCTCGTCGACCATCTCGACGGGCTCGATCTTCTCGACCACGAGCTGCCAGGGCACGCCCGTGGGATCCTCGTTGTTGTACTCGGCCTGGCGCCCCCCATCCATGGGGAAGTAGGGCGACATCTTCGTGCCGGGGAAGTTGGGCTTGTTGTCCACGCAGGCGACGAGGAGGACGAGAGACAGGAACATGGGTGACCCCGAGATCGACACGTTGATAGCACCGCGGACGGGGGGCTCGCAAATCCCCCCTCGATTCGATAGCTTCGGCCGATGACGGACCTCGTCCTCGCCATCGACCAGGGTACCACCGGAACGACCGCCGTCTTGATGGACGTGCACAGTCGCGTGGTGGCCTCGCGCAACGTCGAATTCTTGAACCACTTTCCCGCCCCGGGGCTGGTGGAGCACGAGCCGGCCGACATCTGGACGTCGATCGAGCGCGCGGTGACGATGGCGTTGCACGGCATCGATCCACGCCGCATCGCGGCGATCGGCATCACCAACCAGCGGGAGACCAGCCTCTTCTGGGGCCGGGAGACGGGGCGCGCGGCGCACCGGGCGCTGGTCTGGCAGGATCGGCGCACGTCCGCACGTTGCGATGCGCTCCGCGCGGAGGGCTGGGAGGAGCGGATCCGGAGCCGCACGGGGCTCGTCATCGACCCGTACTTCTCCGGCACGAAGGCCGAGTGGGTGCTGGAGCACGTGCCCGGCGTGCGCGAGGCCGCGAAGACCGGCGAGCTGCTCTTCGGCACGATCGACAGCTTCGTCGCCTGGAAGCTCACCGGGGAGCACGTCACCGACCCCTCGAACGCCTCCCGCACGCTGCTCTTCGACATCCACCGCATGGAGTGGGACGAGGAGCTCTGCGCGCTCTTCGGGGTGCCCGCGGCCTGCCTGCCGCGCGTGGTCGACAACGCCGACGTCTTCGGGGTGACGCGGGGGGTGGGCTTCCTGCCCGACGGCATCCCGGTCGCCGGGCTCGCGGGGGACCAGCAGTCCGCCTTGTTCGGGCAGGCGTGCTTCGCCCCCGGGATGGCGAAGTGCACCTACGGCACCGGCGCCTTCGTGCTCCTGAACACCGGCAGCGAGGCCGTGGCCTCCGCGAACGGCCTCCTCACGACGGTGGCGTGGCGCCTCGGTGGGGACGTCAGCTACGCGCTCGAAGGCAGCGCGTTCATCGCGGGCGCCGCGGTGCAATGGCTGCGGGACGGCCTCGGCTTCTTCTCGTCCAGCGCGGAGGTCGAGGCCCTCGCGGGGAGCGTGCCCGACGCCGCGGGCGTCGTCTTCGTGCCGGCGCTCGCCGGGCTCGGCGCGCCGCACTGGCGCCCCGATGCGCGCGGGGTCCTCTCCGGGCTCACGCGGGGCACCACGCGCGCTCACATCGCCCGCGCCGTGCTCGAAGGCGTGGCCCTCCAGATCACCGACATCCTGACCGCCATGGCGGGGGACGCCGGCCGCCCCCTCGCCGAGCTCCGTGTCGACGGCGGCGCGGCGCGCAACGACCTCCTGATGCAGTTCCAGGCCGACGTGCTCGGCGTGGCCTGCGTCCGTCCGACCAACCTGGAGACCACCGCCATGGGCGCCGCCTACCTCGCCGGCCTCGGCGTCGGGTTCTGGCCCTCGCCGGACGCCGTTCGCGCCGCGTGGGCGGAGGACCGCCGCTTCATCCCGGGGATGGAGGCCGGCCCACGAGAGGCGAAGCTCCACGCGTGGACCACCGCCGTGGGCAAGGCGTGATCCTCCTCCTCGTCGGGCTCGTCTACGCCGCCGACTGTGACCCCGCCGCCGTCCTGGACGAGCTCCGTGCGTCGGGGCCGCGGGAGCTGTACCTCTGCGTCTCGAAGGCGGAGGAGGGGAAGGACCTGCTCGTGGCGGAGCTCCTGAAGGAGCCTGCGGGCAGCGAGCGGCTCACCCGCGCGCTCGTGCTCTGGCTCCTGGAGCGCACGGATCGCCCGATGGATCCGGACCTGCTCGCGCGCCTCTCGCCGTCCGACCGCCGCCTCCTGGCCGACGGCATCCGCGCGCGCCGGGGGCGGGCCTCGCCCTCCCCGGACCACGCCGAGGTGTTCCGCCAGCTCCCCTGGTACGCCCCCGTGCCCGGCTACAACGACGCCCGGCTGCGCCCCGTCGACCGGGCGAACCTCGACGCCGTCGATCCCGCCGTGCGCCTCGTGCCGCCGCCCGCCGAGCCGGGCGGGGAGGGAGACGCCGACGCCGGCCCCGCCGAGGGCCGCGTGTCCGCCCAGACGCCGAACCTGTGCGGCTGCGGCCCCGCGGACCGCGGTGGCCTGGGCTTCTTCGCCGTGGCGCTCGCCGCCGCGCTGGTGGGAGGGGTGCGGCGGGTGCGATGAGCCTGCTCGCCCGCCGCACCATCACCGCGGCGCTCCTGGTCGGCACCTTCCTCGCGAGCCTGGAGGTGTCGGTCGTGGGCGCGGCGATGCCGACGATCGTGGAGCGCCTCGGCGGCACCTCGCTCTACGCATGGGCGTTCTCGGCCTACCTGCTGGCGCAGACGCTCACGACGCCCGCCTACGGCCTGCTCGCGGACCGCGCGGGGCGGCGCACCGCCTACCTGCTCGGCATCGTGGCCTTCCTCGCGGGGTCGGTCCTGTGTGCGACCGCGTCCGACATGCCGACGTTCGTCGCGGGCCGGGCGGTGCAGGGGCTGGGCGCCGGCTCGATCCTGCCGCTGACGATGACGATGTTCGGGGACCTCTGGCCGATCGACCAGCGCACGCGGCTCCAGGGGCTCTTCTCGCTCGTGTGGGGCGTGTCGTCCGCGTTGGGGCCGCTGGTCGGGGGCGTCTTGACCGACCTGTGGTCGTGGCAGGCGATCTTCTGGCTGAACGTCCCGCCGGCGCTCCTGGCGGGGGCCGTGATCGCGGTGCTCGTCCCGCCCGAGCTCGGGCGCGGCGCGACGGTGGGCGGGGACGGCGCCGACTTCGTCGCGATCCTGCGGAACCCGACGATCCAGGCCGTCTCCCTGGCCGGGCTCCTCCTCGGCGCATCGCTCTACGGCATCATCGGGTACCTGCCCGTGTGGGTGCAGGGCGTGCGCGGCGGCACCGCGCTGGACGCCGGGCTCGCCTTGCTCCCCCTCTCGCTGGCGTGGACCCTCGCGAGCAACGTCGGCGGGCGGATCGTGGGGCGGCTCGGCTTCCGGGCGCTCGTGCGCGGCGGCACGTTGCTCGTCGCGAGCGGCGCGGTGCTCCTGGGCGTGTGGCCCGACGCTCCGGTGGGGTTCGTCGTCTTCGGGCTCGGCATGGGCTTCACGATCGCGTCGTTCACGGTGTCGTCGCAGGAGGCGGCCCCGCCGGGCCGGCGCGGCACCGCGACCTCGTTCGTGCTCTTCAGCCGCAGCATCGGGGCGGCGGTCGGCGTGTCGATCTTCGGGTGGATGGCGGGCTTTCGGCCCGGGGCCGGCGGGCTGTCCGGGATCCCGGGGCTCGAGGCGGGGGTCGCGACGGTGTTCGCGGCGGTGGCCGTGTGCGCGGTGGGGGCGGCGGCCATCGTGTGGGGGCGGTTCCCCAAGGCGGCGTGAGCCGCGCTCCGGCCCGACGTCAGGCCCGGGCGCGGACCCGCTGCGCGAGCCACCAGGCGAGCACGCAGACGATCGCGATCCCGACCACGGCGCGCTGATGGGCGAGGGCGACCTTCAGGCCGGCCGCGGCGTCCTCCCCGAAGGTGATGCCGAGCCAGAGCGTGACCGGCACGGTGAGCGCGAGGCCCAGGGCGTCGACGAGGAGGAAGCGGCGGATCGGGAACGCGAGCGAGCCGCCGACGAAGTAGAGCGGGGCCCGCAGGCCGACGGCGAAGCGGGTGAAGAACAACATGCGGTGCCCGTGCTGCTCGAAGAGGGCGTGGGCGCGGGCGAGACGGGCCTCTCCGAGGAGGCGGCGGACCCGGGGGTGGCGCTCGAGGGCCGGGCCGACGAGGGCACCGAGGCCGAAGGCGACGAGATCGCGGCCGAGCGTCCCGGCGTAGCCGGCGACCAGCGCGGCGACGAAGGAGAGGTGGCCCGAACGGACCTGCCAGCCGGCCACGAGCAGCGCCACGTCCTCGGGGAGCGGGACCAGGAGGCCGCTCACCAGGCACGCGACGAACAGCGCGAGGGGCTCCCCGGGGGACATGCCGCCGCGTCTATCGCGATGGGGGCCCCCCGACGGTCGCGCCGGACTAATTGGGGACGATGCGACGTTGGGACCCCGCACTGCCGTTGCGAGCCGTGTCCGAGATCGGGCCCGCGTTCCGCGACGTCTGGGCCGGCGCGCGGCTCCCGGCCGACGAGGGCCCCGCGGACGCCATCGTGGTGCTCGGGGCCACCGTGTTGCCCGGGGGCGTGGCCTCGGGCTCGCTGCGGGCCCGCGCCGAGGCGGCGGCGGCGCTGTGGTTGGCGGGCGGCGCGCCGCGCATCGTCACTACCGGCGCCCACCACCTGAACCCCCCGGGCGAGGCCGTCGTGGCGCGGGCGATCCTGCTCGGGAAGGGCGTCCCCGACGCCGCGATCACCATCGAGGACAAGAGCCGGAACACGAAGGGCAACCTGCTCTTCACGCGGGGGATCCTGCCGGCGGAGATCGTGCGGGTGTGGATCGTGACGGAGCCCTTCCACATGGCGCGGGCGTTGGCGATCGCGCGGGACGTGGGGTTCGAGCCGCTCGCGTGGCCGGTGGACTCGCCCGCGTGGGGGCGCCCGGGGAGCCGCTTGAAGCATCTCGTCCGGGACGGAGTGTCCTTCGCGTTCTACCGGGCCGGGGCGTGACTCCGCGATGCACTCGACGCGGCGGCGCGAGGCGGACCCGCGCACGGACGCCGGACGCTCATCTGGAACCGCGCGGCAGGAGGACCTGCCGCTTCGGCCCACATCGCGATAAGGCCGCCGGTCCGGAGGCTCGATGAGCGTGGACGTTCGGGTGCCCTCGATGGGCGAGTCGGTGAAGACGGCGACCATCGCGCGTTGGCTGAAGAAGCCGGGCGATTGGGTCAAGGTGGACGAGTCGGTGGTCGAGCTCGACAGCGACAAGGCGAGCCTCGAGCTTCCCTCGCCGGCGGCGGGCCAGCTCTCCGATCAGCTCGCGGCGGTCGGTGACGAGGTCGCGGTCGGCCAGATCATCGCCCACATCGCGCCCGGGCAGGCCCCGGCCGCCGAAGCGCCGGTGGCGACCGCGGCCGCCGCTAAGGCAGCCGTCGCCATCACGGCGCCCGTGGTGGCCTCGCCCCCCGCCGTGCCCGCGGT
>JAUXTN010000121.1 GCA_030684355.1 Pseudomonadota bacterium
GCGCGTCGGCGTGGGCGTAGAGGGCCGCGACGAGGCGGGGGGCGGCCGTGCGGAGCGCCACGGCGAGGGGGCTTGCCGGGGCGACGGGACGTCGGGCCCGCATCGACGGGGACGAGCGGATCGGCGACAGGGCGGCGGGCAGGGCGGCGGGCACGGCCCAGTCTACCCCCGACCCCGACGCGGAGGCGCCCGGGCGGCGCCTTGCCTTGGGACGGGGTACGTCGCGCTCCCGATGGAGGCAATATGTTCCGCCTGACCCGCTTGTTCCCCCTCTTCGCGCTCGTCGGCTGCGCCGGCTCGGTCCAGGTCGAGGACATCGATCCCTTCGGCGCCGCCGCCTCGGCGGTGTGGTTCCACTGGGACGACTCCGACTACGACTCGCTCCTCCTCACCAACGTGATGGGGGCGTGCGGGAAGTGGCAGGCGTACGCCGAGGCGTCCAAGGAGCTCGACGACGCCGTCGAGGACATGGACGAGAACGACTACTGCGAGGACGCCAAGGAGCCCTCCCTGGCCGTGGCGCGCATCGCGAACGACCTGTTCCACGAGGGCACCCACATGCTCGCGCTCACCGTCTACGAAGACGGCAGCACCGAGCCCGAAGAGGAGACCTACGAGGTCGGTGACCCCCGCCAGGCCCTCGGCGGCACGGTGACCTACTACGGGGCGAGCCCGTACGCGGCGATCCTCGCGGACTGGGACGAGGACGAGGACTGGGAGGACAACTGCGGCATCGACACGGACGACCTCGACGCCGACATCGACTCGTGGAGCCTCTCTGACGGCGAGCTGGAGCTTCTGTCCGTGAAGGACGAGGGCGCCGCGGCGGGTGCGCTCGAGGCCGAGCTCGTGGACGAAGACGGCGACCGCGACGGCGACATCAGCGCCCGCTTCACCGCGACCTGGTGCGAGGTCGACCTATAGTGCGGCCGGGCCTCCACGGTGTCTGACCGCAACACCGGCCTCTTCCTGCCCGGGCACGTCCCGGCCGCCGCGATCGCCGCGGTGGCCTGGGGCGCGCCGGGCGTGAGCGTCGAGCAGCTCCGGGGCGACGAGGCCGTCCGCGTCGGCCACGGCACCCGCGACGGCCGGCCCTACACCCACGTCGGCCTGCGCCTCTTCGAGGTGGGCGGCCTGCTCCTGCTCGATCAGCCGGATCTCCCCGGCGCCGACGAGCTCGAGCGCGTGCTCGGGGACACCCTCTCGGCCCGCTACGGGCAGGCGGTCTTCCTCTTCTACGACGAGGTCAACGCCGCCGGCGGCCACGCGCGCTTCGAGGGCGGTCGGCTCGTGAGCCGCCTCGTCTACGACGGGCGCGGGAGCGTGCCCGTGCGGCGCACCCTCGGGCGGGACGAGGTCCTGGTCGGCCTGGATCCGTCCGACTGGGTGTGGGTCCCCGGCGCGGCGGCGGTCGAGGCCGGCGCGGCCGCGATCCTCGGCCCCGGCATCCGCGACGACGACGACATCGAGCGCCTCATCACCGGGGCGGCTGCGGTCGCGGTGGAGCCGCCTACCGAGGCACCGCCCTCGGGGCGTGGCACCTCGGCGCCCCCGCCAGCGCGGCCCTCCCGCCTGCGCGGCCTCCTGCGGAGGCTCGTGGGGCGGGGTTCGTAGCGGGCGCGCTCGCGGCGGCCCTCACGACGGCTTGAGCCGGAGCAGCGGCCGCCTACCGCCGCTTCGGCGGCATGTCGAACCCCCGCAAGTCCCGCATCCGCCCCGCCATGAGCGCGAACAAGGCGCGGAGCTGCGCGGCGGGCTCCGGCTCGCCGACGAAGTCGAGCGCGGCGGCCACGGCCTCGATGGTGGCGAGCTGCACGGGCGTCTCCGTGCGGCGGATGCGGAGCGGCGCGACCGGGGGCGCAGGCAGCGAGAGGGACGGGAGCGAGCCGAGCGGCGTGATGCGACGGCGCATGGTCCGGACGTGCGACCAGCTCCCGTCGAGCACGACGATGGTGCGGACGGTGGTCGGCGCACGCGCGGGCGCCGCGCCCGGGTAGAGCACCCACGCCTCCGGCGCGACGTGCCCGGTCAGGTCGAGTCGCGCCCCGGGGAGCCCATGGTCGACCATGGCGCAGTTGGGGAGCGCCCGCGCGACCACGCGACCGGTGTTGGACGTGCGCGGGACCTCCGTGTAGTGGCGGACGATCAGGAACCGCGTCTCGGTGCGGATGACGGGGATCTCCGCGCAGAAGCACGCGAACGGCGGCATGCGACACCCGAAGCACTTCCCCTCGAGGACGGGGTCCTGAGCGGGGGGGAGGTGCGGCACGTCGAGCATCCCGCCTCCTACGTCGGGGGGGACGCGCGGGCCACGGCGGGCAGACCGCTCAGCGCCGCACCCACAGCGCGAGCGTCCGCATCACCCATCAATCCGGGCACTTCCCATACCGCCGCTTGCACCCGACCACGCGCACCTCCACCTTGGCGACCCCCGCGTCGATCATGTCGAGCTTCCGGGCGGCGCGCTGTGCGAGGTCGATGATACGCCCCTTCGCGTAGGGGCCGCGGTCGTTGATGACGACGCGCACGTGCCGGCCGGTGTCCGTGCGTGTCACCTTCACGACGGTGCCGAACGGGAGCGTGGGATGGGCGGCGGTGCGGAGGCTGGGGCGGAAGGGCTCGCCGCTGGCGGTCGGGCGGCCGGCCAGCTCCTTGCCGTACCAGCTCGCGAGGCCTGCCTGGTGGACCGGGTGGGCGCAGCCGAGGAGCGCGAGGAGGAGGGGGAGCATCCGGTCGCGTAGCCCGCGGCCGCCGGGAGGGCGCGCCCAAGCCTTGCCCGGTGCCTACACAAGGAGGGACTGGGGGATGGACATGCGCTTGATGAACGTGGTTTTGTTCGCGACGATCCTGGGCTGGACGGCGACCGCAGCTGCGGCGGAACGGGCCAAGCTGGACGAGGGGCAGGCCCTCGGCGCGGCGATCACCGCCAACGCCAACGAGGTGATGGCGGGCAGCGCGATGGCGGCCCGCGCCCAGGACCCGGAGGTGCGCGCCTACGCCATGCGGCTCATGGAGGACCACGCCAGCGCGAACCAGGCGCTCTTGAACTACCAGGAACAAGCGGGGATCAAGGCCACGGACAGCCGCCTGCGCGCGAAGCTGCTCACCGACGGCACGAAGATGACCGAGATGCTCTGGTCGAAGGACCCGAGCGCCATGGTCGACCAGCGCTTCCTCAGCGACTCGATCACCGACCACCGCGAGCTCCTCCGGAACCTCGACGAGGTCCTGATCCCGGCGGCCGTCAACTCGCCGGAGCTCACGGGCCTGCTCACGCGCCAGCGCGCGACCTACGCCGAGCACTTGCGCCAGGGCTGCATGATCGGGCGGCGCCTCGGGGCGGACACCGAGCAGTGCCCGATGGAGCCGGGGACGCGCTGACGCGGGCCGCTCCGCCGGGCCCAGGCTGAGGACGGGCTACTTCAACGCCTTGAACCCGAACTCGCGCGAGATCCGCCGCTCGGATGCGCGGCGGGCCTCGGCCTCGTCGAGCATCGCGGTGAGCAGCTCGGTGTAGGTGAGCGAGGGCGACGACGCCGACCAGAGGTAGTGCGCCACGGAGCCGGGCAAGGTGTTGATCTCGTTGAAGTAGAGCGCGCCCTTGGCGCCGTCGAGGATGAAGTCGATGCGGGAGACGCCCTGGCACCCCAGGGCGTCGTACACCGTGCACGCGTACGCGCGGGCGGCCGCCTTGAACTCGGCGGGGAGCTCGGGGGGGTCCGTCACGCGCGCCATCGTGGCCATGCCGGCGCTCGGGGCCTTCTTCTTGCCGCCGGGGCCCACGTACTTGTCCTCGTAGGTGAGGACGCCCGACTTCGAGCGGCGCACCGGCATCTCGACGACCGAGGCCACGGGCGCGCCCCCCTCGCGGCGGACCGACACGTTGATCTCGGACAGATCGACGACGCAGGGCTCGACGATGGCCTGGGTGTCGTGCTGGAAGACCTTCACCAGCGCGGCGATGAGCCCGGGGGCGTCGTCCACCTTGGCCACGCCGACGCTCGAGCCGAGGTTGGCGGGCTTGACGAAGAGCGGCCAGGGCCCAAGCGTCGTGAGGCGCTCGATGACCGGCGTGGGGTCCTTCGTGCTCCACTGGTGCTGCTCGACGACCTCCCAGGGGAGAACCGGCACGCCACGCTGGGCGGCGAGCGCCTTCGTGGTGGGCTTGCTCATGCCGACCGCCGCCGCGCGCACGGGGGCGCCGGTGTAGGGCAGCTCGGTGAGCTCGAAGAGGCCCTGGATGCAGCCGTCCTCGCCGTAGGTGCCGTGCAGGAGCGGCATCCACACGTCGACCGGGAGCACGACATCCTTCTTGGGGGCGCCGCCGAAGAGCCGCGCCACCGATGCGAGCACGCCCTCCTTGCTGCCGCGGACGAGGCCGCCGATGCCCGGCGTGGGGAGGAGCGTGACCTCCTCCACCTCGAGCTTCGCCCCCTCGGTGCGGCCGTGGAACGCCGCGTAGAAGGCGCGGTCCTTCAGCTTCTCGCCGGTCCACCAGCGGCCGTGGAGGTCGATGTAGACGAGCGTGACCCTGTATTGGGTCGTGTCGATGGCCTGCGCGGCCTCGAGCGCGGTGATGACGGAGATCTCGTGCTCGACGGAGCGGCCGCCGTAGACGATTGCGACGTTCTTCATGGCGCGCCTCTTATCCGCATCGCTGCGGGCCTACAGGATGACCGTGCCTTCGTACAGGTCGGGCAGGTCGTTCTCGACGAGCACGACATCGCCGGGGGCCTGCTCCTTCTGGAGCGCGGCGAACGCCTCGTCGCGACGCGCGTACCACCGCACGGCGTCGTCCTTGGCGCCGCCCTCCCTCAACCCCGTCGCGAGCGCGAGCCGGTTGGTCTCGCCGACGAGCAGCACGAGGTCGCATACCTTGGCGGCCTTCGCCGCGACCTCGCGGTTGCGGGCCTCCTGCTGGTCCCCGAGCTCGACCATGCCCGGCGTGACGAGGATGCGGCGGGTGCCGGGCATCGTGGCGAGCACGTCCAGCGCGGCGTCGAACCCCGCCGGGTTGGAGTTGTAGGCGTCGTGCAGCCAGGTCACCGCGCCCATCTGCTGCACCTGGAGCCGGTTCTCGACGGGCCGGAGGGTGCGGATGACGGCGAGGAGCACGTCGGGGTGCACGCCCTGGGCCGCGGCCATCGTGAACGCGGCCATCAGGTTCGACAGCATCGGGCGGCCGTGCAGCGGGGTGGTGCCCGGGTAGGCCTTGCCTTGCCAATGGAGCGTGAAGCGGCTGCCCTCGGGCGTCGTCTCCACGTGGGTCATGCGGGTGGCGAGATCGTCCCCGTCACCCGGGCCTTCTCCGAACCCGTAGAGCAGGGTCGTCTTCTTGGCGAACTCCACCGACATGCGCCGCGCGCCCGGATCGTCGCCGTTGCAGACGAGGATGCCGTCGGCCGGGACGGCCTGGGCGAGCTCGCTCTTGGCCTTGTAGACGTTCTCGGGGCTGCCGAACCGCTCGAGGTGCATGATGCCGACCGCCGTGACGATCGCGGCCTTGGGCGGCGTGAAGTCACACAGGCGCTTCACGCTGCCGATGTTGTAGGCGCCCATCTCCATCACCGCCCAGGTGTGGTGGGCCTTCATCTTCTCGCGGATCTCGCGGGTGACCCCCATGGGCGTGTTGATGCTCTTGGCGGTCCAGAACGTCGGGGCGTCCGCGGAGAGGAGCTCGCCGAGGATCATCTTGGTCGAGGTCTTCCCGTAGCTGCCGGTGATGCCGATGACGGTGGGGTGCACGTCCGCGAGGATCTTGCGCGCCTCGGCCTGGAAGCCGTCCTGGATGCGCTGCTCGCCGGGGGCGAGGAGCCGCTCGGCCAGCATCAGGAACAGCGGGGTGATCTGGAAGATCACCACGAGCCAGAGCCACGCGAGCGCCGGCCCGAAGAGGCCGCCCGCCACAAGGAGCACGATCACGAACGGAACGGTGAACGCCGCTCCGAGCGAGAGGGCGAGGCGGTAGATGCGTGTCGCCCGCTGGGTCATCACCAGCTTCTTCTTGCCGGTCACCCGCGGGTCGACCTCGCCGCGGGCCATCGCCAGGAGCCCGACCATGGCGCCGGTGGCGGCGCCCACGGTCACGGACGGCCAGGCGTGGGCGGCCCCGAGGGCCAGCGCCGTCGGGAGCGCCACCACGGTGCCCCGGCGGTCAAACGCGCCGTTGTCCCGGCACCACGCCCAGAACCGCACGCTGTCGTACTCCTCCTGCTGGAAGTACCGCATCAGGTGGATGAGGCGGCGCGCGATGAACGCCCCCGCGCCGACGAGGAGGAGCGCGACGTGGAGCACGAGGAGGACCGTGGGGTTCATGGGGCCACCGTCGTGTAGAAGCGCTTGAGTTGGGCCGCGCACTGGTGGGCGCCGCCGCCGAGGAACGGGAAGTGCCCCTGCCCCTCGAGCACGACCAGCTCGGCGCCCGCGATGAGGCTCTTGTAGCGCTCGGCCATGTCGACGGGGGTCTGGTCATCCTCCCGGCCCCAGAGGAGGAACGTCGGCGCGCGCACCTGCCGCGCCTGCTCCTGGAGGTCCTCGGCGACCACGCGCGAGAGGATCGAGCGGAGGGGCTCCTTGGCGGCCCGGAAGTCGGGCGAGCCGAACTTGCCTTCGCGCCAGCGGAGGAGCGGCTCGCGCAGCGCCGCGGGGAGCATGCGCGCGAGCTTGCCGAGCCAGCGGGAGAACACGACGCGGGCGCGCTGCCGGAACGAGCGCTTCGGACGCAGGCCCGCCGCGCCGATGAGCACGATGGAGCGCACGCGATCCGGGTAGTGGGCCCCCATCTGCACGCTCACGCGGCCGCCGAAGGAGTGGCCGACGAGATCGGCCTGCGCGATGCCCCGCTCGTCGAGCCACGCGAGGATGCGCCGGGCGTACGCGAAGGTGTCCCACTCGATGGGGGGGGCCTCGGAGACGCCGAACCCGGGGAGGTCGAGCACGTAGCGGGTGCCGACGGCGCCGAGGAGCTCGGCCATCGGGAGCATGGACGCGTGGGTCTGGCCCCAGCCATGCATGAAGACGAGCGCGCGGGTGGATCCGGCCGGCCCCGGGAGCACCTTGGCGTGGATCTGGGGGAGGGCGTCGGTCATCCGGGTCCGTGAGGCACGCTGTCGTAACTGGATGTTTCGACGGCGGTAGCACCTAACGTGGCTCTTGGCGCGTCAAGAAGGCAACATCGCGCCGATGCACCCGATTTCCCGCCGCGGTACGGCCAAACCGGTGGTATCTGAAGGTCAACCGAAGGTCGCCGCCATGCTCCTCGCCCTGCTCGCCCTCGCCTGCTCGGGCGGCCCCCGCCTCCCCACCTTCGACTGCGGCAAGGTCATCTGTGACGCCAGCCAGATCTGCCTGCACTGGACCCCCGCGGACAGCGCGGCGCCCCCCGACGCGGGCCACGGCTGCGTGGAGGCCCCCGAAGAGTGTGGCGCGATCCCGACGTGCGAGTGCGCGGGCGACGTGTGCACGTCCGACTGCGATCTCGACGGCGGCGGCGTGACCTGCACCGGGGACGAGCCGTAGCCAGGCCGGCTAGCGCACGGCCTGTCTGCGACGGCCTCTCGTTCGCCACGCATCGCCCGGCATAGACTCCGCCGCGATGCACCGGCCCCTCCGCGATCCGCTCGCCGCCATGGACGCCTCCGTGCCCCCCGAGGCCCGGCTCCTGGCGTTGCGCACGCTCCTCCTCGGCCCCAACGACTTCGGCGCCGCCACGCTCCGGTGGATGGACGGCGAGCCGCTCCCCGTCGCGCCGGACCCCGCGCCGCCGCGCCTCCCCTCCACGCCCGACCACCTCGCCGTGCGCAGCCTCCTCGGCGTGGGGGGCATGGGCGAGGTGTGGCGCACCGACGACAAGCAGCTCAACCGCGTCGTGGCGCTCAAGACCGTGCGCGCCGACCTCCGCTCGCCCGACTTCGCCGCGCTCCTGGAGCTGGAGGCGCTCGTCACCGCTAGCCTCCGCCACCCGGGCATCCCCGAGGTGTACGAGCGCGGCACCCTCGGCGACGGCCGCCCCTACTACACGATGCCGGTCTACGAGGGCCGCACCCTCCGCGACCTCCTGGCCGAGCACGCGGGGTCCGCACGGACGATCGGCGCCCTCCGCGCGCTCGTGGACGTGGCGCTCCGCGCCGCCGAGGCCGTCGCGAAGGCGCACGCGCTCGGCATCCTCCACCGCGACCTGAAGCCGGACAACGTCTACCTCGGCGCCCACAACGAGGTCGTCGTGCTCGACTGGGGCATCGCGCGCGCCGCCCCGATCCCCGCCGCGACCTCCGCCGTGGGCGACAAGACGGGGGTGGCGGGGACGCGCGGGTACATGTCCCCCGAGCAGGAAGCGGGCGACCGCGCCCGCATCGGGCCGCCGACCGACGTGTGGGCGCTCGGGATCATCCTCGACGAGGTGCTCCACGCGGGGCGCCCGGGGCCGCAGGAGGACCCCACCGCGCGGGCCGTGCTGGCCGCGATCGTGGCGCGCGCGATCGAGAAGGTCCCCGGGGAGCGCCATCGGGACGCCGGCGAGCTCGCCGAGGCCCTGCGGGGCTGGCGGAGCGCGGTGGATCGCCGGGCCCGGGCGCTCGACCTGGTCGACCGCGCCGACGACGAGGCCCGCGCCGCCGACCACGAGCGCGCCCGCGCCGCCCAGGCCCGCAAGGAGGCCGCGGCCCTCGCCGCGACGGTCCAGCCCTGGCAACCCGAGGCCGACAAGCGGCCGGTGTGGGACGCCGAGGATCGCGCCGCCGCGTTGGCCCACGCCGCGGAGGTCCACACCTTGGAGCGGGACCGCCTGCTCCAGGGCGCCTTCACCCACGATCCGGAATTGCCCGAGGCGCACGCGCGGCTCGCGGCGCTCTACCGCGACCGCCACGCCGAGGCCGAGGCCGAGCGGGACGCCGCCGGGGCCGCCCGGTGGTGGGTCCTCCTCCGCGCGCACGACCGCGGCGAGCACGCCGCCTACCTCGCGGGTGACGGCGCCATCAGCGTGCACACCGCCCCCGCCGGCGCGCGCGCCACGCTCTACCGGTACGTCGAACGCGACCGCCGGCTCGTACCCGTGCTCGAGCGCGAGCTTGGGACCACCCCGGTCGTCCGGGCCCGCGTCCCGCACGGGAGCTGGCTCGTCCGGCTCCACGCCGAGGGCCACGCGCCGGTGGACCACCCCGTCCACGTCCGCCGCATGGAGCACGCGGACGGCGTCCCCCCCGGCGAGACCGCCCCCCGGCCGATAAAGCTCCCGCCCCTCGGCTCGATCGGGCCCGAGGACCGCGTCGTGACGCCGGGATGGACGTTCATCGGCGGCGATCCGGGCTCGCCGGCGCAGGCGCCGCGTCAGCGCGTCTGGATCGAGGGCTTCGTGATGCGGCGCTTCCCGGTGACCAACCGGGAGTACCTCGCGTTCGTGAACGACCTCGCGGAGAGCGGGCGCGCGGAGGAGGCCCTGCGCTGGGTGCCCCGCGAGAAGGGATCCAGCTTCGAGCAGGCGGGGCGCGTGTTGTACGGGTGGGACGGCGCCCGGTTCGCCCTGGTGCCGGACCGCGAGGGACACACGTGGGACCCCGAGTGGCCCGTGATGATGCTCTCGTGGGACGCCGCCGAGGCCTACGCCGCGTGGCGCGCCTCGCGCGAGGGCGTTCCCTGGCGCCTCCCCCGCGAGGACGAGTGGGAGCGCGCCGCCCGGGGTGCCGACGGGCGCCTCTTCCCCTGGGGTGACCACCTCGACGCCACGCGCGCGTGCCACCTCGCGAGCTGGCCGCCGGGCACCGACATCCTCCCGGTGCCGATCCAGACGTACCCGCTCGACGAGAGCCCCTTCGGGGTGCGCGGCCTCGCGGGGACCATGCGCGATGTGTGTCACAACGTCTGGGGCACGACGAGCGAGCACCTGCGCGGGTTCCCGGCGGTGAGAGGGGGCGCCTGGAACAGCGCCCACCAGCTCGTGCGCGCGGCGACACGCACCATCACCGACCCCCGGGATCCCAACGCGGGGGTGGGGTTCCGGTTGGTGCGCTAAGCGCACCGGATCAGGCGGCGGCGACCCGCACGCGACGCGCGGCGGTGGCCAACGTGTCGATGGCGGCGGCGTAGCGGAGGATCTTCTGGCGGCGCGAGGCGTTGTGCAGCCCCTTGGCGCCCTTGCTCTCCTTCGCGGACGTCGCCCTCATGGACTTCGACAGCGCGGTCAACGCCGCGGCGACCTGCTGGAGGTCACCCACGGACACGTCGCCCCGCCCGTGCACGAGCGCGTCCCAGAGCGCGATGCGCAGCTCGGTCACGTAGAGGACGCCGTCCTGCACCTCCACGCCGAGGCGCTTCAGGAGGTCGAGAAAGTCGGGGGGCATCCACGTGTTGGGATCGGTGACGATGACGGGATCCGCGGTCGGGGCGTCCGCGGCGCTGGCGTCATCCTGGCAGAGGCCGGCGGCCTTTCGCTTGGGCGTACACTCGACGAAGCTCACCTTGGTCAGCATCTGGGCTCTCCTTCCTGGGGTTGGCGATGGGGGGCTGCATCATGCCACGCCTGGCAGCCCGCCTGGCACCCCGCTCGGCAAACGCGCCCTGCCACCCGGTCAGTCGCACCAGGTCTCGGTCTTGCGGCAGGCCACGGCGCCGCCGGTCGTGGGGACCTGCACGACGACGATCCGCGAGCCTTCCGCCTCGCACACGGCCTCGCAGGGCGTGCTCCCGTCGGTGCGCAGGCGCGCCTCGACGTAGGTGGTCGCGCCGTCCGGCATGGCCCAACCCGCCACGCTCACGGTCGAGTACCCGCAGGTGGACGTGCGCCAGTCGGTCGCCACGACGACGCGGTTGGCGCTGAAGTCCACCGGGCCGAGCGCGAGGCCGGTGTCGGCGAGGAACGCGTCCCAGGCGGCGCTGTCCACGAGGACGTTGACGGCGGGGATGCTGTCCCAGGTGTCGCTCGGCCAGGGGAGGTCGCCCTCGTAGAGCGTCGTGACCGTCACCGCCGCGGCCCCGACGAGCTCGGCCTCGGTGAGGCAGGTCCCGACGGCGTCCGAGACGATGGGGGCGGTGTCCACGTCGGTGTCGGTGTCGGTGTCCGTGTCGGTGTCGGCGTCGGTGTCCGCGTCGGTGTCGGTGTCGGTGTCTCCCTCCTCGCCGGGCCCCACGTCCGCGACGTTGGAGCAGGCGGCAAGGGCGGCGAGGAGCAGGAGCGACATGGACGGGCCTCGGTGTGGACGAGGCATCGTACACCGGCCCCGCGGTCGGTCGATCCGGACCGTCAGGCCTTCTCGGGCATGGCCGGCATCGGCCCCGGCGCGACGGTGAACGCGAAGCTGGCGCCGTCACCCACCACGCCCTCTGCCCACACGCGGCCGCCGTGGCGGGTCACGATGCGGTGCACCGTCGCGAGCCCGATGCCGGTCCCCGGGAACTCCTCGATGGTGTGCAGCCGCTCGAAGGCGCGGAAGAGCTTGTCGGCCCACACCATGTCGAACCCGGCGCCGTTGTCCCGCACGACGATGCCCGCCTCGAGCGAGTCCGCGGCCTGCACCCGCTGGACCACGATCCGCGCGGCCTCCGTACCCCGGGTGAACTTCCAGGCGTTCCGGAGCAGGTTCTCCAACACGAGCCCCAGGAGCGTCGGATCCCCCCAGAGGCGCAAGTCCGGGGCCACGTCGAACTGGACGACACGGGCGGGCTCCTCGCCGCGAAGCTCGCCCCCGATCAACTCGCACAGCGCGGTCACGTCGACCCATTCGCTCCGGAGATCCGAGCGCGTGACGCGCGCGAGGTTCAGGAGCCCGTCGATGATCTCGCCCATGCGCCCGCACGCGGCCACCACCCGGCGAAGGTGGCCCTTCGACGCGTCGGGGAGGGCGTCGGCGCCCTCCTGGAGCACCATCTGGCTGAACCCGCTGACCGTGCGCAGCGGCGCGCGCAGGTCATGGGACACCGTGTAGCTGAACGCGTCGAGCTCGCGGCTGCTCGCCTCCAACTGCTCGGTCCGCTCCCACACGCGGCGCTCGAGCTCCTCCGCGTGCCGCTGGTTCCGCTCGTCCGCCTCCTTGCGCTCGGTGATGTCGGTGAGGGTGCCGACGTAGCCGACCAGCGCGCCGTCGACGTCGACCTCCTCCGCCACCCGCGCCAGGACCCAGCTCACCCGCTGGCCCGGCCGCAGGAACCGGAACTCCTGCCGATACGGGCTCCGCGCCTCGACGCACCGCCGCCACTCCGCCCACACGGCGTCGCGGTCCGCGGGGTGCACGCAATCGACCCACCCCGCTTCGAGCGCCGCGTGCGTCGGCGTCGCCGTGACCTCACGCCAGTGCTCGTTCACGTAGATGCAGGCGCCCTTCGCGTCGCAGCGAAAGATCACGACGGGCGCGAGCCGGGCGACGGTGTGGAAGAGGCCTTCGCTCGCGCGGAGCCGCTCCTCGGCGCGACGGAGCACCGCCACGTCGCGGAGCGAGACGCGCTCGAGGCGGAGCACGAGCGTGTAGAGCAACGACCCGCTCCCCAACACGTACCCCCACCCCTTCGCGATGGAGACCTTCGTGAGCAGCTCGGCGTCCGATCCCCAGAGGGCGAGCACGACCCGGTCGGAGAGCAGGATCCAGAGAGACCCGAGCGCGACGTAGATCAGGCAGATCGCGAGCGGGCCCAGTCGGGAGGCGGGGCGAAGCACGAGGAGGGAACACGCGGAGCCGTGCGGGCCATACCCGGGCCTGGAAACAACGTGGCGGTGCGGCGGGGACTACAGTGCGCGCAACGCCACGCGGGTCACCTCGGAACCCCACCGGGGGCCGCTGGTGGCACGGGGGCGCGTGAGGTCGGTGGACAAGCGCTCGGTGAGCCCGACGATGCGCTCCGGCGAGACGCGGAAGGAGAGGGCCTTGAGGACCATCTGATCGAATTCGGCCCGGGGAAGATACCGGAACGGGTACGGATTGCCGATGGCGAGCGCCTCGAAGACCGAGGCGACGTGCGTGCGGCAGGCCTGGATCGCGACCTCGTTGAACCGGTCCGCCTTCGGGAGGTAGGCGAGCGACCGGAGGAGCGCCTGGCGCTCGCGGATGGTGCCGCGGAGGTAGAGCGAGTCGACCAGGGCGCCGTGGGTATCGGGCTCGGCGACACGCAGGGCCTGCAGGAGGAGCGCGGCGCGCCCGCACTCGTCCACGCCCCACCCCACGAAGGGCCAGAGGCCGACGGCCTGGAGCTGCGCGGCCTCCTCCGGCATGGGGATCACGGGGCTGGAGCCGAGCCGACGTCCCATCCGGGCCCACTCGGCACGGAAGGTCCTGCCGTCGAACGGGGCCGTTGTCTCCTCGAGCGTCGCGCGGAGCCAGTCGCGGGCGCCGGGGTCGAGACGAGAGCAGAGCAGCGAGACGAGCATGGAAGGGATGGTCAAGGGGCACCTCCGGGGGGAGACGGCCTCGGGGGTCGAGGCCGGCGGCCTCGATTTACTCTCGAATAATAAACATTCAACCGTTATTCCTTCTCCTTCTTCTCCCGGGGCTCGACGGTGTCCATCCGGGTGACCCACGCGCGGAGGGCGCGGAGCTCCTCGCGCGAGATCGTGGACCGGCGGAACGCCGGCATCGCGCCCAACCCGAGCCGCACCTGGATCGGGACAAGGCAGCGCGGCGGCACGAGCACCGAGGGCCCGAGGCCCGCGTGCCCGTCGGGATGACAGGAGTGGCACTGGGCGGCGTAGACGCGCTGGCCGAGGGCCTCCGTCTCGTCCTGGGGCTCCACCGTCGCCGACTCGGGCCCCGCGCCGACGCGGTCGATGCGCCACACCACGCCCGTGCCGGGCTGGGGCAGGGCCTGCTTCCCGCGCATGCCCATCACGCCGAAGTCGAGCACGTAGAGGCTCTGCCCGTCGGGCGAGAAGGCGACGTCGACGGGCCGCTCGAGCCCCGCGCCCGGGGCGGCGTCGGCATCGGTGACCGCGAACGGCGTGAGGACCCCCGTGCCCACGTCCACCCGGACCACGCGGCGCCCCACCGGGGCGAGCACCTTCCCCACCGCCGGCGCCATGTCCCCGAACTCGGCCACGAACACCTCGCCGCCCGCGCCGAACTCCTCCGGGGCCACGTCGAGACCGTCCGCGGAGGCGTGCACCCCGAACGTGGCGACCGGGTCGGGCGGCGTACCCGGCGCCTCGGCGAGCACGTCGCGTACCCGCTTCCGGAGCGGCCGCCGGTACGGCGGGGAGTCGAGCCGCACGCCGCCCGCGTAGTCGGGCCAGCCGTACCAGGCGCCGGGGGTCACGGCCCAGAGCCAGTCGCCGGTGCCCCACACCTTGCGGGAGCCGCGCTCGTCGTAGCCGTTGTCCGTCACGTAGAGCTGCCCGGCGTCGGTGAACGCGAGCCCGAACGGGTTGCGGAACCCCCACGCGACCAGCTCGACGGGGCCCCCGTCCGGGCGCACCCGCATCACCGCCCCGGTGCACGGCACCCGCCCGGGGATCGTCTCGCCGACGGCGTTGGGGGTGCCGAAGGGCGCGAAGGCGCCGGTCTCGACGCGGTCGGTGGGGTCCTCGGTGAGGGGGTCCCGCGTGGTGTGGTTCCGCCCGGTCACCTGCACGTCGGCGCACGGGATGTCGTGGTACTGCGGGCGCCTGGAGAGCCAGCCGTACTCGTAGCTGTCGAGCCCCACGTACCCGCTGTTCGTGGCGGTCCCCTGGCCGAAGTACACCCACCCGTCCGGCGCCACGACCGGGCCGTTCGTGTGGTGATCCCCCATGCCCGGGAGGCCCGACACGAGCGGGGTCACCTTCCCCGCCGTCGTGATCCGCAAGATGCTCCCGCCATCGACCAGGCCGCCCTCGGCGACGAACAGGTCCCCGAACCCGGCGTCGACCCCGGTCCACGGCGCGTCCTCCCCCGTCGCGACGACCTCGTACGTGCCGTCCTGGAGCACCTGGAGGAGGCGCGGCTCGAGCCACACGTCACCGTAGGAATAGCCGGCCTCCACCACGAACACCTTGCCGTCGGCGTCCACGGTGATGCCCGACGGGAAGTTCAGCCCGCCCGCCACGACGGTCGCGGCGTAGCCGGGGGGCACCCACACCGCCGCTGCGTTCGGCACCCGGGCCTCGACCGGCGGGCTCATGGAGACGGGCGGGGCGAGCGTGTAGCGGCAGCCGGGAGCGGCCAGGAGCACCGCGGCCGCCCACGACAACCGAAACGGGGAGCCCCTCCGGAGGCCGCCCCGACAAAGCGCGTTCATGGCGCCTTCTTCGGCACCGCCGGGCTTGGGTCAACCTGCGCGGACCCGCCCGGGACCCCGCTCGCGCCTCGCTGGAGCTCGAGGCAGGGTCGTCACTCCTCCCCGCGACGACCGCCGCCCTGCTCCTCCTCCAAGCGCTTCCCTTCTTCCACCAGCTCCTTCACGCGCTGCCCACCCTTGTGGCCGCCCATGCGGCCGGCCTCGCGCACGCTCATCTCGCCCTCGCCTTTCGACTGGGGCTTCTCCGCGGACTTCTCCTCCGGCTTCGCCGGGGTGCGTTCCTTCGCCATCTCCCCCTCCGGTGCCCGGGCGCGGCGCCGCGCCGCCCTGTGACACCCTGCCTACGTGCGCACTCGGCGGACATCGTTCTGTCACGTTCGACGGGGTGGGAGCTCCGCCCGACGCGGGGCCGCGCCCCCTCGCCAGACCAGGCCACCGTTCTCCGCTATTCTCCCGCTCCCCGGAGATCCCCATGGTGCCAGCCGTTCTCGGTGTGCGTGAGCCTGTCGCCCGCCGTACCTACCTCGCGGCCGGCCTCGCGCTCGGCGGCGTGAAGTACCTGGTCGACGCCGCGGTGATCTACGCCGCCACGGGGCACTGGGTGTCGCCGCTGCTCTACCTTCTGCCGGTCGCGCAGCTGCGCTTCGGCGGCCCGTCGCCGTCAGAGGGGGTTCTCCTGGGCCTCCTGTTGTGGACGCTCCCCTTCGCTTGGATCGGGGGCACCATGAGCGTGCGCCGCGCGCGCGACGCCGGGCTACCCGCGCCGGTCGGGCTCCTGTTCTACGTGCCGCTGGTGAACTACGTCGCCATCGCGGCCCTGGCGCTCGCCCCGACGCGCCGCGCCCCCTCCACCGCGCTCGTGCCGCTCCAGGGGGTCGACCGCGCCACGTGGGCCGCGCTCATCGGCGTCGGCGCGGGGGTCACCGCCGGGCTCGCGATGACCGGGCTCTCCGTCTACGTGCTCGGGGCGTACGGCGCCGGGCTGTTCGTCGGCGCGCCCGTGCTCATGGGCGGTGTCGCGAGCTGGCTCTTCAACCTGCGCCGGCCCCAGGGGGTGCTCGCTACGTTGGGTGTCACCTCGCTGACCGTCGGCATCACGGGCGGGTTGCTCCTGTTGTTCGCGTTGGAAGGAATCCTCTGCATCACGATGGCAGCCCCCATCGCGCTCGTGCTCGCGGGGGTGGGCGGGCTGCTCGGGGCGGCGCTGGCGCGGGTCGAGTCCCGGCTCGCGATGTCGTCCTTCGCCCTGGTGCCGGCGTTCGCGGCGGTGGAGCCGATGGCCCCCCCCGTGCGCGCCGTGATCACGACGGTGGACGTCGCCGCCCCGCCGGAGGTCGTTTGGGAGCTGGTCACCGCCTTCCCGGAGATCCCGGCGCCGACCCCGTCGTTGGGAACGGGCAGTTGGTGGCTCGACCGCGGTGTCGCCTACCCCGTCCGTGCGCGCATCGAGGGCACGGGCGTCGGCGCGGTGCGCTACTGCGAGTTCTCGACCGGCCCGTTCGTCGAGCCGATCACGACGTGGGATCCGCCCAGCGCGACCCGGCCGGATGGGCGCCTCGCCTTCGACGTGACCGGCCAGCCGCCGGTGATGACCGAGTGGAACCCCTGGCACGCGGTCGACGCCCCGCACCTCCAGGAGACGCTCCGGAGCCGCCGAGGCGAGTTCCTGCTCACCGCGCTGCCCGACGGCGGCACCCGGCTTCAGGGCACCACCTGGTACACGATCGACATGGCGCCGCAACTCTACTGGACAGCGTGGAGCGACGCCCTGATCCACGACATCCACCTGCGTGTGTTGAACCACATCGCGCGAGAAGCCGAACGCCGATGACGCGACCACCTTTCGAGGCAGACCGGGGGTTCCCTGGACGACCTCGAACGATGGCGGGACGAGGCGGAGTCGGCCTGGCTCTACGGCGCGCTGGCGGAGGCCGAGCGGGATCCACGGCTGCGGGACCTGTTGCACGGGCTCCAGGGGACCGCCGAGCACCAGGCCGAATTGGTCGCCGACGACGTGCGACGAGGCGGCGGTCGGGTGCCACGATTGGTGCCCTCGGGGCGCGCGCGGCTCGTGGCGGCGCTGGCCCGCGCATTCGGGCCCCGACGCCTCCGCGCGGTCCTGCCCGCCCTGAAGATCCGCGGGCTCTCGGCGTGGGACGTGCCGGCCATGGGCCACCCTACGCCCCTGACGGTCGAGGACATCGGCCGGAGCCACCATCGCAGCCGCGGCGGCACGCTCCGCGCGGCGGTGTTCGGGGTGAACGACGGCCTCGTGTCCAATACGAGCCTCATCCTCGGCGTGGCAGGCGCCTCCGCCAGCCCGGACACGCTCCTGCTGTCGGGGCTCACGGGCCTGCTCGCGGGCGCGTTCTCGATGGCGACGGGCGAGTGGGTGTCGATGGCGAGCCAACGGGAGCTGTACGAGAAGCAGATCGCCGAGGAGCGGGACGAGCTCCAGCGCTACCCCGAGGCCGAGGCCGAGGAGCTCGCGCTGATCTACACGGCCCGCGGCCTGCCGGCGGAGGACGCCCATCGGGTCGCAAGCCTGCTCGTGCACGACCCCGACCGCGCGCTCGACACCCTCGCCCGCGAGGAGCTCGGCTTGGATCCGACCGACCTCGGCTCGCCGTGGGGCGCCGCGTTCTCCTCGTTCCTGGCGTTCGCGGCGGGCGCGGCCATCCCCCTGATGCCCCTGGTCCTCGGAGCCGGCGACGCCGCGGTCCCCATCGCGGCGGGCCTCGCGGCGGGCGCCTTGTTCACCGTGGGAGCGGTGTTGTCGCTGTTCTCGGGGCGGAGCGCCTGGCTGGGCGGGGCGCGGATGCTCGCGATCGGGGCGGCGGCGGGCGCCGCGACGTGGGGGGTCGGGCGGCTCCTCGGGGGGGCGGTGGGCGGGCCGTGAGCCCGAGCCCTCGGGGCACCGCTACTCCTCCGCGACGCCCCAGGTGCCGACCGACTCCCGGGACGACCACCCCTGGCACTCGCCGCCGTCACAATCGCCGGTCCCCTCCCCCTGCAAGGTGACCTCGCCGGCGCCGCCGTCGGCGTCGAGGGTCCCCCCGATCTCCGAGCCCAGGCTGTCGTAGTCCGCGGTGGGATCGCCGTGGTCCACGGGGTCGAACGTGCCGACGAGCGAGACGGCATCGAGGTCCTGCTGCCAGCTGGCGCTGCCGGCCTGCACGACCTGGAGAGTGAGGGGCCAGGACTCGGCGAAGCTGCCGTCGTCCGTCGCGACGTCGAGCGTCACGTCCACCTCCAGCCATTGCCCGCAGCCCTCTTCCGTGCCCGCCTCGACGGGCTCCTGGTCCACGAACCGCACCTCGCCGCCGTCCCATCGGGCCTCGAGGGTGAGGTTGGTGGTCGTGGCGAGGCGGCTCCAGGTCAACGGGGTGGTGACGGGGCCGCCGATCTCGGCCAGCACGGCCTCCGCGGATGTTCCGAGCGGCGTCTCGTCCGCGATGCCGAGGACGGAGACGGTCTCCGCGCATTGGACGCGATCGAGCCCGTTTCGTGTCTCGTAGGAGCACGCCACGAGCACGGTGAGGAGAGGGAGCAGCAGCCGCATGGGAACGTCCGGGTTGGCTCCCTCTACGCCGCCGCCGCGGCGGGTGTGACCAACAAAGGCAAGAGCGGAGCCAGGTTCATGCCTACATCGTGAACGAGCCCCGAGGGCCCGCATCCCGCGATTGCTGCTGGTCTCGAACCGCCTGCCCGTCACCGTTCGGCTCGACCGGGGGCGGGTCGTGGTCGGCCGGAGCGCCGGGGGGCTCGCGACGGGCCTCCGCGGCGTGCACGCGTCGCCGGACAGCCTCTGGATCGGCTGGCCGGGTGACACTTCGCGCTTCACCGAGGCCCAGCGCAGCGAGCTCGGGCGCAACCTGGAGGAGATGCGCGTGCACCCCGTGCCGCTCTCGCCCGCGGAGGTGACCCAATACTACGACGGCTACTCCAACGGGGTGCTGTGGCCCCTGTTCCACTACCTGCTCGACCGCGTGCCCCTCGAAGCCGCGAGCTGGGACACCTACGTCCGCGTCAACGAGCGGTTCGCCGACATCGTGGCGGAGCTCACCCAGCCCGGCGACCACGTGTGGGTGCACGACTACCAACTGTGCCTCGTGCCGGCGCTGTTGCGGAAGCGGCGGCCGGGCCTGCGGATCGGCTTCTTCCTTCACATCCCGTTTCCGTCGGTGGAGGTGTTCCGCACCCTGGCGTGGCGGAGCGCGATCCTGGAGGGCCTCGTCGGCGCCGACGTGATCGGGTTCCACACGGCGTCCTACCGGCGGCACTTCGTGGACTCGGTCGCGCTGCTGCTCGGCCACGGCGTGACCCTGGCGGCCCGCCCGGACGAGACGCACGAGCTGCGGGTCGGCGCGCGGGGCGTGCGCCTCGTGGTGGCGCCCATGGGGATCGACAACGCGGCGATCAACACGATGGCGGGGTCCGAGGAGGTCCGCGCCGAGGCGGACACGCTCCGGCAGGAGGGGACGCGGCTCCTCCTCGGCATCGACCGCCTCGACTACACGAAGGGCATCCCCCGCCGGATGCTCGCGTTCGAGCGGCTCCTGGAGCGGGAGCCCGCGCTGCGCGGCACCACGCGGCTCGTCCAGGTGGCCGTCCCCAGCCGCGAGCGCGCGGACGCCTACCGGCAGATCCGCCAGCAGGTCGAGGAGCACGTCGGGCGCATCAACGGGCTCTACACCCAGGGCGCCACCGTGCCGATCCACTACGTCTACCGCTCGCTGGACGAGGCCCAGGTCATCGCGCACTACCGCGCCGCGGACGTGATGCTCGTGACGCCGCTCCGCGACGGCATGAACCTCGTGGCCAAGGAGTTCGTGGCCGCGCGGAGCGATCTCGACGGCGTGCTCCTCCTCTCGGAGCTGGCGGGCGCGGCCGACGAGCTCGGCGCCGCCCTGCTCGTCAACCCCTACGACATCGGCGGGGTCGCCTCCGCCATGGCGCGCGCGCTCGCGATGCCCGCGCACGAGCGGCAGGCCCGCATGACGACGCTGCGCGCCCGGGTCGAGGTCGCCGACGTGAACGCCTGGGCCCGGAGCTTCCTCACCGAGCTCGACGAGCCGCCGAGCCGCGTCGGGGTCGCGCAGCCCACGCCCGCGCGCCGCCTCGACGACGTGCTGGCGTCCCTGCGCGCCGCGCCGCGCCGCACCCTCCTCCTCGACTACGACGGTACGCTCGTGCCCTTCGCCGCCCGGCCTCCGCTCGCGGCCCCGGATGCCCCGCTGCTGGCGCTCCTCCGGCGGCTGACCGAGCTCCCCGGCACCAGCGTCCACCTCGTGAGCGGGCGTCGCCGCGCCGACCTGGAGCGTTGGTTCGGCGATCTGCCGCTCGGCCTCCATGCCGAGCACGGCCTCTGGTCGCGGTGGGTGGGGACGACCGCCTGGACCATGCGCCCGCTGCCCCCCGACGCGTGGATGGACGTCGTACGTCCGGAGCTCGAGGCGTGGGTGGCGCGCATCCCGGGCACCGCGATCGAGGAGAAGACCGCGTCGCTCGCCTACCACTACCGGGAGGCGGGCCTCGCGGAGGCGCCCGAGGCCCTGCGGCGCGCCGCCGAGGAGTACGCGCGGTGGCTCCCCGTCGACGTCCTGCAGGGCAACCGCGTCCTGGAGATCCGGGCCAGCGGTACGAACAAGGGCGCCATCGTGCTGGGGCTCCGAGAGCGCGGAGAGCTCGACGGCGTCGTGCTCGCCTTGGGGGACGACCCCACGGATGCCGACCTCTTCGCGGCGCTGCCGCCCGACGCGCACACGGTGCAGGTGGGCGACGTGCCGCTGCCGGCGCGGCACCGGGTGGACGGCGTGGAGCGGGCCCGGGCGCTGCTCGAGGAACTGCTGGTGAAGGAGGACGTGTAGCGGTCCGCACCTACGTCGCGAGCGCGTCCGTCAACGCCTGCGCCAGCGCGTCGACGACCGCGGCGTCCGCCGTCGTGCCGCGGTTGTGGTAGGCCTCGGTGGTGATCGCGGTGGGCAGGACCCCGACGGCGAGGAGCGCCGCGTGCACGTCCGTCACCATGCCGCCGTTGCCGACGAGGTGCCAGTGCGCGCCCGCGGTCGCGACGCTGGCGAGGGCGTCGGTCACGCGACCGACCCCTCCCGTCCAGTCGGGCGCCGGCCGCGAGAGGGTCGGGCGCCAGGTGAACCCCGGATGCGCCGCGGCGAGGGCGTCGAGCGACGCGCGGAGCGGGATGTCGGCCTCCTCTCGGAAGCCCGCGATCAGCGCGATCGGGCGCCGCTCCCCCTCGGCGAGCGCGCGGGTGGCGTAGCCGTGGAGGGGCCCGATGCCGGTGCCGGTCGTCACGCCGATGACGCGGCTGGCGGCGGGCTCGACCAGCGCCGCGATGGGCTCGCCGAACCGGCCGCCGATCCGGAGGGTCTCGCCCGGCCCCATGAGCTCCATGAAGGGTGTCGTGCGCCCGCCATGGATGACCCGGTACAGGATGCCGAGCCGCCGCCCCTCGGCCCAGGAGACGGTGTACGGATGCCGCACCCACTTGCCCGCCGGGTTCGGCGCGTAGAGGGCGACGATGTGCCCGGGCGCGTAGGCCTGCTCGGGGTCCTCGTCGGTCTCCAGGACGAGCCACCGCGTCCCCCGCGCGACCGCGACGTTCTCGACGATGCGGGCGCCGGCGATCTCCTTCACGTCTCCTCCGACGCGAGCGCGCGGCGCCACGTCTGCCACGCTTCTACCTCGACGAAGCCCCACCGGCGGTACAACGCGAGCGCCGCCGGGTTCGTGGCGGTGACGCCGAGGCGGAAGCGCACCACCCGGCGCGCCGCGAGCTGCCTCAGGGCCTCCGCGAGCACGACCGGCCCCAGGCCACGGCCCTGCCACTCGGGCGCCCGGCCGATCGACGCGACGTAGCCGAGGCGGCCGCCCTCTTCGAGGGTGCCGCGGGCGAAGGCGATCTCCCGCCCGGCCGCGCGCAGCACCCGCACGGGCACGGCGGCGCCGAGGCTCGCGAGCGCGAAGGTCGGGAGGTCCGGGAGCATCATCCCGGGGTCGTCGGCGAACGCGGCGCGGACCACGTCGTAGTGCTCCGCGACACCGAGCGGGGAGAGGTCCTCCCACGCGGCGTTCGGGGGCGACGGCGGGGGGCTCCAGGCCGAGAGGTCGCGCTCCATCACGTAGCTGCCCTCCGCGCGGGTCCAACCGGCGGCCGGCAGGTCGCCGCCGAGGCCGACGGGCAGGGAGAGGGAGACGGTCGCGCGGCGGGCCCGGCGCGCCACCGCCAGCGCGGGGGGGGTCGCGACGTCGAGCAGGGCCGGGAGGGGCACGGCGCGGTCCCAGCCGAGGACCTCGAGCAGCGCGGCGTCGTGGAGGTTCTCGCAGCGGTCGACCACGGCCCCGGCGAACGCCCGGCGCCCGTCCGCCGCGATGTCGAGCACGCCCTCGGGCGGCGCGAGCTCCTCGAAGAGCCGGCGGGTCGGGGCCGCGTGGACGCGGCTCGGCGGGTTCGCGTCGGAGAAGGCGACCAGCCCTTCGAGGCGGTCGGGCGTGTACGGACAGCGGACGAGGTTCATGCCGCGCCTCCGTGCCGCCCGGCGCCCGCGGCGAAGCGGCGCGCACCCTCGACCCCCTCCTCGGCGACGGATGCCACCCCGGTGACGAACTCGGCGACGAGCGCGTCGGCGAGGGGCAGATCGAGGCCCCGGTAGACGCTCGCGCGGTCGGCGCGGAGGCAGGCCTGCGGGAACGCGGCGAGGGTGCGGGCGAGGGCCTCCGCCTCGGCGCGGGCGGTGCCGGGGGCCACCACGCGGTCGACGAGGCCCATGGCGTGGGCCTCCGCGGCGCCCACGACCCGCCCGGTCAGGACGAGGTCGAGCGCGCGGCCGAGCCCGACGATGCGCGGGAGGCGCGCCGTGCCGCCGTCGATGAGCGGCACGCCCCAGCGGCGGCAGAACACGCCGAGCACGGCGTCGACCTCGGCCACGCGCAGGTCGCACCAGCAGGCGAGCTCCAGCCCCCCGGCCACGGCGTGCCCGGCGATCGCGGCGATGACCGGCTTCCCGAGCGCGAGCCGGGTCGGGCCGAGGGGGCCGTCCCCGTCGGGCTCGAGGCGGTTGGGCGTGCCGCTCGCGACCGCCTTCAGGTCCGCCCCCGCCGAGAAGGTCCCGACGCCGTAGAGCACCGCCACCCGCGCGTCGGGGTCGGCGTCGAACGCTCGGAAGGCGTCCGCCAGGGCCTCGGCGGTCGCGCGATCGATCGCGTTGCGAACCTCGGGCCGGTCGAGGATCACGGTCGTGACCCCGTCTCCGGTCTCCACCCGTACGCCGCCCATCCCACCTCCGTGTACGTGTTCGGGGCGTCCCTCTACCCCCCGCGACGCCTCGGCGGCCACCGCCCGGCGCTTACGTCTGGGGCATGATGTTCGGTCCCGCGCGCTTCGACCTCGCTGGCGAGGAGCTCCTCCGCATCGTCCAGGGGGAGCTCGCCCGGGCGGGCCAACCCTCCGCTCCGGACGACGTCGCCGCGCTCTTCGGGCTCACCCCCGACGAGCTCTGGTGGTGGCTCGACCAAGCCGACCGCCGCTGGTTGGACGAGCTCATCGCGCGCTGGAACGCGAAGGCGGACGGGCACCTCTACCCGCGGATCGTGCTCATCGATCACGGCGACGAGGTGGAGCTGTTGGTCGGACACATCGCGCCCACGGCGTAGCCGGACACGCGGATGCGCGGTCGGACGAGGAAGGCCCCGCCCGGCCGCGCCGCCGGTGCCATCAGTCCACGGTCAGCAGGACCTCGTCGTAGACCGGCGGATCGAGCGGGGTGCGATCGTTGTTGCGGAGCTCGACGCGCAGCACGTGGTCACCCGACTCGAGCCCCGTGAGGTGGGTCGCCTCGGTGCCGCTCTCGGCCACCTCCGTCCCGTCGAGCATCACGCTCCAGTGGCCGTGCCCCGCGAGCGGCGTGCCGCCGAGGTCCGGGTCGAGCGTGAAGTTCTCCGTCGTGATCGCGAGGTCCATCTCGGGGCCCACGACGGGCTCCTCGAGCGCCGTCGTGATGGTCACGTCGGGGCGGTCGCTCGTGACGAAGAGGTGGACGTGGTCGCGCACGTCCAGCTCGTTGTTGCGCTCCATGAGCCGGAGCTCCACGAAGTGGTAGCCGGGCGCCATGTGGCGCAGGAGGCTGTCCCCCTCCGCGCGGCCGGAGAGCACGCCGTCGACGTACAGGTTGTAGTCGAGGTCCGCGTTGGCCGCGGTGACGGCCAGGGGCACGGTCGCGGAGGCGTGCGTGTCGAGGTACGGCAGGCGGTCGACCGACACGACCGGGGTGCCGACCGGGATGGTGACCGACAAGGAGTCGGAGACCGGCGGGTCGAGCGGCGCGCCGCTGGCATCCACGATCTGGACGGTCACCGTGTGCGACCCCTCCCCGAGCGGCGACACCTCCAGCGCGGCCGGGTCGACGCCGAGGTCGACGATCTGGTCGTCCACGCGCACCTCGTAGCGGCCCTGCCCGAACGCGGGCTCCCCGAACGCGGCCTCGGCCGAGACCGTGAAGTCGGCGAGGGAGAGCTCGAGCGGCACGTGGCTCGACGCCACCTCCACGCCGTCCGCCGGGCTCACGATGGAGAAGAGCGGGACGAGGGTCCGCATCGACACCTCGCTCCCCTCCCACTGCTCGTCGTGGTCGTTGGTGGCGAGGCGCACCTCGAGCGTGTGCTCGCCGGACGGCACGTCGGTGAAGGTGAAGCTCGACTCCGCGGTCTCGCCGACGGACACCCCATCGAGGTAGGCGTGCACGTGCCCCTTGCCCTCGACCGGGTCGCCGTCGATCCCGGCCGCGTCGAGCGTGAAGTCCGTCACATCGTAGGTGACGAAGACCTCGGTACCGTAGCGCCCTTCGGCGGCCAACGGCGAAGTGAGCGCGATGGCGGGCCTCGCGGTCTCGGTCACGGGGGGCTTGACCGGGTCCCCGGACGGACCGCCCGTGCACGCGACAAGCAGCAATGGAACCAATCGAACGGTCATGAGTACCTCGCAAGGTGAGTTTGAGTACACGTCATCGTTGGCCGGCCGGAGACTCACAACCCCAGCGCCAACCGCACCGTCTCTGGCCAATCGTGGATCCGGTCGACGAGCATGGAACGTTCCCGGTCCACGTCCGGGGCGGCGTATGGGCATCGCGGATCCTCCTCCATGGCACCCTTTGACAGGTTGAACAAGGCCTGGGCGACGAGGTGGACGTCGACGTGATCCAACACGGCGAGGGCATCCACGACCGCGCCACGCAGCCGAACCACACAGACCGGATCGGCCTCGCACCGCGCGCCCAGGAGCCCCCCGCCGTAGCCGAACGTCCACGCCTCGTCCCACGCGCCGTCCTGGCCCCAGGGAACGAACACGAGGTGCCCATCGCGGTCGGGGTCGGCGTAGAGGTAGTAATCGTCGAGCCGCGTCGGATATCCATCCAGCCCGCCAGTCGCGATGGACCACGCCCAGAACGCCAGGAACTGCTCCATGTCCACGACCAGCGATGCCTGGCCCATGAAGTTGTCGGACGGCTCGGTCAGGGCGTCGGTGGCCTCCTTGGGGGTCACCGGCCCGTCGCCGGTGCCGCTTAGGAGGCGGAAGTTGCCGACGCCGGTGGCGGTCAGATCGGCCTCCGGGTCCGCCGCCCAGAGGCTCCCGTGGGGGTCGGGGAAGTGACGTTGGAGCCACGCCTGGTCCACCCCCTCCACCGCGGCGTAGAGACCGTAATATTCGAGGTTCACGTACACCCTGGCGAAGACGGCGCGGGGGACGGGCATGCCGCCCGCTGCCCACGCGATGTAGGAGACGACCTCCCGGCCCTGCGCGGGGTCACCGGTGAGGTTGTTCAACGCGAGCCGCTTGAGGCTTGCGTATTGCTGACCTGGAACCACTTCGTTGAACTTGATACGAAACGCGGGCTTGCCATTGAAGTCCTGGTATGTCGAGGTACCCTTCAGCCGAACCCCCACCTCCAGCGTGGTGCCGTCGTGCTCGAACGTGGCGGGCACGTAGGTCCGTCCGTCCTCGTTCAACGCGGAGATGGCTGCGGCTGTCAACGTGAGGTGGATGTCCTGGAGGACGGTCGGGTTGAAGAGCTCGTCGTAGCTGCCATGGATGGGTTCGTGTATAGGCACGACGCGGTTGGCGTCCAGCACCTCGATCGGCTCCACGATGCCCGTGTCATCGAGGCGGGGTACGACGGGCGCGCCGCCGCCCCCGCCGGGCGCGCACCCCCCCGCCACCACCCATAGCAGCCACATGCCTCCCCCCGTCCACTCATGGGATAGGGTTGAACCGGGGCGGGTCCACTGTCGAACCCCAGAATTCTGCCGAGATCCCGTCGCGGGGTCCGGTTCGTGACACCGCCACCGCTCCCGGGCCTACCTCTTCTGTAGCCTTCAAGGGAGCTCCATGGTCTCGCTTCTCGCCTTGCTCCTGGGTGCACCGCCTCTCCGGCTGGAACCCCGCGTCCAGGAGCCGCCCGCCACGCCCCTCGACGGCCCCGGCGCGTTCCTCTACGAAGAGCCGGGCACGATCCACGACTTCGAAATCACCCTCACCGACGAGGCCGCCAGCCTCCTCGGCCGAGGCGAGCCGGACGTCCACGCCACCCTCGGCTACCGGGGCGTCCGCCTCGACGTGGGGCTGAAGCTCAAGGGGAGCAGCACGTTCCGCGGGATCGACGGCAAGCCCTCCTTCAAGATCGACATCGGCCAGTGGGTCGACAAGCAGACGCTGCTGGGCGTCCGCCGGCTGACGCTGAACAACATGATCACGGACCCGACGATGATGCGGGAGCACGCCGCGTACCGCCTGTACGAGGACGTGGGCGTGCCCGCGCCGCGGCACGCCTATGCGCGCGTGAAGGTCAACGGGGAGCCCTATGGGCTCTACGGCATCGTCGAGTCGATGGACGAGCGCTTCCTGCGCCGGCAGTTCCCCGGCGACAGCGAGGGCAACCTCTACGACACCCACTACACCTACGCCGACCTCACCTCGAGCGGCGTGGCCTACTACGCGCTCAAGGAAGGCCACCCGCTCGTGCCGGGCGAGGACTTGCGCGATCTCGTCTCCGAGCTCGGGAGCGGCAACATCCTCGACGTCATCGACAAGCGCTTCGACCGGGACGCGCTGCTCGGGATGTGGGCGGTGGAGTTCGCCAGCTCGAATTGGGACAGCTACGTCCGGAACACCAACAACTACCTGCTGTACCACGCGACGGGCTCCGACCGATGGCACTTCCTGCCCTGGGGCCAGGACAGCGCGTTCCGCGGCGGCGGGTCGGTGTACCAGGGCGTCGTCGGGCGCATGGCCACCGCGTGCCTCGGCGACACCCAATGCAAGTCGCTCCTCGACGCCCGGGTGCGCTCCGTGGTCGACACCTGGGAAGACGGCGATCTCCTCGGGTACATGCAGGAGACCTGGGCCCTGATCGGCCCGGAGTGCGAGGACGACCAACGGAAGGAGGCGGGCTGCGACCCCCAGGCCATCCTCAGCATCCTCGCCGACCGTCCCGCCTCGGTGCGAGAAGACCTCCCCTGACCCACGAGGGAGCGGGGTCCACGACGAAACCGCCGCCGGGGAGCGCTCCCGGCGGCGGTTCTCGTTCGTGGGCCGTCTACGAGAGGCGGACCAGGCCGCGCCGCTCCGCCTCTTCGAGGAGGAGGCGCACGTCCTGGGCGTCCGCCACGGGCGCGACGAGCAGGGCATCCGGGGTGTCGACGACCACCAGCCCGTCCACCCCGAGGAGGGCGACGACCTTCCCGGGCGCATGCACCACGTTGCCCTCGGCGCGGATGGCGATCACCGCCTCGGCGACGGAGACCCCGCCCTCACCGGCCGGCAGGACCTCGAGCAGCGCAGGCCAGCTCCCCACGTCCGACCAGCCGAAGTCCACCGGCACCACCCGGATGCCCTCCGCGCGCTCGAGCACGCCGTAGTCGATGCTCGTGGCCTCCGCGAGCGCCCACACGTCCGCGATCGTGCTCCCGCTCCGGAGCCCCGCCACCATCGCGGCGGTGCCGCTGAGGTGGGTGTCGACCGCGGCCAGGAGCGCCTCCGACGACCACACGAACATGCCGGCATTCCAGAGGTGCTGCCCGCCGGCGAGCAGGGCCTCCGCCACCGCACGCCCGGGCTTCTCCACGAAGCGGCGCACCGGGCGGTCGGGCCCCGTGCCCTCCCCCACCTCGATCCAACCGAAGCCGGTCTCGGGGCGGGTGGGGCGCACCCCGAGCGTGACGAGCGCCCCCGTCTCCGCCACGGCCGCCGCCGTCGCGAGCGCCGTGCGGAAGGCAGGCTCGTCCTGCACGACGTGGTCGGAGGGCAGGACGTAGGAGCCCGCGCCCCCCCGCCGCTCCACCTCGAACGCCGCCCACGCGATCGCCGCGGCCGTGTTGCGCGGGCTCGGCTCGACGAGCAGCTCGATCCCGGGAAGCTGCTCGCGCACCGCCGCCACCATGTCGGGGCCCGTGACGATCAGCACCCGCTCGGGTGGCAGGCCGGTGCGCGCCACGGTGCGTTGGAGCAGGGTGGGCCCGCCGTCGAGGGAGAGGCACTGCTTGGGGAGCGCCCGCCGCGAGAGCGGCCAGAAGCGGGTGCCCCGCCCCCCCGCGAGCACGACGGCGAAGTAATCGACCGGGAGTGTCACGCCGGCTCCTTGTGTTGAATTGGTTGCGATACATCGCCGAACAGGAAATCGCCGAATCTTCCCGGTGGGTTGCCAAACCCGCCGGGAAGATCGCTGACGATGGAAAGGCCGGGCGCGGGCCGGAGTGCGGCCGGCCGGGCTACGGGACCGGCGGCGCGGTGGGCCGGGGGCCGACGGTCGTGCTCTCCATCCCCTGCGGCCGCGCGCCCGGGATGATGCCCGCCTCGATGGGGCCGATCCCGACCACCTCCTTCAGCGCGAAGGTGCGCGTACCCACCACGAGGTCCACCGTCACGTGCGCCTCGCCCTCGGCCGTGGGCATGATCGAGCCCTCGCGCGCCCCGTCCACCCACAAGACCTGCCGGGCGCCGGGCGTGAGCTCGCCGACGGTGAACGTCGCGCTGGTGGCGGTGTCGGACGTGACCGTCCAGGTCCGGTTGGGCGGGGCCCACGACGACACGTCGACCGAGAGCTGGCCGCTCACCGGGAGCACCGAGAGGGCCAGCGCGTCGACCGACATGATGCCGGGGTTGATGAGGCTCGTGAGCGTCAACGACGAGCCCTCGGCGGTGACCGCCGTGAGGAGGCCCACGTCGTTGTCGAAGATGCGGCCGGTCGTGTCGTTGAAGGCCATGACGGCGTCGCCGCCCTTCAACATCACCGACGCGAATTCGGAGTCGGTGACGGTGTTGGGGGAGAGGCCCTCCAGGAGGATGTAGCCCCCGCCCATGTCGTTGCCTTCGAACACGTTGTCGATCGAGTCGAGGAGGAACGCGCCGCTCGTGGTGCTCTCGCGGAAGGTGTTGTCGAGGAACTCGTTGCGGTTGGCGTACGAGGCGCGGATGCCCCGGTCGCCGCTCCGCGCGATGACGTTCCCGGCGAACACGTTGTCGGCGGGGCACCCGTCGTTGATGGTGGGCAGGTCGGTGCCCTGGTACATGTAGATGCCGTACAGCCCGTTGTCGGTGAGCTGGTTGTTCTCGATCACGTTCTCGGAGGCGCCGACGCTTAGGCGCACGCCGTACTTGTTGCCCCGCGCGATGTTGTCACGGACGATGTTCTGGTGGCTGTCCATGATGGCGAACCCGGCGTCCGTGTTGCCCTCCGCCACGTTGAACTCCACGACCGTGTCCTGCACGGCGCGGTGGAGCATGAACCCGGTCCCGACGTTGGCCTTCGACGTGTTGTGGCGGACGGTGAGGCCGTCGCACCGCATCGAGCAGATGAAGCCGTGGTTGCCGTTGTCGTGGGTGAAGTTTTCTTCGAACACGAGCATGTCCGAGTCGTCGTGCGGATCGATGCCGTATTGGATGTTGTTGTAGACCTCGTTGTTGATGACGTTCATCCCGAACGCCCCGTACGTGTACATCCCAAAGTAGTTGTCGTGGATGAACGAGTCCTTGACATCACCGAGCACGTCGACCTCGTCGAAGACGTCGGGCGTCGTCGCCCGCACCTTCCAGACGAGTCCGTACGACTCCGCGGCGTAGTAGCCGAGGTAGGCGATCTCGCTGTCGATGACGTCCATGCGGGACTCGCGGGCGGTCGTGCCGTCGACGTCCAGGTAGGACACGGCGCGGACGAACGCGCGCCCGGTGTCGTACTCGAGGTCGGGGCCGCCGGCGGCCTCGTCCCACGAGGTGACCTTGGTGCTCCGGATGAGGAGCGTGCCGTGCTGCGCGCGCACCTCCACCCACGCGGTGGGGTCGGAGTCGTTGTTGCTCTTCAAGCGCAGCTCGTTCACGTCCCCGCCGCGCTTCACGCCGTCGAGGACGAGGGTTGCGCCGCCGTCGAGGATGAGGTTTGCCCCGAGCAACCAGATGTGCTGGGCCGGATCGACGAGCTGCAACGGCGTCTCGACGGGGGCGAGCGCCTTGAGCTCGGTGAGGGTGCAACGCACGTCCCCCGAGACGTAGAGCCGGTTGGACATCCCCGCCCATCGGACGCTCTCCGCGGTGCAGCTCGCATCGGCGAGGGCGGCTTGTGGTGCCAGGCCCCCGGCGAGGAGGAGCAGGGCAAGACGGGAACCAATGCATCGGTGGCGCATGGAGACTCCTGTGTCAAAGTCACGTGTATCGGAAGCACCGCAGGTCAAAGGAACGTGTCAAGGAAAGAAACCACGTAGGCGAGCGGGCGGTCCGGCAGGGTCCCCGTCAAGAGGAGGACACCGAACACGAACACCGAGATCCAGAGGGTGGTGAGGTACGAGGCCATCCAGCTCTTCCAACGCCACCCGTGGCCCAACGCATCGTTGGCACGCTGGTCACCGCGGTTCGCCCAGCGCTGCACCGGCAGGCGGAAGAGGATGTAGATCTTGATCACACTCGCGGCTATCTGGTTGAAGTAGAGGACGAACGGGAACGACACGTCGATCCGGCGGTGGTACGGGAACAGCAGGCAGGATTGGACGCCGCGGGTCAGCATGACCCAGAGCGGGAAGGTGACGAGGAGCGCCGGGTCCAGGAGGAGCCCGCCGCCAATGAGCGCCACGGGCCCGGCGAGGCAGCTCCACATCGCGATGCGTTGGTCGACGATGCACCACCAGATGAAGAACCCGACCCGGGTCGGCCCCAGGCGGATGGCCCGGCGCCCGTTTCGGAGCATGTTCCCCGACCAACGGAGCAGGTTCTGGATGACGCGGTCGAACAGGGAGCCGTCGAGCCGCTCGATGGTGTAGACCAGCGCGTCCGGCACGTAGCGCATCTCGGCGCCGCGCTGCAGGAGGCAGTACCAGGTGCTCTTGTCGTCGCCCGACAGGAAGCGGAAGCGGCCCCACAACCAATCGTCGAGGTAGTCCTCCTCGACCGTGGAGATGAACGCCTCGTCGAGCACGGCTCGGGCCCGGTACACCGAGAGGCGCCCGGTCAGGGTGAGGACCTTCTTGGAGAGCGCGTGCGAGTTCATCGTGAGGTGACGCTGGGCGAATCGCAGGTCGAGCCACTTCTGCATCAAGATGGGCCCGCGCACGATTGCGCGCTCCAACGTGGTGAGCGCGTCCACCTTCGGTTCGAGCTCGAAGATGGGCAGGCACCGCGCGAGGCAGCCCGGCGCCATCAAGCTGTCCCCGTCGAGGAACACCACGGGGGTGTCCCCGCCGATGCCGATCCGGGACATGGCACGGAGCGCCAACCCGATGGCGATGCGCTTGCCGGGCAGCGTCTGGCGGACGAACACCACCTCCAGCTTCACCGGCGCCTGCACCGTCGCCAGGTGCGCGGTGATGACCTCCTCGTCGCTCGCGTGCCCGCTCCCGATGACCAGGCGGCCCGGCACGCCGAGCTGCACGAGCTCGCTCACGATGCTGTCCAGGACGGCCCGGGTGGTGGCCGGGTCCTCCTTGAACGTGGTCATCATGAAGGCGACCTCGCGGGGCCGCCAGCCGCGCGCCCACAAGGCCTCGCCCTCGCGCCGGAGCCGCGCGTACACCACGCGGGTGTAGATCTGGGCCCGGATGAAGTGGGTGAACCACCAGGCGAAGCGCCACACCCCGAGGAGGCCGAGGCCCCCGAAGATGCCGCGCGCCATGGGCGTGCCGAGGATGTCGGCCGGCAGGGCCAGGATCCCGGCGACGAGGACCACGAAGTAGAGGTAGAGCCCCGCGACGTCGCGCCAGCGCCAATCGAACCGCTCGGGCTCGCCGCTTACCGGTGCCACGATTCCAACCGTGCGAGCGAGTAGAGGTTGCGTCGTTGGACGGACGCGGCGGTCACGGCGAGGGCCGCGGGCGAGACCTGGGCGGGGTCGAACGCCCCGTAGGCGAGGCGGACGTGCTCCGCGCGCTCCGGATCGAACGTCGAGCCTGCCGCCCCGTAGCCGTAGCCGGCACGGGCCCGGGCGGCGTCGAGCGGCGAGACGGACCCCCGGAATTCTCCTGCCATGTCCCCGTCCCGAAGCCGCCGCTCCAACAGTTGGTAGGCCGCGGCGACGGGGTGGGCGCAGCACCGGGTCAGGAGCAGGATCTCCAGCCAGGCGTCGAGATCGTAGGCGTGGTAGTACAGCGCGCTCCGCTCGCGGAGGTCGACGCTCTCGCCGGTCGTGGCATCGAGGTTGCGCGCCGCGTGGGCCTCGGCGGCGGCCCGGTCCGCGGCGAACGCGGCGTCGTCCCCCATCGCCTCGTCGAGCAACAGCAGCATCTTCAGTTGGTGGGTGCGGTGGTTGTTCACGCTCGTGCGCGGGCCGAAGCGCCACGCCCGCTTGCGCTCGCGCAGCTCCGTGAACCACGCGCGCACCACGGCGTCGTCCTGTGGGGACAGCGCCTCCCGCACGAGCACGTACGCCTGGACGAGGCTGTCCAGACGGGTCTCGTCGATGGGGTGGCCGGTCGGCACGTTGGTGCGCGCCCACGCGACGAGCCGCGCGGCCACGGCGTCGCGGTACCGGGACTCGCCGGTGCTGCGCCACGCGAGGGCCAGGATCACCGCGTCGTCGGCGTCCTCGAACGCGGCGCGGGTCGCGATGACCTGGGGGTCCACGAGGTCGTCCGACCCCGCGCCTGCCAACTGCACCACTGGACAGGGCGGGCGGACGACCGCGCGGTTGGCCTCCTCGACCACGCGCGCCCGGGTGGCGGCGCTTAGCTGGAGCGCTCCCCCGTTCCAGCCGGGCAACTGGTCCCGCCCGTGCACGGCGCCCCCGGCGGCCCGGTCCGGCGCGGCCAGGGCGGTGCCCCCCGACCCCGCCAGCGCGGCGACCAGGAGGGCCGCCAGGGCGGGCCTCACCGCCAGCTCCGCGCGAAGCTCACCACCGCGGGCAGCCCCACGGCGGAGGCGTCGCGCAGCTCGCGCACGGCGGCCTCCCGGGAGTCGGGGGCACCCGCGTAGCCGCCGAGCTCCAGGATGACCTGGAGCCGGGGGTCCTTCCCCGCGGCCGCCATCTGCCCGCTCGCGAAGGCGTCGCTCAAGATCGATCGCACGGTGGCGTCGTAGGTGCGCCCCAACCCCGCGACGGTGACCCGGGCGGTGTCGCCGAGCCGCACGTACTCGGCCTGCTGGCGCGTGACCCACGCCTCCACGCGCCGCTCGTCGTCGCGCTCCAGGACGACCACGAGGTTGCCCTGGCGCACCGGGGTCCCCTGGGTCTGGAGCACCTGGGCCAGCCGCCCCGCGAACGGCGCCCGCCCGATCTGCGCCGCCGCCGCGTGCGCCTGCCGGGTGGCGAGCTGGGACTTCTCCAGGTCCCGCTCGGAGATGGCCGCGACGAGGGCGGCCTCGACCTCCGGCAGGCCCTCTTCGATGCCGGTGCCGTCGAAGTAGTAGCCCCCCCGGGCGGCGATGAGCCGGCGCTCATCCGTCGCGAGCGAGGTGCGCGCCTGCTCGACCGTGCCGGCAAGCGCCGCCCAGCGCGCGCGCTCGGCATCCACCTCGACCGGGGAGATGCCGTTCCCGACGAGCGCCTCCAGGCGCGCCACCTGCGCGGCGGCCATGGCCAGGCGGTTCTCCAGCAACGACACCTGCGCGCGCCCCGACTCGATCCGGTTCCGGACGATGCGCCCATGGATGGAGAGGCGCTCCTCCTGGGCGTCGCGCTCGGCCTCCAGCTCCGCCACCCGCACGTCCGCCTGGGCGGCTTCCAGCGTGGCGCGGTCCACCTCCGCCTGGATGCTCGGCGACTCGACGCGGAACAGCTCGGCGCCCGCGCCGACGTGGTCCCCCGGGGCGACCTCGAGCGCCTGGATCACGCCATCCGCCGGGCTCACGATCCGCGCGGTCGGGGCCACGAGCGAGGCCGTGTCGACCTCGATGCGCCACACCCGTCGATACAGCGAGTCGGCGATGTAGGCGGTCAACAGCACGCCGGCGACCAGGTAGAGCACGGTGCGGACCCGCCGGCCCACCGGCGAGGCCGACGATGTCGCGGGGGTGGGCCGCGGCGGCTCGACGGGCGGCGGGGACGGCGCGGGGGCCGCCGCCGTGGTGAGCGCCGTGACGGGGCCGCCCGTGGGCTGGCCCGCGGTCAGGAGCGTCGGGTCGACGCGCCCCAGGAGGCCGACGGCGCTGACGGTCTCGCCGTCGATCGCCGCCTGCGAGAGGTACTCCAGGAGCTCGCGACCCGAAGCCGGGAGCGACACGAAGGCCAGCCCCACCTCCGGACCGAGCGGTGCGCGGCGGACCACCCGGACGTCGGCCTGGAACGACATCCACATCCCCTCGACGGCGGCCGCGACCACGACCGTCACGACCTCGTCCTGGGGGAGCGCCGCCGGCCACACCGCCACGCGCAGCCCCTCCGGGCTCCAATCCACCACGTCCAGCAGGTCGGGCCCAAGCTCCACGGTCAGGGCGGTGCCAACCCGTGTGTGCTTTCGACGGCACGCAGCCAGGTGTCGGGTTTCAATCATATCGGCCTGCCTCGGACGGGTGGATGGGGGTCACCGGTACAGCTCTTCGTACGTCCCGAAACGACGCAAGTCGGCATCGGCCGTCAGGTCGAGCAGGTGGTGTTCGCGGCCGATCTGCAGCCCGTCCCACATCTGGGTCCCCAGCTTCTGGGTCACGATGAGGTAGTCGCACGCGACCGCCAGGGAGGCGAGGTCCTCGGCGAGGTGGGGCCGGAGCTCGGCGATGGGGTCATGGTCGGGGGTCGCGACCATCTCCAGCAGGAGCGGATCGTAGACGCGGACCACGCGCCCCCGGGCGACGAGCCGCCGGAGGATCTCGAGGAACGGGGACTCGCGCAGATCGGGGGTGCCCTCCTTGAACGACAGCCCCACGAAGCCGACGGCGACGGGGTCGGCGGCCTCGATCCGCGCGACGAGCCGCTCGATCTGGTAGCGGTTGGACGCGTCGACGCCCTGGAGCATCTTCAGCGGCACGTCCATCTCGCGCGACACGTGGCGGAGCGCCCGCACGTCCTTCGGCAGGCACGACCCGCCGAACGGCGCGCCCGGGCGCAGGTAGCGCGAGGAGATGTTCAGCTTGCGGTCCTTGCAGAACACGTCCATCACCGCGTACGGATCCACGCCGAGCTGTTGACACAGCAACCCGATCTCGTTGCCGAAGGTGACCTTCACCGCGTGGTAGTAGTTGTCCGCGTACTTCACGAGCGCCGCGGCGCCGGGGTCCATGAAGAAGGTCTCCGCGGCGATCCCCAGGTAGAGATCCCGACAAACCGCCTCCGCCCCCTTGCCTCGGGCCCCGAAGACGATCTTGGGGGGCGCGAAGAAGTCCTCGACGGCGCTGCCTTCCCGCAGGAACTCGGGGTTGCTCGCGTATCCGAGGCCCTGCTCGTACGAGAGTCCCGACGATGTCGCCAGGATGGCCTGGAGCCTCCGGTGCACGTCCGGCAGGCACGTCGAGCGAACGATCACGGTGTACGTGTCGCGGCCCGCGCGGCGGAGCCCCTGCCCGATCGCCTCGACCGCCGCGATGAGCTGCGAGTCGTCCGCGCCCCCGTCCGGGCGGGATGGCGTCGCGACGCACACCAGCGCCACGTCGCTGCCGGCGAGCGCCACGTCCACGTCGTGGGTCGCGGTGAGGCGCCCCTCCTGATGGGCGGTCGCCACGAGGGCGGCGAGGCCCTGCTCGATGACGGGGGGCCGGCCCTCCGCGAGCGCGTCGACCTTGTGCGGGTCGATGTCCAGACCGACCACCTCGTGGCCGAGGTGCGCGAGGCACCCACAGCTGACGGAGCCGATGTAACCAAGTCCGACTACGGCGATCTTCAACGACGTCCTCCTGCCAGTCCCCTGGCGAAATGGACCCACGAGCCCGGGGGACGTGCTGGCTCCCTCCGAGCGTTCTGCCCGTTAGACCGGGCACGGCTCACCACGTGGCCGCCTCTGGCCACCGGGGAACCTCTCGAATCGGCGTCAGCGTGGGTGCTCGGACCCCGCGCCCCTCTGCCTCAAACTCCTCCCTTGCCCCTATCCAAGCTACCCACCCGGTCGCGGATGACCAGCGGAGCAAGCGCTCGTGGCGTCGCGCGGCGGTCCTGGGGGTGCGCCAGGGCGCGCAGCGCGGGCTCCACCCGCAGGAGCTCGGCGAACGCCACGAACAGGTGGTACAGCGTGGCGGTGGGGATGGTCACCGCGATGGGCTGGCCGTCCCCGTCGAAGTGGTCGAGCCACGTGCCCGCGGGGCGATGCGCCAGGTAGCGCTCCAGCAGCAGGCGGGTCGATTGGGCGAGCGGTACACACGGATCGGTCCCGTGGAGCTCGAAGAGCGCGATGTGGGCCTTGATCCGCTCGGTGTTCGGCCAGGTGCGGGAGCCGCGGTCGAGCGCCGTGCCGTCGTCCCGCACGCAATTGTAGGTGGCTCCGGTCGCGCGATCGACCCCGTGGAGCTCCCCGAACGCCACCAGCGAGCGGGCGACATCTCCCACGGGCTCGCCCAGCAACCGTTGGTAGCTGGCGAGGATCCAGGCCCACTCGAACTGGTGGCCCGGCTCCGTGAGGCGTCCGTCCTCGCCCGGGGCGCGAGCGAGGTCCTCGGTGAACGACTCGCCGAGGGTCCCGGTGCGGGGGTCGAAGAAGTGGGTCGTGAAGAGCGTGACGATCTCGCCCGCGAGCGCGGCGAACCGCGCGTGCCCGCTGGTCTCGTAGAGCACCAAGGCCGCTTCCAGGAGGTGCATGTGGGGGTTCTGGAGGCGCCAGCCCCGGGCCGGCCGGGAGTGGAGGAACCCGAGCCCCGATGGATGCCGCATGTGGGCCTCCAGGAAGTCGAGGGTCCGGTGCGCCCAGACCAGCGCTTCGGGGTCCAGGTTGGCGCGGTGCAGCCAGCCGAGCGCGAAGAGCACGAAGGCGTGATCGTAGAGGTCGGGGGTGGCATCGAGCACCTTCCCGCACGGGGTCAACCGGCGGGCCCACCCCTTGTCGGGGCCCATCCAACCGCGGGAGAGGAGGTATTCGAACCCGAGGCGCGCGACGGGCAGCCCACCGTCCCACCCGAGGGTCGCGGCGTGGGAGAAGACGTAGATCTGGCGGCACGTCACGCGGAGCCGCCGGAACCCGCCGCGCGCGGGGCGGCCCTTCAGGTCGAGGGCCTCGTGGAATCCGCCGTGGGCGGGGTCGACGCCCGCGTGGGCCCAGAACGGCAGCGCCGACTGGAACATCCATTGGCGGGCGCGATCAAAGTCTGGAAGATGCACGACTGCTCCTCGCAGGAACAGTCACGGATCTAGGCTCGGGGGATCGGTCGTCCATGGGCTTGAACGCGCCCTTCCGTGTGTACGAGGCCGAGGTTTGGCCCCCGCCGCGGGCCTGCCCGGCCCGCTTCACGCGGAATGGGGAGCGGCGAGGCGGCGAGCCGCTCGACGCGCATCGCCGCTCCCCTATACGCGGGTGAGCTATTCGTGCGTAACAACCAAGTCACGAATCTCCACCTCGCCGTACGCGTCCGGCGCCTCGCCGCGCTCCGGGTTCGACTGGGTGTACGCGCCGGCCTTGAAATAGCAGCCGGTGGTGTCACGGGCGACGCTGACCGCGGGCGCCGTCATGTCGTCGTGGTATACCTCGATCATCCCGTCCGCGGCCACGAAGCGCACCGTGAACTCCGTGCCGAGCACGTAGTCGGCGTCGAGCACGCCGAGGTTCTCCCCGCCGCCTTCGACGAAGAGGGTGGAGCCCTCCAGCCGGATCATCACGACATCGTCCTCGGCGTCGTGGATCTGGCCGGCCACCACGTGCGGCTTCACCTCCGGAAGGTGCGTGATCGCCTCGGTGATGGTCATGGTGTGGACACCGGAGGTGGTCGACCAATCCGCCCGGGTCGCGCCGCCGTCCGTCATCTCGCGCAGCTCGGACCGCGGATAGCCGGAGTTGCTCGTGGTGACCCCGCCGGCCGGGGCGTTGAAGAGCACCCCGCTCCGCCCCGCGTTCAGCGTGAAGTAGGGATCGCTCACGAAGGTCGCGAGCTCGGGCTGGGAGATCTCCTCGGGGGTCTCCGCCTCACCCGTGGGGAGGGTCAGTTTCCAATTGGTGAGGTCCAGCAGGTCGCCCGGGTACGCGGCCGTCCCCGGCTCCTCGCCGGTGTCCCCACCCGTGTCGGTCTCGCAGGCCTCGGTGAGGTCGGAGTCCGCGGTGTCCACCGCGCCGTCGCAATCGTCGTCCAGCTCGTTGCACACCTCGCCCGCGGCGGGATGCACGGCGGCGTCCTGGTCGTCACAGTCGTCGTCGAGGGAGGCCGCGCCGTCCGGCACCGCGCACGCGACGATCGGGCTGGCGCCGTCGCCGTGGCCGTCGGCGTCCGCGTCGAGGTACCAGGTGCCCGCGTCGGAGGCCTGGTCGTCCACCAGTCCGTTGCAGTCGTTGTCGACGCCGTCACACGTCTCCGCGGAGGCATCGCAAGGGGCGTCCGGGTTGGCAAGCTCCCCCGACTCCTTGTCATTCGCCGATTGAGAAGCCGCACAACCAATCATCGGAAGCAGCAAAAGCAGGCCATGACGCACAATGCGCATGTTTCCCTCCAGTTGCAGTTCCGGTATGCCTGACCATGAGCGCGCGCAAACGAACTTCGCGTGTCACACCGAACAGTCGAGGTTGAACCAATATTCAATGCCAGCAGAATTTTACTTGACGGCAGCGCTTGGGCTTCCGTCACGACCGTAGCAAGCGTCCCGCTCGCGCTTGGTGCCACGTCTGGGATTGGGCTTCAAGACCGCGCGTCCCCGCGCGGGCGCGAGGGACGCTCCCCGCCCTCGGGCGCGAAGGAAGGCCGGCACCCGGCCGCGCGCGCGGCCGGCTCGCGCGCGAAAAAAGGACAAGAATTCGGGAACGCGATCCACCGCCCCCGCGTGTAGGGTGACGAAGCCCCCATGTGGACCACCCCGTTGTCGCCCCAGCTCGCATCCGGAACCCTGCTCGCGCTGGCCATCGAGGGAGACCCGGAGGCCCGGCGCTCCTTGATCGAGAGCCTCTCGCCCGTGGTCTGGTCGATCTGCCGCCAGCTCGACCCCGACCCGGAGGATGCCTGCCAGGAGATCTGGGAGAAGGTGCTGCGCGCCTTGCCCCGGTTCGATCCCGCCGGGCCCGCCTCGGTGAAGACCTGGGTGGCGCGGATCACGCACCGGCACCTCGTGGACCGTCATCGGCGCCGCAAGGTGCGCGGGATCGCGGTGGATCCGGACGATGAGCTCTCGGTCAGCGTGACGCCCCGCCCGGAGCTCGGGCGGCTGGAGGGCGCGCTGGCGCAACTGCCCGACGTGCATCGGCGCGTCGTGATCCTTCACCACGTCCACGGGGTCGCGCTCGAGGACATCGCCGAAGAGGAGGGAGTCCCCGTGGGGACGATCAAGTCGCGGCTTCACCGGGCGCGAGCGCGCCTGATGGAAATCCTGGGAGGCCCGTGATGATGTACGAAGAACTCTCGCGCCTCCTTGCAGGCGATCTCGACCCGGCGAGCGAGGCCGCCTTGCGCGCCCGCATCGCCGCCGATCCGACGCTCGCCCGCGCCTGGGCCGACATGTCCGCGCTCCCCGACCTGCTCGGCGGGATGTCGTTCGACGCGCCGCCGCCGGCCCTCGCCGCGCGGCTCTCCGCCCAGATCGACGAGGACGCCCTCGATCCGCTGGAGCACGAGCTGGATCGCGCCGATCCGCGCGACTCGGCGGACGACACCCTCGACCCCGACGTTACCGCCGCGCGGCACCCCGCCCGCGCGCGTGCCCTCGCCCGCGCGCCGGCCTCGGCCTCCGGTCGGGAGGCCTTCCTCGACCAGCTCCTCGCGAGCGCCCGGACCTCCGCGCCCCCGCTGGTGTCGATCGCCGCGCCGATCCGCAGCCCCGTCCAGAGCCGCCCCGTCCCGAGCCGCAGCCCGGCGGTGGCGACGCCCGGCCGCGGCCGTCAGGTCGGCGTCACGGCGTTCATCGCCGCGATGGCCCTCGCCGCGGG
>JAUXTN010000124.1 GCA_030684355.1 Pseudomonadota bacterium
ACGAGCGGGCGGTGGGCGGGCCGCGTCACGGGGCGGGCGCGTCGGCCGGAGGCGTCGGCCGGGACCGGTCGAGGCGCTCGATGAACTCGCGGGCGCGCTCTCCGGTGACCGCGAAGGTGCCGAGCGGGGACTCGTGCCACCCGTGCCAGTCGGAGCCGCCGGTGAGGAGCAGGCCGTGCTGGTCGGCGAGCACCTTCAAGCCGTTGCGCGTGCGGCGGTCGATGTGCGGGCGAACCCCCTCCAGCCCCTGGAGGCCGGCCGCGACGAACGTGGCGGTCCACGCCTGGGCGTCGACCAGGGAGGGGTGCGCCCAGCTCGTCAGGCCGCCGGCGGCGCGCGCGGCGCGGATGGCGTCCACGAAGGGCAGTTCGATGAGCGGCACCACCCCGGACCCGCCGAGCAGCGTGAAGCCCTCGCGCATGTCGCGGACGTGGCCGCCGGCCTTCAGCGCGTGGAACAGGTGGTGACGGGTGAGGCTGCGCTCGCCGGACCGCGCGCTGTCGTCGGCGATGGCGAGGTCCGCGAAGCCGAGCTTCGCCACGGCGGCGTCGTAGCGATCGGCGCGGATGCGCGCGCGGTCGCGGAGGAAGTCCCGGAACGCCTGCGGCATGTCGCCCGGGAAGTAGACGAGGAGGTGGAGCTCGCGCCCGGCGTGGCTCCCGGAGAGCTCGGCCGCCGCGATGAGGCGGAGCTCGCGGCCGTCGCGCTGGTGCACGCCCGCCGGGATCACGTTCGGGAGGTCGTGGTCGGCAACCGCGATGGCGTCGAGCTTGCCGGCGAACGCACGCCCGAGGACGTCGTCCGGCGGGAAGCGCCCGTCCGACCGATCGGTGTGCATGTGCAGGTCGATCCGCCCGGGATCTCCGCTATTCCTGAGCTTCGATAGCATCCAGCATCCGTCCGTGGGCGTCGACGAGGGCCCGCATCTGCGCGAGGTGATGGAGCCGCGTCGACTTCAGGTGCACGAGCTCCTCCTGCATCGCGCGGCGCTCTTCGTGGGCGGCCGCGAGGATCCGCTCCGCCTCCAGCCGCGCTTCGCCGACCAGCACATCGACCTCGCGGCGGGCCGTGTTCTCCATGTCCACCGACATGCGGCGTGCGAGCACGAGGGTCTGGCGGATCTCGTCCTGCTCACCGCGCAGGGCGTCCACCGCGGCGTCGAGCGCGGCGAGCTCCTCCCGCAGCCGGAGGTTCTCCTTCAGGGTGCCCTCCCAGGCCTCGCGCGCGAGGTCGAGGAAGCGATGGACCTCCTCGGGGTCGTAGCCACCCTTTCGGGCGGGTCCGAACTGCTTCTGGAGGATGTCCAGGGGGGTGAAGGCCATGGTGACGACTATCCCAGGCCCGCGCATCGCGGCGGCGACATCGTCACGGCACGCCCACGACCGCGGCGCCGACGTAGCGCTCGCGGAGCCGGGCCACGAGCACGTCGACCGGGCGCACGTCGCTCGGGGGGAGCACGCCGAGCACGCGCTCCACGCCGTCGAGGCGGACACGGCTCGCGACGAGGACCAGGGCGTCGGCCTCGGTCTCGAGGCGGAAGCGGCCGTCCCCCGTGGCGAGCGCGCCCTTGGCGCCCGGGGTGTCGCTGTGGAACACGACCTCGGCCCGACCGTCCCGGAGCGCGATGACCTCGACCCAGGCGTCGTCGTCGGTGTCGAAGAGGACGGCGCCGGGCTGCGCGTGGGCCTCGAGCGCCACGTCGGTCGGCGGAACGCCGGGTTGGAACGTCCACACGCCCGCCGCCACCGCCAGGAGGGCCACGAACGCGGCGCCCACCCAGTAGCGGGCCGCGGAGGGGGGCGGCGGGAGCGGCTCGGGCAGCGGCTCCATGCCCTCGACCTCGCCCCAGGCCATGCCGGGCAGGGCCGTCAGGAGGGTCTCGACGCCCGGGCCGATGACCGCCCGGGGCACCCAACGCCCGGCGACCGTGCGGCGGACGATCCGCAGACGGGCCGCGGGTGGCGCGCCGCGCTCGGACGCCTGGACGAGCAGGGGCTGGAGGTCCACGCGGGCGGTGTCGATGAGGAGTACGTCCTCGGGGAGGAGCCGCGCGGCGTCTCCCAGCGCCTTCGCCAGTGCGCGCGCGTGCTTCCGGGCGTCGGGGTGGACGCCGATGCAGCAGAGGTCGACCGTGGAGGTGGGGAGGCAGGCGCCGTCCTCCGGCGGGAAGAGGTCCCCGGGGGAGAGCACGCCTTCGCGGAACATCCGGAGCGCGCGGGAGCAGCGGGGGCAGCCCTCGGCGTGGGCGCGCCCGTGCTCGGTGGCGAGGCCGCCAGGGCCCGGGCACAGGTCACCCGCGGCGGTCGCGATGCGCACGAGCAGGCGGTCGAGCCGCGCGGGCTCCCACCCTTCGAGCGAGACACCGTCCTCTCCGACGACCTCGCGGGCGAGCTCGCGCACGGCGTCCCGGGCCCCGCGGAGGAGGGCGGTCTCGATGCCGGTGCGGCGCTCGACCTCTTCGAGGGGCAGGCCGTCGGCGTAGTGGAGCCGCAGCACGGCGTCGTGGATGGGGTCCGACGCCGCGAGGATGGCTTCCCGCCAGATGGGGGAGGTCAGCACGTCGAGGTCGGGATCGGGCTCGGCCGCGGCGTAGCGCCCGGCGCACCGCGCGAGGAAGTCCTCCACGGCAGCGCTCGCACGGGCCTCCGCGTCCGCGAGCCCCGCGTCCGCCGGGAGGCGCCAGAGCGCGTGGTCCCGCGCGGCGCGGAGCGTCGGGGGGCGCGGTTGCACACCCGCACGCAGCAAGTCCCACGCCACCCGGATGGTGATCGGCCCCCAGAGGCGCCGAAGCGGGTCAGAGGCGCCGGGCTTCAGGGGGCTGGCGGGGAGGGGGTCCATCGGGGGGAGGACATGTGGCGAAGCTTCGGCGCCGCCGTCTGTCCCCCCGATGCTATCGCGAACACGCGCCCGAGGTGTGCCCTCCGTCAGCGCGACTCGCACCTCGCCTGGCGCCGCCCGGAGGGGGCGCCGGGGTGCAACTAGGCGGCTTCTTCCCGCTCCGCGCGCCGGGGTCCGGACGTCGTGAGCAGATCGTTGATGACCGCCGCGGTCGCTACGCTCGCGAGCTCCTCGTCGCCGTACTGAGCGAGGAACTCTTCGTAGATGGTCGAGATGAGCTCGCCGAGGTTCGTGTTGATGGTCATCTGGCGCTCCTGGTGTCCGCTGCGCTGGGACCCCGCCGTCATCGCTTGCAACCTCTGTGCCAGAGGTCGCGGATGCCGCGTGCCGCCGTGTGTGCGCTTCGAGAACTACATACGCACCGGAGGGCTGGCGCTCTCGTCGTACATTGTCAAGATTCTGGGACAATTCCCCCAGGAGACGCGGCGATCACGAGCAGATGGACCTCGTCGGCCCCGGCGGCGAGCAGCTCCTCGGCACACGCGCGGGCCGTGCTCCCCGTGGTCACGACATCGTCGACCAGGAGCACTCGGCCCTGTACCGGGCAGGTCACGCGGTAGGCGCCACGCGCGTTGCCCGCGCGCAGGACCCGGCCGACGCGGGCTTGCGACTGCGCCCGCCGACGGACCAGCGGATGGAACAACGGGATGCCCTGGTGCGCGGCGACCGGGTAGGCGAGCAGGTCGGCGGGGTTGATTCCCCGGACGAGCCGACGCCACGGGCTCGACGGGACGGCCACCACGGAGTCGACGGCGTTCACGTCGAGGTGACGCCCGCAGTGCCGACCGAGTGCCCACAAGATCGCCTCGTTGCCCTCGTACTTCCCGGCACGCACCATGGCGCCCACCGGGCCCGCATAGCTGCCGAGGTACCACCCGGAGGTGATGCCGGGCGGAAGCACCGGGAGCCGTTGGAGGCGATCCGGGATCCCGTCGAGACAGGTGTGACACAGGTGTCCGTCAAGTGCACCCCGCGCCGCGACGGGCGGACACGAGGCACAGGCGACGCAGCGATCGATGCCCAGGCAGGAGACGACTTCGAGCATGGGCGGATCAATGCTCACCGCCGGTTCCGCTGTCAATCGAGGTAATTTGCGGTTTATCTGCCCTTCGGCGCATGCGTTATTTTGATTTGTTCGCATGGGTCAGGATCTCCCTGACAAATCGAGACCGACTCCGCAGACCCCCCTCGAGACACTTTTTTCACAGGCTCGATCTTCAAACGGGCGCGACCAGCTTTGCCGAATTTTGCGTTTCACTCGTGGTGATACGGTTCTCCCTTGCGAATTGTGCAGGCCCGGTAGACCTGCTCGATCAGCACCACTCGCGCCACCGCATGCGCCATCACCATGGAAGAGAGGCGGATGACCTTCCACGCGCGCTCGCGCACGACGGGGGCGTGCCCGTAGGCGCCTCCGATCGCGAACACCACCGAGGTCACGCCGTCCTGGGCGCAACGCTCCAGCAAGGCGGCGAGGGCCGTGCTGCTGATGTCCTCTCCGCGCTCGTCGAGCACGATGAGGCGGCCGCGCGTCGGCACGCTCGCGAGCAGCGCCTCGGCCTCGGCCAGCGCGGTCGACGGGCGGATGACCCGCTCCTCGAAGGGGAAGTGACGCGTGATGCGCCGTCCCCAGTCGGCACAGGCCTCGTCCGCCCAGGGCACGCGACCCGAGCGGACCGAGCTCGCGACGAGCTTCACACCCGCGTCTGCCCGACGGCCCCTCGGGACGGAGCCTGCGGGGCGTCGACGGAGATGCGGCGCGCATCGGCCCACATCGCCTCGATATCGTAGAATCCCCGCATCGGTTCGTCGAAGACGTGCACGAGCACGTCACCGAAGTCGATCAGGATCCACCGGGACGCATCCAGGCCCTCGACACCAATCGGCCGCTGGCCGACCTGGCGGAGGTCTTCGATGATCCCCTCGGCGAGGGCCCGGACATGCCGCCGGCTCGTGCCGGTGCAGATCACGAAGCTGTCGCAGTACGAAGCAACACCGGACAGGTCGAGCACGGTGACGTCCTCCGCCTTCCGGAGGGACGCGAACCGCGCAGCGGCGGCGGCCAGTTCAAGGGACTCGATGACGGCACCTCACGGACTTCACGCGTTGATCACCTTGAAAGAGGTAAGGACAACATAGCGCACGCCATCCACCTCGAGGAGCTTGCCGGCGAGCGAGAGCCGGGCAGCGGTGTGGCCCTCGACCGCCATCAGCTCGACGAGCTCGTTGGCGATGACGTGGACGCCTTCGGATGCGGTGTAGGGCGCGGCCACCATGCTGACGAGGTTGTTCGCCCCGCCGGTGAGCTGCCCGATGAAGGACCAGTCCTGCCCTTCTTCGAGGACGCGACGCGCCATCATGCCGGTCGTGTAGGAGCAGTTGCTGCCCATGAGCTCACCGGCGCGGGCGCAGTGGCTGGCGGCCGTGGCGTCAACACTGGCGGAAGCGAGCACCGCGGGGGCCGCAGTGCTCGGGCTCACGTGCGCGGACGCCTCCTGAGGGCCGGCGTAGGCGGCAGGAAAGAAGGCGACCATCGACGCGAATGAGAGCGCTGGCACCATCTGGGGCTCCGTCAGGGATTCTACCATACAGGCGCGGCCGGGGCCGGGCAAGTCATGGCTTGTCTCCGCGAGGCGCGGAAACCTCCGGATCGAGGCCCACACCGTCGATCGCGAAGGAGAGGGCCACCTGCCGTGTCCGCGCTCCCGACGACGCCTCCACCCGGACGTTTCCCTGGAGGCGCACGGCCGTCGCCTCGTCGATCCACACGTCGCCCTCGACGGCGGTGACGGTCCAGCCACGCCGCCGCTTCTCGGGGGGCGGCACGACGACGAGGGTGTGGCGCTGCGCCCGCCGCCCGTCCACGAGGTCGGCACCCACGGGCTCCAGGCGGATGCTCGCGGCCAGGCTCTCCAGGGCCCGCTCCCAGGGGTCCCAGGTGGCCGCCAGCTGCACGCGGTAGGGCTCGGCGTCCCCCTTGCGTACCAGGGGCCCCTGGCCGCCGTTGGCCCAGGCCACGGCGTCCCACACGACCACCTCGGTGCGCACGCGGTCGTCCCGGCGCTGGACGTAGGACCAGTGGTCCGCATCCTTCCAGCGGAGCTCCACCGTCTCGGTGCCGACCATCTCGACGGTGCCCTCGCCGCCCGTCGCTCGGCGCACGGAGGCCTGCATCCGGTAGGAGCCGAGGCCCGTCAGGGTGGCGAAGGTGGCCTGCTCGGCGGCCAAGGGGAGCGGCGGCGGGGCGTCCTCGACGGGGCCGGCACAGCCCAGCACCGCGAGGAGCCCGATCACGACCGGGGGATCTCGCTGATGCGGGACCACGTGCGCCGCAGGAGCGCCGGCACGCCGTCCCCCGCGATGGCGGAGATCACGAAGACCTCGCCCGCACCGGCCTCGACGAGCGCCTCGCGGGCCTCGGCCTCGGCTTCGTCATCCACCGTGTCGCGCTGGGTGAGCACGACGATCTCGGGCTTCTCGGCGAGCTCGGTGTCGTAGGTGGCCAGCTCGTTGCGCAAGCTGCGGTAGCGGTGCGCCACGGTCTCGGCCTCCGTCGGGGAGAGCGAGACGAGGTGGAGCAGCGTCCGCGTGCGCTGAAGGTGCCGGAGGAACTGGTGGCCGAGGCCCTTGCCCTCCGCGGCGCCCTCGATGAGCCCGGGGATGTCCGCGACGACGAAGCTGCCTTGCTCGCCCATGGACACCACGCCGAGGTTCGGCACGAGCGTCGTGAACGGGTAGTCCGCCACCTTGGGGCGCGCCGCGGAGATCACGGAGATCAGCGTGGACTTTCCGGCGTTCGGGTACCCGAGCAGGCCGACGTCCGCCATGAGGCGGAGCTCGAGCCGGAGCCGCAACGCCACGCTCGGACCGCCGGGGGTCGTCGTGCGGGGAGCGCGGTTCGTGCTCGTCTTGAAATGGGTGTTGCCGAGCCCACCGATGCCACCGGGGGCCGCGACGCGCTCCTCTCCGGGCGCGAGGAGCTCGAACAGGACGGCGTCCGTCTCGGCGTCCCGGACGATCGTGCCCACGGGCACGGGGATCTGGAGGTCCTCGCCCTGGGCGCCGGTCTTGCGGCGGCCGGAGCCGGCAACGCCGTCTCCCGCGCGCCACGCGGAGCGGCTGCGGAGGTCCAGGAGGGTGTGCATGCCGGTGGTCGCGAGGAAGGACACATTCCCCCCTCGCCCGCCGTCGCCCCCGTCCGGACCTCCCATCTCGACGTACTTCTCCCGACGCATGGAAGAGGAACCACGGCCCCCCTTCCCGCTCTGGAGATCGACCTCGACCTCGTCTACGAAGCGCACAGATCCTCCTTTCGGGGACTCGGCGCCCCGAACACTACTCCGCTACGGCGGAGGCTTCGGCCGTCGGGTACACCGACACGTACTTGCGGTTCAGACGGCGCTCGAACTTGACCTCGCCGCTGATGAGCGCGAAGAGCGTCCAGTCGCGACCGACGCCGACGTTCTTGCCCGGGTGGAACACGGTCCCGAGCTGGCGCACGAGGATGTTCCCCGCGAGCACGTCCTGCCCGTCACCACGCTTGACGCCACGGTACTGCGGATTCGAGTCGCGCCCGTTTCGGGAGCTGCCCTGTCCCTTTTTATGAGCCATGGGAGACCTCTACGCCTGGATGCTGTTGATCTGGAGAACGCTCAGCGAGGCCCGCCCGTTCTTCTGCTTGCGGCGGCGCTGGCGGTGGAGGTACCGCATCGACTCCGTCTTGGCGCCCTTCACGTGCGCCGCGACAGTGGCCTTGACCACTGCTCCCGGAACGGTGGGCGCGCCCACCTGCACGTTTTCACCGCCGACCATGAGGACCTGCTCGAGCGAGAGCTCGCTGCCGACCTCGGCTGCAATGCGGTCCACAACGAGGGTGGTCCCTTCGGACACCCGGTACTGTTTGCCACCCGTCACGACGACCGCATACATCGGTTTCGACCCTTCCTTGAAGCCGGTCGCGATTAACGTGATCCCAACCTGGGGTCAAGCAACGCGCTGGCCTAGCTGGGCACGCACCACATCGAGGCGCGCCTGCACCTCTTGGGTGCTCATGCCCTGGTAACGCTCTGGGAGCATCCGTCGAGAGGAGGACTCGAAGACCGCGAGGAGCTCCATGTACTCCAGCATCCGTGCGTCTCGGCTCGGGATCAGGTCCACCACGGCGCGCGTGAGATCGGCCTCGGAGAGCCGTTCACGCCCATCCCAGGCGGCGAAGTTCGCGGCGGCCAACACGACGGCCTCGATCTCCGCTGCCGAGTATCCGCCCGTCCCGTCGACGACGGCGTCGAGCTGGGCGCCCTCCTCCAGCTCGATCTGGGCCTTCCGCAAGACGGCCGCGGTGACCTGCCGGCGCTCGTCTGAGGTCTCCGGAAAAAAGAAAGGAATCTTGACGTCGAAGCGTCCGGGGCGCTTCAGATCGACATCGAGCTTGTCCGGCCGGTTCGTCATCATGAGGATCACGACCCGCCCGCGGTGGGAGGTGTCGGACATGAACTCCTTGAGCCGGGCGATGACGCGGCTCGACGTGCCGCCGTCCCCCTCGGAGCCCGACGAGAGCGAGCGATCCGCCTCGTCGAGGATGAGCAGGACGTAGCCGAGGCCGTCGACCACCTGGAGGATCTTCTCGAGGTTGCCCTCGGTCGAGCCCACCCACTTCTCGCGGAAGTTCTTGAACTTCAGGCACGTGAGCCCGCTCTCCCGCGCGAAGGCCTCGGCGAGGAAGGTCTTGCCCGTGCCCATCGGCCCCACGAAGATGAGCCCCATCGGGACACGGTTGCGTTGGCCGTTCTTGATGGCGTCCGCGATGCGCATGAGCTCCGTCTTCACGGACTCCATGCCGCCCACGTGCGAGAAGTCGTGCGCGGGGTCGACGAACTCGACGAGGGAGTGGCACTCCTGCTCGATGATCGCCTTCTTCCGCTGGTTCACCGTGCGGAAGGTGATGGGCAGGCCCGACTGGCGCGCCTGCCGCATCAGGCCGCGCACCTGGGAGAGCGAGAGGCCGGCGGTCACCTTCGCGAGCTGGCTGTCGTCGAGCTCCTGGACGATCCCCCGGCGGTCGAGCGAGCGGAGGAAGGTCTCCCGCTCGGCCGCGCTGGGGAGGGGCACCTCGAGCGCCGCGACGTGGGTCGACGCCACGAGGCGCCGGTGCACGTCGGCGAGGGTCTCCGTCACGAGGATGACGAGGTTGTCGCTCTGGACCAGCGCGGGGTCTCCGCCGAGGCGGAGCAGGGTGACGAGGTTGTTCTTGTCGGAGTCGCCCATGAACGACAGGTCGCCGTTGGGGATGATCGTCTCGACGTAGTCGATGACGACGGAGGCTCGCTGGGTCGGGTCGGTGACCAGCTCCTCCAGGAGCGGCAGCACCTGGCCCGGCGAGCGGGGAATGCTGTCCACGGGCTCCCGGCCCTCCATCAGCCGCCGCGAGTTCAGGACGCGCTTGAAGGCGGTCTCCTGGCTGCGCGAGCCGAACTCCACGCCCTCGGAGAGGTTGTAGTAGACGACGAGGTCCTTCGTGCGGCCGAGGAACCGCTCCAGGAACTCGCGGATGGACGTGTACCGCAGGGTGCCGTCGGGGTCCTGCGAGGGCTGGATGTCGCGGGTGTTGCCGTGCAGGAGGAAGACGCTGGCCTCGCCGGAGAGGTAGCGGTCCCGCAGCGAAGCAGCCCAGGCAGGGAGGATGGTTTCCATCCCCGCTGCCTATCCGGAATCGCCCTCTTCGGAATCGCCCGCGGTGCGCGCCGACATCAACGACGCTTCAGCCGCGCCTCGACCTCGCCGAGCCGTCGCTCGAGCATCGCGAGCCGGTCATGATCGCCGGGGGTGGAGACCCCCTCGATCCGCGACACGCGCGTGTCGAGATCCACCACGTCCCCGTCGGGGCCGACGAGATCCTCGACCTCGTCCTCCAGCCGTCCGAGCCGGCCGGACTCGCCGTCGACCCGCACCAGCCGCCCCTCCAACGAGAGCACCCGCTCATGCAGCGCGATCAGCCCCCCGGGCCCCGACTCGACCCGGATCATCCGCCGTCGGAGCACGCGGACCCGCCGACGCGCGGTGGCAAGTCGCCCGTTGGCGGCCTCCAGCGCGGCGACGCGCCCGTCGAGATGGTCGACGGCTTCCGCGACCTTCAGCACGAGGCCGAGGACGGGCACGCGGTCCGCGGCCTCGTCCAGCACGGCATTGCCGTGCAAGAGGCGCACGGAGAGGTAGCGGGGCGACCCGTCGAACAGGTGCGGGACGAGCGCGTTGCCGCCGCCAAGGATCACGTGGTAGTACCCGCCGGTCGAGACGGGGATCGCGCGGACCTCGTCCTCCCAGAGCGCGCTCTCGCCGTGGCGCTCCGGGTGGAGGCGGAAGAGCAGGTCGTAGAGACCGGGCGTCGCGGGCGGCTCGGCGGCCCTACAGAGACGACCGTGGAACTCGATCGCGTGCACCATGAGCCTCCCTGTACGGACCAGGAAGGATCGTACAGACGGGATTTCCCGCGTGTCAAAGGCGCGGCGGGGAACGGGGCGCGAGAGGAGGTCGCATGCGGATCCTGATCCCGGGTGCCGGGGGGCTGGTCGGGTCGGCGCTTCGGGCGCGCGCGGCTTCGAGCATTCATGAATGCGTCTTCCTCGAACGGGCAGAGTGCGACGTGACCGACGCGCATCACCGCGTGGAGGCGTTGCGACGCTACCGTCCGGATGCCGTGCTCTTCTGCGCCGCCCGCACGGACGTGGATGCCTGCGCCGTGGACCCCACCGCCGAGGCGGTGAACGTGACCGCGCCCGCAGCCTGGGCGCGGGACGTGGAGACCTGGCTCCTCTCGTCGAATTTCGTCTTTGCGGGCGAGGGGCCCCATCTGCCCGGCGAAGCGCCCGGCCCGGTCGGCGCCTACGCCGGGCAAAAGGCGCGCGCGGAGGCCGCCGTGCTCGCCGCGGGGGGGCACGTGGCGCGGGTGGGGTGGGTGTACGGGCCGAACGGGCGCACCTTCGCCTCGACCCTCGCGGCCCGGCTCCGCGCCGGGCAGGCCGTGCGCGCGCTCTACGACCTCCGGGTGCAGCCCACGTGGTCGCTCGACCTCGCGGACGCCCTCCTCGAGATGCCGCGGGGCGTCCACCACCATGTCGGGCGCGGGGAGGGCTCCTGGTACGCCGTCGCGCTCGCGGTCCACGCGCGGGTCCGGCGTGGGGAGGTGGTCCCCGTGCGGCTCGCCGAGCTCGGCCTCACCGAGCCCCGCCCGCGGGACGGGCGGCTCGCTCCCGCGTCGCTGCCGCCGTGGTGGGAGCGGATGGACGCCCTGGTCGCCGCGACCTGACCCGCCCGCGCGCGGCCGGGTGTTCGCTACGGAGCCAGCGCCGCCGCCGCCCCACGCGCGGTCGGGTGTTCGCTACGGAGCCAGCGCCGCCGCCGCCGCCACGCGGACCCGGGCGGCCTCGTCCTCGAGGAGCGTCGTGAGCGCGGCGCGGTCCTCCGGCACCGGGGAGCCGGCCAGGGCCTCGATCAACGCGAGCTGGAGAGTAGGATCCGCGTCCGGGAGCGCGTCCCGGAGCGTGGCGCGGAGGCGGTCCCCGCCGTCGATGCCGGGCTCGAGCCGCAACCGCCGCCCCGCGGCCTCGGCCGCCCAGGCCCGCCGCTCGGCGTCCTCGTTGCCGAGCATGCGCACGACGTCCCGCACCTCGCCCTGGCCGCGGCCGAACAGCGCGAGCTCGGCGCCGTCGTGGACGAGCGCGGGGCCCGCGAGGGCGGCCTTCAGGAGCCCGTCCGCGGCGGGCCCCCGGGCGTCCACCAGGTACTCGAGGGCCTCCAGGGCACGCTCTTCGTCGGCGGTCAGGGCGGCCGTGAGGGCGCGCTCGCCGGCCGGCGCCCCGAGGTCGAGCAGCGCGGCGGCTACGGCGAGCTGGATCTCCGGCTCCACGCGCTCGAGCGCCTGCGCGAGGGGGGCCGCCAACGTGTCCACGCCGCTCTCGCCCATCGCCCGGAAGAACCAGAGTTCCAGCGGCAGGTTCCCGGCCGAGAGCAGCTCGGCGAGCCGCGTCCGCGCCGGGGTGTCCCCCGCGATGGCCGCCGCGAGGAGGAGGGCCCCGCCCCGCCCGCCGGAGACGCTCCCGGCCGCGGTGGCGAGGCGTGCCCGGTCGGTGTCCCGCTCCGCGGCGGGGAGGGCGCCGTCCCGCGCCGCCCGCGCGAGCACGATGCCGGCGGCGCCACGCGCCCAGGGCCCCGCGTTCGGGTCGTCGACGAGGGCGCGGAGGACCGCGCGGGCCTCGGGCTCGTCGAGGCGCGTGGCCAGGGCGTCGACCGTGGCGCGCTGCACGTACTCGGAGGGGTCGAACCGGCCGCGCTGGCCCCACACGCCGCCGCCGGGCGCGGCGTCGGCCCGGACCAGCGCGGC
>JAUXTN010000127.1 GCA_030684355.1 Pseudomonadota bacterium
GCCGCCGCTGCCGCCGCCGCCCCGCGCGGGCGCGCCCGCCCCGTCCCGAAGTCCGACGAGCCGCGGCTCCCCACGCTCTCCCCGGGGATGGCCATCGAGGACCTCACCGCCTGGGCCGAGGCCCACCAGGTGACGGCCGAACTGGAACGCAACTGCCGGGTGCTCGACGACCGCGTGTCGGGCCGCGCCCGGTATTGGTTCTGGCAGGGGAGCGACCAGCGCATCGTGGACCTCATCACCGCCCGTCCGCGGCGGTCCGCGAACGCGATGCCCGGCGAGGTGCCGGACGCCGCGATCGAGTGGCTGCGCGACCGGGTGGCGCGGGTGCAGCGCGCGCTCGCCGACGAGGCGAAGGTGCTCGCGGCGTTCGGGCCGCCCGAGGAGCCCGTGCTGCGCGCGTTGTGGGACCGCGTGGAGGAGGCCCGCGCCGTGGTGCGGGCGCTCGCCCTGCCGGCGCCGGCGAACGAGGCGTCGCGCGTGAGGATCTCCGCGCTCGACGATCCGCCGACGTGGGCGCTCCGGGACGGTTGGCCGGCCCTCTGCTCCCACAGCGGCGGGGCCACGGTGTCGGTGCGGCTCCAGGCCGCCGCTGGGGAGCCGATCCTCGGGTGCGACTGCTCCAACGGCCAGGCGCAGTGCTCGCTGGGGCTCCTCGCCCTCGACTCCCTCCGGGTGACGCTCGGCAACCCCGCGGCCGCCGAGCGCCGGTGGCTGGAAGAGGTGCTCGCGACGCCCGCGTGGAAGCGCGCGCTCGCGGACCTCGACACCCTGCTGGCGACGACCACGCCCGCGCCCGACGACGTGACGCTCGGCTGGCGGATCGACCTGAACGCGCCGACGCTCCTGCCCTTGGCCTGTCGCCCGCGGAAGCGCGGCCCCGGGTGGAAGGTGGCGAAGATGGCGCTCGAGGACCTGCGCCAACGTCCGGACCGCTGCGTGGTCCCCGCGGACGGCGAGGTGCGCGAGGTCGTGCTCGCGGAGCGTCCCGACGCCCAGCGGGCGGGCCAGGCGGTGTTTCCGACCCTCGCGCGGCTGGTCGGCCACCCGCGCGTGTTCATCGGCAACGACCCGGTGCGGGTGCGCCGCGGCACGATCGAGATGGACTGGGCCCCCACGGAGGACGGCGGGGTGCGGGTCGGCGTGCTGCTCGGGGGCGTCCCGCGGGACGTCCGGACGCTGCTCGCGGCCGTCACCCACGAGGCGCGCGGCGGCTGGTACGCGCTGCTCGATGGCGACGTGGTCACCGTGTTCCCGGTCGAACCCGCGGCGACCGCGCTCCTGACGACGCTGGCCCGGCGCGGAGGCGTGTTCCCCCCGGAGGCGACGGCGGGGCTCCTCGCGCGGTTGACGCCGCTCGCGCAGAAGGTGCCCGCGCGCCTCGCGCCGGAGCTGCGTGGCGTGACGCAGGCCCCCGAGGAGCGGCCGGTGGTGCGGCTCGACACGCTGGCCGAGGGCGGGCTCCTGGTGCAACTGCTGGTGCGGCCGCTCGCGGGCGGGCTCGCGTTCACGCCGGGGGAGGGGCCGGAAGAGCTTCACGCCCAGGTCGCGGAGGGCCGGGTGCACGTGCAACGCGTGCTCGCCGCGGAGGCGGGCCGGGTGCGGGCCGCGATCGCCGGCCTGCCGCTCTCCGCGGACGCCGAGGCGCCCTTGTTCACGTGGACGATCCTCGACGCCGACGCAGGGCTCGACGTGGTGTCGGCGCTCCAGGCCGCCGCGGGCGCGTTCAGCGTGGAGTGGGCGGACCCGGGGCGGCGGCGCGGCACGCGCGCGGCGCAGACGAAGAACCTGAGCCTGCGCGTGAAGACGGCGCGCGACTGGTTCGGCGTGGAGGGCGCGGTGGCGGTCGAGGAGGCCTCGGTCGACCTCGCGGCCGTGCTCGCGGCGGTGCTCTCGGGGCGGCGCTACGTCGCGGTGGACGAGACGACGTGGATCCACCTCGGCGACAAGCTCGCCGAGCAGCTCGCGGGCGTGGCCGAGGCGATCCACACCGGCCGCTCGGGGCTGGAGGTGCCCGCGCTCGCGGCGCCCCTGGTGGACGCGTTGAAGGACCACGGCGCCACCATCGACGCCCCGGCCGGCTGGGCCGACGTGCTCGACCGCGTGCGGGCGGCGGACGGCTACGAGCCCGACCTCCCCGAGGGGTTCGTCGCGGAGCTGCGCGACTACCAGCGCGCCGGGTTCCGCTGGCTCGCCCGCCTCGCGACGTGGGCGCCGGGCGCGTGCCTCGCCGACGACATGGGCCTCGGCAAGACGGTCCAGGCCCTCGCGCTGCTCGCCCACCGCGCGGCGTCGGGGCCGGCGCTGGTCGTGGCGCCGACCTCCGTGGGCTTCAATTGGACGCGCGAGGCGGCGAGGTTCGCCCCCAACCTGCGCGTCCGCATGTACCGCGGCACCGACCGCAAGCAGCTCCTCGACGGCCTCGGCCCCAACGACGTGCTCGTCACGAGCTGGGACCTGCTGCCGCGCGACGCCGAGGTGCTCACCCCCGTGCACTTCGCGACGATCGTGCTCGACGAGGCCCAGGCGATGAAGAACGCGGGGACCGCGCGCGCGAAGGCGGCGGCCGGGCTGACCGCGGACTTCCGGCTCGCGTTGACGGGCACGCCGGTCGAGAACCGCGTCTCCGAGCTGTGGAGCCTGTTCCGGGTGATCGCGCCCGGCCTCTTCGGGAGCTGGGAGCGCTTCCGGGACCGCTTCGCCTCCGCCATCGAGCGCGACAACGACGCCCGCCGCCGCAAGGCGCTGGCGCGGCTCATCCGCCCGTTCCTGCTGCGCCGCGTGAAGTCCGAGGTGGCGACGGAGCTCCCCCAGCGCTCCGACGTGAACGTGGAGATCGTGCTCTCCCGCGACGAGCGAAGCCTCTACGATCACGCCCGCATCGCGCTGCTCGACGATCTCGCCGAGTCCTCCGGCCCGCCGGAGCAGCAGCGCTTCAAGGTCCTCGCGGCCCTGACCCGCCTGCGCCAGCTCGCGTGCCACCCGCGCCTGCTCGACCCCACGTCGACGCTGCCGTCCGCGAAGCTGTCGCGGCTCCGCGAGCTGGTGGCGGAGCTGCGCGCCGAGGGGCACCGGGCGCTGATCTTCAGCCAGTTCGTAAAGCACCTCGCGCTGGTCCGCGAGGCGCTGACTGCCGACGGCGTGTCGCTCCGCTACCTCGACGGATCCACGCCCGAGGTGCAGCGCCGCGCCGAGGTGGACGCCTTCCAGGGCGGGGCCGGCGACGTGTTCCTCATCTCGTTGAAGGCGGGCGGGACGGGGCTCAACCTGACGGCGGCCACCTACGTCATCCACCTCGACCCGTGGTGGAACCCCGCGGTCGAGGACCAGGCGAGCGACCGCGCCCACCGCATCGGGCAGACCCAGCCGGTCACGGTGTACCGCCTCGTGGCGCGCGGGACGATCGAGGAGCAGATCCTCGCGTTGCACGCGGAGAAGCGGGAGCTGGTCGCGGGGCTGCTCGACGGGAGCGGGGCGGCGGCGGCGTTGAAGACGGACGAGTTGCTCGCGTTGCTCCAGGCGGGGGACGCGGACGATCTGGAGGGGGACGAGGCGGAGGCGGAGGCGGGGATGGCGGCAGGGGCCGAGGTGGTGTCGGTGGCAGCGGTGGCGCCGGTGGTCGCGATGGCGCCGGTGGCGGCGGAGGCGCCGGTGGTCGCGGCGGTGCCGGTGGTCGCCGCCCTCCCCAGCGCGCCCCTCGACCTGGAGGCGGTCAACGTCGCGTTCAAGGACGAGCTGGGGGCGCGCGTGGCGGCGGGGGACATGGCGGTGAGCACCCAGAAGGTCTACGTCGGGCAGGTCAACCGCTTCCTCCGTTGGACGCGCGAGCATCACCCGGTCACGACGGTCGCGGGCTTCGACGCGGCGCTGGAGGTGTTCCGGACGACGGTGAGCGCGACCGGGCCCGGGCAGGCGGCGCTGCGTCGGCTCCGCGCGGCGGTGGCGTAGCCAGGCCAGCTTCGCAGGCCAGCTTCGCAGGCCGGCGAGCCGTCGGGAGCGAACCGACCCCCCGCGGGACTGCCGTATCGGCCCGGTTCCCGCTATCCTGCGCGTCCCTCCCGAAGGTGCCCCTTGCTGCTCGCCCTCCTCCTCGCCTGCTCCGGCGCAAAAGACGACACCGGCGAGGCCGCGTCGTCGATCACCTTCCTCTCGCCGGCCGCCGGCGCCACGGTGCCCGCGGGCGACGTATCGGTCTCCGTGGTCGTGGAGAACTTCGTGCTGGTGAGCCCCGCCAAGCACAACGAGGGCGAAGCCGAGGGCTACATCGCGGTGTCGGTGGACGGCGCGGAGGTCCTCCAGACCGGCGACACCCAGTTCACCGTGACGCTCGCGGCCGGCGCCCACACCCTCGGCGCAGAGCTCTACTACACCGACGGGGACGCCCTCGACCCGGCGGTGTCCGCGGAGATTACCGTCACCGCGGAGTAGCCAGATGCTCGTCCTCCTCCTCGCGTGCGTGAGCGGCCAGGTCTCCATCGGTGGCCCCGATCCCGTCGGCCCCGATCCGCGCGAGGACACGGACCCCGTGCCCCCCGTGGACGAGCCCGTCACCGAGACGATCGGCGCCGCCCCGGGGGACACCGGCCCGGACGAGCCCGAAGACGTCCCCGATGTCCTCTACTCCGACGACGCCATCACGCCGCTCACCCTCCTCCTCGACGACGACGCCGTGTGGGACCTGCGGCGCGACCCCTCCGACTACGTGCCGGCCACGCTCGTGTACGGCGACCGAACGTGGGCAATCGCCGTGCGGATCAAGGGGTCGAGCACGTTCAGCAGCCTCGACGAGAAGCCGTCCCTGGTCATCGACGTGGATCGCCTCGTCCCCGACCAGGAGTTCATGGGGCACAAGAAGTTCAACCTGCACAACCAGCTCATCGACCCCTCGATGATGTCCGAGGTGCGCTCCTACCGGACCCTGCGCGCCGCAGGGCTCCCGGCGTCCCGCGCCGGCTACGTGCGACTGACGATCAACGACGAGGACTACGGGCTCTACACCTCGGTGGAGCCCATCAACGACGACTTCCTCGAGGCCTGGTTCGTCGATCCCGCCGGCAACCTCTACGAGAACGGCGGCGAGGACTGCGACTTCACCAACGCCCGCTGCTTCGAGATCGAAGAGAACGACGAGGGCACCGACGACGCCTTCGACGCGCTCGTGGCGGACGCGCTCGTGGAGGGGGACGCCTGGGAGCCGGGGATGCGCGCCCGGTTGGATTGGACGCTGTTCATTCGTAGCATCGCGATGGACGCCCTCATCGCCCATTGGGACGGCTACGCCTACGACCGATCCAACTACCACGTCTACCACGACCCGACGGCGGACAATTGGACGTTCATCCCACAGTCCATGGACCTCGACTATGGTTGGCGGCCGTGGAGCTATGACACGTGCGGGCGACACGGGGTGGATCCGGGCGACTACACCGAGGGCGTGCTCGCCGAGAAGTGCCTCGCGAGCGCGACGTGCCGCGCCGAGTTCGTGGCCGAATTGCTCGCGTTGAACGACGCCTGGGAGGCCTCGGATCCGGTGGGGCAGGTCGATACGCTCACGGCGCTCATCAGTGCGGACGTGGAGAGCGACGACCACAAGAGCTACAGCTATCCGGCGTTCGAGCGGCACGTGGCGTGCGTGCGGGCGTGGGTGGCGCAGCGGCCGGACGAGATCCGGGCGTGGGCGGCGGGGGAGTAGCGCCCGGGCGCGCGTTCGGACAGGCGCTGGCCCTCGTTCCCACGGCGCGGACCGACCGATCGGGTGCGTCGGGCACGGCCAGCGCGACCAGCCGCACGGGGGTACACTCGCCCGCGATGTCCATCCTGCTGCTCGTCGTGTCCGCCGTCGCCCCGCTGGCCCTCTCCACCGCGTACGCGCACCCGGGGGACGAGGGCGCCACCCGCCGCGCCCTGCCCGGCGCCACGCCCGCCGCGGGAGCCGCCGCCGCGCCCGACGAGGAGGCGCCGAAGCCCGATTGGAAGGTGGACGATGCGCACGGGCCCACCCACCCGGTGTCGTTCGACCTGCGCGAGGGCACGTGGATGAGCGTGACGGTCCACGCCGACCGCGTCGTGTTCGACCTCCTCGGGGACCTCTGGTCCATCCCGCTCGCGGGCGGGGACGCCCTGCGGCTCACCTCCGGCGCCGCCTGGGACACCCAGCCCCGCTACAGCCCCGACGGGGCGCGGATCGCGTTCGTCTCCGACCGGGGCGGCAACGAGCAGCTCTGGGTCATGGACGCCGACGGCACCGACGCCCGGCCGATCACGGCCGAGGGCGAGGCGCGCCTCACCGAGCCGCTGTGGGACCCCAAGGGCGATTGGATCATCGCGAGGCGGCGCACGGTCGACACGCGGAGCATCGGTGTCACGGAGCTCTGGCAGTACCACCTCGAGGGCGGCAACGGCTTCCGGTTGACGAGCCTGGACGCCCACCCGCACGCAGGCGAGGCGACGACGGACGGACGGTACATCTGGTTCTCCTCGCGGAGCGGGCGGTTCGAGTACAACCACGATCCGCTCTCCGGGCTCTGGTCGGTGTGGCGGATGGACCGGAAGACGGGAGAGCAGCTCCCCATCCTGACGGGCGCGGGGAGCGCGTCACGGCCGTTGTTGTCGCCCGACGGCGAGCGGATGGTCTTCGTGTCACGGGACCGCGCGCAGGCCCTGCTGGAGGTCGTCGAGCTCGCCACCGGGCGGCGCCGGGTGCTCGCGGATTGGCTCGACCGCGACGAGATGGAGGCGTTCGCGTTGCATGGCACCTACCCGGCCATGGACTGGACGGACGACGGCCAGCTCGTGTTGTGGGCCAAGGGCAAGCTGTGGCGCCTGGGGCTCGACGGCACGAAGGCGGAGATCCCCTTCCACGCCCAGGGGACGTGGCAATTCCGGGACGTGGAGCGGTGGGCGCGCGACGTGCCGGACACCGTCCAATCCAAGGTCATCCGGTGGCCGGTGTGGGGCCCGGACGGCTCCGTGGCGTTCTCGGCGCTGGGGGCGTTGTGGGTGCGCCGCCCGGACGGCACGGTGGACCGGGTGAGCCCCGGTACTGGCTACGCGCCCGCCTGGAGCCCCGACGGGACCTCGCTCGCGTGGACCTCCTGGAGCGACACCGAGGGGGGCCGCCTGCACGTCACCCGCTTCGGCAAGAAGCGGACCGACGAGGTGCTCCCTCTGGAGGGGCAGCTGGTGAACCCCGCCTGGAGCGCCGACGGCACGCAGATTGTGGTGCTCCGCGGCGTGGGCGGTCAGGTGGGCCCCGACCTCGGGAACGAGAACTACTTCGAGATCGTGCTCGCGACGCGGGGCAAGAAGGCGTGGACCACCCAACCGGTCACGTCGGCGGCCAATCGTGGCAGCGCCGCGCGGGCGACCCGGCTGAACCTGCACGACAAGCGCGTGTGGTACATGACGGACCGCCCGGGGGAGGCGCGCGCGCCGGGCCAGACCGCGCTCGTGTCGGTGGCCCTCGACGGCACCGATCCGCGCACGCACCTCGTGTTCCAGGGAGCCGAGGAGATCGTGATCGCGCCGGACTTCCAGCGGGTCGCGTACAAGCTCGGCCACCAGGCGTACGTCACCGCGCTCCCGACGTGGGGCGCGGAGGTGGTGGTGGACGGCTCGGTTCCCACCCAGCAGCTCACGGACGTGGTCGGCGACTGGCTGGCGTGGACGCCCGACGGCGCCGCGGTCACCTGGGCGATGGGGCCGACGTTGTCACGAAAAGGGGTGACCGGCGTGGGGGCGCTCCAGAAGGACCCCGCCACCGGCAAGGTGCCCGACCCCGAATACAAGCAGGGCGTCGAGACGCTCCAGGTGGACCTGGAGGTGCCGCGGGCGCGCCCCGAGGGGGTCCTGGCGCTCACCCACGCGCGGGTGATCTCGATGAAGGGAGACGAGGTGTTGGAAGACACCACCGTCGTCATCGACCGTGACCGCATCGTGTCCATCGGCGGGGCGGTGCCCGCGGGTGCGAGGGTGGTCGACTGCACCGGCAAGACCATCATCCCCGGCCTCGTGGACGTGCACGCCCACCTCCACTACACCGCGGGGGACGTGCTCCCCGAGCAGGAGTGGCGCTACCAGACCTCGCTCGACTTCGGGGTCACCACCGTCACCGATCCGTCGGCCTCCACCGACCTCGTGTTCACCCAGGCCGAGCGCGTGGAGGCCGGGTTCATGAAGGGCCCGCGCGTCTACTCGACCGGCGGGGTGCTCTACGGCGCGCTCTCGAACGACGGCGCGAAGGCGACGGACCCCGACATCGCCCGCAACCACGTCAAGCGCCTCGCTGCGGTGGGTGCCACGAGCGTGAAGGTCTACCAGCAGAGCCAGCGCGAGCGCCGCCAGTGGTTCGTGCAGGCCTGCAACGAGCAGAAGATCCTGTGCGTGCCCGAGGGCGGCGGGGACCTCTTCCAGAACCTCGGCATGGTGCAGGACGGCTTCCACGCCATCGAGCACTCGCTCCCCAACTCGCCGGTCTACACTGATGTCATCCAGTGGATGGCCGGTGGCCACACCGCCACCAGCGCGGGCACCGCGTGGACGCCCACCCTGCTCGTCGCCTACGGCGGCCTGATGGGCGAGAATTGGTTCTACCAGTACCGCAACCCGCTCGACGACGCGCGGCTCCTCCGCCACTTCCCGCGCCGGCTCCTCGACGCGCAGAGCTGGCGCCGCTCCATCCTGGCCCAGGACACCGACTGGAACTTCATGGCCGCCGCGCGCGACGCCGCCAAGGTCGTCCGCGCGGGTGGCCTCGTGACCCTCGGCGCCCACGGCCAGCTCCAGGGGCTCGGCGCGCACTGGGAGCTCTGGGCCTTGGCGAGCCCGGGCGCCCTCACCCCCATGGAAGCGCTCCGCGCGGCGACCATCGGCGGGGCGACCTACCTGGGCCTCGACAAGCAGATCGGCACGGTCGAGGCGGGGAAGCTCGCGGACCTGGTGGTGCTCGACGCGGACCCGCGGGCGGACATCCACAACAGCGTGGCGATTGACTTTGTGGTGAAGAATGGGGAGGTTTGGGAGTAGGCGTGTCCATTCCGCGGTTTGCACCTCCCTGGCCGCCAGGTACCTCCTTGGCGCGGGCCCAGTGGGGTGCATTCTGCCTGTGCGCCGCCGTGCTGGTCTGGGGTTCGATCCCCTACCTCCCGGTCCAGATCGACGACACCTACATCGTGTTCGCCTACGCGCATGGCATCGTGGAGCGCGGCGAGGTGGCCTGGAACACGGGCGCGCGGGTCGAGGGCTACTCCAGCGCGCTTCACCTGTTGGCGATGACGATCGGCGCCGCGCTCGGGGCCGACCTGTCGGTGCTGTCGCGGCTGTTCTCCTTGTCGTGTGCGCTGGCCCTGCTCGGCGTGCTCCTCGGGCCACGCTTTGGGCCGGGGCGGGCATGGGTGGCGCTGGCCATCGCCGGCTGGCAACCGTTCGAGCATTGGGCAGTTGCCGGGTTGGAGACCGCCCTCGCCGCGGTGCTCGCGGTGCTCGCGTGGCCCTTGGTGCTCGGGTCCAGGGCCCAATGGGCGATGGGAACCCTCCTGTGTGTTCTCCTCTCGCTTACCCGACCTGAAGCGGCAGCGTGGCTCGCCGTCGCGCTCGTGCGTCGACTGACTCTTCCCCGCACCGTCGGGAGGCCGGAAGTCGCCGTCATCGGCGGATTGGGGGTGTTGCTGGCCTACCACGCCGTCCGTGCGAGCTACTTCGACGCCTTCTTTCCCACTCCGTTCCTGGTCAAGATCGTCGCAGTTGACCGATGGTGGGGTGGACTGGATCAGTTGGGCCGCGAACTTGCTTCCGCGGCCCCGCTCCTTGCGCTGCTCGTCCTCTGGCGGAGGAGCATCGACAAGTGGGCGTTGGTTCCGTTGGCGATCCAGGCGGGCCTGCTGGTGCGCGCGGGTGGCGATTGGATGGGGCATGGTCGCTTCCTCGTACCCGGGGTCCTCGCGACGGCGGCGGCGGCGTTGGCGCACGGAGCGCCGCGTCAGCCCGCGCGGGCCGCCCTCGCGGCGATTGTGTCGCTCGCCGCGATCAGCTTCTTCTGGGAGCCCTCGAGGCAAGGCGGAGGCGAGGCCGCCCTACGAGACCGGTGGTATCTGCGGCACCCCTCCGCGGTGTTCCAAGCTCCGTGGCCGACGCCGTTGTTGGATGAGGTCGGCTTCCTCATCGAGCACGTGCCCCGGAACGCCGGGGCGTTCATCTCGGACGTGGGGTTGCCCGGCAACCTCGGAGACATCCGGATCTGGGACGCGGCCGGGCTCACCGATCGCGTCGTGGCCGAGCTGATCGCGACGCGGGAACCGACGCTGCCACCGGCACTCCAGGCTCGGTACGACGATGACGACGATGTCTGGTGCATGCGCTATGGGTTGGGCGCCAGCGACGAGGAGTCGCTCGAACCCTGGCTCCAGGCTCGCTTGCCGGAGGTGTTCCCCTCGACCACCCCCCACCTGGTTTGGCGCTGTCGGACGGGCGGCGGGCCGACGGCCTCGTTGATCATCGAGCGCTGGAAGCACCTCGTCGACCGCTTCCCGGCGCAGGAGGCGATCCGTTGGAAGTATGCGCGAGCGCTGCTTACGTCAGGAGACTCTTCGTCCGCGCTCGAGGCGGCCTCGCACGTCCGGTGGATGGACGGGAGCCCCGCCGGTTGGATTGCCTTCGGCGACGGGCAGGATGGGTCCTTCAGCCCCGGACGGGGCTGGGCCCTCTACGCCAACGGGAAGCGTCTCTCCGTCGCGGCGCCCTATGCGTTCTGGCGGAGCCATGCGGTTTCGTTGGACGTGGACGACCCGGGCGACGAGGGGGCCGAAGTGCGGGTGTCATGGGCCGAAGATTGTGACACCGTGGTGCACCTGCGCGTCTTCCAGCCGATGACGGTGACGCCACCCGTGTGCGACCGGCCTGGCCTGAGGCGCCTGATCGTCGAGTTCCTGAACGATGAAGCGCGCGCGGGGTCTGACCGGAACCTGTACGTCTCGCTTCGGGACGGGGCGTAGGTGCCCTATCGGGGCACGGGAAGGAGCGTCGCCCCGCCCGCGCTCGCCACGCCGCCGGAGTAGTCGGGGGCTCCGAGGACGATGTCCTCGTTGCCATCTCCATCAACGTCGCCTCCGGCGAGGTCGACGCGGTATCCAAAGAGGGCCGCTGGAACGACACTGACGCCGCTGAACAAGACTTCGGTGGCATCGACCGTAGTTCCGTAGCGGACCTGCTCTCCGAGCAGGATCCAGGCGCGTTGGGTGCCGGTGTCCGAATAGGCGAGCGGCACGAAGAGCTCGCTCCGGTCGTCGCCGTCGAGGTCGCCGAGGGGGAGTACGTCGTAGACGCCTCCCTGGTCCCAAGTAAATCGGAAGGACGGGCTCTCCAGCAGTCGTGTCCCCGAGCCGGACAGTGCGGTGTAGAAGTAGACGGTGCCTTCCTCGCCCACGATCGCGGCATCCTCGCGCCCGTCGGCGTCGATGTCCCCCGCGTTGCGCGCGATTGGGAACCCGCTTGCGGGCTCGCCGTAGATCAGCGTCATCGCCTGGTCGCGCAACGCCCCGCTCATGTTGCCCTGCACCACAGCGGCCACCAGCCCACCGGAGGACGAGACGAGCAAGTCTGCGAGGCCGTCCCCATCTTGATCGTTGAGGCCGTCGACTTCGAAGCCGGCGATGGCTCCCGCCCACGGCCCCTCGAGGAGCACCGGAGCATCATCGATGGTGCCTTCGAAGTCGTCTGCGGAGAACACGGCGACACGGCCGAACATGCCGTCGCCCGAGGACGGGGCCCAGCAGCAGTCACCCACGGCGATGTCCTCCACGCCGTCTCCGTTCACGTCGCCAACGAAACGAACGCTGGACGGCGAGTACGTGCCAGCGGCGGTGGCGCGTAGCTCCCCGACAGCCACGTCGCTCACGATCGCGGAGCCGGCTTCTCGCCAGGCGTTGCCATCGACGAGCCACGCGCCGCCGAGGATGGCCGCGGTACCGGTGGCGCTCACGAGTAGATCCGGAACGCCGTCGCCCGTCGCGTCGACTCCCCCGTCGAGGTCTGCCCCGAAGTAGGCACCGACGGTCTCCGGCAGCAGGGAGGCCGCCCCCTCGATGGAACCGCCCACCTCGCCGTCCACCCTATAGATGGCCCCGGAGTCCGGCCCCACGGTCCCCTCGATCTCGCTACCGATCCCCACCTCGGCGAGCCCGTCCCCATCCAAGTCCCCGAGCCCCACCACGCGCCGACCCAGGTCCTCGTCTTCCCGCCAGCCCGACCACGCCGAGGTCCCGTACTCAAGCGTCACCCCCTCCCGCTCCCCATCACAATCGTTGTCCGTCACCCCGTTCCCCCACGTCTCCTCCGCGCCAGGGAACACGGTGGCGTCGGTGTCGTCGCAGTCGGCGCCGCCGGTGGTCGAGGCCAGGGCGCCGTCGCCGTCGACATCCTCCTCGTCGCCGTCCAGGCAGTCCTGGTCGAGGCCGTCGTACGGCACCTCGGCGCCGCCGGGATGCACGGTGGCCTCGGTGTCGTCGCAGTCCGTGGCGTCGGCGACGTGGTCGGCCGGGGCCTCGCAGGCCGTGACGGTCACCGCGGGGTCGCCGTAGGTGTCGCCGTCCGCGTCGGCGAACCAGGGGAGGGCGTCGGTGGCGTCGTTGTCGGGGGTGCCGTCGCAGTCCTGGTCGACGCCGTCGCACCGCTCGGCGGCGCCGGGGTAGCGCGTGGCGTCGGCGTCGTCGCAGTCATCCGCCGCGGTCGCGCCATCCGCGTCGGCGTCGACATCGAGGTCCACGGGGTCGTCCTCGGGCGCAAGCTCGGCGTAGCGCTCGTCGTACAGGGCCTGGTTGATGAGGCAGCCAGGCAGGAGGAGCACCGTGAGCATGCCGATGCGGAGGGGACACGACGTGGCATTCATCGAATCGTTCTACCAGAGGTGGTGCGTCTTGTTGAGTGCCGTCGCGTCGAGACGTTGCACGGCGCGGCGTCGTCCCCCCACGTTAGACCCCGCCCATGCCGTTCGACGCCCACCTCGACGCCGTCCGTGCCTGCCGCCGGTGCCCCGGCATGGTGGGCCAGCCGGTCGTGGGGCGAGCCGTGACGGGGGGGCGGGTCTACCTCGTGGGGCAGGCGCCCGGGCCGCGTGAACAGGCGATCGGGCGGCCGTTCGCGTGGACGGCGGGCCGCACCCTGTTCAGTTGGTTCGCGTCGATCGGGCTGGACGAGCCCGCGTTCCGCTCGCGGGTGTTCATGGCGGCGGTGTGCCGCTGCTTCCCGGGGAAGGCGAACGGCGGGGGAGACCGGGTGCCGAACCCGGGGGAGATCGCCAACTGTTCGGAGTGGATGGCCGCCGAGATGGGGATGTTGGACCCGGAGCTGATCCTCCCGGTGGGGCGGCTGGCGATCGCGCAGTTCCTGCCGCCGGCGCCGCTGGAGCAGATCGTCGGGCAGATCCACCGGGTGGAAGTAGGCGGGCGCGCACGGGACGTGCTGCCGCTGCCGCACCCCTCGGGGGCGTCGACCTGGTTCCGGATGGAGCCCGGGCGCACGCGCCTCGCCGCCGCGTTGGGCTTGTTGGCGGCGCACCCGGAGTGGCGGCGGCTCCTCGTCGAGTGAGGGCCGCCGCGGAGCAGGCGGCGGTTAGTTGGCGGACGCGCGCTTGAGCTCGTCGAAGCCGGGCAGCCCGGACAGGTCCGGGACGACCACGATCTCGATGCGCCGGTTGGAGCCCTTGCCGTCGGGTGTGTCATTGCTGGCGACGGGCTTGTGCTCGCCGTAGCTCGCCGCGCTGACGCGGGTGGTGGGCATGCCCGCGGTGATCATGGTGCGCACGACGGTCACGGCACGGGCGGAGGCGAGCTCCCAGTTGGACGGGTACTTCTCCGTCTTGATGGGCACGTTGTCGGTGTGTCCCTCGACCTGGAAGCTGCGGTCGGGGATGGACGCGAGCACCGTGGCGACCTCCGCGATGGCGGCGCTGCCCTCGGGGGAGAGGTCGGCCGAGCCGGAGGCGAACAGCACGTCCGTCGCGAGCGCGACGACCATGCGCCCGTCCACGATCTTGACGCGGAGCTTCCCGGCGTCGATGAGCTTCTTGAAGCGCACGAGCAGGGACTGGTACTCCGCGATCCGCTGCTCGGCGGTGTTGCGGCGGGCCTCGAGCTCGGAGAGCGCGGCCTTCATGTCCTCGACGGAGGTCTTCAGCTTGGCCTTGTCACTGATGAGGCCGGCCTTCTCGTCGAGCAGGGCCTTGGTGCGCGCCTCCTCGGAGGCGAGGGCGTTGGCGAGCTCGGTGCGACGGGCGTCGAGGTCCGCCAGCTTGGCCTTCTCCTGCGCGAGGGCGTCCTCCAGGGAGGTGACCTTCTGGTCGCGCTCGGCGAGCTGGGCGGTCATCGCGGTGCGGGTCGTGTCGAGCTCCGCCTGGAGCGCGTCGTACTTGCCCTTGCCGACAAGGCAGCCCCCGAGCAGCAGGGTGGTGAGGATGGTCATGGGTCCCTCCGGGTTGTGTGGCTCGTTCTACCACGCTTCCACGGCGCGCCGTATCCGGACGCAAGCGCGTCGTCAGCCGCTGCCGGTCGCCGGCCGGGACGAGACCGCGAGCTCGGCACCGACGATCTCGCGTTGCAACCCCGCCGTGGGCGGCGGGGCTCGGGCTGCCCACCAGGGCGGCTCGGAGCTCGACGAGGCCCTCCTGCGCGCGCCCCTCGTGCACGAGCGCTCGGCCGGCCATCTGGCGCGCGCTCCACGACTGGGGGTGCGTCCGCCCGCCGATCTTCATCGCCTCGCGCGCCGCCGCGACGTGGCCGGACTGCGAGGCGCACCGCACGGTCCCTCCTACTCGGTCAGCTCCCGTGCGATGGCGGCGAGGGCGCCGCGGGCGCGGTGGTCGTCTTCCGTGCGGCGGACGCGCGGCTCCTTGCCGTTGTCGATCGCGACGGCGACGAGGTCAAGGGTCTCGCCCTCGACCTCCACCTGGCCCTCGGTCAGCACGACATCGGCGGAGAGCTGCTCGGCGATGGCGTACGCGAGGGCGTCGCGCCACGCGGGGTCGTCCCCGGTGTAGTCGAAGACGGCGAGGCAGGGCCGCGAATCGCAGTCGAGATCGAGGAGTTCGGCGCCGGGCACGGACTCCAGGGCGACGGCGATCTGGTCCTCTCCGTCGATCTCGGGCGTGCCGTCGGCGCCGCGGGCAAGCTCGCTCGCGAGGGTCACGGCGCGGCGCGCGACGGACTCCTGCTCGTCCGCGCGGTCGAGGCCGGGGACCGGCTCGCCGTGGAAGGGCGGCACGCTGTCGTCGTTGTCCGCGGGGTGCGACGCGACGATGACCGACGGCGAGAAGGTGTGCGACTCGCCGGCCGCGACGGGGACCGAGCGCCCCTCCGCGCCGATGACCGCCGAGCCACGCTCGACCTGCACGGTGACCACGAAGCGCCCAGGGGTGGAGGCGGCCCCGGGGCCGCCGCGGGCCAACCCGCCGTCGCCGCGCCCCGCCGAGGCTTGCCAGGCGACCGGTGCGGGGGCGCCGTCGGTCCCGATGGAGGGGCCGCCTTCACGGCCCGGCTCGGCGAGCGGCGTGGAGCCGGCCGTGCCGGGGACGACGATCAGCGCTTCGGGGAGGGTGGCGTCGGGGTCGGCGGAGGCGCCGAGCGCGGCGATCGGGCCGTCGGGCGCCACGGTGACGCGCGCGCGCCCGTCGACCCGCACCTGGACGCCGCCGGCGCGGAGGTCCACGACGCCGTCCACCGTGGTCGTGCCCTCGGAGATGGCGACCGCCGCGGGGGCGGCCGGCGCGAGCGGCGCGTCGGAGGCCTGGAGGCCGAGCACGAGGCCCGCGGCG
>JAUXTN010000129.1 GCA_030684355.1 Pseudomonadota bacterium
CGGCGGCCGCCGAGGCCCCGCGGCCCTCCATTCGGCGGCGGCGCCGCCGGCACGGGCTCCGTCGGTTGTATAGGCGGCGCACGGCGAACAGCGGCGGCGCCGCCGCCGGCCAGGTGCGCGGGTCCAGGACCCCGCCGCCGCCCCGGCCGCCCGATCGGCCACTCAGGGGGGACCCTGCGCCAGGCCCCCCGCCGAATGGCAGGCAAACGCACCAGAATCGGCCACTCAGAGGGGGCCCCGGGCCCAGGCCCCCCCCTCCAATGGCCGAAATGACGCCCAGAATCGGCCACTCAGGGGGGACCCTGCGCCAGGGCCCCCGCCGAATGGCAGGTGAACGCCGCGCGCGGGTGCTCGGCGGCAGCCGCCGGCGATCCCGCCAAGGTCAACCCCCAAGGCCGCCACCGCTCCCCCAACCTCAGCCCCCTCCCACCGCCGCCGGCCCCGCCGCCCCCACCGGCCTGGGCGCCCCCGGCGCCGCCGGCGCGGGCTCCGTCGGCTTTCCAGGCGGCGGCGTCGGCGGAACGACGGGCACCGGCCCACCGGGCGCGCCCGGTGGCGCGGGGGTCGGCTCGCCCGGCACGCCTGGAGCGGGGGTCCCCGCCACGCCTGGACCGGGCGCTACCGGTACGCCCGGAGCCCCGAGGTCCGGGGGCAGGGGAACCGCGCCCGCGCCGGCGCCGAGGGTGGCCCCGGGGGCGCCGGGCTCCGCGGCGCCCGACGCGGAGCGGAGCTTCGTGGCCGCCTCGATCGCGGCGGGGAGCGCCGGCTCGAGGAGCACCATGTAGAGCACGACCTCGCGGCGCGCGTTCGGGAAGTGGGCGCCGGCGAGGTCGGCGGGCTCCTCGGACCAGAGGCCGCCGATGTTGAGGTGGTCCTCGTCGGGGTTGAAGGTCGACTTGGACAACATGCCGAAGTCGCCCGCGTAGTAGATGGTCCCGATCAAGGCGCGGAAGTCGCCGGGGTTCGCGTAGGGGTCGAGGCGGTGGCGCAGCAGGAAGGTCGCGTCGGCGAACAGCGCCTCCTGGGCCGGCGTGAGCGTGCGCAAGAAGGGCTGCTGCGCGTCGAGCACGGTGCGCACGGAGCGGGCGCGCAGGTCGAGGAGGTCGGCCTCGCGCAGCCGCACGGCGTCGAGCTTGTCGCCGATGACGGCCAGGTCGGCCTCGGGGGCCTCGGCGAGCATGGCGCCCCAGAGCTCGTCGTACACGGCGGCGACCTGGGGCTCGTGCTCGGCGACCAGCTCGCCCGCGATCCGCTCGACCTCCAGGCGCTCGCGCTCGGTCCGCGCCGCGAGCTCGGAGAGCAACCCGAGCTGGTACCGGTTGAACCCCATGTGCCGGAGCCAGATGAGCAGGCGCACGCGCTGCTCGCGCTCCTGGATCTTCGGCAGGAACGCGTAGTCGTAGAGCTTCCGGTACAGCGGCGGCTCCGCGCCACGGTCGAGGGCGGCCTCGGCCTCCGCGGGGAGCGGCATGGGCTCGGGCGCGCACGCGAGGAGCAAGAGGAGGAGCGCCACCATGGCGCGCACTATACCGGCTCCCTCGGGGCCGGTGGGCACCGCGGCGCGCATCGGCGCGGCCGCACCCACCGGCGCCCGCGCCGACGGTGGGCGTCACGGTCCGCACGGGAGCGCCGCGCCGGCCGCTCTGCTACCCTCCGCGCGTGCGACCCCTCAGCGGAACCCAGTGGGCCCTCGCCGTGACCGCCCTCGTCGCCGTGGTGGTCACGTGGCCGCTCGCGCTCGACCCGGGCGGCGCGCTGTCCGGCCACCCGGGCAACGACGTGTGGAACCACATCTGGGGCTACTGGTGGGTCGCGGACGAGCTCGGGAAGGGCCACCTGCCGCTCCGCACCGACCTCCAGCACTTCCCGCAGTCGAGCCGGCTGTTCTTCATCGACACCTTCGGCGCCGTGCTGACGCTGCCCCTCCAGTGGATCGCGGGGCCGGTGGTCGCGCTCAACGTGGTCGTGATCGGGTGCTTCTGGGCGGCGGGCATGTCGGCCTGGGCCCTCGCGCGGCACGTGCGCGCCGAGCTCTTCGGCGCGGGCCCGGATGCCGACCGCGACGCGCTCGTGGCCGCCGTCGCCTACGCCACGGCCCCGCACCTCGTCGCGCAGGCCTACAACGGCATCTCCGAGACCCTCTTCGCGTTCGGCCTCCCGCTCGCCACGCTCGGCGTGCTGCGGCTCCTGGACCGCCCGACGACGTGGAACGCGCTGCTCGCCGCCGGCGCGATGGCCCTCTGCACCCTGGCGAACTGGTACTACGGCCTGTTCGCGATCGTCGGGAGCGCGATCCTGCTCGTCGTGTTCGCCGCCACGCGCCGCGAGCGCATCCGGTGGGGCGCACTGCCGCGCACCCTCGCGCTCGCCGGGATCGTGACCGGCGCGGCGGTGGCGCCGGTGCTCGCGGGGTTCGCGTCCACGCTCGACGGTCCGGACGCGATCGTCCAGCGCGACCCCGAGTTCGTCTGGACCTCCCTCGTCACCCACAACATCACCGACGTCGTGAGCGCGTTCGTGCCCGGGAAGGTCTACAGTCCCGACTTGAAGGCGCTCCATGGGGAGGAGCTGCTCATCGTCACCTACCTCGGGTGGACGCTGCTGGTGCTCGCGGGCGCCGGGCTCCTGCGCATGCGGCGTTGGCGCGACCGCGCCCCGTGGCTGGTGTGGATCGGGGTGTTCGGGCTCCTCATGCTGGGCCCGTACCTCTACGTGGCGGGCGAGTACGTCACCGTCACCGACCGCCGCATCCCCCTGCCGTTCCTCGCGATGTTCGAGAGCCTCCCGCTATTCGAGCGCATCTCGCACCCGTTCCGCTTCGTCATGGGCGTGCAGCTCGGCCTCGGCGTGCTCGCCGCGGTCGGCCTCGGCGCGCTGCCCCGGCCCGCGCGCTACGTCGCCATCGTGCTCCTCGCCGCCGAGGCCCTCCTCGCCTCACCCGCCCCCTGGCCCCTCCCGCGCTCGGACGCGCGCATCCCCGAGAGCGTCGCGGTCCTCGCCGCGGATCCCGTGCCCGGCGCCGTCCTCGACCTCCCGATCTCCGTGCCGAACCTCGAGCGCGCCGTCTACCTCTACTGGCAGACGGGCCACGGGCGCCCCAGCCCCTACGCGCTCAACGAGCCGCTCCCCGGGGTGCTCGACCGCTCCCACCTCGCCCGCGCGCTGCTCGTCGCGGAGGCCGGTCGGCTCGACCGCCTGCCGCCGATGGTCGGGGAATTGGATCTGGTCGTGGCGGGGCGCGCCCTCGCGCGGCTCGGCGTACGCTGGGTCGTCATGCACGAGTCCCTCTACCCGCCCGAACGTCGGGAACAGACGCTCATCCTCCTCCGTGCCGCGCTCGGCCCCGAGACCCAGACCACCGGAGATGGGCGTCACCTCTGGCTACTCGCGCCACCGGCCGGGGACGAGGAGCCCACCGGATGACGCTCGAGGGGCGGCCGCGGGAGGTGGCCGGACTGTTGCTCGCGCTCGTGTTGTCCGTCGCGGCGGCGATCGCGATCACCTGGCCGATGGTGCAGTACCTGGACGTGATCGTGCTCGGCGGCGGCGAGCTCGGCGGCTGGTTGTGGCGCTACGACTGGCACTTCCGCTCGCTGGAGGGCATCAGCGAGGCGGGGCTCGGGCCGTTGGAGCTCTGGCGGGACTTCGTGAGCCTCGGCCGGCACCCGGAGACCGGGAACATTCTTGACGTTCTCGCGCTGTCCTACCCGCTCGACCGGTTCTTCGGCTTTCCTGCCAGCTACAACCTGAAGATCCTGATTCTCCTCTCCGGGAACGGCCTCTGCGCCTACGCGCTCGGCCGCTACTTCTCCGGGAGCGTGTCGGCGGCGCTCGGCGCGTGCGCCCTGGCGGTGGTGAACCCCCTCTGCCTCCTCGAAGTGCAGGCCTCCGGGCTCCGGCAGGCGCTGCTCTGGTGGGTGCTGCTCTACCCACCGCTCCTCGACCGCGCGCTCCGCCGGCGCTCCCTCGCGTCGGGCGTCGTCGCGGGGCTCTGCTTCGGCGTCGCGGGCGCGTTCTACTGGTTCTACGGGCTGTTCACCGCCATCTTCAGCGTGGTGTGGTTCCTCAAGCACGTGGTCGTCGAGCGCGCGCGGCTCGACTGGCGCGGCATGATGCGCGCGGTGGCCGGCGTCGTGATCGGGACGGCACTCGCGGCCGGGCCGTTCATCCTGCCCTACGCGATGCCCGAAGGCGGCGGCCCGACCGGCGGCGGGGGAGGGGCCGCGGCGCTCCCGGAGATGACCTTCTTCCTCCCGTTCCCCGCCTACGACACGATCTCGCACGCGCCGATGCGCCCGCAGACGTACGCGGAGAACGTCCACGCCTCGATCAACCGCACGATCGGCTCGAGCTGGAGCGCCAGCTACCCCTTCGACCCCACGCTCAACGAGTCGCTCCCCCTCGTCGTCATCGGCATCGGCGTCCTCCCCGCGATCCTGCGCCGCCGCTCCTGGGGCTGGCTCGCGGTGTGGCTGTTCTTCTACGTCGGCACGCTCGGGCCGTTCCTGCGCGTCGGCGCCGGCGACAACACGAACGTCACCCAGCTCTTCGACCACTACGTCCTGCGCCTGCCGTACACGTGGATGTTCCAGTTCATCCCAGGCATGTCGCGCATGTTCGCGCCCTACCGGCTCGCATCGTTCGTGATGGTGTCGTCCGTGGCGCTCGTCGCCATCGGCCTCTCCCGCATCCCCGGGCGCTCGTACGTCTGGCCGCTGGTGTTCGCGGCGACCGTCATGCAGCCGATGTACCGCTTCGGCCGCGGCGCGGTGAACGAGGGCGACGCCGACAGCCGCGAGTTCCGCTCGCCGATCAAGGCCAACCGCATCCGGATCCCCGACGCCTACAAGGCCCTCGATCCCACCGAGCTCGGCGGCATCGTGGAGCTGCCGCTCGACCAGCAGCAGGACCTCGTCTGCTACTACCAGCTCGTGCACCGCCAGAAGGTGTACCGCTCGTGGGCGTCGCCGTCCGCGGTGCCCCCGACGCTCCGGCCGCAAGGCGCGGGCGGGCTCATCGGGGAGCGGCTGCGCTTCTGGGCGCGCGCGGACGTGGTCAGCGGGCCGGTCCCCGACGTGTGGCAGCTCGTGTCGCGCGATCCGGAGAACACCGACCTCACCGTGCTCGGCACCGACGCGCTGACCACCTGGGCGAAGACCGGCGCGTACAACCGCGTGATCGTCCACGAGCGCGGCTACTTCCTGGTCGATCCCACCCGCGGCACCACGCTCTACCTCGCGGCCGTGCGGCGCCTCGGCGCGGCCCTGGGCGTCACCCCCGTCGAGTCGGTCGAGCTCGCCAAGGGCGACCCCGCCAACCCCGAATTCGGCGTCCCCATCGTCGGAGACCTCGTCCCGTGGACCTCCCAGCCCGCCGAGCTCACTCCGGAGCGTGCGCCCGCGCGGTTCCGCATGGCGATCCTCGACCTCTCGACGGCAGCGGCCCCGCCGGCACCGACGGCGTCCCCCGCTCCACCCCCTGACCCCGGCCCTGTCCCACTTGACAGCGCGCCGATCGACGTGGATTGATACCGGCCGATGCGTCTGCTCTTGCTGCTCCCCCTCCTGTCCACCGGCTGCGCCGCCCGCGCGGGGTACCTCGTCCTCGACGCGGAGCGGAAGTTCCAGAGCGCCGTCGAAGCCGGCGGGGACGAGCGCGCCGTCTACGAGACGACCCTCGCCCGCGAGTACCTGTGGAAGGCGAAGGAGGAGGTCAACTCCTCCGACTACGGCGCCGCCGAACAGCTCTGCAAGAAGTCGGTGGCATGGTCCGCCGAGGCCTACGAGAAGGCGGCGGACGACGGCCCGAACCTCGAGAAGAACGACGAGTTCGTCCCCGAGACCAAGCCGGAAGAGGTCAAGGCGCCCGAGGGCGAGAACACGCTCGACGACATCGACCTGGACGACCTCTGATGCGCCTCTCTCCGCTCCGGATGCTCCTCCTCCTGCCGCTCGTCGGGGGCTGCGCGAGCCAGGCCCTCCTCGCGAGCGAGTTCGCGTCGTTGCAGACCGAGATCGCCGCCGCGCACCAGACCACGAATTGCGCTCCGAAGGACCTCGCCATCGCGGACGCGAACCTCGAGTTCGTGAAGATCGAGTTCGAGCAGGGCGACACCCGGCGCGCCGGCGAGCACGTCCGCATCGCCCGCGAGCACGCGAAGGTCGCCGCGGCCTGCGGCGCCGCGCCCGCCCCCGCGCCGAAGCCCGAGGCCCCAACGCCGCCGCCCATCACCACCGCGCTCGAGCCCGACGTGCCCGCGGTGGTCGACCGCGACCGCGACGGCGTGAAGGACGCCGAGGACATCTGCCCGGCCGACCCCGAGGATCTCGACGGCTTCAAGGACGCCGACGGCTGCCCCGACCTCGACGATGACGCCGACGGCGTGCCCGACAGCGTGGACAAGTGCGCGCGCGAGGCCGAGGACCGCGACAACGTCGACGACGCCGACGGCTGCCCCGACCTCGACAACGACCGCGACGGCGTGCTCGACACGGCCGACCGCTGCCCGAACGAGCCCGGCGAGCCGCCCACCGGCTGCGCCTCCCGCGATCGCGACGGCGACGGCGTGGGCGACGCCACGGACACCTGCCCCGACCAGCCCGAGACGATGAACGGCTACAACGACACCGACGGCTGCGCCGACGCGAAGCCGCAGCGGGTCGAGGTCACCAACGACCAGATCGTCATCAAGCAGCGCATCAACTTCACCACGGGCAAGGCCTCGATCCTGCCGGACAGCTTCGTGGTGCTCGACGACGTGGCCGCCGCGATGAAGGACTACCCGAACCTCAAGGTCGAGATCGGCGGCCACACCGACAACGTGGGCGACGACAACCTCAACCAGCGCCTCTCGAAGGACCGCGCGGACGCCGTGTTCGAGTACCTCCTCTCGAAGGGCGTGGCCGCGCAGCGCATGTTCACGGTCGGCTACGGCGAGACCCGCCCGCTCGACACGAACATGACGGACTCCGGCCGCCTGAACAACCGCCGCGTCGAGTTCCTCATCCAGAAGTAGCCGATCTTCCCGGCGGGTTACCAAACCCGGCCGGGAAGACCGACGATCCGGAGGCGGCTCCGTTTCGAGTGGCTCCCTGTTTGCGCTGGGCGCGAACCGGGAGGCAGCGAAGTAAACGGAGCTTCGCCGACCCGATACGACAGACAGGCCGTGCGCTAGCCGGCCTGGCTAGGGTCGCGGCGGTCCCTCCGGACCGCGCCCTCGCTCGGCCGCCGCGCCGCCTGCGTAGCGCGGGCCTGGAGCAGGGCGCCGCGCGCGTCACCTCGGCGTGCGAGCGGCCTCCGCCGGAGCGAAATACGGGCCCGCATGGCCGTCGACGTGTTGACCGAGACCCTGATCGACCGCCCCGTCCACGACGTGGCGGCCTTCGCCGGCGATCCCGCGCGCGCGCCGGAGTGGTACGCCAACATCAAGTCGGTGGAGTGGGAGACCAGCCCGCCGCTGGCCGTCGGCTCCCGCATCGCGTTCGTCGCGCACTTCCTCGGCCGCCGCCTCGCGTACACCTACGAGATCCGCGAGCTCGTCCCGGACGCGCGCCTCGTGATGTCCACCGCCCAGGGCCCGTTCCCGATGGAGACCACCTACACGTGGGCCGCCGAGGGCGACCAGACCCGCATGACCCTGCGCAACCGCGGCGAGCCCGCCGGGTTCTCCGCGCTGCTGGCCCCGTTCATGGCGATGATGATGCGCCGCGCCAACGTCGCCGACCTCGCGAAGCTCAAGGCCGTGCTGGAAGCGGGGTGACGCCCCGGTCCGCCCGGATCAACCTGCGCCGGAGGTCGACTCCTCGCCGGACGGCGACGCCTCGCCGGGGTCCGCGCCCCTCGCCGCGCGCCGGCCGCCGATCATCCCGAAGCTCTTGAGCTTCCGGTAGAGGGTCGCCGAGCCGATCTGGAGCTGCTCCGCGGTGCGGGTCTGGTTTCCCCCGTTGAGCTCCAACGCGGCGAGGATGTAGTCCTTCTCGACCTCTTCGAGCGGCCGCACGGCCCCCTTGGTAGCCACGGGCCGGGGGAACGCCTGGCGGACCTCCTCCGGCAGGTCCTCGATCTCCACGCGGCTCCCACGCGCGAGCGCGACGGCGCGCTCCATCGTGTTCTCGAGCTCGCGCACGTTCCCCGGCCACTCGTAGCGCAGGAGCTGGTCGGCGACGCCCGGGGCGAGGCCGGAGATCTTGCGCTTCATCCGGAGCGCCGCGTCCGCGAGCAGCACCCGGGCGAGCGGCAGGATGTCGTCCCGGCGCTCGCGGAGCGGGGGCACGTGGAGCTCGATGACCTTCAGCCGGTAGTAGAGGTCCTGGCGGAAGTCGCCGCCGGAGACGCCGTGGGCGAGGTCCCGGTTGGTCGCGGCCAGGACGCGCACGTCGACCTTGCGGCTCCGGTTCTCGCCGACGCGGCGGATCTCCCGCTCCTGCAGCGCGCGCAGGAGCTTGACCTGCATGGCGGGCGAGACCTCGCCGACCTCGTCCAGCAGCAGCGTGCCGGTGTTGGCGGCTTCGAACAGGCCGGGTCGGTCCGTCGTCGCGCCCGTGAACGCGCCCCGGGCGTGGCCGAAGAGCTCGCTCTCGAGGAGGGTCTCGGTGATGGCGCCGCAGTTCACCGCGATGAACGGCCCCAAGGCGCGGGTGGACTCGTCGTGGACGAGCCGCGCGATCCGCTCCTTGCCCGAGCCGCTCTCCCCCGTGATGAGGACCGTGGAGTCGACCGCGGCCACGCGCCGCGCGAGGTCCACCAGGTGCCGCATCGGGGCGCTCTTGGCGACGATGCCGAGCGGCTCGTCGAGGTCCGGCGCCACGCGGACGAGGGCGCGGCGGTGCTCCCGAAGCTTCCGCTCAGCGGCCTTCAACGTCTCCGTGACGCGCTGGAGCGAGGCGTCGAGGGTCTCCCGCAGGCGGTTCGGCTCGAAGTACCGTAGGTCGTCCGCGCGCTCCTCCCCCCACTCCTCGCGCGTGCGGCCGACGAGGTGGCACGCGGGGTCACCCTTGCCCATGCAGCGGTCTTCGAGGACGTAGATCTCCTTGCCCTCGCTCCGGCTGATGTACCCGCTGGTGAGGCCGCTGATGGTCCAGCACACGGGCACGTCCGAGCGGCCGAAGTGCAGGAGGTGCTGCTCCGCCTCGTAGGAGGCCACCAGCATCACGCCCTCCTTCGAGAGGAGCCCCTTGCTCCCCGGCTCGATGCGGAAGAGGCCCTGGAGGGCGTGGATGCGGGTGCCGGCATTGCGCCAGTCCTCGGCGCTGTCCCACTTGAACTCGGCGTGCATGGCCTCGGCCATGCGCCACCCGTGGGCGAAGCCGAAGCGGGTGAGAACGGTGCGGGCGGCGGTGAGGCCGAAGTTCTCCACGAGGTACTTGCGCAGGAGCCCCATCGCGACCGCGTCGAGCAGGAGCGCGCGCTGCCCGGCGAACCGGATGACGTCGCCTTCGGGGTCCAGCTCGAGCAGCTCCTTCAGATCCAGGTCGTCGGCGCGCATGGGGAGCTCTACTCCATCGAATTGACCGGGACGGTACATCATAATGATGGAAGAAAGCAAGCCAATTCGATCCAGCCGCTCCGCAAGCTGCTGTCGTTGCTCACTTCACCCCATTGGCACGATCATTGCAGCCTCCTCCGTCGAGACGGAGCCCCCCATGACCCACCTGTACACCCTCGCCTCGCTCCTCCTCCTCCCCGGCTTGTTTGCCTGCAGCGGCAAGCAGCTCGACTCAGGCGACACCGCGGACACCGGGAGCGAGACGGACACGGACACCGATTCGGACACGGACACGGACACCGATTCGGACACGGACACGGACACCGATTCGGACACGGACACGGACACGGACACCGATTCGGACACCGATTCGGACACGGACACGGACACCGATACCGATTCTGACACGGCTATCGACACCAGCATCGGCGACGATGCGCCCATGGTCAGCGATACCCTTCCGGTCGACACCGCCACGAACGTCTCCCTCGGCGCCTCCCTCGTCGCCACCTTCAGCGAGCCGATGGACCCGACCACCCTCACCACGCTCTCGTTCGTCGTTGAGCAGGATTCGATGCCGGTCAGCGGCATGGTCACCGTCGACGAGGTGGCCCTCACCGCGACGTTCACCCCGGACGACGCCCTCGGCCTCGGCCTGCTCTACACCGCCACCATCACCACGGGCGCCACGGACCTCGCCGGCACCGCGATGGACGACGACTACACCTGGAGCTTCACGACCGGGGCGTGCAGCCTCCTGACGGTCGAGCTGGGGTCGACCTCGACTTTCGCGGTCCTCGCGGGCTCCACCGTCACGAGCACGGGCCCGACCATCATCACCGGCGACGTGGGCGTCAGCCCCGGCACCGAGGTCACGGGCTTCGGGCCCGGCGTCATCGTCGGCTCGACCTACGCGGGTGACCCCACCGCCGCCACCGGCATCGCGGACCTCACCACGGCCTACAACGACGCGGCAGGCCGCACGTTGTGCCCCGTCGCCGTGGCGGGGAACCTCGGCGGGCAGACCCTGACGCCGGGCCTCTACAAGTCGACCTCCTCGTTGGAGGTCTCCTCGGGGGACCTCACCCTCGACGCCCAGGGCGACGAGGACGCGGTGTTCATCTTCCAGATGGCGTCGACCTTGACCACGACGGCCGGGCGCCAGGTGATCCTGACCAACGGTGCCAAGTCTGGCAACATCTTCTGGCAGGTCGGCACCTCCGCGAGCCTCGGCACGACGAGCGCGTTCCAGGGGACGATCCTGGCGGATCAGGCCATCACGTTCGAGACCGGCGCCACGCTGGACGGCCGGGCGCTCGCCCGGATCGCCGCCGTGAGCCTGGACAGCAACGTGATGGGAACGCCCGCCCCGTAAGCCGACGAAATCTCGACACGTGTCACACGCGCCCGGCCTCCCGAAAGGGGGAGCCGGGCGCCCGCTCCGGAGCCTCATGCCCCCCCGCCCCGCCGTCATCACGCCCGGCATCGACGCATTTGCCATCAGCGTGCACGGCGGTGTCATGTTCCTCCGGCGGTTCTTCGCCGAGGTGCTCCGGCCCCCGTACCACTTCCGCGAAATGATCAAGCAGTGCTACGAGGTCGGCTACAAGTCGCTGCCGCTCGTCACCGTCACCGGGTTCATCACCGGCATCGTCTTCACCAAGCAATCCCGGCCCTCGCTCGCCGCGTTTGGTGCCACGTCCTGGCTGCCGTCGCTCATCACGATCGCGCTGGTCGGGTCCTTGGCGCCGCTGATCACCTCGCTCATCTGCGCGGGCAAGCTCGGGTCCAGCATCGGCGCCGAGCTCGGCTCGATGAAGGTCACCGAGCAGATCGAGGCCATGGAGGTCTCGGCGATCAACCCCTTCAAGTACCTCGTCGTCACGCGGACCGTCGCCACCACGCTCATGGTCCCGGCGCTGATGTTGTACTGCTGCTTCATCGGCCTGGTCGGCTCGTACCTCAACGTGCACGGGAGCGAGGCGACGAGCCTCGCGGCCTTCGTGAAGGGCGGCTTCTCCAGCATCGGGTTCCTCGACGTCGGGTCATCCGTGGCGAAGTGCTTCGTCTTCGGCTTCACCATCGGCATCATCGCCTGCTACCAGGGCTTCAACGCCACGTCGGGCACGCAGGGCGTCGGCAAGGCCGCGAACCGATCGGTCGTCCTCTCCATGTTCGTGATCTTCATCGAAGAGGTCCTCATCGTCCAGATCACCCTCTGGATGCGAGGCTTCTGATGACACCCGAGCAACCGTCCCAACGCCCCACCGTCATCAGCATCCGCGGGCTCAAGAAGGCGTTCGGCGAGCGCGAGATCCTGCGCGGCGTCGACCTCGACGTCCACGAGGCCGAGAACGTCGTGGTCCTCGGGCGTTCGGGCACCGGGAAGTCCGTCCTCATCAAGATCCTCGTGGGGCTCCTGCGCCCCGACGCGGGCGAGGTGGTGGTGCTCGGCCAGAAGGTCCACCAGCTCTCCCCGAAGGACCTCGACGCCCTGCGGCGGCGCGTGGGCTTCTCCTTCCAGAGCAGCGCGCTCTACGACAGCATGAACGTCTCGGAGAACCTCTCGTTCCCCCTGACGATGAACACGAAGGGGCTCGGCGCGGGCGAAGTGCGCGAGCGGGTGGAGGACGCCCTCGAAGCGGTCGGGCTGGCGGGGTCGCGCAAGCAGATGCCGTCCGAGCTCTCCGGCGGCCAGCGCAAGCGCATCGGCATCGCGCGGACCCTCATCCTCCGGCCCGAGATCATGTTGTACGACGAGCCGACGGCGGGCCTCGACCCCGTCACGAGCTCGGAGATCAACGACCTGATCCTCCAAGTCCAGCAGAACTACCACACCGCGTCGATCATCATCACCCACGACCTGGCCTGCGCGAAGAGCACCGGGCAGCGCGTGGCCATGCTGCTCGACGGGGAGATGCTCCGGGTGGGGTCCTTCGCGCACGTGTTCGAATCGACCGACCCGCGGATCAGCGCATTTTACGCCTACAACTTCATGCAAAGCGAGCAGACATGACCCCATCTCCCAACCGCCAGGCGGTCATCGTGGGCCTGTTCGTGGCCAGCGCCGTTGTCATCCTGGCCGGCGGCATCCTGACCATCGGCGACCTCAATGACACGTTCACCAAGAAGATGAGCGTCACCGCGGTGTTCGAAGAGGTCAACGGGCTGCAGCAGGGCGACAACATCTGGTACTCCGGCGTGAAGGTCGGCATCGTGAAGACGGTGGGCTTCCACGGCGGCTCCCAGGTGGAGATCGAGATGCGGGTCGACCGCGAGGCCGCCCAGTACATCCACCAGGACGCGCTCGCCAAGATCGGGAGCGACGGCCTGATCGGCAGCAAGATCGTGGTCCTCTACGGTGGCACCCCGGAGGCGCCGAGCCTCCAGCCCGGCACGGTGCTCCAGACCGCGGAGATGATCTCCACCGAGACGATCCTGGCGATGGTGCAGGAGAACAACACCAACCTCCTCGCCATCACGACCGACTTGAAGGGGATCAGCGGCCGGATCGCGACCGGCGAGGGCACCATCGGGAAGCTCTTGAAGGAGGACGAGCTCTACACCAACATCAACGGCACGGTGGCGTCGTTGAACACGGCGTCCGCGAGCGCGGAGACCCTCACGGCGTCCCTGTCCACCTTCGCGGGCAAGCTCAACAAGGAGGGCAGCCTGCCGAACGAGCTCGTCACCGACCGGACGACCTACGCCGCCCTCACCGGCACGGTCGACAAGCTCCAGCACGCGGGCACCCGCGCCTCCGACCTGATGGACGGGCTCGCGAAGGGCGCCGCCGACCCGAACTCGCCGGTCGGCACCCTGATGCACGACCAGCCGGCGGGCACCGATCTGAAGGTGACGCTCGACAACATGAACAAGAGCTCCGTGCTCCTCACGGAGAACCTCGCGGCGCTCCAGGACAACTTCCTGCTCCGGGGCTACTTCAAGAAGCAGGAGCGGGCGGCGGCCAAGGCGGCGGCCGCGGCGAGCGCCGACGCCCGGGATGCCGACGCGGAGGCCAAGGCCCAGGCGAAGGCGGGCGACACCGAAGCCGCCGGGCAATGAGCAGCCCCCAACCGGAGCCCCCGATCGACACTCCCCCGTCGAGAGACCAGCGCTCCGAGGTGGAGACCGTCCGCCCGACGCTCATCACCTACCTCCTCCTCGTCGCCGTGGTGGTCGTTCCCCTCCTGGTGCTCCTGGCCCCCTACGTGGTGAGCCTCGCCAGCGGCCTCGTCCTCGCCGTGCTCTGCCAGCCCTTCTACGCACGGCTCCGGCGTCGCCTCTCGCCCATGTTCTCGGGCCTCGCCGTCACCCTGGCCGTGAGCCTGCTCGTCCTGGCCCCGCTGACGCTCGTGGTCGTGGGCGGGGTTCGACAGGTCTCCCTCGTGCTCGACCAGTTCAAGGGCACGGACGCGCCCACGGCGCTCGGGTTCGCCGACATGGTGCGGCGCTGGGTGCCGCTCACCGACCTCCTCGGCTCGCCGACCGAGGTGCGGGACCTCATCGCCGGCGGCCTGTCGTCGGTGGCCACCGCCGTGAGCGGCGTGGCGCTCACCCACCTCCAGATGTTCCCCGCGATGCTGCTCCAGCTCGCGCTGGTCGTCCTCTCCACCTACTTCTTCCTCGTGGACGGCCGGAAGCTGTTCCGCTGGGTCAGCGGCAAGCTCCCGCTCTCCGGCCAGATCATGCGCACCCTGGTGGGCTCCTTCCGGAGCGCCACCACCGCCGTCGTGCTCGCGTCCGTCGCCGCCGCCACCGCGCAGGCGCTCTGCATCCTCGCGGCGTTCGCGGCCCTCGGCGTGCCCGCGGCCTTCCTCGCCGCCGCCGCGTCCTTCGTGCTCGCCTGGATCCCGACCATCGGGACCGCCCCGGTATGGGGCAGCGCCGCCATCTGGCTCTACACGCAGGGCGACCCCACCCGCGCCGTCCTGATGGTGCTCGTGGGGCTCGTCGTGGGGGTCGTGGACAACGTGGTGCGCCCGCTCGTGCTGCGCGGCCGCGAGGAGATGCACCCCCTGGTGAGCCTCCTGGCCATCCTCGGGGGCCTCGCCGCCTTCGGCATCCCCGGCGCCTTCCTGGGCCCGCTCATCGCGTCGCTGGCCATCAGCGTGCTGGACATCTGGCCGGCGGTGGCGTCGTACTGCGGGATCGCCGTGAGCGGCTCGGGGGACGAGGTCCCGGACGTGCCGCTCAACGCGGCGTAGCCGAGCCGCGAGGCGACCCGGCCTGCGCCCCGGAGCGGATTGCCCGCCACCCTGCTACACTCTCCGTGGAGGCCTCATGCGCCGCGGCCAGAGCACCACCGAGTACATGCTCACGATCTCGTTCATCTGCATCGCGATCGCCGCGGTCATGCTGGTGTTCTACGGCGTCGTCGGCAACGAGACCGCCGCCACCGGCCGCAGCATGGCCGAGTCGCTCACCACGGGCGGCGCCCAGAACTAAGGGCCCGGCGTTCGAGGACGACGGCGCGAACCAAACGGACCTTCGCCGACCTGATCACGATAGCCAGGCCGTGCGCTAGCCGGCCTGGCTACCTGGGCTGGGCGTGCCCCCGATCGACTAGACCTTCGGGCCGAACGTGCGCTCGAACAGGGCGTCGATCGCGGCGCGGCCTACCGGGGAGAGGTAGCGCGTGCCGGTGCCGCAGATGGACACGGCATCGATGACGGGCACGCCTTCGACCCAGTCCTCGCCGTTCCACCGGTACCAGCCGCCCTTCTCCTGGTCGAACACCCAGAGGCGCTTGTTCCACATGCGGGCGAGCTCCACGCTCCACCCGGTGCCGCCGGTCACCGTGCCATCCTCCTGGATGGCGCCGACGACGTAGACGACCTGCGCGGCGCCGACCTGGTGCCAGAGGCTCTGGAGCACGCGGCGGATCATCGTGCCTTCGCCGTAGCCACGACGGAGGCGACGGCTCACGTACGCGAGCGAGACCTCTCCCGCGGCGAGCTCCTGCTCGGTGAGCGGGTGGGCGCCGCGGGTGCGGGCCTGCACGTGCCCGTCGAACGTGAAGTTGACCTCGCGCACGCCCCAGCGCTCGGCGGCCTCGCCGAACGCGGCCTCGGAGCCATGGGCCCCGCCGCTGTAGATCGTGCACTCGGAGGCCTTCACGCGGGCGCCGCCGACGGGAGCCGGGGGCTCCTCCTCGCGGGCCACGAACGTGGGCGACTCCAGCCGGATCGGCGCGAGCTCGGCCGCGCCGTCCCGCCCCTTCCGCACGTGCAGCCACACGAGCGCGCGCTCCGGCACCATCTCCAGGGAGAAGTCGTAGGCGGCGTTCTGCACGGCCTCGACCGGGGTGAACGCGCACCACACGGAGAGCCCGCGGCGCGCGGCCAGGTCCCGCAGGGCCGCGACTTCGGCGACCGTCGGTTCGAGGCCGTCGATCACCACGAGCCGCGGCGCGAACTCCATGGCGTCCGCCAGCGACTGGAGCAGGGTCTCGATCCCCTGCGCCGTGGGCACCCGACCGCGGGTGCAGTGGATGACGCGATGCCGCTCGACCGAGAGGAGGGACTCCGCGCGGTCAAGCGGCTTCTGCGCGTGGTGCATGCCCGTGAAGATGCTCTCGTAGGCATCCCGCACGGACTCGATCCCGCCCTGCACGGCGACGTGGAGGACGGGCTCGCCCCGAAGGAGCCGCTCGAGCGCGAGGTGCACGAGCAGCGAGCTCTTCCCGACGCCGGCGCGCGCGTGGATCGCGCCCACCTCGCCGGGCCGGAGCCCGCCGCCGAGCGCCCCCTGGATGGCCCGCAAGGGGCCGCGGTCGACGGTCTCGGGGCCGGCCAATGCGCTAACCCGCCTTCTTCTCGGCCTGGTACTTCTTGACGAGCTCTTCGGTCACGTTGTTCGGCGCCACGGAATAGCGCGCGAACTCCATGGAGAACTCCGCCTTGCCCTGGGTCGCGGACCGCAGGGTGGTGGAGTACCCGAACATCTCGGCGAGGGGCACCTCGGCCTCGAGCTGCGAGAACCCATCGGACTCGGAGGAGCCGATGATGATGCCGCGGCGCTGCATGATCGTGCCGACCATCTGGCCGTGGAACTCGGCGGGCCCCTCGATGCCGACCTTCATGATGGGCTCGAGCACGACCGGCTTGGACTTGGGGTAGGCCTCGCGGAACGCGCCCATCGCGGCGAGCTGGAAGGCGATGTCGGACGAGTCGACCTGGTGGGCCGAACCGTCGTTGATGCCGCAGCGCACGTTGACGACGGGGGCGCCGATGAGCTCCCCCTTCTCGAGCATCTTCTTGAAGCCCTTGTCGCACGACGAGATGAACTCGCGGGGGATGGAGCCACCGACGATGTCGTCCACGAACTCGTAGTTCTTGCCCTCGACCGGCTCGAGCCACCCGGCGACGCGACCGTACTGGCCGGAGCCACCGGTCTGCTTCTTGTGGGTGTAGTTGAACTCGGAGCGCTGCGAGATGGTCTCGCGGTAGGCGACGCGCGGCGGGGACGTGAGGACCTCGGCCTGGTACTCACGCTTCATGCGCTCGACGTACACCTCGAGGTGCAGCTCGCCCATGCCGCTGATGATGGTCTCGCCGGTCTCCGGGTCGGAGCTCACGCGGAAGGTCGGGTCCTCCTTCGAGAAGCGCCGGAGCGCCTTCGACATGTTGGACGTGGCCGACTGGTTCTTCGGCTTGATCGTGAGGTCGATGACGGCCGCGGGGACGTGCATCGAGGACATGGCCACGTCGAGCGAGCCGTCGTGGAACGTGTCACCGGAGAAGCAATCGACCCCGAAGAGGCCGATGATGTCGCCCGCACAGGCGTCTTCGATGTCCTGCATCTCGTTGGAGTGCATGCGCACGAGGCGACCGACCTTCAACTTCTGGCCGGAGCGCGCGTTGACGATGGTGTCGCCGCGGCGGATCTGGCCGGAGTACATCCGGAGGTAGGTGAGCTGGCCGTAGCGCCCGTCTTCCAGCTTGAAGGCCAGGGAGAGCATCTTGCCGTTGATGTCGCAGGGGATGACGAGCTTCGCCTCGTCATGCGCGAGATCCACGGCCTCGTTGACGACCTCGGTGGGGGTCGGCAGGTAGGCGAGGACGCCGTCGAGCAGGCGCTGGACGCCCTTGTTCTTGTAGGCGGAGCCCACGAACACGGGGACGAGCTTGAGCGCGATGGTGGCGCGGCGGATGGCCTCCACCAGCGTCTCCTCCTGGACGTTCTCCTCGAGGATCTGCTCGGTCAGCGCGTCGCTGAACATGGAGACGTTGTCGAGGAGCTCCTCGCGGTAGGCCTTCGCGTCATCCAGCATGTCGGCGGGGATCTCGCCGATGTGGATGTTCTCGCCGTTGTCGCCGGAGAAGGTGAACGCCTTCATCTTGACGAGGTCGACGTGGCCGTTGTGCTTCTCTTCCAGGCCGATGGGCAGCTGGAGCATCACGGCGTTGTGGCCGAGCTTCTCCTTGAGCTGCTGACGGACGCGGTAGGGATTGGCGCCCTGGCGGTCACACTTGTTGACGAAGGCGAGGCGCGGGACGTTGTACCGGCGCATCTGCCGGTCCACCGTGAGCGACTGCGACTGCACGCCGGCCACCGCGCAGAGCACGAGGATGGCGCCGTCGAGCACGCGCAGGGCGCGCTCGACTTCGATCGTGAAGTCGACGTGCCCCGGGGTGTCGATGATGTTGATGGAGTAGGTGGGACCCTCCGGGGCCTGCGTGCTCTTCCACTGGCAGTGGGTAGCGGCAGACTGGATGGTGATCCCGCGCTCGCGCTCGAGATCCATCGAATCCATGGTGGCGCCGACGCCGTCCTTGCCCTTCACCTCGTGAATGGCGTGGATGCGACCGGTATAGAAGAGGATGCGCTCGGTGAGCGTCGTCTTGCCGGAGTCGATGTGCGCGCTGATGCCGATATTACGGATCAGATTGAGGTCGGAAATCACGTGGCCTCCTGAAACCCTGGACCGCGGCTTGCGGTCGGGAAGCGGGCGCGGGCGATGGCACCGGCTTCCGCGGGCGGCCGACTATTCGGATCCCGTCCCGGCGGCAAGGCCTCGCCGCACGTCGTGCCTTGAAAGTGACAGAGCCGTGCGCTACGCTCGACCCGTGTTTTTCTCGTTCGTCTCGATGCGAACGCTCCTGCAGCTCGCTCGCAAAGCTTGAAACCGTAGAGGTCCCATGAAGATCCGGATGCTCCCCGTCCTCTCCCTCGCGCTCGGCTTCGCGCTCGCCTGCTCCGGCGGCACGGAAACCACGGCGCCCACGGTCACCACGCCGCCGCCTCCCCCGGCCCCCGTGGCGGCCGACGGCTCGATCGGCGTGCCCGAGTGCGACGAGTACATCAAGAAGATGGAGGCGTGCATCGCCTCGGCCGACCCCGCGACGAAGGCCGCGATGGAGAGCGGCTTCAAGAGCACGCGCGACGCCTGGGCGCAGGCCGCCTCGATCCCCCAGACGAAGGCCACGCTCGCCGGCTCCTGCTCGTCCATGCTCACCTCGATCCCGACGACCTGCGGCTCGGCCGCCAGCGCCACCGGCGCGGCCACCGACCCGGCCTCCGTGCCCCCCGGCACGACCACCACGACCACCACCACCACCACGACGCAGCCGGACGGCACGACGAAGAAGGTCGAGAGCACCACCACGTCGGCCGCGCCGACCACCACCCGTGACGGCTCGGGCGACAAGGCCCCCGCCCGCGAGACCCGCCCGCCCGCCGACATGAGCCGCGACCGCGACGGCTCCGGCACGCGCACGCGCGACGGCAAGAGCGGTTCCGGCACCTCGTCCGACGGCTCGTCCGGCGGCATGGGTCGCAGCCGCTAACCCTCGGGTTCACGGAGGGGGGTCGCCCGTCTGGGCGGCCCCTTCTTCGTTTTCGGGGGGGCGGGATCGGGGGGCGCGGGGAGGAGCCGTGGGCGAGACCGCCCCGGGGCGCGCGGGAGGGGGATGGGGGCGCGGGGCACGAGGATGGGCGCGACCCCGCCCCCGGGCGGGCGGGGTCGGGGGGCTTCCAGGGTCGGGCCCGGGGGGCCCTCCGTCGGCCCGCTGCGGGCGGGCCGACCGGCGCGGGCGTTCGAGGGTTGGCGGGGCCTTCGGCCCCCGGGCCTCGGGGGGCCCGCGCCGCCTTGCAGACCCCCTCGCGCGGGGGAGGGGAGCCGGCGCTCGCATCGCCACGCGGCCATGGGCGGCCCCCCTTGGCGGCAGGTCCTCCGCCGATGACCGCCCCGCGGCCATGCACGGCACCCCTGAGCGCAAGGTCCTCCGCCCATGACCGCCACGCGGCCATGCACGGCACCCCTGAGCGCAAGGTCCCCCGCCCATGACCGCCACGCGGCCGTGGAAGGCCCCCCTTGGCGGCAGGTCCCCCGCCCATGACCGCCACGCGGCCATGGAAGGCCCCCCTTGGCGGCAGGTCCCCCGCCCATGACCGCCACGCCCACGGGATGCGGATCCGCCTTGTACAGGTTCTACGGCCACGTTCCCGTTGATCGCTCGGGAGAGCACCGACGGCCCGGACGTCGGCCGTGAGGTCGCAAGCCCGGTTGCGTCGCAAGCGCAGTCCACTCGAACGACCGATCCCTGAAGCGCAGCCCCATCGAAAGACCGATCCCGCCCTGATCTTGCCTCTCCCCAGGCTTGCGACCCAGCGCCCCGGGCGCGTCACCCATGAAAAACAGGCGTTTGTCCGTTTGGCCGTGCAATGAAGGGGCCGTCCGACGCGTAGGCCTCGCCGACCGCGGTCTCTCGAGGGGGCTGCGCAGCACCAAGCGGTTTTCCGACGCGACTCCGCAGGACCGGGCGTCCGCCACGCGGCGGCGGCGGCGGCCGCGGCC
>JAUXTN010000132.1 GCA_030684355.1 Pseudomonadota bacterium
CGCACCCCGCCGCCCGCCGCCGCGCGTGCGTCGGCCCCGCGCCACCGTGCCCGTGCCGCGCGGATCGGCGGGGTGGTGTAGAGTCGGCGCGTGGGAGGCGGGCCGTGACCGACGAGGAACCTCTGGCGCGGCTCTTCGCCCGCCTGTTCGACACCGCGCACCTGGAGCGCCTCGTGCGCGGCGTCGGCCCGTTTCTGCACCCCCAGATCGACTGGGACGGCGACCGGGAGCGGGTCGCGGCGGGCGCGGCGACCGTCCTCCTCGGCCAGGAGTCGCTCCACGAGGCGCTCTTCGCGGCGCTGGTGCGGGAGAGCCCCGGGCACGCCGACCTCGTCGCCGAGGTGTACGAAGCCCGGTCGGGCCGCCGGCTGACGCTGGGGCACGCCGGGGGGCGCCTCGACGAGCGCCACCCCGCGATGTCGGACGACCTGGTGGCGGGCCTCGACCGCTGCGCCGGGCACTGCTTCGCCACGGGCTGGGGGGACCTCACCACCACCACCGTCTTCCAGGTGTACCGCTTCGGGCAGCCCTGGGTCGTGGCGGCCCTGCCCCCGGGCGCGCTCCGCGAGGTCGAGCCGGACTACACCGGGCAGGTCCGGCCGGTCGCGCGCGCCGGGCTGCTCGCCTCCACGTGCGTCGGGCGCAGCCTCGCGGGGCTGTGCGCGCATGCGCCGCCGGGCACCCGGGTCACCTTCCACGACCTGTTCTTCGATCTCGCCCGCTTCGGCGCCGGCCGCTCCGTGCAGCGCCTGCGGGACCACGGGGTCGGGCAGGCCGAGCTGCGACGCTTCGCGACGATCCTGGGGTTGGGCGGGCTCACGCGGCACGGGGTTTTGGAGTTGGGGGGGTAGGCGTTGGCCAGGCTAGCCGATCGACCATCCCGCCATCTGCACCGCCATGACCAGCTTGAGGAATTCCTCTTGTGAGGCCCGCACCGCGGCGCACGCCGACCCCTTCCACCAGGTCGCCGCGCACGCGGACTTCTGGCCCTGCATGTGGTCGGTGACCGACACGCCGAGCGCACCTCGGTTGTTGGTGGCCAGGGTCTGGAAGACGTAGTCGATGGGCGCGCCTGGGCCCACGGGCATGCCCGGGACGCCGAGGAAGTAGGCCTTCCGGTTCACGAGGACGCCGTCGAATCGCTGGAGCGGCGTCCGGTAGCTGAACTGCTGATCGAGCACCGGAGACAGGCCGCCCGCGACCGCCGTTTCGTACCGGAGCGCCGCCGCGACGGCCCCGCCGAAGCTCGTGACATGCTCGACGCTCGCCTTGAACTCGAACGCGCCGTCGTGGAACCGGGCGACGCAAAGGCCTCCTTCCTCCTCCAGTTGGGTGCCCTCGGGCACCACGATCGTCGCCCCGCTCTCGCGATCCTGGAGGATGTCGAAGACGTAGTCCTCCTGCAGCTCGACACCGAAGCCCTTGAACGTGTTGAGCAGGTAGGCGAGCCCGTTCGGGTCGTCCACGAAGCCGCGCATGGCAGAGAACCGCTCGCTGCGGACCTTGGTCAGCGTTTGTCCCTGGCACTCCGCGGCGACGGCCGGGGGCGCGCCTACGTCCCCCGAGAAGAAGAGCGGGTTCTTGGCGACCGCCGCGGGAACCGTGGTCCCGGCAGATAGAATCGCGCCGAGGCTGGAGACGGGGATCCCCCAACCGATCTCCAGCGCGCCTGCGGCAAGCCCGCCGTCGGCGATTGCCACGACCCTGCCGCTCGAGTCGATGATCGGCGCGCCGGAGTGGCCCGGAGCGATGTGGCCGCCCCCGAAGTGCATGATCGCCGCGGTGACGTCCAGCCATCCCTGCTTGGTCACCTCCTCCAGAAGCGCGCCTTTGAGCAGCCCCTTGAGCGTGGAGGCCGAACCATGGAACTCGACCAGCGTGGGGTCGACCGGGATCATGTCCTTGGGAATCCCAAGCACCGTGTACCGGGAGAAGGTCGTGGGGACCACCGAGGACGGTTTCATCGCCTCGAGCGACCACAGGGGCTGGGTCTGCTTGTCCACATCGAGGAGGACCAGGTCCTTTCCGGTCAAGGCGTGGGAGACCTTCGCCACCCGGGTCGCGTTCAGCAGATTGGAGTGCACGGTCACGCGCCCACAGCCGCTCACCGCGTGCAGGGCGGTCACCACGTTCGTCGGGGCGCTCCACGCGAACCCGGTGGCGGCGCTGACCACGCCCCACACTCCTTGCCCGTTCTTCTGTTCGCATTGCACCTGGACCACAGAATTGCGCGCCTTCGTCAGGGTCGCGTCGTCGGGCGCCGTTTGTGCCCATGCGGGCGTACACCCCACGAGGGCCATGGCGACGGGTCCCAACAAGGGGGCGAGCGGCCTCATTTGGCACACAGGACGTTCATGGCCGCGCGCGCCGCGCGCTCTCGATCCGTTGCATCCCCGATCGTCTGGATGTCCCCGGCGAGCACCTCCAAGGGCCCTCCTTTCTGGGCGAGCCAATTCATGACCTCCGGTCCGGTCGGATGTTGGTCCGCCCATTCGTTGCAAATCGAAGGGTCGACCTTGCCCGCAAAGAACACCGAATCCTGGGCGGCCGCCCCCGCCGTCTCTGGAGTCTTGGCTTTCACCTTGGTCGCCACGTCCTCCGCGGCGGCCAGGGCCCGCCCCGCCACGAGCCCGCGCGCTTCCACGTCGGAGAACCCCGCCGCCGTCCACGCTTCGACCTGCTCCTTGATCGTCGGGCTCAGGGCGTTGTGGGTCCGCATCCAGAGCCCGGCGACGGCGGCCGGGGCGGCGGTCAGGCCGAAGGCCCCCACCGCGAGGAAGGAGGCCGCGGTCGCGGCCGTGCCCGCGTTCTTGTCGCGCTGCAAGCCGAGAAGGCCGAGCAGCGAGCCGACGATCCCGCCGATGAGCGTGCCCACCACCGGCGACGCCGAGAGGCCCACGGTGAAGCCGACGAAGAGGCCGAGGCCGATGCCGGCCGCGATGGGCGCTCGTCGGGTAGAGTCGTCAGCCAAGATGCCTCCGGGAGCAAGACGCGGCGCGACCTTACCACGGTCGAACGGTCAAATGCCGCCGGCTCGGTCTCGCCCCCCGCCCCCTCACCCCCCCTGCGCCGCCCGCGCATACACGTGCACTCCCAGCAGCGTGCACGCGACGACCGCGAGCGCGGGCCCCACGTCGAGCACGAGGCCGTCGAACTGCGCGAACGCCGCGATGCCGACGGCGAGCAGGAGCGCGCTGCCGACCAGCCACCCCACGAGGTGCAGGGCGCCCTCGAACCGGGCGGTCCACACCACGAGCGCGCCGAGCACGAGCGCGGCGACCCAGGCGCCCACTGCCCCGCCGACGCGCCGGCTCTGGCGGCCGGTGAGCAGGGTGTCGATGAGCTGGGCGTGGATGCGGACGCCCGCCATGTCCGCGGTCTGCATGGCGGGGAAGGCAAACGGCGTGACGAAGCGGTCGTTCGCGGCGGCGTCGGTGCGGCCGACCACGACCACGCGGCCCTTGAGCGTCGCGACGAGGTCCTCCGGCGGGCGCAGGGGGAGGTCCATCCCGAGGGTGCGGGCGAGCGCGGACTCGCCGAGGCTCCGGAGCGCGCGGGCGCCGGAGACGAACGGGATGCCGTCCCCGCCCTCGGGGCCGCGGAAGTTGAGCGGGAGCGCCTCGTGCAGCGGCACCGGGGCCGGCGGGAGGCCCAGCCAGTCGGGCCCGGCCGTGCAGAGGAGCGGGGCGCCGCCGCAGCGCTCGGCGAGGGCCGCGGCGAGGTTCTCCCGGGGGGCCGACGAGCGCTGGAGCCAGGCCCCGGCGAGGGCGACGGCGGGCGTCGGGGCGTCGTCGTCCTGCCAGCCGCCCACGAGGCCCATGGGGAAGGTGGCGGAGAGGCGGGCGCGGGCGACGGCCTGCGCGAGCGGCACGGCGCGGACGGCCATCTCGCCGGAGAAGAGCGTCTGCTCCTCCATCCCGAGGTTCGCGTAGGCGGGCAGCGCCACCTCGCTGAAGATCGAGCCCGCGGCGAACGGCGTGGGGTCGCCCGCGATGCCGGGCGCGAACCGCTCGGCCACGACGACGCGGCCGTGGGCCTCGAGCGCGGCGCGGAGGGCGTCGTCGTCCGTAGCCGGCACGTCGGTGAGGATGTCGAGCACCACCACCTTCGCCCCGGCGGCGTGGAGGAACCGGACGAGCTCGGCGAGGAGCGCGCGCGGAGTCACCTCGGGGGTGGGGTCGGCGGGGTTCCAGAGGTAGAAGGTCTCCTCGTCGAGGCCGAGGATGGCGACCTCGTCGCTCGTCGGCGCGCCGCCGCGGAACGCCATGTAGAGGTCGTCGATGCGCCCGCCGAGGAGCACGAACGCCAGGGCGCCCAGCGCGACCGCGGAGAGGATGTTGACGACCACCTCGTTGGCGAGGTCGCGGCCGACCCGGCGGAGCGTCGCGCGCGGCGAGCCCCCCGTGTCTCCACTCAAGGGGCGACCCCCGCGAGCTTCTCGTAGCCGCCGACGAGCTCGGTGAGCCCGGCGCCTTCGAGCGCGGTGAGCGCGTCCGTCGGGTACCCGGCGAGCAGGAGCGCGGCGGCGACGGTGGCGGCGCGGTCGGCAGGGTCGGCGACCTGGTCGGCGTGGGCGCTCGCGATGGCGGCGTCGGCCTCGTCGCGGGGCGTCACGCGGAGGGCGAACTCCTCGACGCCCACACGCACCACGTAGGTGCCCGGCGCGAGCGCGAGGCCGTCGTAGGTCACGGAGCCCTCGCCGCGGCCGGTCCACACGGTGGTGTCGGCGCGGAGGTCCACCACGGCGACGGGCTGGGGGCCGCACGCGTCGCACCGCCAGCGGATGTCGCGCAGGGCGAGCATGGGGGCGCGCGGCACCGGGCGGGTGAGCACGACCCCGGCGCCGCGGGAGGCCCCGGCCGAGGCGAGCGACGTGCGCCGCTGGAGCAGCACGCCCACCTGGTCGCCGCCGACCGGCGCGGAGCTGAACGAGGTGGGGTCGACCTTCTTGGGCCCGTCGACCGTGAAGGCGCCGCCCTGGCGCAGGAAGACGACGTGGGCGCCGGCGCCGAGGTCGAGGGTCTGCCCCGCGGTGAGGAGGAACGGGGCGGCGGGCGCGGCGGTGGACTTGCCGCCCTGCACGAGGGTGACGGGGCCGCGCACGAGGGTGACCATCGCGGGGGCGTCGGTCGCGGTTGCAGTCGCGGCGGGGGCGGCGTCCGCGACGGGGACGAACGCGACCACGAACGCGCCCACGGACGCGACGGGACCGAGGGCGAGGAAGAGCGGGACGGGCACCTTCATCGGGACCTCACTCGTGTGCGCAGCGGTGGTAGACGAGGCCCGTCCACATCTGGTCGATGGCGTAGAGCCACACGGGCCCCACGTTGGCGTCCTGGCGCTGGGCGCGCGTCGACTCCAGCATCTGCTCGTACTGGACCCAGGACTGGGCGCACTGGGTGGCGTCGCCCTTGCCGGTGACCGCGCGGGCGCGGGCACCGTCGAACCAGGTCCAGGCGGCGGCGGGGGTGGAGAAGCGCGGCGACACGCCCTCGAGGCACCCGAAGTCCGCGGCCGGGGCCCACGTCTGCAAGGCGTCGTCGAGGTTGCGGTCGATCACGTTGCCCATGTCGGGCAGCGTACGCTTGCGGTCGTACTCGGCCACCCACGTCACCGCGGTGGCACGGGTGTTCACCGCCTGCTTGCACACGGTGGTCGCGGCGAGCTTCCCCTCGGCCACGAGGCGCATCCGCCGCACGATCTCGTCGGTCGGGAGCCCGCGGCGGCGCACCTGGTGCTCCTCCCAGTAGCGGGCCTGGTCGAGCACGCCGTCGACCACCTGCTGGATGACCGTGGCCTTCGTCGGGTCCTTGTCGTACGCGGCGAGCAGCGCCTCGGTGCGCTTCGTCAGCTCGGCGTCGGCCCCGAGCGAGCCCGCGCGTGTCCGCAGCCACCACACCTGGAGCGTGTCCTCCAGGGTGATGGGCAGCTCGCTGCGGCCCAGCACCGTCCCCGCGAGCCCCACCGTGCGCGCCCCCGCGATGAGCCCGTCGAGCTCCCGGAGCGCCTCGCGCGGCGCGTAGCAGGCGAGGAGCGACGAGAGCAGGCCGTGCGAGCGCTGGTAGATGCTGTGCCCGTTGAACACGAAGTTCGCGGTGTCGCGGAAGACGTCCGCCCGGCCCGGGAGGTCGGACTTCAGGTGCTTCGGGACGTTGGGGTCGAGGTTCGGCTGGTCGAGCCCGCGCGCCTTCGCGGCCTGCAGGATCGCCCAGCCCAGCACGCCCTCGTCCGTCGGCTTCCGGGGCGGCTCCGCCACCTTCCAGCCGACACGATCGAGGTACGTCCGCATCTCCGCGTAGCGGTCGCAGTCCCGCCCCTGCTCCTCGAGCACCGCCAGCCGGAGCGCGTACTGGGCGAAGCCGGCCTGGTCGAAGGTGTGCGTGGCGGGGAGCGTGCGGATGTCGGGGACGCTCGCGAGGATCCCGGCGAACGCCTCGTCCCGCGCGGTCCTCTTGGCGCCGGTCCGCTCGGCCTCCCGGCGCTTCACGAGCGCCTCGAGGTCCCCGAGCGCGGCCTGCGCGTCCGCGAACTGCGGGTCCTCGCTCAACGCGCGGGCGAACGCCGTCTTCGCCTCGTCGAGCTTGCCCTCGGACTTGCGCGCGAGGCCCTCGCCGTAGGCGGTGAACGCGGTGAAGCGCTCCGTCGGCGCCTGCATCAGGAGCTTGCGCCGGTCGGACGAGGTGAGCGTGAGGTCGAGCCCCGCCACCAGCGCCTCGACCAGCTCCTTCTCGACCGCGACGAAGTCGGCGACCGTGCCGCTGGCCGACGCCGCCTTCACGATCTCGCCGGTCTGCACCTCGACGATCCGCGCGTCGAGCGCGAACGCGGGCTCGAGCACCGTGAACGAGCCGGCCACCACGTAGCGGGCGCCCACGCCCTTCCCGAGCTTCTGGGCCGTCTTCGGGTCTAGAAACCCCGTCTCCTGGAGCTTCATCTCCGCGAGCAGGGCCTCGAGCTGGTCGCGCTCGACGAGGCGCAGGCCGGGGAGCGCCGAGAGGTCGGACACCACCATGCCCGCCAACGCCCGGCCCAGGCCGTCGTATTGGGCGGAAGCCGCGGCCTTCTCGAGGGGGAGCACCGCCACGGAGGGCGGGTCCGCGGCGTGGGCGGGGCTCGCGCCGCCCGAGCCCGCGTAGAGGCCCGCGCAGACGAGCAGGAGACAGGCGAAGGCGAGGGCGCGGCGCATCGGCGGGAGTGTAGCGCCTCGGCTCGGCGCCAGCGTGGCGATCGCGGCGGGGACGCCACTCCATCGCGGCGGTGGCGCGCGTCGCTGTTCTCCCGAACTGTCGGCCCGGGGTGGGCTACCATGCGCGCCACTTCGGAACTCCCATGCTCTTCGCCCTGGTGTCCGCCGTCTGCCTCGCACAGGACCCCTACGCCGCCCTCCTCGCCACCAGCGCGACCAGCCCCGCGGACGAGTACGCCATCGGCAAGGAGTACATCGACTCCCAGCTCTGGCTCTTCGGGTCGTACGACAACCCCGAGCAGCAGCGCCGCGTCGAGCGCATCACCCGCCGCGTGCTCGCCGCGAGCGACCGCCCGGATCTCATCTTCAACGTGAAGCTGCTCGCCGACGAGGAGGTCAACGCCTCCGCCCTCCCCGGCGGCTTCCTCCAGGTCAACAAGGGCCTCCTCGACCTCGTGGACGACAACGAGCTCGCCTTCGTCATCGGCCACGAGCTCTCGCACGTCATCCTGCGGCACGGCGCCAGCACGATGAACCTCCAGGCGGCGACCCACTCGGTGACCGACCTGCAGGCCACCCGCACCGCCGAGGATCGCGCCGCCGCCCGCAAGAAGGCGACCGAGCTCTACCTGATGATGGCGTCCCACTCCCGCCAGCTCGAGCTCGAGGCCGATCTCTACGGTCAGCTCTACGCCGTGCGCGCCGGCTACCCGTCCGCGGCGTCCGTCACCGCGCTGCAGGACCTCGAGGCCTCCATCGGCGTCAACCTCTCCCCGGCGGAGGTGCCCTGGGCCAGCCACCCGCTCTTCGCCGAACGCATCGACCAGCTCCAGAAGGGCTTCGGGAGCCTCCAGCGCACCCACGCCCAGTTCGACGCTGGGCTCACCTGGCTCCGCGCGGGCCGCTACGAGCAGGCCGCGACCTCGTTCCAGCAGTTCCTCACCGTCTTCCCGCGGAGCACCGCCGCGTGGGCCAACCTCGGCGCCGCGCACCTCTACCAGGCGGCGGCCGGCGCGGACGACCCCTGGCTCGACGTGCTCCCGCTGCACTCCGAGTCCGGCATCAGCGTGCGCGGCACCAACCCCGCCGTCGCCCGGGACCGCGCGCGCGACGCCCTCCTCCACGCCGTCGAGATCGACAAGAACGATCCCGTCTCCGTGGGCCTCCTCGGCGTGCTCGCCCGCGGCGAGGGCCGCTTGTCCTCGGCGCGCCTGCTCTTGGAGCGCGCGCTCCTCACCTCCGAGGACGCCGCGCCGCTCCTCGTGGTCCTCGGCAACGTGGCCGCCGGCGAGGGCAAGTACGACGAGGCCGTGCGCCACTGGGAGAAGGCCCGCAAGCTCGCGCCCGAGCAGGTCGAGCCGTTGGTGAACCTCGCCCGCCTCCACGAGCAGCAGAAGAAGAAGAAGCCGGCCATCGCCGCGTGGCAGGAGGTGCTCCAGGTGCCCGCGTGGAGCGCCGAGGCGGTCACCCACCTAAAGGCCCTCGGCGTGAAGGTCGACGCGCCCGCCGCGCCCCCGGGCGGCGCCGAGAAGCTGCTCGCCGCCGGCGCCACCTTCGGCGTCGGGGACTCCCTCCCCACCGTCGTCACCGCGCTCGGCGCCCCCGAGTTCGACATGCCCGGCGACGACACCGGCGACTACCACTACCTCGCCTGGTACGCGCACGGGCTGGAGGCCCTCGTCCTCCGCGACCGCGTCCTCCAGTGGGGGGTCGGTGCGCCGAGCAGCGTCAAGACCAACGCCGGCATCACGATCGGCTCGACCGAGGCCGACCTGACCGCGGCCTACGGCGAGCCCTCCGACCAGTTCACCCTCGGCGCCATCGAGGCGTACACGTGGAGCGCGCGCGGCCTCTCCGCCGTGATTGCGGACGGCGAGGTGATCAGCCTGGGGTTGAACGCGGTGCCGTAGCGGGGCCGGCTGGCAACGGGCCGCCGCCGGATCGCCGGTGTGCTGGCCCCGCCGGCGAGACCGGCGAGCCGGGCCGGCTCGCGCACGGCGCCTTGCGCGCGCGGGGCTGGTTAGGCTGCCGGCCCATGTTGCTCCTCCTCGCGTGCGCCGCCTCGCAGCCTGGCATGCCGGTCCCGACGGTGCTCGCTCCGGCGGAGCACGCCGAGGCGGTGTCGGTCGATGCCTTCCTGGCCCCCACGGCGCTGGGGGCCTCGAACGATCTCCTGTGCCCGTGGGCGCGCGGCGAGCCGGTCCCCGACGCGTCCCTCGCGCGGTGGATCGCCGAGAAGCGCCTCACCTGGCGCGTCCTGGAGATCGGCGCCACGTCGACCTTCGCGGGGTCCGCGGCGCCCGACGCCGCCCAGGCCTCGATGGACGCCGCGAGTGCTTTGGCCTCCCGCTGTGGCACCGAGCCCACGCTCGAGGTGCTCGTCGCCGCCGCGCCGGACGCCACCCTGCTTACGGTCGCCCGGGCCATGGTGGCGGTGGTCCGGATCGGCTTCGAGCCCGGCTGGCTGCTCGTGGACGACCCCACGCCGGGGCCCCCGCCGCCGGACACCGCGCCGCCGGTGCAGATCGACGTCCGCGTCGGGTCGGACGGGCGGGTGGTGGTGGAGCGGGAGGAGGTCGTGGCGGGGACCCAGACGGCGGCGGACCCCGGCGTGACACCTGGGACAGCGGCGCCGGTCGTGGCTGCGCCGCCGGTTGACACGTCCCTGGCCGTGGCCGTGGCGGGCCCCGCGGCCTGCGCGGTGGTGACCGCGGCCGACGGCGCGCGGTGGGAGCGCGTCGTGGCGGCGATCGACGGCATGCGCGCCCGGGGCGTTCCCAACGTCTTCCTGGCAACCGAAAGCAGCGTCGAGGCCGGAATCGACGGGGGCGTGCCTGCGCTCGCGCGACGACTCGTCCCCCTGCACGGCACGGTGGCTGCCATTCCGCTCTCGCTGCCGCGCGACGTTTGGGCGGAACCGTGTGGGCACCGCGAAACGGCGGTGCTCTACTCCAAGGGGTTGGAAGGGGTCGGGAAGTAAGGGCCCGCCGCACGACAGACAGTGTGCGTGCATGACGTTGGGTCGGCCGTCGTCACTTCGCCGCGAACGAGGCCCTCGCGTGCGGCTTCGGTGGCGCCGAAGCTGTCGCGCGGGACTGTCGAAGGGGATGCCGGGTGGCGGGCCGAGACGGGCGCGACCTGATCCCCGCTGGCTCGCCGCCGCCTCACCGCACCTCGGCCGCCGCCCCGGCCACCCACTCCACCATCGCGGGCAGCGCCCAGATGGCGTCGGCGTAGGCCTGCAGGCCGGGCTCCAACGGAACGCCGTAGGTCCGGAAACGTGTCACCACGGGTGCGTACATCGCGTCCGCGATGGTGAAGCCACCGAAGAGGAACGGGCCGCCCGAGCGCTCCAGGCACATGCGCCACACCTCCTGGATCCGCGCCACGTCCGCCGCGACGCCCGGGGCCGCCCGGCACGCCGCGGCGTCGCGCCCGCGCACGTTGTGGATGTCCATCGGGCAGTGGGTACGCAGCGCCGCGAACCCGCCATGCATCTCGGCGCTGACCGAACGGGCGAGCGCGCGCTCGGCGCGGTCCGCGGGCCACAGCGCGGGGGCCAATTCCGCCGCGAACTCCACGATGGCGAACGAGTCCCAGAGCACCAGGTTGCGCTCCTTCAGCGCGGGCACGCGCCCCGAGGGCGACACCGCGCAGAGGTGGGCCTTGGTGTCCGGCTGGTCCAATCGAATCACCACCTCCTCGAACGGAATCTCCGCCTCCCGCAGCGCCAGCCACGGGCGCAGCGACCACGAGGAGAGGTTCTTGTCACCAATGTAGAGCGTGCGCATCCGGGCACCTATCGCGCGCGACCGGGCTCGCCGCGGACGAGAGCGCTGGGCGCCCCGGCCGCCCGCCCGGGGCCGCGACGGATCGCTGGACCCTGCCGCGGCGGGCGCCGTCGGCCCCTTCCGGGCTCGGCGCGGAGCGCCTCGGTC
>JAUXTN010000138.1 GCA_030684355.1 Pseudomonadota bacterium
ATCGCCTTCCGAGGCGATGCCCGCCCCCTGGTCGCCCCCGGCAGCGCCCCCAGGCACGAGGCCGCCGGGCTTCTGGTGGTCGAGGCTGGGACGAACTGGGTGGAGATCGTGGGCCGGGACATCTACAGAATGAAATCTGCCTTCCCGAAGGCAGCCTTTTAGCAGACGACACACCGTTGGCGCCCGATCGGTCGACAGGCTGGATCATGAGTTGGAAAGCCGTCAGTTGGATTCTGTAGATTGTGTGCCGCCCGTTAGGGACGACGGATCTTGGAAGCTGGATGTCCATCAGGGCTCCGACATCGACGGTGGTGCCAAGCGTGAACGGCCGGGTAGACACTACAACGCGAGGAACCAGCTCGATGGCAAGTCGTCAATCGCCAAGTCGGAGCAGGTCGGCGTGAAACCGACGCACCGTGTCCGGGTCCACCGGCCAGCCGAACTCGCGCAGCGCTCGCTGAGTCCACTCGACGGCGACTTCTCGCCAACCGGCGGCGAGCGCCTTCGCGTCGAACTCGCCTTGGATCTCGATCCTACGTCTGTTCGAGGTCGGCCACCCAAGTGGAGACCAGCGGATCCGATCCACGATGGCCATCGATGGGTTCAGCGCCCGGCTGATCGGGCGCTCAAGCACGTTGTCGATGGCGAACGCGAGCCAGAGTGAGGGAGCCTCGGCTTCCGCGGCTGCGTTCTTCGCAAACTGCACGACCGCGAGGATCTCTTCGCACACGTCTACGGGGTCGAGCGGACGTTCTGGTCCCGGTGGCGGAAGTTGCGGAGCGTGCATGAGGTCCACGCGATTAAGCAACGAAGCGACCATGTGGCCGTCCGGCGACAGCATCCAAAACTCCTGGATGCCCCGGAGGTTCGGTGGCACGACCTCTCCGGGCGGCGGGTACTCGAAGCCCAGCGCACCATCCAAAACCGGGCGAACGAGGCGCGTGATGTACGGTGGTACGGGCCAACCTCGGCAAGGCACCGAGGCGCGGTCGACGAGGTCGTGCTGGCGCTGGCGCGACAGCTGGGCACCATCGAGGATCAGCCTCCACTCGTACCGGGCCGCTTCGGGATGTACCTGCTGGAGCGAGTCAATGCGTGCGGGAAGGTCAATGAAGGAGCCGGTGAGGGCATCAGCGCGCCCTTGCGTGAGGCGGCGATCGAGCATGTCCTGCCTCAGCAGTGCGCGGAGCATCGGCTGAAGCTCGTCTTGCCGAAATCGGGCGAGGATAGGCGCCATGACGCGGTCCCACTGCCGGTACTCCGTCACGGTTTCGGCACGTTCATGCGTGCGAACGATGACCTGGCCAGCGGAAGACCACAGCCTACCCCGGCCGTCCTGGACGTCCCGTGTGAGGACGACGGGCATGTACCTGGGATGCACCCCACCCCACGGCGGCGACACCTCGATGACGACGACGGTGCGGTCGCCCTCGACATCGACGCCGTACGCATCGAACTCGGGCACCGGATCCATGCGTTCGCCGAGGAGCTTGTGGAGTGTGCCGCTCTGCGTGAGCCCCCCGGCCGTCTCGCGCGCGAGACCTGTGAGCAAGCCCCCGTCGGACACGCCCACGAGGAGCACTCCTCCTCCTCCGTTGGCCATCGCCGCGATCTCGCGGCAGATGTGGTTCTTGTAGGTACCGTCGAGAGGGGCGTCCCCCTTGAACTCGAGGCGCTGGCTCTCGCCGAGCGCAACCATTTGCTGAACCTGATTGAGGTTCATCCTTGTCATGTGGTGCTCCGTGGCGCCATCGAGGCTGGGCCTGGAAGGCCGCGCCGAGAGGGCGTCTTGGTGCCCGGCAGGGGCACACACCGAGAATTAGCCGATAGAGCACGGGACGTCCACGCCGTTGGTCTTGAGCGAGTCCAGTCCGTGACAGCTTAACCAAGCCACTCCAGAAGGAGCTCGGGAGGCATCCTCTAGTGTTTGGCACCGAGCTCTCCGCGGCGCTCTACCACATCCCGGCCGCGCAGCCGGTCGAGGATCGAACGGTAGCGCGTGACCTGCTCGAGTAGCGTCTCCAGAGCCGCATCGGGTCCGCGATCGCCGTGCCTGCTCCGGCGAGGAGCTGGATGGCGCCCAGCAGCGTTCCGACCTCGTGCGCCACCCTCGCCGCGAGAGTCCAGAAGGCGGGGAGGCGATCGGTGACCTCATATCACGCTTCCGTTCCAGCTCGCGACCCCGGGCGGTCCTCTCGCGCACCGCCGCCCTGCGGCGGGTGACCACCCGGGTGAGGGCGGCCGCCGGGAAGTCGAACGTGACAATGTGTCCGACGACGTGGGCCGTGCTCTCATCATCCGCAGGCAGGCCAACGACTTTGACCGGATGCAACACCACGAGCGCCTGGAGCGGCATCGTAAACCCGGCGTTAGCCCAGGCCTGGTGCCCCCCGCCGCGGCGTCAGGGCGGCCAGTCTTCCTCGCCGACGACGGCGATCAGGCGAGCTGTTCCGTTCTTGGACCCGTCCGGCAGGTTCTTCGGGAACTCCAGAACCACGTCCGTGGCCGAGGTCTTGTAGATCGGCACGTCAACGGAAATGCCGTCGAGCAGCAGCCGCATCGCGACGGGACGGGCGCCGTAGGCATCGCAGGAGAACGCGAAGGCGAGGTCAGCGTTCGCGAGCCTCTGGCGAAGGGTGACGGCATCGACGTGCCAGGCCATGCACGATGCTGCGGCGACTATGGACGTGCAACCTACGTTCAGGTAACGCCCGCCCGGATAGGGACGGATAGGCGAGGCGGGGAGGCCGCTGGTTGTGACCCCGACGTAGGTCCGTTGAGACGCGCTCTCGTAGGCGACATCGACCTGGTAGGTCGTCGTTTCGAGAGAAGGGCATAAAGCCCGCCGGTAGAGACTCACCTTTTCTGCAAAGTCGGGTCCGGCCTTGATGGCTGCCGCCGCATGCTCGTAGTCCATGCCCGACACGCGCACGGAGGGCGCGGGCAGCTGTGCACCCGCGTCCGGGGCGGGCCCGGCAACGTCGGCGCTCGTACTCGCCGCGACCGACGGCTTGACCCACGCCAGTCCCGCGGCGTCCGCGATCTTGCCGACCACGTCGCTGGTCATGCCCTTCGAGCGAAGGCAGGAGAGATCCTCGGTGGAAGGGCGAGGGCTTGAGGCACGCACGGTTTCGTACACGATGGAGAGCGGCGTGCCCGCCTCGATCAGCAGTGCGACGTCGTCACACGACAGCGCGAGCGCGTGGCCGGGAAAGCTGGCGGCGAACAGCGACGCAGAGACTATTGACCGTCTAAACATGCCTTCTGCTACCAGCCGTAGCGCGCGTGAATTCCCGAAGCCCAGGCCGGGTCCGGCGCGTGCATCCGCAAGATCGGCACGAGCGCCTCGACGTCGACTCCGCGGAAACGCTCGGGCTCGACGAGGGATGCCCACACGGTATGAACCGTCGACCCGCGACCCGAGAGCGCAGGAGCAGTGATGCGTCGCGTGAGCTGGACGTTGGCGCGGGGCGCTACGTGAAGGACGGACACGATGTCGGCATCCATCTCACGCTCACGCTCCATCGCGGAGGCGAGGAGCTGAAGGCGGAGGAGCTGATCGAACGGATCGAACATCAGCGCCGAGACGTCGAGGTCGCCGAGTCGCAGCTGTGACCCCTGCACGTGGGGGCCGTAGATGGCGGCCCGGTCGGTTCCACTGTCGGTGAAGCGCATGTCGGCACCTTTCGGGTAGCGCTCCGTGTACTTCCACTCGCCGAGCACGACCTCAATGCGGCCGTCTTCGCGGCGGAACCGTATCGCGAAATCGGCACTTGTAAAGCCTTTACCCCTGGTACGGGCGCCATCCTTCACTACCCGTCCGAGCCGTGTCTCGCCCATGTAGTTCCGGGTGCCGATCCACTCGAAGGCGACGTAGCGCCCACCGTCGAGGGTGAACGGGAGCACCTCATCGACGGGCCAGCCCAACGAGCGTAGGGCGCCAGCAAGCGCCGTTGGGGCGGCACCAAAGATGAACCAAGTATTGACCGCCGCTGATTGACTACAGCACAGATGGTTGCTGGGGCGGCCATGAGCGCCATCATGCCAGCGGATCTTCCGGTCAACGAAGTAGGCGAGCGCATCCTCGCGGACTTGAGGAAGGAGGTTCTCGGCCTCGCAGCCCTCTCCAAGGCAGAACTCTCGGGGCTTCTTCTTGTAGGTCCCCGGGCGGCAGGCCTCGTCCCGGAAGATGCCCGGCTTGATTCGCTCGTAGCGCTTCTTCTCGTCCTCACGGTAGCCCATCCGCGCATGGTACCCCTCGGCTCCTGCCGCGGTCGAGCCTTACCTGGGTGCAGCGCAAGAGGTGTCCTGACCGCAGCGACGTAAAATGCCAGTATGAGCGAAGACCCCGAACGTCCCAACCACGGCGAGTTCACCATGCACAACCCGCAGGAAAGCGTGATGCTCGTTCAGCTAGTGGAGCCGTGGGTCGGCGACGAGTAGACGAGCCTGCGGTCGAAGCGCTCGTGGGTGCCGTGTCCACGAGCGCGCCACCTCGCTCCCCGGAGGGCGCGCGAGTGCCTGCGGACCTGAGGCCTTCGCTCGCGGCCCAACGGTGCCCACATAGGCCCAACTGGGGCGCGAGCCTGCCGACCGGCACGGGCGCGGACTTCTTCACGTACAGGCTCTTTCCCGGCTGACGCGGAGGCGCTCGCAGCTCGGCTCGAAACCAGAGCCCGGTTTCGAGATCGGGGCGAGGCGTTGCCGCCAAGCTCCCTTATGTGTTGCGCTGGCCGGGCACCCTGCGCGTCGGAGGACGCGCCGGACCCGCGAAAACCGGCACGGCGGCTGGCAACGCGAGCCCTGCCGCGCCGTGGGCCGACCCTGAAGCCCACGGCGGGGTGCGTCCTCCGTCGTCATCCGCCCATCCGGCGGGGTACATCGCCCGGATGGACGTACAGCAATTCATCACGCTCTGGTCAGCCTCGGGGGCCTCCGAGCGGGCCAACAAGGACAGCTTTCTGAAAGACCTTTGCGACGTGCTCGGGGTGCCCCATCCCGCGCCATGCACGGGCCACCGGGAACGCGACCTCTACGTCTTCGAAGCCGACTCGGTCGTGTCCCATGAGGGTGGGGCCGTGAGCATCGGGAAGATGGACCTGTACAAGGCCGGCTGTTTCGTCCTTGAGGCGAAGCAGGGGAGCAACGCGGGCGCGGCGAAGGTCGGAACGGCGAAGCGCAACACCCCCACCTGGGCTCTTGCGATGCAGGACGCCTACGGGCAAGCGTTCAACTACGCGCGCACCCTCGCGAAGCCGCCCCCGTTCCTCGTAGTCGCCGACATCGGCTACTGCTTCGACCTCTACGCCTGCTTCGACGAGACGCGCATCTACCGCCCCTTCCCGGACGGGCAGTCCTCCCGTCTCTTCCTCGCCGATCTTCCTCGCCACCGCGAGACGCTTCGCGCGGTGTGGACGGACCCGTACAACCTCGATCCAGCGCGGCAGAAGGCGCGGGTCACGCGCAAGATCGCCGGCCACATCGCCGAGCTCGCTTCGGCTTTGGAAGACGCCGGGCACCGATCCGAGGTCGTGGCCAAGTTTCTGATGCGCGCCTTGTTCACCATGTTCGCCGAGGACGTGGGACTACTGCCAGAGGGACTGTTCACGCGAGCGCTGGAGGACCGGTGGTGCAAGGAGCCATCCGCCTTCCCGAGCGAAGTGGAGGCGCTCTGGGCGACGATGAACACAGGCGGAAGCTTGTTCTTGGCTGGGCGGATCCTGCGGTTCAACGGTGGCCTGTTCGCCGACCCCAAGGCGCTCGCGCTGGACGCGGGCCAGCTTCGGACGCTCCATGCGGCGGCCAAGTGCTCGTGGGCCGACGTCGAGCCGGCGATCTTCGGCACTCTGCTCGAACGCGCGCTCGATGAGCGCGAGCGGCACGCCCTGGGCGCCCACTACACCCCACGAGCCTACGTGGAGCGCCTTGTGCGCCCGACCATCGAGGAGCCGCTGCGCCGCGAGTGGGACGACGTCCGCGTCGAGGCACGGCTGTTGGCGGGCACGGGCAAGCTGGACGACGCTCGAGAGGCTGTCGGCCGATTCCACCGTCAACTCTGCACTCTGAAGGTGCTCGACCCCGCCTGCGGCACCGGGAACTTCCTGTACGTTGCGCTGGACACCTTCAAGCGCGTCGAGAGCGAGGTTCTCGCCCTCCTGAGCGAACTCGGCGACACCCAGGCGCTCCTCGGCCCGCGCGTGTCGCCGGCGCAGTTCCTCGGGATCGAGGTCAAGGCCTGGGCACGGGAGATCGCCGAGTTGGTCCTCTGGATCGGCCACCTGTCGTGGAACGCGCGCATCTACGGGAAGGCGGCAGCACGTGAGCCCGTGCTCCAGGACCACGGCAACATCAAGTGCCACGACGCCATCCTCGTGTGGGACACGGTGGAGCCGGTGCTCGACGACGCGGGGGCGCAGGTGACGAGGTGGGATGGGGTGAGCAAGCGCCCCCACGCCGTGACCGGCAAGCTCGTCCCCGACGAGACCAAGCAGGTCCCGGTGGTTCGCTACGTGAACCCGCGGATCCCCGCGTGGCCGCCTGCCGACTTCGTCGTCGGCAACCCGCCGTACATCGGCGCCGGGCTGATGCGGACCGACCTCGGGGACGGGTACGTCGAGGCGCTCCGCGCCGTCCACACCGAGGTTCCGGACTCCGCCGACCTCGTCATGTACTTCTGGGACCGGGCGGCGCGGCTCGTGAAGTCGCGTGCCCTCGTGCGGTTCGGCTTCATCACCACCAAGGCCATCACGCAGTCGTTCAACCGCCGGGTGCTCGAAGCCCACATGGGCGGCGACGACGGAGTGTCCATCGTCTACGCCATCCCGAACCATCCGTGGCCCGGTGACGCGGACAGTGCCGCGGTCCGGGTGGCCATGACGGTGGCCGAGCGCGGCGCCCTGGAGGGCACCCTCGACACCGTGATGACCGAGCGCGAGGTCGCCGGCTCCGCCCCCGAGGTCACGCTCTCCTCACGCCGAGGCGTGCTCCACGCCGACCTGAAGATCGGACCGAACCTCACCGTGGCCAGGCGCCTGCGCGCGAACCAAGGGCTATCCAGCCCCGGTGTGAAGCTCCACGGCGCCGGGTTCATCGTCACCCCCGAGCAGGCGAAGCAGCTTGGACTCGGCCGTGTTCCCGGCTTGGAACGGCACATTCTCGACTACCGAAACGGGAAGGACCTCGCGCAGCGAGGCCGTGGTGTGATGGTCATCGACCTGCACGGGCTGGGGGTCGACGAGGTGCGTACTCGGTTCCCCGAGGTCTACCAGTGGGTCTTGGAGAGGGTGAAGCCGGAGCGCGATCAGAACAACGAGGCGTATCGGCGGGAGAATTGGTGGCTGTTCGGACGGAAGAACACCGACCTCAGGGCGTCGATCGCGGGTCTCCCGCGGTACATCACCACCGTCGAGACGGCGAAGCACCGCTGGTTCACGTTCCTCGACGCGTCGATCCGGCCCGACAACAAGCTCATCAACTTCGGCCTGTCTGACGCCTACTTTCTGGGCGTGCTGTCGAGCCGGGTGCATGTGACCTGGGCGCTCGCCACGGGCGGACGACTCGGCGTGGGGGACGATCCCGTCTACGCCAAGACCACGTGCTTCGACTGCTTCCCGTTCCCCGAGCCGGTCCCGGCCGTGCGGGAGCGTATTCGCGTCGTCGCGGAGCGACTCGACGCGCACCGGAAGGCCCGGCAGGAGCTCCACCCCGACCTCACCATCACGGCGCTCTACAACGTGCTGGAGAAGCTCCGCGCCGGTGAGGACCTTTCGGACAAGGAGCATGGGGTCCACGACCGCGGGCTCGTCGCGATCCTCCGAGAGCTCCACGACGAGCTCGATGCCGCCGTGCTCGACGCCTACGGCTGGGAGCAAAATGTCGACGACGACGCGATCCTTTGGGAGCTCGTCGCCCTGAACGCCGCGCGTCACGCCGAAGAACGCCGGAACGTGGTGCGCTGGCTACGTCCCGAGTTCCAGCACCCCAGCGCCGTCGCCTCGACGGAGACCCTCGCGCTCCCGGGCATGGCAGCGCCGGTCACGGTGGAGGAGGACGTCGCGCTCGCGAAGTGGCCCACCACCTTGTCCGACCGGGTGACGGCAGTTCGGGAGGCACTCGACCGCACCGGCGAGGCCCTGGGCGTCGAGCAGGTCGCTCGCCGCTTCAAGGGCGCTCGGCGCGCCGACGTGGAGGCGATCCTCGACAGCCTGTCGGCTCTCGGCATCGCGGTGGCGCTGGATGCCGGCAAGGGCAGGCGGTGGGTGCGGGTGCGCGCGGCGGCGTAGGAAGGAGACGAACTCGTGGGCCAACATCAGCAGCTTCGGGTCGGCACCCATGCGGAGTACCAGTTCCAGTCCGTCATAAGTCGCTACTGCCAAGTGGTCCCGGTGCCACGCCAGGAGGACTTCGGCGAGGACTTCGTCTGCGCGACGCTGATGAGCACGGACGAGATGGTGCTCCAGGGCATCCGCTTCCGTGTACAGGTCAAGAGCAGCTTGGCGGCCCTGACCCGGCCGATCGGCGGGTGGCGCGGGGGCCGGTGCGATGTCGATCGGGTTCGATGGCTGCTGGGACGGGACCAGTTCTCCGTGGCGCCCGATCCACTACTGCTTGCCGTGTCGGACCCGAAGGCGGGAACGGTCGACCTGTACCTACCCCAGCACATCTGGGAAGCGCGGGCAGACGCCGGTACTCCGACGGAGCTCGTCTACAGTTCGGCAAGCCCCCCCGCCCTCGGTCGGGGCCGACGCGGCCCGTATCGGAACTTCACCACCAAGAAGAAGATCCCTGTGGCCACGATGCGCCGCCTCCCGCCCGACTCGGGAGACGGGCGGAAATGGACCATCCCCCTCGGTCCGCCCATCATCTCGCTGCCTCAGGGCGAGACGGCGCTAACCTCTGAGGTCCCGTCGTGGTTCCACCGGGTCATGCGAGAATGGGCCAAGGTGGAGCAGCTCAACCGCGCCATGGCGAACCTGAACATCCCGCTCGCCTGGCACTACGACGCCTGGAATACGAACGAGGCCCCTTCGGAGGACGATCTCCTGATCCGAGCATTCTGGTCCACCGCCCCCGATCAGAACCTCCAGCAGACCGAGGATCTGGCGCACTCGCTCCTCGCCTGCCTCGTCGGGAACTATGAGGCGCAGGACCTTCGCGGGCTGGCTCGGCGCGTCCGAGGAGCACGGGACCTGCTCCACGACCGCGTCATGGCGGCTCATCCCGCGCGGGTGCGCGGATGACCGAGTTCCGCGCGGTCGCGGGCGCGGCGGCTACGGACCTCACCGTCCACCACAGAGTCAGGAGGGCACCATGGCAGCCTTGAAGGACATCGCGAGGCACCTTCAGGCTCTCGTTGACATCGACCCCGTGGCCGCCATTCAGGGCGCCCGTCAAATCGACCTCGCCTGCGACGGTGCCGAGCGAGTGAACCGAATGGGGCTTCGAGCTGCGATCCTCGTAGACGCCGGCCAAGAAGCGGGGGATCGGGAGGCGGTGGAGGAGGCGGTGAAGCTCCTCCGGGAGTTGCACGCGACCTTCCCCGTCGCCTCCGTGTCGTACAACCTGGCGAACGCCCTGACTTCCGTCGTCGGGTACCCACCGCACGATGCCGGCTGGCTCGACCACATGGAACGGACCCGCGACACCCGCCTTGAGGCGCGACAGCTGTTCGCCTCGGTCGCCGTCGACGACAAGGTGACTCGCGAACTGCGCACTCAGGCCTGGACCAATCTCGCCAATCAACTCTCGCAGACCTGGAGGCTGGGCGAGGCGCACGACGCCAGGCTCGCCGCGCTCCGTATCGACCCCACCAACGGTGTCGCGGCCGGGTCGGCCGCGCGCGACCTCCTCTGGCTCGACGGCCTTGGCGGCTGCGCCCCGACCACGCGAACCGAGGCCGCGCTACTCGCGCGAGTAGCCGCGAAGAACCGCGCTCGCATCGAGGAATTTGCCGGGATCTCCGCGGCTCGACATCTGACCGCCTTGGCGGCGGAAGTCGGGGAGGCTCAAGACCGAAAGCCGCACGCAGATCCGTTTGTTCGCTGGGTCGAGCAGGAACGCCTTACGCTAGCGCCGACGGTGGAGCTGGTGGAGCCCTCGCTCGGGCACATCGATTGGCTGATGCTCCCGGGCATCCTCGAACGAGAGGAGGCTGCACCGGCGAGGCCGCCCCCCGTCTATGCGATGTTCAACCTGCTGAAGGCCGACTTCGTCCTTGCACGTGATCTCGCGTGGCGCGCGACCACTCAGGAGTGGCCCCGCACGGCACGATTCGCGGACACGCTTGACTACGCCAGGTACAATCCGGAGACATCTGCACTCGTGCTTGCCCACCGCTCAGCGCTCGACCTGCTCGACAAGGTGGCGGTCCTGGCGAACCATTACTTCGAACTGGGCGAGGACGCGGAGCGAGTGCACTTCAGGACGTTGTGGAGGGTGAAGAAGCCCGCGAGCGACGGCACCAAAGCGTTGAAGCCCAGCGTGGAGGCGGCCGTTCGTGCGGGGGCGTTGGCCCTCCTCGGCCTTGTGGAGCTGGCGGCCGACTACGACACCGGATGGCGACAGCCTCAGCGGGACCTGCGAAACGCGGGCACACATCGCTTCGTCGTATTGCACGACGAGCACGGCGAGCGAGGCGCCCGCGACGCACCCGAGATCGAGCGACACTCGGTTTCCACGTTCGAGAGAGAGGTGATGCAGGCCCTGCGCGTGGCTCGCTCTGCCATCCAGGCCCTGGTCTTCGCGATCCGCCAGCGCGAGACGGCGCTCCGTCGGGAGATCAAGGGCGTCGTCGGCACGCTTCACGTGCCCGACCACGCATGGGTGCGGGGCGAGGAATGAGCGACCCCACCGCCACCGCGCAGGAGGCGATCGCTGAGGTCCTCCGCGCGGCCATTTCGGGCCGGGGTCCTGGCGTGATCATCGAACGGACCTGCCTGAAGTGTGCCGGTACGTGGGGTGCGGCGTGGCGGCCGCGCGGGGACGACGTGCAGGTCGGGTTCCGGTTGGAGGCTGGCGCAGTCGTGGAGGTTGCCCTACTCGAACGCGCTCAACTGAAAGCCGTCATCGTTCTCCGACGCGCGAACCCGGTTGGCGACACGGCGTGGGGAGGCTTCGGGGAATTGCCGTGGATCGCGCTGGATGCCAAGGACGTCCTGGCTGCCCCCTTGCGCTGGCGCCCTGTCGGCGAGCGCGAGCCCCGGCGCGTTTGCCCGGACTGCGAGCGGAGCAGCGCCCCGGAGGACCGATGGGCGCGAATCCGCCGAATCGCGCGAGCGACGGCGCAACCGGTCCCGGAAGGCAGGGGCTCCGCCTACTGGGTTGAACCGTATCGCTGCTACCACGAGTCCTGTAAGGCGGAGATCCTGGTGTACTCGTGGATCGGTCACCGATGGATGACCGACGACGCGCCGCCACCGCCTATCCCTACGACGATTCGTCATCGCGACAGCGCGCGTGCTGGCGGTCGGTACTGGGCCAACGTGTGCCCCAAATGCAACAGGGTACAGGGGGAGAACTTCGTGTATGCCCCCTCGGGTCCCCTTCCTGCTCGCTTCCGCGGGGATTGAAGTCGCTGCGCCGACGCCGCGACTTCGGCAAGGCACTTCGCCTTCTCCATCGCTAAAGAACAGGTGGCGCTCAGAACCCGAAGTCCAAGCGCATCTGCCTTCCGTCCTCGACCTCCTCGGCTTCAGCCTCCCCGTCCGCGAAGTACCGATGGGGGTGGTCACGGACGACCGCTCGGGCCAGATGCAGCGGTGATGGCCACCGCAACGTCCGATCCCACGTCGGAGCGATGCGGCACAACATTGCAACTTGCTCCAGGAGCTTCGCCCGGTCCCATCGCCCGGCATCGAGCACGAGCAGCTCCGTCGCCCCGAGGGAATGCCAGTCCTCTCCCAGCCCCATGCCCGTGGTAGCCAGCCTCGTGCTCTTCCGCGCGCTCATGCCTTGGCTCATGACGCCCGACCCGGAGAGCACGAACGTGGGCACGAGATTGCCCTCCGCGCCCGCCACCGCCATCGGCCGGAAGTCGGTGTGCTTGGCGGGCGCCAGGCCATCATCCCAGTCGCCCACGCCGGCGGGTCGGGGTACCTCTCCGGCGGCCGTGCGGACGCGAACCACGGCCATGCCACCCCGTCTCATCCAGGGCGGCGCTACCCCGTCCGACTTGTCCGCCAGACAAGGCCAGAATCGACGACACCCGAGCGCATCAAAGATCAGCACGACGGGGCGGTCGCCGAACACCAGCGGCAGTTGGCCGACCGCCGCCTCAACGAGAGCCGCTGCCTCATCCTTTGTGAGGTCGTGTTCCGCGCCCACGAATCTCGCGGTGGCCCGGTCCAGTGGAAGCCACCCGTTTCGACCTCCGAACCCCCACGCTTCGCGAGCGCCGATGGAGACGGCGACGAGGTTCACGAGGAACGACGAGTGGTCGCGGCCGGTCGTGTTCCGCGTCGCCTGCGTCCCATAGATTCCGACGACGAGTGTCCCCGGCTCCAGGCCGAATTCCGGGAACGGGCGAAGAAAGAACCCGGCGCTCCGCATCAGATCACCGACGGCGTTCGCGGCGGCGTAGTCGTTGAACTTCTGCGGCTCGTGTTCCTGGACCTTCTTAGCTTTCGGCGCGGAACTTTCGACGATGAACTGTGTGACGATACCCCGCTCGCCCAGCGCCCCTCGAAGGACATGCTTCGGGTCGGCGAGAGCATCCTTTCCGTTCGCCGCTGCCTCGTCCGTTTCGACGATCGCCGCAGTGACCGAACCACCCTTCAGGACAGGCGAAAGCCAAGAATCGAGCCAGTCTACGATCCCACGTGTGTCCGAACGCTCGAGCAGCCAATGCTGGGCTTCCGGAGGCCGTACGAAGCGAACCTCTATCGGGCCCGCCCGCAGCACCTGCCCGTCTTCGAGGGCGTTGAGCCGCTCTGCGAAGTCAGGAAGGGCTGCGGCATCCCGGGCGTCGGCGTCCTCCGCCAGAACATAGGCGAGGGCATCGCGCACCCTTCGGCGCGTCACGCTGTTCGCGTACACGACGAGAAGACGAAGCTCGACCTCCTGTTCCGCCTTGTCGAAGCCGAGGGGCGAGCGCGGCGCCACTCGCTCCTTGGTCGGCCAGGTGCGACGCGTGGTTTCCAGTTCAACCGGCGCGACGGAGGTCCCGAGAGCCTTGCGGGCATGGTGGGCCACGCACTCGTGGAACCATGTGCCGACTCCTCGGCCCAGGACGTAGCGCTTCGGCGGCCGCGGGTAGCCAGTACGCAGTTCGCCTGACAGAGACGGCCCGGCGGCGGTATCCGGGAGCGGATGCAGACTGGCCCCCCGGAGGACTTCGGCCGCCCGATCCTCCCAAACCGTCTGCCAGTCACCATCTACCTTCTTGTTCCGCACTCGGCCGCGCAGGATGGGGCCGTCACCAGCGATGTCGGCCCAGGCGTAGCGCGCTCCTCCTGTCTCCCGCCAAGAGGGCGCGAGCCGGACGAGGCTGGACTGGAAGGACACCACCGGCTCCTCGATCCCCGGAACCGTGATGAGGAGCGGCACGATCTTGTGCATGGCCGCACCCTTCCCGTCTTCAGATTCGACGGGACGATCCCAGGTCAGCAGCGCAGCGTCCGAGTCCAGGCGGAGGGTCCGGGGCCCACCGTCGGTCTCCAGGGGCGTGGCCGCCATGCGATGCGCGACCTCCCAGATGGCGGCATCCCAGACCCAGCGGTTGCCGTCCGAGAGGATTGGACACGTCCCAGGACGACGCTGGAACTGCTCGGCGACATCGACGGACTCGCACACGAGATCGTCGAGGAATCGGGAGACCGGTCCGTCGTTCATCCCCAGCGCGTGGACCTCCCACGCCCCGATCGCGATTTCGAGCTCCGCGCGTGTGATGGGGCGGCGCGAGAGCACGAACGCGTTTTCCTTGGCTACCTGTCGCTGCAAGGCCACGAAGTCGCCGGTGAGGACCCGTAGCGCAGTTGCCAGCCCTCGGTACGGGAGGGACCGCGCCTCGGAGGTGTCGCCAGTCCGTCGCCATTGGCGTTCCAGTTGATCCCATGCCTGGCCGAATCTCGGTCCGGGGCGGAAGATGTGAACGGTGCCAAAGTGCTGCGGAGCCAGCCGGAAAGCCGTCGTTCTAAGCCGTTCAATCTTGGGCATCTGGCGTCCTCACTCAGGTTAAATCGACCGCCGCGTAGTCGGCGAGGCCGCTGACGAAGGCGCCATGCAGCGCATTCATCTCGTCGAACCAGCCGCGCTCCTTCCACCAGAGCAACACTTCTCGCACCAAGCCCGACCAGGGGACGACCTCGTCCTGGAAGGCCCCATCCACGAACACGAGGTCGACCGGGGTCCCGCCCCGGCGCGCGCGGCCCGCGAGCTGGGCGAGCTCGACGAGAACGTCGCAGATCAGCTCGCGACGCAGCTCGGGGTCCATGTGACGGAACGTCGCCGGGCTGCGCTGAAGCGCGCGCAGGCGCCGCCAGGCATCGCGCCGCTCGGCGTTGATCGTGCTGTTGGCCGAACCCTGCCACTCGGGCGGAAAAACACGAGCGTTGTAGGCGAGGTGGGCGAGGAAACGGTCCGCGTCGTGACTCGGAGGTACAGGACGGGTGAGCACACAGATGCCGGCCAGCGCCGAGAGCTGCGTTCCCGGCTGGAGAATGTTGTGCCCCCGCGCCACAACGCTGAGCGGACCGACAAGGATCGCCGGAGCCGGGACCTCGCCGAATTTCTCCAGGTGGGTGCGCGGTAGCGCGTCCAAGTCGGACTTCGCCAAGGCCGGGTCCTGTACGAGGTAGCGGATGCGCGCGTCCGGCCCCGCAGCACGCCGGAGCCCCTGGGCGACGGCGAGCGTCTCAGCGTAGCTGCCCGTCACGAGGAGCGCGCGGGCCCGGCCCCGGCCCTCGTCCGTCACCATCTTGTTCCCGAGGTAGCGCTCCAGGAAAGCGTTCCAGAGCTCCTCCGCGGCGTCGCGCGCCGCATCCAGCCGCTCCGCCTTGCCACCGACACCCGAGATTCGCGCTTGAACCGGCGCCTGATGAACGCGCACGTTTCGCGCTTCGTCACGAACCGATCCGAGAAGCTCCCCGAGCACATCGGCCCTCGGGGAGCCGCGGAAACGGCACGTGGCCGACAAACCGACGACGACCCGCGGGGTGCCGGCGAGGGCGTGCGCCACAAGGCCGCCCAGTTCACGCACCAGGCCATGGGGGTCACCGGACATGATCCGCGTCTCCAGCGCCCCTTGCTCACCGAGACGCTCCGCGAACGCGTAGCCGTAGAGGCGCTCTCCCAGCGGTCCCGTCGGCGATGGCTGCCAAGGCGCGAACCCGAGGAGGTCATCGCGAAGCTGCGCGGCTTGCTGAACGTCGAGCTGCTCCAGACCGGGAAGTTGAGGCCTGAGATGCCCCAGGGCCTTGTCGAGCTGGACGAGAGCAGCACGGAGAACGAGCCGATCCGCGAGCAGGCTCCGCTCCTGCTGCGGATCGCGCGGACGCCGGAGTGTCGAGGGCCAGTCGAGCAGCACCTTCATGATGTCAGTGCGAACGTCCTCGATCAACGTGCCGTCACCGAGGCCGAGGCCGAGCGGCGCAAGGGCAAGCCGGAGCCGCTCCGAGCGATCGTCGTCGACGATAATGGCCGGATCGAAGAGTCGGCGAACACGATCCAGGGCGTCGTGATCGTTCCCGTACAGCCTCCGTCCGATCGCCGGGTCGTGGGCCTCTCGCCACGTCATTTGCCCCCGTTCGGGCCACTTCATCTCGCCCCGGTTGATGAGCTCGGACAGGCGCTCGGATTCATTGATGATGCGCAGAAGAGCGGACCGCCCTCGTTCGAACCGGAGGCTGCGATCGATGCGGTTCTCAGCTCGGCGCCGTTCGACCTCCGTATAGAGCTCAATCGCCTTGCTCACCCTTCCGCGCGAGGACAAAACGAGCCCCCGGCTGTTCGCCCCGATCGCGCTGTTCTGAAATCCATCGATCTCATCGATGAACACCGCGACACAGCGCCGAAGAATCAACTCAGCAGTCGAAATCTTCTTCGGGGCCCCGCCATCAATCGCCACTTCGACCGGGACACGCCCCGCGAGAAACGCGTGGTGGTTCACCACGACAATGTCTGCGCTTACAGCTTCTTCGAAGGCCGAGAAACGTCCGCAGGCGGAGCTGAACGGGCAGCCGACCTTCGCGTCCTTGGAACCCGGCCTCCGCTGGCGAAGGCGCGTGCACGGTTCATCTCCCGCCGTTGGAGCAGTGTCGTCCTGCTCGACGTACGCGGAAAGGAGGCAGGAGTAGGCCACGTTCTTCAACGCCCAGGCGGCCTCCCGATCCAGATCGGGAGGGTGCTCCAGGTGCTCCGCGAGGCGCTCCGCGAGGCTGCGCGGGGAGCTAAGCGCCACGACCTTCAGGTCGAGGTGCGCCGCTCCTGCCGCCTGCCGAAGTCGCAGCACCTCCTTCCAAACATCCTGGATCGTAGGCACGACCAACGCGACGGGCTGCCCTTTGTTCGCCAGATAGAGGGCTACCAAGCGTGCAAATACCGACTTCCCGGTTCCCGTCGGCGCCACGGCGAGTCGGGTGGGTCCGCTCGGCAGGAAAGTGACGCGGGTTCCCTCGCGCGTGAAGAATCGCTCCATGAAACCATCAACGGCGACCTTCTCATAGAGGTTTCCGCCGGTCCCACCATCGATCGCCTGGGCCAGCGTACGAACCGCGCCGATGTCGACCTCTACCCCGAGGCTTGCTGGCGCCCCCTTCAGGGCGAGAATGCGCGGGCCTCCGGCTGGAAAATGTGAACTTGGAACGCGATACGAGGCCCCAGCCGCCACGAATTCGACGTCGCTGGTGCCGGTGACCTTCACCTCGCTCTGCTTGGAGCCCGTCGCGTCTAGCTTGTCGAGCTCGGCCAGCCAGCCGTCGATGCGGTCATCGATCTCGGCTCCTGGTACCAGGTGAACCACGGAATCCCAATATGCGTCCTTCTGGTCGGGCTGTGCGTCCACCTGGAAGTCGTTGGCCGCGCGCACCACCTGCCGAAGGCGGTCGAGGAGTGGCCCATCCTCGCCCAGTTCGTCTGGCCGGTGGGCGAGCAGCCGAGCAACGAGGTCGCGGCTCCGCCCCGACTGCGCCGGCCACTCCGGCCACAGATGCATCCTCCCGAGCGCGAAGAGCCTCACGTCGCCGAGGGTGCACGGACTGGCGAGCAGCTTCACCGTGAGCCCGAGCGCCAGATGGGCCGCGAGATCGATCTTGGAGCTCATAAGGCCCCCTTGACGCGGCGGACGAACTCACTGGAGTACGCAAACAGGTAGCGGGCTTCGGGCGGGACGTTCCGGTGGAGGATGGGCACCTGATCACGTCGCGCATCGGGGACGACGATCCAGGTCGCCTCCCTCGCTGGACGCTCAGCGAGGTGCCGTGCGAGGCGCATCGCGGATGTCTGGTCCTTCACATCCACGCGCCACTGGTGCTCGCCGAGTCGGACATCCAGGTCATAGCGGTCGATGAACGGCCAGAGCTCGACCTGGACCCCCGCGATCTCCTCCAAGCGTGTGGCGAGCTCGATCTCCGCCAGCCCGGGGAGGGTGGTGTACCGCCAGACGCCGACGCGAAGCACGGCCACTCCGGTGCAGGGCCGTGGTTGCGGGCTGTCGAGCTTCCCGAGCGGAATCACCGACTGCTTCTCCAGTCTGAACCATGACCCTTCGGCAAGGCACGTGGCCGATCGCGCGCACGAAAGGCTGCTTCCGCGCACCGCGAGGGGCCAGCCACATCTCGGACACGGGTAGAACACGTCGCCCGAGGGCGTGGCGAGCTTGGCGCCGGCCGCAACCGGCTCGTACACCTCCGAAAGGTCGATCCCCACGGCACGCACGGCCCGCGCCGCGTCTCCATGCGGAGCCGTGGCGTGCTCCACGAGGAACCGACGAAACGTCGTGTAGCCCTCCGCCGCGTCCGTCCGTGTTCCAAGGTTGTCCATCGCCCGGAGGATGACGCGCTGCTCGACCTCGGCCAGAGCCGAGGTACCGGCGTCGTCCACGAGTTCGATGCAGATCGGCGTGGGAAGGCCGTCCTCCATGAGCGCGAAGCCACCGCCGCCGGGAAGCCAGTCGGCGACCGGGACCTCGAACGCCGCCACGAGATCGGCGACGCTCAGTGGACGTAGCCCCCGATGTGCGCGCGCGCGGCTGGCCCAGGCCGACGCCCGCATGAGGTGGCCAACCAGTTGCTCTCCAGGTTCAGGCTGCGCTCCTCCACGCGTGCACCACGCCTGAGCAGCGAGGGCGGCGAGCGTCAGGGCCTTCTCGCGGTCAACCGCCTCCGATGCAGCCAGCGACTCGTCCAAGCGGAACCTCGATGCCCGGCGATCGCTATGCGGGCGTGCTGATGAGGTCCAGCCGTGCGGGACGGCGAGCCGTGAAAATCGGTTGCGATGCGGTCGGTCGCGTAAACGGCCTCGTACGCCTCGACCATACGGAAGGCGGTCCGCCGGATCGACAGAGGCATGACAAGTCTCGTTTGCTTACGGGCGGTCGAGCCAGTCGTTCGACCAGCGCCACCTTCGCCGGTCGTTCAGTCCATCTCCAGGTCCACCGTATGTGGGGCGTCCCGGGCAAACGGCTTCGTGAGCCCGCCCCCTTCAACTCCCTGGTAGGACCCCGCTCCGCTCCCCAGATCCACCCACCACCCGTCCTTCGGCGACAAGAGGAGCCCGCCTTCCTCGACGAACTGGACCGGATCGGCGATCACCGCTGCGACCGCGGGCACCGTGGCGATCCCCTCGACCCGTACGATGACGAACATCCGTGTCGTCGAACCGTGGCATTCCACCGCGAGGTTCCACTCGTTCCTCGACACCGAGAAGCGCTCCTTCATCCGTCCCGCGTTCGCCTTGACCTCGATGAGGCACTCTGCCCCAGCGCGGCCGCAGAGCGCACCGGCGGTGTCGACGTAGCGGAAGTCGTAGCCGAGCGTGTCGTCGCCTCCGGCGAAGCCGAGGAACCCTCGCGACGAGGACTTCCAGCACGTCTCATCGAATCCTGGCAGCGTCGCAGCGAGCGCCCGGAACGCAAATACCTCGCCGAGGTGGCCAATCTCGCGGGCGTAGTCATCCGAACTGCTCGATTGCGGCCGGGACCGGACCCGGCCCTCTCCCGGCGCGGAGGGGCGGCCCGCGGGCGCCGCCGACGGGCCGGGAAGCTGCTGGGGCGTCGCTGCTCGGCGGACGCGGATCTGCGCGGCGTCCAGGTCGATCCGGGGAAGTTCGTCCACGTCGATCACGGCTTCACCGCTCCCGACGCCGAACTCGCCCGGCCTGCGAACAGCGCCGACGTTCGACGACAAGGGCGCGGCGGGGATCGTCGCGCCGCCGTTCGACCCGTAGGACGGGAAGATCGCCCCGAAGTTGAAGCGCGCCGCCGCGTCCTCGATCGCTTCCTCCCGGATGTTCTCGTGCCGGAGGAAGTCCTGGAGACTGCGCGCCCCGCGCCCCAGCGCGTTCCCGAGCGACAACAGCTCGTTCTTCCATACCTTTCCTACGACGGGCCACAGCTCGGCCACCAGCTCGCCGCCATCGACCTGCTGGCAGACGAGAGTCGCCTTGTCCCGCAGCCAGACGGCGCGAGGCGCCGTCTCCGGGAGCACGCCGATCTGCACCTTGGCCGAGGAGAGGGCGTTCCACGCGCGCTGTATGTCCTTGTCGCCCACACCGGTTCTCTGGGTGCGCAGGAGCGCCGCGATGATGGCCACCGCCCGCTCGCCGACGGTCCGCGCCAGCAGCGCGAAAAGCGCCTCCACCTTGGTCGCGGGATCTACGGCGTAGGGCACGGGAAGGCGGCTCACCAGCTCGATCACGGCGTTCGGGAGGCTCGCCCGCAACCGGTCCGAAAGCGAGGTCCAGTTCTCCGCCTCGGGCTCCAGAAGCAGCGCTCCATCGAGAGCGTCGCCGAGCACTGCGGCGGCGTAGGCGTCGTCGACGACGTACAACCGGCTGACCTCCGACCCGGCCACGCCGACCACCGCCCCGTCGCGCCACAGCGGCAGGAGTCGACCTGTCAGGTCGGGCAAGGCCTCCGGCCGCGGTCGACCGTTCAGCAGGCTCCACATCCCGCGGGCGAGGATGCCGTTCTTCCTGTCGGCCCCCAAACCCTCCGCAAATGCGGAGAGTTGATCGACGAGCCACACGGCGGGCATCTCCGCGAGCGTGCGCACCCCGAGGAGCCCGAGCAGTTCCGCGTTCAGCTTCTCGGCCACCCGCGGCAACCACGCCACGACGTTCCGATCGGATGAGGCGAGGCGGCACAGCTCCGCCGGGAGGGCCGGGCGCCCGGCGAGCGTGCAAGAGGGATGCGACGGGATGAACGGCTCGGTGAGGCGCCGGAGGGCGTGCACCCACAACTGCTCGACGTGCTGCTCCGTCTTGCGCCAGGTGGCCGGCAGGAGCGTCGCGGTCTCCGGCTTCCGCGTGAGCGCCCAACTGGCGAGGGCGATGACGGTCTCCGGACGCTCCAGCCCGTCGATCCACGCGACGCCTTCGAGTCTCCACCAGGTCTGCGGTCCCCAGTCGACGCTGGCGGTCTGGGCGATCTGCCCTAGCCATCTGTCCCAGGTCGCCTGCGGGATCCCTTCGGGGGCCACCGCCTTCGGTGTCCCCCGGCGGGAGTCCCCCCAGAACGCGTTGAGGATCGGCTCGTAGACGAACATCCTTGGTTCTTCCGAGACTCCAATCCGACGCAGCGCCGCTCGCGTGCGGGATTTGTCGGAGGCAGCGCCCCACCAGGGCGCGATGCAACGCCCCTCGGGGCCGTACACCGCCTCCACGAGTCCGGGCTTGTCATCGTCGTCGCGTTCGTCGTCTTCGGCCCACGCGTCCCCGAGGTACGCCTCGTCGGCCGGGAGCCACCCTCGAGTGCACGGCACCCGCCACGGAAGATTCCCGATGGGCTCCCCCGCGCCAACCCGCCCGAGGAGGCTCAGCGCGAGCGTGAGGAACTCCCGGGCTTCCGCGTCGCTCCCGGCGTCGGCCGCCGCCGACAACGCCGGGAGGACCGCCCGCTCGATGATGTCGAGCGCCGCCGGACGCCTCGCCAGCGGCTGAGCGCCCTCGACCAGGATCCGGCGAAGCTCCTCGTCGGCGCCCAGGATCTCCGCGTCGAGAAACGGCAACGCCTCCAGGAGGTGCATCGGGATTTCGGCTGCCGTCAGCTCACCCGCGGCTGCTGTCGGGAGCAACGGCACGAAGGGCCGCGCTTCGATCGTTGCGAAGCCTCCCCCGGCAACCGGGAGAATGCGTTGATCGGTGCCCGCACCGGCGAGCCGCTTCGCGCTCCAGAGCAGCAGGGAGCGCCAGGCGGCAACGTCCGCCCGAGGCAACGTGCCCGCGAGCCGCTCCAGCAACGACGCACCGCTCGCGCGGGCAGCAAGTTCCTTCGGCTGCAAGGTCGGAACGCCGAGCTCAGTGAGGAGCTTCCCCGCGTGGTTCTCGATGTCGGCATCGACGAGGTGGACGCCGCATTCGATGAACGCGGCAGGCCCGACGGTCGCGTTGATCAGCTCGATGACGTCGCCGTCGTCGCCAGCGATCTGGCGTGCGGTGCCCGGTGCGCCGAACGTCTCTCCGTCGTCCAGGAGGATGACGCTCTCCCCCTTCAGGCGCTCCCGGACGGCCTCGGCGAACCCCTGTCTGCCGGAACTCGCCAACGCGAGCGTCACGGCCCGGCGCGCGCGCTCGGGATCGAACAGGATCGCGGCGCCGCGCGCAGAGTCCCGGAGCGCCCGCAGGAGCCCAGCGGCCAGCACCGTCGCGGCACGGTCCAGGAGCAGGTTGTACGGGTTGTCCGCGCGATCGAGCTTGGTACGCGAGAGCGTCGCATGGAAACGCGCATCGACCCGGAACGGCGATCCCGTCTCGTCGCGGGACGGCAGCCCCACGTAGTACCGACCGTCCGCGGCGAGGCTCTCGCCAGCGCGGGGAACCGGAAGGGCTACCTGCACCTCTGCCTCGCGCACGGCGGCCCACCCGGGCCCAGGCAGGCGTTGGGCGGCCGCCTCCAGCTCGGGTCCGCGCACGACGCCACGCGCCACCCAGAAGTGGGACTCGGCGACGGCCGCTCCGGGAAGCTGCGAACGCAGCCGACGGACGACGATGCCGCGGGCGTCAGTCGCGACATCGGTCCGTTCCAGGATCGTGCTGCCGACGGCATCCCGGAGCTCGATGCGCTCGACGCCCGGAAGGAAGAGATGGACTTCCTGGGCGTTCTGGGCGAACTCGCCGACCGCCTGATCCACCTTCGCCATCGCCGAAGGCGCGAGGCGGAGGACGATGGCGGTCTGAAACGTCGCGAGGTCGCCGGCGGAAAGGCCAAGCTCGTCCGCCTTTGCCTTCCAATCCTTGGAAGCGAGTTCTTCGGGGTAGCGCCATCCTGGCGAGCAGTTGAGCGCCGCCCGGATCGCCGCGTCCACGTCCTCGTGCCGTGCCGCGATCTTGGCCATGAGGGCGGGTTCTTCCCGGACGAGCTCCAACGCTTCCTTCAGAAGCCGCGGCTGGGCGCTGGCGGGAGCGCGGGAGAGCCGCATGCGGAGGCCCGGAGCACTACGCAGCGTGCGTTGCCCCGGACCGATGCCGAAGACCTCGGCCGCATCCGTTACCTCGAACACGGACTTGAAGCCGACGCCCTTGTTGCCGATCGCCTCGTCCGGCTTCTTTGGGCTCAGCCCGAGGCTGATGATCGACGCGAGCCCGGCGTCGTCGAACGCGGCGCCTTGGTTGAGCACCGCGAGGGACGTCGGCGTCCGTACGATGAGGATGCGGGCGTGCTGGACGCCGTCCTTCAGCGCGGGATCTACGGCGTTCTGGACCAGCTCGATGAGGAACCGACCGTGGTAGTCGATGCGTATCTGGGCGTCGAGCCTACCGATCTCCTCGTACTCGCGCTGTCCCTCGGCGAGGTTGGCGAGGAGGACACGGAGGCGGCTACGCCGCTCTGCGGTGAGAAAACTCATGGGGGGATCTCCTGGTGGGGGAAGGCACGGCCACGCCTGCGGGATGCAGGCAGCCGAAGCTCAACGGCGACGAGCTGGCGACGGGACGCGGCGACGCAGTGCAGCAGGGACCAGGAGACGAATGCGACGGACCTCCCCGAGGAGGTCGAACGGAACGAAGCAGGCGGCGACAACCCCCGAAGGGGGAACAGGCGAATCGGTAGCGACGAGGAGCGAAGCGGCAGCGATGACGGGCGACAGGTAGGGCGCGAGGCCCCGAGACCGACCCGAAGGTCGGCGTCGGAAGGCTATCCGATGCACGGGCGCGGTTGCAAGGGTGTCCTCGTCGTCAGGACGAGACGCGCGTCCGATGCGCGCCGAAGACTCTTGGCGCGGACCTTCGCGACGGTGGCGTACACGCGCCGAAGCCGCCGGAGTCGGCGCCGCCCGAGGTCCATAATTCCGCATGGCCCCCCGCTGAATGAGCCCCGCAGAGGCGCGTAGCTTGCGGATGCGCATCCTCGCCATCTCCGATCTCCGCGTCCAGAGCATCCGCCTCCTCGAGCAGGTTGCCGGGCGGTGGAACCCAGACCTGATCGTGTACGGCGGTGACGATGTCGTTCGCTTCGGCCCCGGGCCGCACTCTTGGTCTCCACTTGCCACGCGCGCCCGACACGGCCTGGCGGGGGTGATCGGGAACGACTGCACCCGTGACCACGCCGCCGCGTTGGCCCAGCCCGGGTGCCACGATCTGGATCGCGGGCCGCTCCTGCTTGACGGGCTCGCCGTGATCGGGCTCGGCGGCGCCCCGGCCGACGAGGGCGGGGGCATCGGCTACACGCTCTACACGCGAGAGCAGGCGCGTGAACAGCTCCTTCGCCACCTCGCGATGGTGGGGAAGCGACCGGTCCTCCTCGTGAGCCACGCGCCGCCGCACGGCGTCCTGGACCTCGCGATCCGGTTCGGCGTGGACCACATCGGGTCATCGGTGGTGCGGGAAGTCCTCACCCGCCGAGAGGTCCGGGGCGTGGTTTGCGGCCACGTCCACAGCAAAGGAGGCCGAGAGGAGCGGATTGGAAATGCGCTCGTCGTCAACGTGGCGTCTCACGACGCGCACGGCTCGTCGATGGTCTACGCGGTCCTGGACTGGGACGGGCGGAGATTCGACGCGCAACTTCGAGCCATCCGCGAGAACGACGAGATCCGCTGCGTGCCGGGCGTGGGCTGGTTGACGGCATCCAAGCTCGAACAGGCAGGCATCCGCACGATGTCCGACCTCCTCGCCGGCGACGGCCGCGAGTTGGCCGCCGTCGTCGGATCGTCGAGCACCGCGCGTCGGATGCGAGCCGGGGCGCGGGCGCAGACCACGGGCGTCCCCGTCCTGCTCTCCCCCGGCGAGCCCTTCCCCACCGACTCCGTCATCGTGGACGTGGAGACCTCGTTCGACCGCCAGGACGACCCGTGGCTCGTCGCCTTCCGCCCGTTCGGAGGATTGCGGGTGCGCCAGATCCAGGAGCTTGACCTGGCCCAACACCCCGAGCACCTCACCCGCGTCGACAAGGCGCTGAGCGCCTTCGGGGACACCCGGTTCGTCCGGTGGGGAACGTTCGACCGCGCCGCGCTGGCGCGTGCGTACGGCGTCGTCGGGCTTGCTTCGCCCGCTTGGCTCGCGGAGGATGCGTGGTTTGATGCCTGCTCCTGGGTGAAGCGGGTCGTCGCCCTGCCCGCGGCTTCGAGCGGCCTCAAGTACGTGGGCGAGCACCTCGGCTATCGCTTCGCATATCCGAAGCTTGACGGGCTGCTCGTCGGCCAGTGGTACACGATGTACCGGACAAAGGGCACAGCGTTCGACGTGCAGAAGGTGCGCGCGTACAACCGGGACGACGTCGCCGGAGTGGAGCACGTCGTGCGGGCCGTGCAGGCGATGGCACGACGCTCGGACCTCATGATCGAGCCGGCCGTGCCCGACCCTCGCCGGGGCACCGTGGTGGCGCCGGCCTTGAGCGTCGCCGAGCGAGCCGTCGCGGGCTTCCGAGCCTCGATGGACGCCCGGGTGGCGTCGGGTGAGTTGACCCCGGCCAAGCGTGATCGAGCCGTGGCAAAGTATGAGGTCCACATGCGCGGGCTCCACAGCGAGTGAGCGTAGCGCAGGGTGCCGGACGGCCCGCGTGCGGGCGCGGGCCGTCGGCGTCTACATCCGCTTGGTCAGATGCCACCCATCCCCGTAGGGACAGGAGTAGACCCGAAGGCGGGCGCCGCGCTCATCGAGCAGGATCGCAGCGCGTCGCTCGGCACATTCTTTTGTTTCGTAGGACTGCTTGGAGCACGCGATGCACTCGTGACTCGGCGTGTGCCGCGCGGCGTCGCCAAGGTGCCATCGGCCGCAGCGGTCGCAGCGGTAAGGGACCATCCGGCTGCCGTGGGCCACCAGGGCGTGACGCGCGCCCTCCGCGGCCGAGCGGTCATCGTCGAAGGCACGCAGCGGCGTGCCCCGCCGGCTGGAGCAGCCGGCGGAACTGTTGCGCAGCATGGCTCACTCCCCGAGTTCGAGGACGAGCCGGAAGCTCACCTTCACGTTCTTGTAGGCGCCCCACGAGGTCGGCCCGATCGGGCCCTCCCAGAACCGTCCGCTGATCTCACCGGACTCCTGGCACCACTCGTACGCATCCCAGGCGTCGATGAAGCGGAGCCCGGCGTGCTGCTCCCAGGGCAAGTCCGTGACCCAGGCCGCCGCAGGCGGGAAGTCGACGATCCAGCACTTCCGCGACTGGCTGCTCCAGCCGCTCGGCGACGGGAATTCCGCCAGGTCGGGGGCGGGTGCGAGGAAGCGGGGCTCGGCCCAGTCGACCGCCGAAGGGAGGTCGCGCCGGCGCTCCTCGCCCCCGGGGCCCGTCTCCACGATCGGCCGCGGCGGGTAGTTCTCCCAAGGGAAGTCGAGCGCGGCCATCTTCGCGTAGCGCTCGGAGTAGAAGGGGCGCATGGCACGCAGCTCGGCCTTGCTCGGCAAGCGGACCGCGATGCCGAGCTTCCGCTCCATCCACGCGCAGAACGCCTGGGCGTCGGCCCAAGTGGCGCCGACGGGGTAGCCGGCGGCCGCACCCTCGTTGGCCCGCTCCCAGGGCTCGGCGCCGTCGGCGCGCCGGTCGAGGTACCCCGTCTCGACGAGCATGCGCCGGAAGTCGCCCACGTGGACCAGCTCGCCCACCGCGAGGCGCCGCGCCCCGACCTCGACAACGTGGAAGCCCGGGGGCACGTCACCGCTCCAGGGCAGACGTTCGGCGGCGGGCAGGCGGCCGACCTGCCGGAGCCAGGCGAGCCGGACGTCGCTCTCGCGGGTGAGCTGGCGCTCCTGAATGCTGCCGCCCCGGTCGTAGAACGCCTGCTCGGCCGCGTGCGCCTCGTGCTCCTCCCAGACCTCCTGGCGAAAGTGAAGAGCGCGCCGATGGTCACTCTCGCCCATGAGCATCAACGGAAGGTCCTCGACGGCGAGGTCGCTCGACCGGCTCACGTCGGCGGGCTTCGGCGGCTCTTCGGCGCGGTACGCGCGCCAGAGCACATCCCACGAGCCGTCCGCGGCGCGGAGCACGACCAGGCGATCGTTGTACCGGAGCACCTCAACCCACCCCTCCGGTCCAGCGTCGAACACGGCGCGGAAGGCCAGGACGGCGGCCCGCACCTTCTCAAAGTTCGCCTTCCGCTCCTGCTCCGAAGAGCCCGGCGGCCAGTAGCTCTTGTCAACCACGTGCCGGACCGGGCCGGCCACGAGCTTGTCGTCAACGAAGCCCCACTGCCCCGGGAGGTCCAGCCGCCCTGCCCAGAGGCGTTCGGCCCGCGGGAGCGCCGTGCCCGGGTCGCCCCCGATCAGGGGGATCGCCGCCTTCGGCGGTGCGTGCCCCGAACCGCCGTCCCACGTGGCCCAGTCGACCCCGTAGCCGAGGAAGACGCACTTCGGCGGCTGAGCGCCGGACTCGAAGATGCGGTCGGCGAGCTGCCGGCGCGTGGGACCCCATACTGGCCTGAAGGCAAGGTCGATGCACCCGCCGTGGTCCGAGGGGAACAGCCCGGCGTGGCGCGAGCAGCCGTGCTTGCGAAGGAACGCCTCGAAGCTGGGCCACCCCTGGTTCTTGTAGTTGCCGAAGTCGCCCCGGAATCCCAGCCGGTCCACGACGGCCGTGAGCATCCGGTTGTGCTTCAGCGGCTCGGCATCCGGGTGCGGGACGAGGTGCCGAGCCCCCGCCTTGATCTCCTCCGGCGAGATGCCCTCGAGCGGAACGGCGTGACCGTCGCGCAGGAGCAGGAAGCCGAGGCGAAGCTCGGCCACGGAGCGGTCATCAGACATGCGATCCTCCACGTAGTGCGACCTGCCTCCCCGATGGCCGCCAGTGGGAAGCGGGAAGCCCGCGAAGGGCAAGTGTCTGAATGTAGAGGTGGAGTTGACTTCGATGGAGAGCTTGCTCTCGGCGTTGGCGGCGCCGACGATCCTGCTGGGCCTCTCCAGACCCATCGGAAGGGTAGCCGGACCGCTCATCCTCGTCAACGGCACCCGGCCACTCGAAGCACAGGCGAAGGGAGCCCCGAACACTAGTGCTCGCGCTACATGGAGGCGGGCGAAGGGCCGTTCGGCCGGGAGAACGTCGATGGCGACCGATCATCTCATGGCCTCGAACGTACACCACCTCGTGGTGTCCGCCCTGGCCGCTGTCCGGGCCCGGGTCGAGGCGGGCGACGCGTTGCTGTCGAGCGAGGACACCCTCAAGTTCGCGTTCGCCTGGCAATTGGGGCGCTTGCTGGGGTTCAACGACAACTATCGGTTCGACTTCGAGGTCCCGGCCTTCGCCGCGAGCGAGAGCGAGGACATGTTCCTCGACCTCCTCGCGTTCACCGACCCGAGGTTCCGCGTCGCCTTCGAGTTCAAGCTCCCGAAGGCCTCGGTGAGCCACAACTCGAACTCGACGCAGACGAGGGCAAAGATCTGCCGCGACATCGCGCGCCTCACTCATCTCGTGCACCGCCCCGGCAACGACATTCAGGTCGGCTACTTCATCTGCGCGACTGACGAGCGCGCCTACGTGTCGGAGGGAAAAAAGCGGAGCAACCCTCACTACAAGACCTACGACGGTACGTCCTACCCCGCGTCCACGATCATCGAGCCCGGGCGGCCTCCGAACGGTATCGATCGCCCCTTGTCCTTTCCGCCTCACGACGTGAGGTTCGCGTGGGAAGGCATCGAGAACATCGGACGCGCGGAGCTCTCGGGTCGTGGATTTGCCTGGCTAAAGCCGATCAAGGTGTCCCAAGGCTGGTCCCCGGCGCCGTAGCTGCCAGGTGCACGCTCACGGCCCGTCAAGCCCGCCCTGCGCAAGGAGCACCCACCGGTAGTCATCGTCGCAGCCGGCGCACGGTGCGAACCAACGGTCCTCCTTGATCACCGCTTTCTTCCATGCCAACACGTCCGTCCAGGTCACCGCGCGGACGTTCCCAAGGCGGCCCTCTCCGCGCACGTCGTTCACGCAGGGCATCACGTCGCCCTCGACCGTGATGAACGTGACCGATCCGAAGATCCCGCACCCCGAGCACCCGGCGTCGTCCCGAGGCTCGCCAAGGGAGCCGCCGCGGGTGTGAAGCCGACGGTAGAAGAACCGGAAGCCGAGCCCCTCGGCCCATCGCCGCACGTCTTCGCGGGCGTGCGCGTTCTCGGGCGTCTCGACGAAGTTGATCCGCACCCGGGGGCCGGGACGTCCGGCCAGATGTTCGAGGTTCGCTCGCACCCGCGCCGGGTTTGCGCCGACGGGGACCACGCTCCTCACCGTCGCGTCGTCGAGGCCGTGAACGCTGACCTGGATCTCGGCGATGCCCGCTGCGATGAGCGTGTCCTGACGTGCAGGGACGAGTCGCACGCCGTTGGTGATGATGCAGGTCGACACTCCGCGACCGTGCAGGCGTGCGACGAGCGCATCGAGCTGCGGGTGGAGGAGCGAGTCACCCAACCCGCTGAGCATCGCGATGGCGCCGGGCGGGAGAAACGCCTCGACGGAATCGAACGTCGCCGCGTCCATGACGGTCTTCGGGCGCTCCATGTCATCGCGCGGACAAAAGGTGCAGACGACGTTGCACGCCGACGCAAGCTCGATGTCGAAGAGCGGGGCCGCCCGAAGGAGGCCGAGGTTGCCGGCCCGGCGTCGGCTCGCCGGCCATGCCCGCACCAACTCGACGGCCTTTGCCGTGGCCTCAGCGTCCATCGCGTCGTCCGGTGAGGTCGAACTGCCGCATCCGCGCGCTCCACCGAACCGGCGAGGCGGGCATCGCTCCCCGACCCTCCGGGGACAGGAAGCTCTCATGGTCGTAGGGCACCGGCGCGTGCTCCGAGCTCTTGGTGCAATTCATCCCGCAGCCCTCGCAGTGCCAGGTGGGCTTGTCAGCGGCGAACGCCTTGCGGATACCTCGGTAGAGCGAACCGTTCCACGCCGTCAGGAACGGAGCGTCGAGCAGATTTCCGGCCGTGTCCCCGCCGTGCGAGTGGCAGGGGAGGACCGCGCCGTCGAGGTCGATCCACGTCTCGTGCCACGGGAGGTGGCACGCCGCCGGCCCGACATCATCGCTACGGCCCGCGGGCTCGGCGCACTGGAGCGTGACCCCGAGGCGCTCTCCCTCGCGGAGCGCCTCCGCGAGCACCGGCGGCCACGCCTCGGACTCGCCCACCATCGACTCCGCGTCGAGCTCCGGCCGAAACGAGAACAGGTGGTAGGCCTTCACCCGGCTCACGCCAAGGTCCGCAGCGAGGCGCACAAGCGCCGGTACTTCGCGGAAATTCGATCGCATGAGGGTCATCTGGAGAGCTACTACCCCAGGCGGCGTCGCCGCGACGAGCGCCCGGACGTTCGCACAGACCTCGGCGAAGATAGCGCCTCGGCGCAGGCGCTCGAACGTCGCCGCGGTGGCGCCGTCGAAGCTGACCTTCAAGTCTCGGGCGATCGGGCGCACCCAGTTGATCCGCCGGTCGTCGAGCAGCGTGCCATTCGTCGTGAGGTCGAGCAGCACGCCATGGTGTGCCATCTCCCGGCAGAGGCGCTCGAAGTGGCGCCACATGAAGGGTTCACCGAGGTTCGTCGGATGAAGTTCGATCAGGGTCGGGAAGAGCTCCTCGACCACGCGGTCCAACACGCGCTCGGACATCGACGGCTTCTTCTGCGACCGCGGGATCTGGCAGTGTGGGCAGTCAAGGTTGCAGGCATCCGTGGTCTGAAGCGTGATCTTGACCGGGAGCCCCTGGACGATCTCGGCGCGCGACGCGTGCTCCGAGTTCCCGCGGAGCATGTTGGCCAGCTTCCGGGACGTGAAGGGGTGCGCGGCGTCGAGCCGCTCAGGGTCGATGTAGGGATCCATCCAGCACCACTCCGTCGAGGCCAAGGCGCCGCGCGCAGTCGAGCGCGTCCGCCTTCGTATGGACGATGGGCTCGCCCGGACCGTTGAACGAGGTGTTGATCAGCCCCGCGATGTTGTGTTTGCGCCAGAGCCGGCGAAGGAGCGCTTCGAGGAACGGGTCGTCGCGCACGACCTGCGCGCGGAGGGAGCCGTCGGCGTGGAGGACACCTTCGAACCACCCCTCCCAGCCCGCCTGGAGCTGCCACGCGCCGAGCATCAGCGCCGCTAGCGGGCTCTTCGCGATCCCGGCGCCAAGCGCATTTTGAGCAACTTCATCGAGGATCATAGGCGCGACAGGACGATAGGCCTCGCGGCCCTTGATTGTCTCGCTCACCCGCCTGCGCAGCGCGACATCGTCGGGCCGGGCGACGATGCTCCTGTGTCCGAGCGCACGCGGACCGACCTCGGCGTCGCCGTTGCAGAGCCCGAGAACCTCGCCCGCGGCGAGGCGCGCGGCGATCTCGTCCACCTGGGCGACGCTCACCTCGGCACCCCCAGCCCGCGCGAGGAACGGTCCGCTCACCTCGACCTCCCCGCGCTCCCGATACTCGATCCACGCGGCGGCACCCAATCCGAGCCCGGTATCGTTCGTGCAGGGCGGAAGGTGAACCGACCGGAACCGCCCCGAAGCCTCGATACGGGCGTTGGTCGGTATGTTCAGCGCAGCGCCACCCGCGTAGTAGAGGTGAGCCGCACCCGTGACCTCCTGCCACCCGAGGATCGCGGCCGTCACCTCGTCCTCGAAGTGCGCCTGGATCGTGGCGGCGAGATCCGCGAAGGGCGGCTGGGAGCCGAAGGCCGCCCGCAGCAGCGCCGCGACGTGGTCGTCCGGCTGGTCGAGGAAGAAGCCGTGCTCTTCCAGAAATGCGCGCAGGAAGGGGACGACCCGTCCGTGCCCGGCGAAGCCCATGAACTTCCCGGGCATCGCCAGGTGCTCGTCGGGCCCGAGGCCGAGCGCCAGGCGCGCGATCGGGCCGGCGTTGAAGTTGTTGACGGGCACCTTGAGGCGGTCCCACGACGCCTCGATCAGCCGCGCCTCGTGACCATCCCACCACCAGGCTGAACACGCCGAGTCGGACGCGCCCCCGTCGACGTGGACGAGCAGGCTGTTCGGCTCGAAGCGCCCGACGAACGGGAGGAGGCTCGCGACGTGGGCGAATTCGTGGCAAAGCGCCCAGCCTTCGGCGGCGCGACGGTGAAGCCCGTCCGGCCACCAGCGGACCGTCGCAGGCACAGGCGTCGCCGCGATGCTCACGGGAGCCGTGGGCTCGATGCGAAGGCTCCCGTCGGCGCTCTGGAAGCCGTCACCCACGAATGCGTTGACGGACACGAAGCGCACGGGCTCGTCGCCGACCCGTTCCCTGAGCAGCTCGCCGATGTACTGGTCCAGCCGGTTGTCGTACTTGCGACGCGTGATCCGCTCCAGGGCCACGACATCGATGACGCGCCCTTCCCGCATGAACGCCACGTTGTGGTCGTGGGTGTACGTCGGCCGCCCGCCGCGGGTCGTGTCCTTGATGCCGTAGAGCCCGACGGTCAGCATCTGCGCTCGCGGTCCCGCCACACGGCGACGGGTCCGTCAGCCCGTAGATGCACGGCGAAGCCGCCGAGCGGGGCGAGCCACTCGTCGGCGGCATCGGCGCCGAACAGCCAGGCCATCGCCGGCATGATCACGGCGTCGTGGCTCACACAGACACCGGACCCGGAGCCGATCCGGTCGAGCCCGGTGGAGAGAAGGAGCGGCACGGCTTCGGAGGCAGGGCGCATTCCGGGCAGCACAAGCCCGGAGACCTGCGCTCGGACGACGCCTTCCGTGGTGCGATCGGCGAACTGCGTCGCGGCGATGTCGCGATCCACAACCCAGGCTCCGGGATGGCCCAACCTCGTGTCGTCCTCCGGTTCTCGCCCGAGCCCGCGTGCGGTCACGCGGCATCGCAGGAAGGGGCTGGCGGCCGTCCATGCGAGCCGCCCCTCCAGGCGCTCGGAGAGCGACGCGACCGCCGCGTAGCCCGCGGGCGTCAGGTCTACGTCCGCGTAGGGCGCGTCGGCGGGGAGAGGCGCACGCTCGCCGTGGCGCAGAAACAGCACGAAGTGTCCGGAGGTCGGAATCATGTCAGGTGCTCCAGGCCCCAGAACGTGAGGAGCTCTATGCGTTTGTCGTCATCGAGCGGCTCGATCGGACCGCACGCACGCGCGGTCATCAGGATCTTCGCGTAGTGCTCCAGTCCTTCGACCCGCAGAAACGCATCCCACGCCGAGTCCGCCCACGCTACGACGCCGTGCCGCGGGAGGATCGCCCAGTTGTAGGCGTCCATGTAGGGGCGAAGGACAGCGGGGCTCTGGTCCGAGGAGATGCGGGCGTACGCCGTCGTGGGCACCGGGGCGGCCGTGATCCAGGTCTTGTGCAGGTCCACGCCGGCGAGCGAGGCCGCGATGGCGTAGGGCGAATGCGCGTGGACGACGCAGCGGCACTCTGGTCGAGTCCGATGAAGCTCGATGTGGAGCCGCCATTCCGATGTGGGCGGGCGGTCTCCGCGCAGGGGCGAGCCGTCCGGCTTCACCACCACGAGCTCCTCGGGCCCGATGAAGCCGAGATGTGCGCCCGCGGGGGTGATTAGGATCGACCCGTCGTCGAGGCGCCAGGAGACGTTCCCGTCGATCGAGACGTTGTAGCCCTTCTCGTAGAGCAGGTGCGAAACGCGGACCAGCTCCGTTCGCGCCCGCCACTCCGGGTCGAGGGCGTCCTCCGCGAAGTGCCCGTCTCGGTCGATGTGGCCCGTCTCCCCCTCGATGGTGCAGGCCGGAGCCTCCCCGTCGAACATCGGGAGAATCCATCGGAAGCGCCGACCATACCGGGGGATCTCGCGGCCGTCCGTGTCGACGAGGACCGCGGACCCGTCGAACCGGTGAACCACCGCCCGTCCGTCGGAGTAGGCGCTCGCCGCCCGAAAGCGAGCCTCGGTCACGGGGTTGCCGTCAGGACCGACGAGCGCCCAGGTGCCGTCGGACTGCCGGACCGGTCGAGGGTTAGCCATGGGGAGGGCCGGCTACGATGAGCGCGAGCACCGCGTCGGCCGAACACTCGTAGTCCACTACGAGGTCGAAGCTTCCGCTCATCTCCGTGTGTTCGCCGTGCACCTTCAGCGCGTGCTCCAGCGACTTGTGCGGCCTCTCGTCCCCACGACTCAGCACACGACGCCGGTGTTCCTCCACAGGCGGGAGCAGCATCACAAACTCGGTCCCCGTGGGAAACTCCTCGGGGGCCAGATCAGCCGCACCGACGAGGAGAAGGCCCTCCGCGGTGCGCGCGACCACCCGCTGCAACCCCGCGACGCGCTCCGCGTGGGTCGCCCCGAACGCTTCTGCATCATGTGCCTCAACCCCCTGTAGTTGGGCCAGCCGGACGACCGTCGACTTCCCAGATCCCGGAGGGCCGAACAATGCGACGACTCTACGCATCTCAGACACTCCCTCCGTTTCCCACCGGAGGAGCTCGCAATTCCACGAGCCGTTCGCCATGCTCGTCGATGACATCGAGCGCCCCGTCGAAACGCTCAATTCGCGCCTGCCCGTTGTAGAACGGCTCCACCATCGCGAAGCGATGTTCGTAGATGGGGGCGCCGAGCCGATCGACGTGCATCCAGCCGCCGTCGTCTCGGGCGCGAGCGTAGCCCTTGTGGAAGACGTCGAGATCCAGGAACCAGCGGTCGTGCACCGGGTGGCCAAGCGCGTCGATGTGCGTGGATCGGCCGTCATTGCGCTGGACCACGGCGATTTCGTCTCGATAGTCCCCGACATAGCGCCAGCGTGGCGCGTAGAGAGCCTCCCCGGTCGCGATGATGTGGAAGTAGGCGCCGACCGCATCGCGGACGGGGCACCGTCCGCCCTGGAAGTTCCCGCACCACCGCCAGCGCGAGCCATAGGCGGGTTCGCCGTCGGGCCGGACGTGATGCCAGCCGGTGCCTCCTGCGTCCATCGCGGCGAGGCCGTCGTAGAAGCCGAACGTGCGGACGTACCGCTGGGCGTAGGCAGGGCGCCCGTCCGCGGTCACGTGGAACGCGCCGGAAGCGTCCTGTGCGGGCGCGAGTCCCGGGGCGTGGAACTTCAGGACTTCGACGTACCGCGCCGCGTAGAGCGCGCTCCCGTCGATGACGTGGTGCGTGCAGTCGGGCGCCACGACGGCTCGCCGCCAGTCGACGCCGTTCACGACGCCACCGGCTTTCGCATGTTGCAGGAGAGGCAGAGCGCGCGACTCGAGTAGCTGGCCAGGAGGCGCTGGTACCGCTCGCCACCCCAGACCTCGCGGATGCTCGTCGTGTTCAGGTCGCCGAATTCGCCCAGCGAGCGCCGCTCGGCGTCCGGGGCGCAGCAGGGGTTGAACCGGCCCTCGGCGCTGACCCAGGCTTCCTGTCCGAGAAACGGACACGGCCCACCGGGCGCCAGGTCCTTCGTCGCGTCGGCGTCGAGCAGGAAGATGTTCTCCAGCAGGACGCGCCGGCCATCGGGAAGGCGATGACGCTCCACGGACTCGCGTGCCTCCAGCACGGCGGCGTTCCATCGGGCGATCGACTCGGGGCTCCGCCGCATGGATAGCCCCTTGATCGCGTCGAAGTGCGCCCAGAGGTGGTGCCCCTTCACGCGATCCACGCCGAGCTCGGCCGCGAGTTGCACGATCCCCGCGAGCTCATGGACGTTCGTTTCGAGAAACGTCAGCTGGAACGTGACCCGGCAGCGGTTGCCGCCCCCGGCGGCGTGCGCGTCTCGCACCGCCACGAAGGCACGGACGTTCTCAAGCACCCTGTCCCACTGGGTGCCCGGCATCACCGCCTCGTGGGTGGCCTTCGTCGCCCCGTTCCAGGAGATCTTCACGTCGGAGGTCACCGGAACGACCCGCTCGGCCCAGACCCGCGCGCCGAGCCGCGGGAACGTGCCGTTCGTCGTGAGGTTCAGCAGGACGTGGTGCTCCGCGCATAGGTCGAGGATCTCCTCGAAATGCGCGTAGAGGAGCGGCTCTCCCATCGTCGAGGGGATGATCTCGCGCAGGCCCGTTCCCGCCGAGTCCTTCAGCACTCTCCGAATCAGCTCGACCGGCATCCGACGTGGCTTCTTGCCCGACGCCTTCCGCTCGTCCTGGAGCGAGCTGTGAAGGCTGTGCTCCTCGCACATGATGCAGTGGAGGTTGCAGTCGTCCGGGTTGGTGTCGAAGGTGATCCTCCACGGTCCGGGGTGTGCCTCGATTCGGGCCGAACGGCGACGCCGCAGCAGCTCGTCGTAGACGGCCTCGACCTTCTGAACATGCGCCCGGATGTCGGGGATCTGCCCCTCGGGATGGAGGGGGTATCCTCGCGCCCCGAGCTTCCGCGCGTAGCCGGGATCATCGACGAACCGCTGCATCTGCCTCGCGAGGTCGTCAGGGTCACGGTGCCGAAACAGCAAGCCGTTCACCTCGTGGTGGACGTACTCCGCCATGCCCCCGGCATCGGCGGTGATCACGGGCACCCCGGCGCCTTGGGCCTCGTGGATGACGAGCGGGGAGTTCTCCACCCAGACGGAGGGCACCACGATGGCGTCAACGCGGTCGAACACGTCGCGGACGATCTCCTGGTTGCGGTACTCGGGAGGCCAGTCCACGCGAGAGGCGGCGTGCCCCGGAAGCGACGCGGCGATCGCTCTCAGCGCGTCGGTGTCCTGTCCGCGAGGGCGTCCGTAGATGCGGAGACGGGCGTCCCCTCGAACCTGCCCGAATGCGACGAGCAGGTCGTGGATGCCCTTCGCCGGGATGTGCGTCCCGATGTAGCCGAAGGTGAAGGGCTCCCCGGCGGCGCGCGATCGTCCGAGGAGGCGGTCCCGGTCGAAGCCGTAGTCGAGATATCGGAGCTTGGCGGCGGGGAGGCCGAAGTCCCGCTGGAAGCGGTCCAGGAGATACCGGGCGGGAGCGAGGAACACGTCGACGTGTTCGGCCACCTCGCGGACGTGGGCCATCCGCCGGTGCACCCACTCGGTCCACGCCGCGACACCGGCCTTCTCCTCGTCCGGTGCTCCCGAGAAGTACCGGGGCGAGTAGCAGCGCCGCGCACACTTCTCGTCCTGTTGGCCCGAGCACGCGGCCCACAGGTTGTTCGGGTCCTCCGGGAACATCTGCATGAACTGGCCGCGGGGACACATCAGCCAGTAGTCGTGCAGCGTGAACACGATCGGCAGCCCGCGCGCGGCGGCTTCGCCGAGCAGCGAGGTGGACAGGTGGTTGAGGTGGCCGACGTGGACGACGTCGGGGTGAACGCGATCCAGCACCTCGGCGAAGCGCTGGTCCACCCCCACATGGCGGTAGCGGTCGCGGAATCGGGGCATGTTGACGACATGCAGGCGCACCCGGGGATCGTCAGGGTCCGCGTCGTCACGGAGCGCGTAGTCGGGCGCGAAGGGATTCTCTTCCCGGGTGAAGACGTGGACCTCGTGCCGCTCGGCCAGCGCCTGCGCGAGCGTCTGGGTGTAGACCTCGGAGCCGGCGTTGTAGCGCATCGGGTAGCCGTGGATCACCTGAAGGATCTTCATGGGAGCCCCGTTTCCGCCACTCTGACGGCCGAAGGTGGACGAGCGGGCGTTCTGGATCGCCTCGACGAGCCCAGCGTCGAGATTGGTGGAGGGCACCCAACCGAGGGCCACCCGAGCAGCCGAATTGTCACCGACAAAGCGATCAACCTCGTGGCCGCCCGCATCGACGACACGGACGGGACTCCCCGACCCGGCCAAGGTGACCACCCGGCCGGCGAGGGCACCGAGTGTCGTTTCGACGCCGGAGCACACGTTGAGGGTTCGGCCCCCGAGCTCGCCGCGGGCGAGGGCCTCAGCGGTGGCGACCAGCGCCGCGACCGCGTCGTTCATGTGAACAAGATCGAGGGAACGCGCCGGTCCCCGCACGACGAGGGGCCGACCGGCGAGCGCGGCGGAAATGAAGGCAGGGACCAGGCGGTCCTCGTGGTCCTTTGGTCCGCCGTAGACGTTCGCGAACCGCAGCGTTGTCGTCCGGATTCCGCTCCCCCCGGCGCGCTGGACAAGCGCTTCGGCCTCGGCCTTGGTCGCGCCGTAGACGTTCCGCGGCGCGACCCGGCCGTCCTCACGCGCCGGAAGGACGGACGGGGAGCCATAGACCTCGCGGCTGCTCGTGAACACGACCCAGGGCGGCAGCGCCTGCGTCGCGACGGTGTTCAGCAAGGCTGCCGTGGCGGAGACGTTGTCGCGCCGGGCCCGTGCGGGATCGGCCTCCGCTTCACGGACTCGGGCGCAGCCCGCGAGGTGGATGACGCCGGCGCAGCCCTGGAGGAGCGCAGCCGCGGCGTCGCCCGAGACGAGGTCCTGCTCGAGACCGAAGGCGCGATCGAGCGGGCGCACCTCGAAGCCGGCCGCCTCCAGCGCCGGGACGAGCGCCTTCCCGACGACGCCGGCCGCGCCAGTCACAAGTACACGTTTCAACATGGGTCTTTGCTCGGTGGATCGCTGAGCAACCACGCTGACGTTCGACACCCCTCTCGGGGTCGCGCCGAGCGGGCGCGCTATGGGGTCGGCGTCGGAGGGGCCGGAGGTCGGTGGGAACGTGCTCCTGCCTCCGTACCCGCACCCGACGACGCTCTCGCGGCGTCGGTCCCCGGAACCTCTCCCCGGGAAAAAGCTGGCAGTAAGGAGGCTCCCGGAGCGTAGCGGCCGTGCGTCGTTACGTCCAGTACGGTGGCGCCGTCTCCCTCGGCGGTGCGGACCGTCTGCTGATCGGGGTCGATACGCTCCGCCTCGCTCTCAGTGAATCGGCAACTTCTTCGCCTTGTGGATGGCAGCCTTGAGATGCCAACCCTCGGAGGTTCGGAGCTGCACCCGGACCGCGACGACGCGGTCCGAACGGTGCGGCAAGTCCTCGATCTTTCCCTGGTGCGAGCGGGACATGCCGGCTGGCCCGAGGGGTGCCGGCCCCGTCAACGACCGGACGATCGCGTCCACCGTCTTGGGGGCGCCCTGTTTGAGCCACTGCCGCACCTCGGCCTCGCTGTAGGAATGGAGCGACCCGAGGAGCGCCGTGCCCGGTCAACCAGGCCCGGAGGCGTAGCTGCCGCCTGGCAGCGTAGGTTTCGCGCATGCCCACCCGCTCAGGCCGCAGCTCGTCGACCTCGCTCCTCGAGCATCTTCTTGTAGGAGGCCGGCGTGAGCTCCGCGGCC
>JAUXTN010000139.1 GCA_030684355.1 Pseudomonadota bacterium
CACCGAGCGACCCCCATGGCGGCAGGTCCCCCGCCCATGACCGCCCCGCGGCCACGGACGGCCCCCCTTGGCGCAAGGTCCCTCGCCCATGACCGCCTCGCGGCCACCGAGCGACCCCCTTGGCGCAAGGTCCCCCGCCCATGACCGCCCCGCGGCCACGGACGGCCCCCCCTTGGCGGCCGGTCCCCCTTGCATGACCGCCCCGCGATAGTCCCCCGCCGTGGACCCCATCACCGATCCCAGCATCGTCGACGCCTACCTGACCGACGCCTCCAACCTGCACGGTCACGCCTCGGGGCTCTACCGGCCGCGCACGGCGGAGGAGGTCGCGGAGGTGCTGGTGGAGTGCCAGCGCACCGGCACCCCCGTCACCGTCACCGCGCGGCGCACGTCCACCACCGGGGCGCCCGTGCCCGACGGCGGCGTGCTGCTCTCGACCGAGCGGCTCGACCGGGTGCACGCCCGCGACGATGTCGACGGCGGCGTGCTCCTCGGCGAGTACCAGGCCGGCGTGGAGCGCGAGGGCTGGATGTTCACGCCCGACCCCACCTCGCGCAACGAGTGCAGCGTCGGCGGCGCGATCGCGTGCAACGCGTCGGGGGCGCGCACGTTCAAGTACGGGCCGACGCGGCCGTGGATCGAGGCCGTGCAGCTCGTCACCCCCACCGGCGACATCCGCTGGGTCGACCGCACGACCCCGTTGCCGTGGCCGGTCCCCGCGTGGACCGAGCCCAAGGTCAAGACCGCCGCCGGCTACTACCCGGCCACCAACCTGCTCGACCTCGTCATCGGCGCGGAGGGCACCCTCGGCGTCGTCACCCGCGCCCGGGTCAAGCTCCTCCCGCTGCCCGCGGGCGTCCTCACGCTGTTCACGTGGTTCCCGGACCGCGCGTCGATGCTCGCGTTCGTCGTCACCGCGCGCACGATGGGGCCCCGGTGCATCGAGTACTTCGACCGCCGCTCGCTCGACCTCATCCGTGGCCGCGTGCCCTCCGTCCCCGTCGCCGACTCCGCGCTCATGCTGGAGATCGAGCACGACGGCGAGCCCCCCCTCGAGGTGTGGTTCGACGCCTTGGCCGCCCACGGCGCGCTCCTCGACGACACGATCGTGGCCGACGACGACGCCGGCCGCGCGAAGCTCCACGCCGTCCGCCACGCCCTGCCCGCGACGGTCAACGAGATCATCTCCCGCACCGGCGTCCAGAAGGTCGGCACCGACTTCGCCGTGCCCGCGGGCGCGCTCGCGGAGATGATGGAGGCCTACGACGAGCCCACGCCCGGCGCGATCCCGACCGTCTGCTTCGGCCACATCGGCGACTCCCACCTCCACCTCAACTTCCTCCCGCGGGACCCCGCCGAGCTCGCCGAGGCCCGCCGCCGCTACCTGGCCCTCGCCACGCGCGCGGTTGCGCTCGGGGGCACGGTGAGCGCCGAGCACGGCATCGGCCGGCTGAAGAAGGCGCACCTCGCGCTGATGGTCCCGCCCGCGGTCCTCGACGGGTGGCGCACCCTGAAGCGCGCGGCCGATCCCAACTGGATCCTCGGCCGCGGCGTGCTGTTCGATCCGTAGGCCGGGAGCTCCGCTGTTGTAGGATTGGGGCATGGTGCCCCTCCTCCTCGTCGTCGCTCTCGGCTGTGCGCCCGACGCGCCCGCGGACGCGTCACCCGAGGCCGCGTCACCCGAGGCCGCGGCCGCCGCGGGGGCCCCGGTCGCACCGGATGCCGTGGACCGGCCCAACTTCGTCGTCATCGACATCGACTCCATGCGCGCCGACCACCTCCCGCTCGTGCGCGACGGCGTCGTCGTCACCCCTCGGCTCGCCCAGCTCGTGGGGGAGAGCGTCCGCTTCACGAACGCGTACAGCCAGTCCGGGTGGACCCTCCCCGCCATCCTCTCGATGCTCTCGGGGCGCTCGCCGCACGGGGTCTCGGACGGGCCGGAGGGCCGGGTCTACTTCGAGCTCCCGGGCCGCTCGTTGCCGGAGATCCTCGCGCTCTACGGCTACACGACCGTCGGCGCGTGGGGCACCACCCTCCCCAACAACGATCCCGCCATCCTCGGCACGTTCGCGCACAAGCTCGTCGCGACCCCCGAGATGACCGACCCCCTCACCGACCCCGTCGTCGACTGGCTCACCGAGGCGCCCGCCCAGCCGTTCTTCCTCATGGTCCACGCGCTCGATCTGAACTCGGTGCCCGAGAGCATCCCCGACACCGCGCTGCACCGCTGGTCCGACGCCGAGCCGCACGCGGCGATCCCGCAGCTCCAGGACCTCTACAACGCGCTCGTCCCCACCCTCGGGAGCGACCGCGCCATGGCGCACGCGCTGAGCCACTACGACGGGGCGCTCGCCGCCTACGACGCAGGCGTGGGGCGGATCCTCGACACGCTCGACGCCCGCGGCCTCACCGAGCGCACGGTCGTCATCCTCACGTCCGAGCACGGCCAGGAGTTCGGCGAGCACGGCGGCATCGGGCACCACGGCAGCGGCTACGAGGCCGTGCTCCACGTCCCGCTCCTCATCCGCGACCCCACGGTCCCCGGCGGCCGCGACGAGGCCGGCGGCGTCCAGACCATCGACTTCGCCCCCACCGTGCTCGCGCGCGCCGGCATCGAGGTCGACCGCCTCATGGAGGGCACGAGCTGGCTCGGCCTCGCGCGCGGCGAGGTCGCGGACTGGCCGGCGCGCGACGTGTACAGCTACTCGTCCCGCGAGGTGCTGTCGCTGCGGACGGAGCGGTTCAAGCTCGTCTACGGCCACGCGTGCCCCAAGAAGGGCGGCCCCCCGTCCGGCTGTGCCTCGCTCCACGACCTCGCCGCCGACCCCGGCGAGCAGCGCGACGTACGCGACGCGAACCCCGAGGTCTTCGCCGCGCTGAACGCCCGGCTCGAGGCCTGGGGCGCGGCCCGCGTCGAGGACGGCACCGCCTCCACCGCCGACCCCCGCCTCACCGAGGCGCTCAAGCGCGGCGGCTACTGGGGCATGGTGTACCGCGAGTCCGACCTCGACGGCACCGCGGACAAGAAGAACAAGGTCGTCGCCGAAGCGGGCGTCCCCGCGGATCCCGAGCCCTGGAAGAAGAAGCCCCCCACCGACTTCGTGGCGCCGGTGCCCCTGGAGACGCCCGAGCAGCGCCGGGCGCGGCGGTGGGCGGAAGAGAACGCGGGGAAGTAGTCACGGGAGGGGTCAGACCCTGCAGTTTGACACCTGGGGGAGGGGTCAGACCCTGCAGTTTGACACCTGGAACCAGGCCCCACACCCCAGTCCGACACCACCGCCGGGCGCCACCACGACCCGTCCGTTGTGCGGAGGGCGGCTCCACGCGCAGTGTGCAGAGCCCTTGCGTGGGCCAGGAGACGCCCCGCTGCGTCCGTCTCGGTGACCTCGGCGGCCACCTCAGCAACGATCACGTCCACCAACCCGCGCCCCTACCGCACCCCGGCCGTGACGACCGAATCCACGAGCCCGCCCATCGACCGCGCGGAGCAGTCCGAGGCCACGTCCGTGAGCGACTCGAAGGTGCCGCCGGTGCCCGTCGCCACGCCCTGGTAGCGCTCGACACCCCACTCCTGCGCGCCGCCGAGGCAGCTGCCGTCGGTGCCGTCCCACGTCGGGCCGATGGTCGACACGCGCACGTTGCCGCCGAGCGCGCCGAAGAGCCCCGTGTAGGCGTTCACGACCACGTCGACGTCCCCGGGCACGGCGGCGGCGCCGCTCTCGGTGCGCAGCGAGCTGTCGCCTTCGTCGGTGACGATGACGATGAGCGTGTCGGCCCCCGCCTCGGCGAGCCCGACGTTGGAGCCCTCGTCGCCCGACGCGAACACCACGGCCGCGCCGGTGGGGAAGGAGTAGCAGTCGGCCGGCGGGACCGCGACCCCACGGCACATCGCGATGTAGGCGGCCTCGATCCCCTGCTCCTGGCCCGTGCCGCAGTTCCCGCTCCAGTCGCCCACGCCGCAGACGCAGTCGAGGTACTCCTCGGAGACATCGCCCGTGAGCGGATCGCCGCAGACGTAGGCGGGGTCCGACGGCATGTTCTGATCCCAGCACGTCGCGTCGCAGAGGAGGTTCTCGCGCAGCGCCGCCACGTTGTCGACCATGTTGCCCCCGACGAGGGTGCCGGCCTCGCCCGGGTCGATGCCGCTGGTCGGCCCGTCGTCGTAGTAGACCGACGAGGTCAGGATCCCGGCCTCCCACTCCACCACCCCGGCGGCGGCGAGGGTCGCTTCCAGTTCGTCGAAGGCGACGGCCAGCTCGGTGGCCTCCTCCTGCATGGAGTCGCTGTTGTCGACCACGAACAGGAGGTCCACGGGGGCGGCGGCGGCGGTGTCGTCGCACGCGGCGGTGTCCGCGCAGGCGTCGTCGGCCTTCAGGAGGTCGCACCCGGGGAGGACGAGGAGGGCGGCGAGGGCGGTCGGAACGAGCATGCGCATGCCCCGAAGAAATCCTATTTCCAAGCCAACGTCAATGGAAACCCTCGGCGGCGGCGAGGATCCGTCACGGCGTGAACCGGGCATCCGCCGCGCCCCCGCACCCGGCGCGGCGGCGCCGACTCCGAACGGGGCTCCGTGATTACGCTGGGAGGAGGTTTGGGGGTCGGCTCGGGGGGAGCCGGCGTGAGTCCGTTCGAGAGGCATGCTCATGACCGTCGGCGACGTCATCGACCGAACGGCGGCCGAAGGCGAGCTCATCCGCGCCCGGTCGCTCTTCGAGGCTGCCCTCGAGGCCACGGCGGACGGCATCCTCGTGGTGGATCGGGCGGGGCGGATCGTCTGGTCCAATAGCAAATTCCAGCAGATGTGGGGCATTCCGGCGGGGATGCTCGCCGAGAAGACCGACGCGGTCGCCCTGACCTCCGTCCTCGACCAGCTCGTCGATCCGACGGCGTTCCTCGCGCGGGTGCGCCAGCTCTACGAGCAGCCCCTGGCCGAGAGCTTCGACGTGCTCACGTTCAAGGACGGCCGTGTCTACGAGCGGTACTCGACGCCGCAGCGCCTGGGGGAGCAGGTCGTCGGGCGCGTCTGGAGCTTCCGCGACGTGACGGAGCGCAAGCGGGCCGAGGACGAGGCCCACCTCCTCCAGGCGCTCTCGACCGCGCTCGGGGAGGCCGACGATCTGGAGTCCATGCTCCACCTGGTGCTCGGCAAGGTGTGCCAGGCCACGGGATGGGCCCTCGGCCAGGCGTGGCTCCCGTCCGCGGACGGCACGGTGCTCCAATGCGGGCCGGCGTGGGCGCACGACAGCACCGCGGTTGCCCCGTTCCGGGCGGCGAGCCTGCCGGAGCGGATCCCGCCGAACGTCGGCCTGCTTGGGCGGGTCTGGGCCACGCGGGAGCTCCACTGGATCGCCGATGTCACCAAGGATCCCGGCTTCTTCCGCCGCGCCGTCGCGCATGCGGTGGGGCTCCGGGCGGCCGTCGCCGCCCCCGTGTTCGCGCGGGGCGAGGTCGTGGCCGTGATCGAGTTCCTGGTGGGTGGAGGCCGGGAGGTGGACGATCGCCGGATGGGCGTCCTCTCGGCGGTGGCGGCCCAGCTCGGGTCGGGCATCGAGCGCAAGCGCGCGGAGAACGCCTTGCGCGAGAGCGAGGCGCGGTGGCGGACCCTCGTGGAGCACGCCCCCGAGGCCATCATGGTCCTCGACCTCGCGCGGGGCACGTTCGTGAGCGCCAACGAGAACGCCGCGCGCCTCTTCGGGATCCCCGCCGAGCGGCTCCTGACCTTGGGGCCGGTCGACCTGAGCCCGCCGTTGCAGCCAGGCGGGCGCCCGTCCGCCGAGGCGGCCCAGGATCTGCTCAAGACCGTGGTGGCCGAGGGCGCGGCCGTCTCCGAATGGGCCTGCCGGAGCGCCGCGGGGCGGAACTTCCCATGCGAGGTCCGCCTGGTGCGCATGCCGGGCCTGGGAGGCCCCCAGGTGCGTGGGAGCATCACGGACATCACCGAGCGCAAGAAGGCGGAGGCGATGCGCGCCGGGCAGACCCGGGTGCTGGAGCTGATCGCGACCGGCGCCCCGTTGGAGGCCACGCTCGCGAGCCTCGTGCGCCTCATCGAGGCCCAGACCGACGACATGCTCGGCTCGATCCTGCTCCTCGACGAGGAGGGGCGCCACCTCCTCCACGGCGCGGCCCCGAGCCTGCCGGAGGCCTACAGCCGGGCGATCGACGGCGAGGCCATCGGGCCCGCCGCGGGCTCGTGCGGCACGGCGGCGTACCGGGGGGAGGCGGTCATCGTGACCGACATCGAGCTCGACCCCCTCTGGGCGAACTACCGCGATCTCGCCCTGGCCCACGGGCTGCGGGCGTGCTGGTCGACCCCGATCCGCTCCTACCAGGGCCCGGTGCTGGGCACCTTCGCGATGTACTACCGCGAGCCGCGGAGCCCGCGCCCCGAGGACACCCAGGTCATCGAGCTCGCGACCCACCTCGCCGGCATCGCGATCGAGCGGCGGCGGGCGGAGGAGGCGCTCCGGCGGGACGCCGCCGAGATCGAGGACCTCTACGAGAACGCTCCCTGCGGATACCACTCGGTCGATCCCGCCGGCCGGTTCACCCGGATCAACAACACGGAGCTCGCCTGGCTCGGCTACACCCGCGACGAGGTGGTCGGGAGCATGCGCTTCCAGGACGTCGTCACGGCGAAGAGCTGGGAGGACCTCCAGGCGCAGCACCCCGGGGTCCTGGGGTCCGGCGCCGTCCAGAACATCGAGCTGGAGATGGTCCGGAAGGACGGCACCCTCCTGCCCGTGGTGCTCAGCGCCGCCGTCGTCCGCGCGGCGGACGGCACCCCGGTCCGCGGCCGCGCCATCGTGATGGACAACACCCAGCGCAAGCGGGACGAGGAGGCGCTACGCGAGAGCGAACGCACCTACCGCTCGCTGTACACCAGCACGCCCGTGATGATGCACTCCATCGATCGCCACGGGCGCCTGTTGAGCGTCAGCGACGACTGGCTCACGTCGCTCGGCTACGAGCGCGACGAGGTGATCGGACGGAAGTCGACCGACTTCTTGACCCCCGCGTCGGCGCAGTACGCCCAGAACGTCGTGATGCCGACCTACATGCGGACGGGCCAGTGCAAGGACGTGCCCTACCAGCTCGTCAAGAAGAGCGGCGAGATCATCGACGTGCTCCTCTCCGCGACCGCCGAGCGGGACGCCAAGGGGCAGGTCGTCCGCTCCCTCGCCGTGCTCGTCGACGTGACCGAGCGGAAGCGCGCCGAGGAGCAGCTCCTGCGCGAGCGGCGGCTGTTCATGGGCGGCCCGGTGGTCGTGTTCCGCTGGGTGGCGTGCCCAGGGTGGCCGGTCGAGTACGTCTCGCCCAACGTGCACGTGCTCTTCGGCCGCTCGGCCGAGGACCTCATGTCCGGCCACGCGTCGTACGCCGCGCTGGTCCACCCCGACGACTACGACCGCGTCGTGCGCGAGGTGGGCGCCTACAGCGACGCCGGCGTGCCCTGCTTCGAGCAGGACTACCGCATCGTGCGCGACGACGGGGAGGTCCGCTGGCTCTACGACTTCACGGTGGTCGCGCGGGACGCGACGGGCCGGATCACCCACTACGAGGGGTACGTGCTCGACGTGACCGCGCGGAAGCGCGCGGAGGCCGAGCTCCAGCGCTACCGCGAGCACCTCGAGGACCTCGTGGCGGCGCGCACGCTGAAGCTCGAGTCCCTGAACCGGGAGCTCGAGGCGTTCTGCTACAGCGTCTCGCACGATCTGCGCGCCCCGCTGCGCAGCATCGACGGCTTCAGCCAGATCCTGCTGGAGGACTACGCCGCGGGGCTCGACACGCGCGGGCGCCAGCACCTGGGCCGCATCCGCGCGGCGAGCCAGCGGATGGGGCAGCTCATCGACGACCTCCTGAACCTCTCCCGGGTGAGCCGCGGCGAGCTGCGCATGCAGCGGGTCGACCTGTCGGCCCTCGCGCAAAAGGTCATCGACCTCCTGCGCGAGTCCGCGCCCGAGCGGGACGTGGAGTTCGTCATCGAGGAGGGCGTCATCGCGGACGGGGACCCGCGCCTCCTCCGCGTGGTGCTGGAGAACCTCTTCGGCAACGCGTGGAAGTTCACGTCGAAGCACCCGCGCGCGCGGATCGAGTTCGGCCGTACCGAGCGCCAGGGCCGGCTGGTCTACTTCGTGCGCGACGATGGCGCGGGCTTCGACATGGCCTACCTGGACAAGCTCTTCGGCGCGTTCCAGCGGCTCCATTCGCCGTCCGAGTTCGAAGGCACCGGCATCGGGCTCGCGACCGTCCAGCGCATCATCCACCGGCACGGCGGGCGGATCTGGGCAGAGGGCGCGGTCGAGCAGGGGGCCACGTTCTACTTCACGCTGGAGCCGATCCCGACGCCCCAGTGATGGGCTACTCCTCGGCCTCGGGCGCATCCTCGAGCAGGCGGAACTCGACGCGCCGGTTCTCCGCGCGGCCGGCGTCCGTGCCGTTGTCCGACAGGGGGACGGTCTCGCCGTAGCCGACGGCGCGGAGGCGGTCGGGCGCGACGCCGTAGTCGAAGAACCACTGGATGACGGCGTCGGCGCGGGCCTGGGAGAGCTCGAGGTTGAGTTGGTCGTTCCCCACGTCGTCGGTGTGGCCCTGGACCTCGAGCCGCACGTCGGGGAATTCCTCGAGCACGTCGAGGGCGTCGAGCAGGGTGCCCTGGGAGGTCGTCCGGATGACGGCCTTGTTCGTCTCGAAGGTGATGCCGCGGATCACGCCGGTGAAGCGCGTCACCTCCACGGGGATCTCGTCGGGACAGCCGTCCTTGTCCTCGAAGTTGTTCCGCGTCTCCGGGTCCTCCGGGCACTTGTCCCGCTTGTCGGGGATGCCGTCCTCGTCGTTGTCGCGCTCGGGGCAGCCGTCGCCGTCCTCGAAGCCGTCCTCGTCCTCCGCCACGTCCGGGCAGCGGTCCTTCTTGTCGCGGATGCCGTCCCCGTCGTTGTCGGGCTCGGGGCAGCCGTCGCCGTCCTCGAAGTCGTCGCGGTCCTCGGGGTCGTTCGGGCAGTCGTCCCGCGCGTCGCGCACGCCGTCCTTGTCGTTGTCCTCCTCGGGGCAGCCGTCGTCGTCCTCGAACTCGTCGAAGTCCTCGGGGTCCTCGGGGCAGTCGTCGTACTTGTTCTTGATGCCGTCCTTGTCCTTGTCGGGCGGCTCCTCGTAGCGGAGGTCGAATCCGAGGGTCCACTCGAGGTTCTGGTAGGTGTCCGCGCGCGCGGCCGTGGAGTCCGAGCCGAACGAGCCGAACCAGCGCAGGTCCGTGCGGAGGTGGATCGGGCCGGCGAGGTGGAGGAGGAGCCCCGGGCCGCCGTTCATGACGAAGTCGCTCGACGGGTTCTTGTAGAGGGCGCGGTCGTTGAAGTCGGGGTTGTCCGCCTTGGAGTCCCGGATGACGTTCACGTACTCGAGGCCGGCGCCGATCGAGAAGAACACGTCGACCCGCTTGTTCGGCGTGAAGTGGTAGAGCGTGTCGAGGCGGGGATCGAGCAGCCAGTAGACGATGTGGAGGTCGCGGGTGTCGCCCTCCATGCGCCCGATGGACGCCTCGATGTCGAACACCGGCAGGATCGAGACGCCGAGGCGCACCACGACCCCGGGGGCGTCGCCGAGGGGGTTGGTCCCCTCCATGACCAGGAGCCCGCCGGCAACGCCGCCGGTCGGGCCGGCTTGGGCGAGGGCGGTAGAGACGACGAGAGACAGCAGCACGGGCGCCCGGAAGGTGGCGACGATCCTACTTCGTCGGCGCGCATGCGTGCCACCCGTTGCCCGCCGACGGTCACTTCCACGGAAGGATCCACGCCGGCGACGCCGCGCCGTGTAAGAATCGCGCCCGTCCGTCCGTTGTCGCGGCGGGTGCAGCAAGGAGGCGCCCTGACTGACGAAGCAGAGCTCGCCCCCCTCACCGACGAACGGCACGTGGTGGATCTCCTCAAGCGGGGAGATCGGCAGGCCGCTGGCACGCTCTACGCGTGGTACGGCGACTGCCTGTTCCGGGAGGTCATCCTCCCGCGGCTGCCCGTTCGCGAGCTTGCCGAGGACGTGCTCCGCGACAGCTTTCGACTCGTGCTCGAGCGCATCGAGCAGTACCACCCGGAGGAGAACAAGAGCATCTACTTCTGGATCCGCCGCATCGCGATCAACCGCGCCACCGACGTGTGGCGGGCCTGGCAGCGGAGCCGTCGCCTGGAGGAGGCCGTCGAGGCCGAGACCAAGGTGCACGGTGCCCACCAGGCCCCCGACGACGGGTTGGAGCGGGACGAGCGCCGCGCCGCGATCGAGAACGCCCTCGCCCAGATCAACCCCCGCTACGCCGACGCCCTTCGGCTCCGCCTGCTCGATGACCTCGAGCGCGAGGAGTGTGCCGCCCGCCTGGGGGTCACTGTGGGCAACTTCGACGTGATCCTGCACCGCGCGAGTGCCGCCTTCCGCAAGGTGTACACCCCTGACTGAGGCCCCGTGAACGACGAGATCAAAGCACAGCGCCTGGCGACGTGGCTCTCGAGCCCCGCCGGCACCGAACCGCCGGAGGACCTCGATCCCGAGGTGCTCGGCGCGGTGTACGCGCTCGTGCCGGACCGGGCGCCGCCGCCCCGGGTCTCGATCGACGACATCCTCGGGCTGGTCACGACGGGGCCGTTCGCGAGCGGCACCGCCGCCGCGGCGCGGCACGAGGGCGGGGAAGCGGGAGGCGGGGCATCCACGGCAGGGGCTCCGACAGTTCCCGCTTCGACACCGGGCAGCATCGTCGAGTTCCCGGGCATGCGCATCCCCGCGCCGAAGGACACGTCGGACCCCCCGTCGGAGCTCTTCGAGACCGAGGTGATGCCGTTGGGGTCGGACGGTCCGGTGCGCCTCGTGTCGCATCCCGGGGGACGGGCGCCCGAGGTCGGCGGCGCTCCGGTTGCGACCCCGGTGAGCCGTACCACCACGAGCGAAGCGGCGGCCACCGGTAGCCGGGCGAACGAACCCGCATCACGTCGCGCTCCGTCGCGGATGTGGATGCTGCCGACCATCGGCCTCGCCCTCGCGGCGGCCGCGGCCACCCTCGTGATCGTGCCGAACCTCGGCCAGCTCGGCGAGCCGGACTTCGCCGAGCAGGAGACCCTGCGGGAGCTGCAAGCCCCCGCCGCCCTGGCGCCCCCTGCGCCCCAGGGCGGCGCGATCGCCGAGCTGACCGCCGCGCCGGCCGAGCTGGATGACGAGGGGACCACCGAGGCCCGGAAGGAGGCCGCCGCCGTGGGGGCGCGCCCCGCCGATGCCCCCGCCGCCGATGGCCGCGCCGCCGATGGCCCCGCCGCCGATGGCC
>JAUXTN010000143.1 GCA_030684355.1 Pseudomonadota bacterium
GACCGAGCCCGCTGAGGCGCATCCGGATGCCGGCTGCGTTCCGGCCGAGGGCGCAGGCCCGAGGCCTGTAACCGAGGCCGGGGCGCGGCCGGCGCCGGAGGCGTCCAGCGGGCGACGGGAGGGATTTACGGTCAGGCTCTCCGTCGCCGCCTACTCGCGCAGCGCGTACGTGCACACCGGCACCCCGGCCACCACGTGGGTCCGCTCGGCGAGGCTCACGACGAACCCCTCGGCCTCGGCGTGGATCTCCTCGAGGAGCGCGCCGGAGAGGGCGCGGACCTCCGCCACGAGGTCACCCTTCGCGAGGAGCCGCCCGGGTGCCACGCGCGGGACCAGCACGCCGGTAGAGGACGCGCGCGGGCCGCTGTCGCGCCGCCACGGCCCGCCGTGCATGCGGGTGGGGTGGGGGAGGGCCTCGGCCTCGACCATGCCGAGGGCGTGGAGCATGCCGAGCACGGCCTGGGCGGTGGTGTCGACCGCCGCGGTGTCGAGGTAGAGCCGGGGGCCGGCCTCGATGGTCACCGCCGGGACCTGGAGCCGGTTGAGCACGGCGCCGGTGAGCGAGCGGTCTAGCCGGTACCGGGAGTAGCGGTCCTCGGGGTACTCGTGCAGGACGGTGAGCCCGCTGCTCGCCGCGATGGTGCGCGCGCTCCCCTCGACCGCGCCCCGGTGGCCGTGCCGCAGGTTGGTCGCCCGGTCGAGCAGCGCGTACGGGATGGAGGCGGGGGCGTCGGTGTGGAGGTCGATGACGAGGTCCGGGTTGTGCGCGCACACGTCCATCCACACGGCGTGCGCGAGACGCTCCGACGGGCTGCCCGCGGCGTCCCCCGGGAAGAGGCGGTTGAGGTCCTGATCGTCCTCCGGCACCTTGCGCGACCGCCGCTCCAACCCCTCGGGGTTGAGCGTGGGGTAGAGGTGGACCGCGCCGCGCAGGAGCGTGGCTTCCAACAGGGGAAGGAGCCGGAGCACCGCGCCGACGCCCGTGCACTCGTCGCCGTGGACGTTCGCGGCCACGACCACGACCGGGCCCTTGTCCCCCACGCGGCGCCGCTCGGCGGGGGCGGCGATGGTGATGAGGGTGAGGTCGATGCCGCGGGTGCCGAGCGCGACGCGGGAGACCGTGCGCGGCACTACCTCTCCTGCGGGGCGTCGAGCGCGCGCCGGACCGCGCGGAGGAGCTGCTCGGCGCTGAACGGCTTGCGCAGCAGCGCGTGCGCGTGCTCCGTGGGCGCGTGCCGGGTGAGCCGCTCGTCGGGATGCCCGGACATGAGCAGCACCCGGGTCTCCGGGTGGATGGCGCGGATCCGGGCCACGAGCAGGGTGCCGGACACGCCGGGCATCACGACGTCGGTGAGGACGAGGTCGACCCGGTTGCGCAGGTGGCGCACGAGCTCGAGCGCGGGCTCGGCGCCAGGGGCCGCGAGCGGCACGTAGCCATGCTCCGCGAGCACCTGGGTGGTGAGGTCGAGCAGCACGGGCTCGTCCTCCACGACGAGGATGCGCTCGCCCCGGCCCTCGTCGATGCGCTCCCCCTCGGGGACGGGCTGGTCGACGCCCGTCGTGGCGTCCGCCACGGGGAAGTGGAGCAGGAAGGTGGTGCCGACGCCCAGCGCCGTGCGCAGCTGCACGCCGCCGCCCGCCGTCGTCACGACCTGGTGCACGATGGACAGCCCGAGGCCGGTCCCGCTGCCGATCTCCTTCGTGGTGAAGAACGGCTCGAAGGCGCGCGGGGCGACCTCGTCCGCCATCCCGGTGCCGTTGTCCTCGAACTCCAGCACGACGTAGTCGCCGGGGGTGAGGTCGGGCTCCCCCGCCTCGACGCGCCGGTGGCCCGTGCGGATCGACAGGCGGCCCCCGAGCGGCATGGCGTCCCGCGCGTTCACCGCGAGGTTCAGGAGCACCTGCTCGAGCTGGGGCCGCTCGATGCTGATGAACTGGAGGGGCGTCGTGAGCTCGGTGACGAACGCGATGTCCTCGCCGGTCACGCGCTGGAGGAGGTGGCGCAGCTCGGCGATGACGACGTTGAGATCGACCAGCTCGGGCTGGCCGTTCTGCCGCCGCCCGAAGGACATGAGCCGGCGGGAGAGCGCCGCCGCGCGGGTGGCGGCGCCGTGGATCTGCTCCGTGTACTCGCGCATCCGGGGGTCCGTCGTGCGCATGCGCGCCAGCTCGGCCACGTTCAGGATCACCGCGAGCATGTTGTTGAAGTCGTGCACCACGCCGCCCGCGACCCGCCCGACGGCCTCGGTCTGCTGGGACTGGCGGAGGTGCTGCTCCAACGTGCGCCGCTCGGCCTCGTGGCGGCGCTCCGAGGTGAGATCGACAAATTGTCCCACCCAGTAGCGAGGCAGGCCGGCGCGGTCCCGCACCACCTGTGCCTTGCACCGGAGGTACGCGGCGTTGCCGTCCTTCCGGAGGATCCGCCGCACGACGTCGCGCTCGCTCGTCTCCCCGCGGCGCTCCAGTTCGTCGTTCGCGCGGCTCGCCTCGCGGTCGCCCGGCTCCACGAGGTCCAGCCAGGCCATCTGGAGGAGCTCCTCCCGCGTGTACCCGACGAGCTCGCACATCGCGCGGTTCACACGGAGGAAGTTTCCCTTCGGGGCGTTGACCGCCATCGGGAACGGCGCTTCCTGGAACAACGTGTTGAGCTCGGCCTCCTGCTCCGCGAGCTTCAGCTCGGCCCGGCGCCGCTTGGTGATGTCCTGCACGACCAGGGTGACCCAACATCCGCCTTCTGGCCCCTGCCAGCGGCTCGCGGTCACCCGGCCCCACACGGTGTCTCCGTTGGGACGGAGGTACCGCTTCTCCCAGTCGATGGTGCGCCCGGCGCCCACGTCGCGCACGTGTGTGTTGCTCGCGTCCAGGTCGTCCGGATGGGTGACATCCGCCATGTCCAGCGTGGTCAGCACGGCGGGCGTGCGGCCAAGGAACGCACACATGGCGGTGTTCACGACCCGGAAGCGACGCTCGGTGTCCACGATCGCCATCGCGGTCGGCGAGTGCTCGAACAGCGCCCGGAACCAGGACTCCGTCGCCGGGGGCCCCGGAATTCCATTGGTCAAGTCGTTCACCCGGGGGTTCGTACCAGAAACGCTCGAACTGAACAAGGCATGCTCACGAGGAAGGGAGCGCACGCCCAAGTCCCGGGTGTCACACGGCGCTTCAATCGGCGGCGCACACCACGAATTTCAAGTAGCGCCCCTCGGGGAAGTGGAGCGCGGCCGGGAAGTCGGGGGGCTGCGAGCCGTCGTGAACCATGCGCAGCCGGCGGTCCGCCTTGCGCGCTCCGTTCACGAGCATCCCCTGGAATCGGTGCGGGCTCACCGACCCGAGGTTGGACGCCGCGATGAGCCAGCCGCCGCTCGGGAGGACGCGCAGCGCCGCGGCGACGAGCCGGGCGTAGTCCTGCTCGCCGGACCAGGTGCCGTCCTTCGAGTGGGAATGCCCGGGGGGGTCGAGGAGCACCCGGTCGAACTTGCGGCCCTGGCGGCGGAGCCGGTCGAGCGCCTTGAAGGAGTCCTCGGCGAGCAGCTCCCCGGGCGGGAGCCCGTTCGCGGCGAAGTTGGCGGCCGCGCGGTCGAGGTAGCCCTGCGAGAGGTCGACGGTGACGGTCTCCGCGCCCTCCTTCGCCGCGGCGACGGAGAAGGCCCCGGTGTGGGCGAACAGGTTCAACAGCGTGCGCCCGCGCCAGTGGGGCGCCAGCCAGCCGCGGTTGTCGCGCATGTCGGGGAAGAGCCCCACGTCCTTGCCGGCGCCGGGCCGCACCAGGAACGTGACGCCGCGTTCGGTCACCCGCTCCTCGGCCTCCGAGGCGCCACGCAGCACGCGCGGCGGCGGCGTCGGGCGGTCCTTCTCGCGCGGGTCGGGCCGCCACGCGAGCAGGATCGCGCTCGGGGCGAGCAGGGCCTCCACGGCGTCCGCCAGGGGGTCGAGGAGAGGGGAGAGGGCGGCGGCGTCGAGCGTGATCACCACCTGGGTGCCCCAGACGTCGACGCGGACACCCGGCAGGTCGTCGTTCTCGGCGTTGACGAGCCGCCACGCGGTCGTCTCCGGGGGGAGCACGCCGTTGCGCAAGGCCCACGCCGCTTCGACGCGCGTGCGTACGAACGCGGCGTCGAGCGGGCCGTCGTCGTCGCGGAACCGCCGCGCGGCGATCCAGCCGTCGTCCGCCAACGCGGTGCCGAGCACCACGCCGGAGGGCGACAGCAACCGCACGAGCTCGCCCGGGCGCGCGCGTCCGGCCGTGACCTCATTGGGGTACACCCAGGGAAATCCCTGTCGCAACCACTTCTCGCTGTACCCGTTGACCGTCAGCGCGCTTTCCGCGCGATAGGCTCCGGGGATGGAACGCCCGCTCTTCATGCCGGGACACCTCGCGCTACAGGCCGAATTCTACCAGTTCGTGTTGGCCGCCGTTTACCACGCGGACGGCCTCTGGGGGGACGCCACTTTCGACCTCTACGCCCGTGGCCTGCCTGACGGCCACGGGTACCTGGTCGCCGCGGGGCTCGGCACTCTCCTCGACCATCTCGACGCCCTCGCCTTCACCGAGGAAGAAGTCGAGCTCCTCCGCCAGGAGCCCCGCTTCGCGAAGGTGGCCCCCTCCTTCTTCGACGCGCTCAAGCGCTTCCGGTTCCGGGGGGACGTGTGGGCCGTCCCCGAGGGCACCGTGGTGTTCCCGGGCGAGCCGATCGTGCGCGTCACCGCGCCGCTGCTCGCGTGCACCCTGCTGGAGACCCGCGCGATCCAGCTCGTCAGCGCCGCGACCGCCATCGCCACCCGCGCCGCCCGGATGGTGGACGTCGCGAAGGGCCACGCCGTCCTCGACTTCGGCAGCCGTCGCTGCGCCGGGCCCGAGGCGGCGCTGCTCGCGGCGCGGGCGGCGTACGTCGGCGGGGTCTCCGCCACCACGAACGCGCTCGCCGCCCTGCACCTGGGCATCCCTCCGATGGGGACGATGGCCGACACCTTCCTGGCCGCCTACGGGGACGATCGCCTCGCGTTCGAGGCCTTCCGGCTCCACTTCCCGGGCCTCTCGCACCTCTCCCTCCCCGACGACGACCCCGTGGACGGCGTGAAGCGCTTCCTCCCGTTCAAGAAGGAGGTGCAGACCGTCCGGATCGACCACGAGGATCTCGACCGCGTGTCCCGGCAGGTTCGCGCCGCCCTGGACCGCAACGGCATGCAGCACGTGCGGATCCTCGGGTCGGGCCACCTCGACGAGGCCCGCATCCGCAAGCTCGTCGACGGGGGCGCGCCGATCCAGCTCTTCGCGGTGGGCCGCGCGCTGGCCGCCGCGAGCGACCAGGGGACCCGCGTCGCGTTCCGCATCGCCGAGATGATGCGCGGCACCAGCGCCACGCCCGTGGCCCGCGCCGGCAGCGCGCCCTACCCGGGGCGCAAGCAGATCTGTCGTCACGCCGATCGTGACGTCCTGTGCCTGGAGCACGAGGCCTGGGGGCAGGAGCGCATGGGCGCCGTGTCGCTCCTGCGCCCGGTCGTCCGCGAGGGGATGCGACTCGCCGCGGATCCGCCGCTCGCGCAGGTGCGGCAGCACCGGGCCACGCAGGTGGCGGCGCTCCCGTCCTCGGTGCGGGACATCGAGCGCCCCGGGGCGTGGCCGGTCTCCATCTCGGACGCGCTCGCGAACCTCGTGCTCGCGGCGACGTAGGCTACTCGAGGCTCAGAACGCCGGTTCCCGCAGGGCGATGACCATCGTGCCGAGCAGGAGGAGGTTCTCCGTCACCGCGGGGGTGGGCTCGGAGAGGCGGTGCACGCGGTTCTGGGCGTCCACGAGGAAGGTCGCGCAGGTCTCGTGGAGGGGGATGACGCTGAAGGTCTTCCCGGTCGCCTGCAACGCCGCGTGATGACGGCCGGTGAGCACCTTGTCGAGCGTGAAGCCCCGCTCGCGCGCGCGGGTCGCCCGCGGTCCGGGGAGCCACCGGATGTTGTCCTGGGAGTTGCGGTCCGGCAGGAGGAGGCCGGGGTGGTTGGGCTCGCGCCCGAACTCCACCTGCTGGCCCGTGCCGACGCCGAGCCGCACCTGGGAGTCCCCCACGAGGGCGCCGAGGTAGCCCTCCTGGCCGGCGAGCGCGACGTACCGCAGCACCCCGGCGGGCGTGTGGATGGCCATGTCGTGCTGGAGGAGGGTCGGCGTGGTGGGCGCCGCGCTGTGCGTCCCGATGGTGACGCCCGGCGCGAGGGCCACGACGGTGGCGCCGGAGAAGGACACGTCGACCCGGAGGAGCGCCCGCTCGCTCCGGTTGAGCCATCGGCCGTCCGGCGCGAGGTCGTAGCTGTACCCGGCGACCACCTCGGACAGCGGCACCGCCGGGAGCGCGAGCCCGGCGACCACGAGGTCGAGCACCGAGGCGGAGCCGGTGTCGAGGATGATGGTGTCGGACCCGACCGAGCGGGACGAGGCCTGGATCTGCTGGTGGATGGCGGCCCGCACCGCGCCCGGCGTGCCGATGACGAGGCCGCGCCCGTTGCGGACCCACTCGTTGCGGTCGTTCGGCGACACGTTGTAGGTCGAGAGCCAGAGCCGGGTGGGCTCCAGGAGCGGGAGACGGTCGACGGCCTCGTTCAGCGCGGGGCTCCCGGGGCGGAAGCCCTCGAGCACGAGCTGGCTGTTCGGGAGCAGCACGGGGACGGGGTCCCCCGAGCGCCAGATGACGAGGGTGCGCGCGCGGGCGGCGGCGGCGAGGGCCTCGGGGAGCCAGGCCTGGTTGAGCGGGACGGCGCGGAAGACCTCGGTCTCCCACGGGATCCCCTTGAGGCTGTGGCGACCCGCCGATTCCCAGGGGATCTCCGCCTGGTTCAGGCAGTGCCACGTCGCGGCGGAGAACCAGACCTCGCCGTTCGGGGTGCGCGCGATGATGCGGGACGCGAGGTTGACGGGCTCGCCGAAGGCGTCGTTCTCGATCTCCTCGACGTCCCCGGTCGCGATGCCGGCGCGGAACGAGATGTCGGAGCCGCGGCTGGCGTCGTGGGCCTCCACGAGGTCCATGCAGGCCCGCGCGGCGTCCGTCGCGCTCTCGAAGAGCGCCATGAAGCTGTCGCCGATGTTCTTGACGATCCGCCCGCCGCGCCCGGTGAGCACGGGCTCCACGAAGCGCTGGTGCATCGCGAGCAGGTTCCGTAGCCCCTCGCGGTCACTCTCCGACGTACGCCGCGTGTAGTCGGCCATGTCGGTGAAGACCACGGTGCGGGTGCGGGTGCGGGTCTGCACGCGGGGCCTCCTCGGCCGCGCGAGTCTATCCGGCGGGCGGGGGCCGTGTCGACCACCGGTGCCCGATGCGGCCGGTTCTCCGGATACGATCAGCGCTCCCGGGCCGAGCCGGGCAGGGCTCCGGCAAGCCAGGGACCCGGGCCCGCGGCGCCCGAACGGGAACCGGGCGGACCGTGACCGTCGGTGACTGACAATCTGTCGCAGTCCCGGCGCGGTCTGGGGGGAAGGACGGACAAACTGTCCGGAACTGCCGTGTAAAGGCCCGTCGATGGGGCCTGTCCGGCAGGCACGGAGCTTGCTAAGGCTTCGACCCCTCCATGCATCCCAGGCGAGAGGACCCACGACGTGCCAGAACCTTCGGCAGCATCCACCCGACGCCGCATCCTCCTCGTCTTCGGGGTGGTGAGCCTCCTCGGCTTCGGCGGGGGAGCCCTCGCCAACCAGGGAGTCGCGCGCCTGCTCGCGCTCCCGGAGGACGCGACGCTGCCCGAGTACGTCGACGCCGTCATGCCCGGTGAGGGCGGTCCCATGCAGCCGGGCGGCGGCCCCGGCGTGGCCGGCGGCGCGAGCGACCCGGACGAGCCGGAGGGCGCCTCCACGAAGCGCAGCCCGCCGCGTCCCCGGGCGCTCTCGCAGAAGAGCTACTCGGAGATCATCGTCCGCCGGAACATCTTCGATTCCACCGCGGTGTACGACCCCAACTCGGCGAAGTCCGGGGATGTCGCCGGCGAGTGCAAGTCCGACTCGAACGTGCGGCTCCTCGCCACCGTCGTGGCGGATCCCCCGACCTACTCCTCGGCCCTCATCGCGACCGGCGGGGCGCGGGACGCCAAGGCCGACGGCTACGCCATCGGGGACGACGTGGGCGGCGAGGGGCGCATCACGCTCATCGAGCAGAAGAAGGTCTGCCTCGACGGCGGCACCTGCATCTGCATCGGCGGGGACACCGCGCGGCCGGCGCTGGCGGCGGGCGAGCCCACCGAGGGCGGCATCTCGAAGGACGGCGAGACCACCGTGGTCGAGCAGTCCGTCATCGACGAGGCCATGAACAACTTCGAGCAGCTCGCCACCCAGGTGCGCGTCGTGCCGCACAAGGGCTCGGACGGCGCGATCGACGGCTACCGCCTCTCTGCGATCCGCAAGGGCAGCCTCTTCGAGAAGCTCGGCATCAAGAACGGCGACATCGTGCACGGCGTGAACGGCCAGGCCCTCACCAGCACCGAAGGCGCCCTCTCCATCTACCAGACCCTCCGCAACGAGCGGAGCTTCACCTTCGACATCACCCGCCGGAACCAGCGTCAGTCGCTCGGCTTCGAGGTCCGGTGACCATGAGCATCACCCGCATGAGCAGGCAGACGTTGCAGAACCGCACCTCCCCCCGCACCTCCCCGAGCTGGTCCCCCGGCTGGCTGGCGGCCCATGTCGCCCGACGGACCCTCGCGCTCTTCGGGGTCCCCGCCCTCCTCGCCGTCTCGCTCGCGGGCCCGGCCTGGGCGCAGGACGAGAAGGGCGGCGACAACGAGGAGGACGCCCGTCCCATCGGGAAGGAGCGGATCCGCCCCAACGGCGCCTCGGGCCCGATCCAGCCCGGCGGCCCGATGCCGGGTGGCAAGATGCCCAACGGCCCCGATGGCGGCCCCGACGGCGGCCCGGACGGCGGCCCGGACGGCCTGCCGGGCGGTCCGGACGGTCCCCAGGGCCCGGACGGGATGCCCATGGGCCCCGATGGCGGCCCGCCCCCCGGCGCGGACGGCCGCCCCGGCAACACGCGCGGCGCGGACGCCGAGAAGCCCGGCGCGAGCGGCTCCACCGGCAGCGTCGCCACCAAGAAGGTGCCCTGCGTCGAGCCCTCCACCAAGGTCACCATCGACTTCGTGGACGCCCCGCTGATGGACGTCACCAAGTACATGGCCGAGATCACCTGCCGCAACTTCATCCTCGGGGACGAGCTGAAGGGCCAGGTGACCATCATCAGCCACCAGCAGGTGAGCGTGGGCGAGGCCTACGAGGCCTACCTCTCCGCGTTGGAAGTGGCGGGGTTCACCACCGTCACCGTGGGCGGCAACACCAAGATCGTCGCGACGAGCAAGGCGTCCAACGCACCGCTGCGTGTGTACGAAGGGGACAACATCCCCGGCACCGACAACTTCGTGACGCAGATCATCGAGCTCGACAACGTGCTCGTGAGCGACATCTCGACCGTCGTGCGCGAGCTCTCCGGGCCGAGCGCCAAGGTCATCGCCTACGCGCCGACCAACACGCTCATCGTGACCGACGCCGCGTACAACATCCGGCGCGTGTACCGCATCGTCAAGCAGATGGACGTGGCGGCGCCGCGGAGCCACATCGAGGTCATCCCCATCCGTTTCGCCACGGCGGCGGACGTGGAGCGCATCCTCGAAGAGGTGTACGGGGTCGCGGCGAGCGCGAGCTCGTCCGGAGCGGCCGCGGCGGCGTCGACCCCCGCGTCCCGACGCCGGGGCCGTGCGGCGGAGGCCGAGGCGCCCGCGGCCGCGAGCAGCACGAACGTGGGTACCGAGGGCGCGTTCATCTCCAAGATCATCGCGGACGAGCGGACCAACTCGCTCATCCTCCTGGCGAACGACGAGGCCATCGCGAAGGTGAAGGAGCTCGTCGCGCAGGTCGACGTCGACATCGATCCCGCCAGCCGCTCCCAGATCCACGTCATCTACCTGGACCACGCCAACGCGGAGGACGTCGCGGGCGTGCTCTCCAACCTGTCGCAGAACACCGGCGGTGGCGGCAGCAGCCGTACCAGCGGTTCGCGCACGGGGACCCAGGGCCGCACCGGCACCCAGCGCACCGGCACGGGCACCCAGCGCGGCGGGAGCAGCGGGGGCGGCGGGTTCAGCGGTGGCGGCGGGGGCAGCTTCGGCGGCGGGGGCGTCGGGGGCGGCGGCGGGGGCAACTTCGGCAAGCCCCTCGAGCCCGGCGGCGCGGCGGGAGACGGCGCCACGAGCGGCGTGGCCGCCGCGTTCGACAGCGGCACGGTGCGCATCACGGCGGACGAGAACACCAACTCCCTGGTGCTCCTGGCCTCGCCGGAGGATTTCCGTGTCATCAAGGGCGTCATCGACCGCCTCGACATCCCGCGTCGGCAGGTCTACGTCGAGGCCGTGGTCGTGGAGATCGGCTCGGAAGACGAGCTCGATCTCGGCATCGGCTACCACGTCGGCAGCGGCACGGACAGCGGGGGCATCTCCTACGGCTCGGCCCAGATGAACGCGTCGTCGCTGGGCCTCTCCAGCGCGGACCTCCTCTCCGGCCTCGCGATGGGCGTGCTCGGCGCGGCCATCCCGGTCACGCTCTCGGACGGCTCCATCTTCAACGTGCCGGCCTTCGGCATCGCGCTCAACGCGCTCGCGTCCAACTCGGCGGTGAACATCCTCTCGAACCCCAACATCCTCGTGTTGGACAACGAAGAGGCGACCATCAGCGTGGGGCGCAACGTGCCGTTCCCGGTCTCCGCCGGCCGTGACAACAACGGCCAGCCGATCGTGAGCTACCAGCGCGAGGACGTGGGCATCACCCTCCAGGTGACGCCCCAGATCAACGAGTCCAACTACGTCACCTTGGAGATGTCCCTCGAGGTCGCGGAGGTCGAGGAGGACTCCTCCGGCCTCGACGTGACGACCGCCGGGTTCATCACGTCCAAGCGCGAGACCGAGAACGTGGTCGTCGTCCGCGACAACCAGACCATCGTGATCGGCGGCCTCATCGGCAACACGCAGACCGAGGTGGAGACCAAGATCCCCATCTTGGGTGACATCCCGCTCATCGGGGTCCTGTTCCGTGGCAAGCGCAACACCGAGCGCAAGACCAACCTGCTCATCTTCCTCACGCCCCACGTGATCAACGAGCCGGCGGACCTCGAAGAGGTCTACCGCGTGAAGGTCGCCCAGCGCGAGGAGTTCCTCAAGCGGTTCTACGGGCAGAGCCGCGAGGTGCAGGAAGAGGAGCTCAAGACGCTCCTCCGCGGCAGCATGAACCTGATCGACGAGCCGAGTATGTATCGCAAGAAGCCGCCCCCCAAGCCGATGAATTCGGTCACCGAGGGCGGCGAGGGCTCGCTCGAGCGGATGGACGGCGGCTCCGAGGAGCCCGACGAGAACTACACGAAGCCGGCCTCCCCCGAGCCCGCTCCCGAGCCCACCCCCGACGCCGGCGGAGGCAAGTAATCATGGCCGTTCGCCGCGCGGGAATGGAGGAGCTGCTCATCCGGTCCGGGGTCGACCCGGCGAAGATGAAGGAGGCACGCAAGGAGGCCGACCGCTCCGGCGTGTCGCTCGTGGAGGGCGCGCAGCGCGTGAACGCGGTGTCCGCCGACGTCGCGGCGCGTTCGCTCGCGGAGATGCTCGGCCTCCCGTTCCGCGACCACATCGATCTCGATACGGTCGATGTCGAGCTGGTCCGGCCGATCTCCCTGGCGATGGCGCGCGAGGAGGGCATCCTCCCGCTCTTCCACGAGGGCGGCTTCGTGCGGGTCGCGATCGCCGAGGAGCGGTCGATGGGCCTGCTCCCCGACCTGCGGCTGCTCTACAGGAAGCCCGTGCGGCCCGTGGTCGTCCCCGCCGACGTGCTCCGCGACGCGACGAACAAGACCTACGACCGCGCCGCCCGCAGCGCCTCGGCCGTCATGGAGGAGATCCGCGAGGAAGGCGCGGGCGACGACATCGCCGACGACCTCTCGCTGAACGAGGACCTCCTCGACGATCCCAACCAGGCCCCCATCATCCGCTTCGTCAACACGCTGTTGACCCAGGCGGTGAAGGACCGCGCGAGCGACATCCACATCGAGCCCTTCGAGCGCGAATTGGTCGTGCGGTTCCGCATCGACGGCGTGCTCTACGAGATCGTGAAGCCGCCGCCCAAGCTGCAGGCCTCGATCGTGAGCCGCGTGAAGATCATGGCGGGGCTCAACATCGCCGAGAAGCGCATCCCGCAGGACGGCCGCATCCGCACGCGGTTCGCCGGCCGCGAGATCGATCTGCGCGTCAGCACCCTGCCCGTGCGCCACGGCGAGCGCGTCGTCATGCGTATCCTGGAGAAGGGGACCGTCTTCAACCTCGAGCAGATCGGCATGGCGGAGCAGACCGTCGCCGACTTCCGCCGCTTCATCCAGCGTCCGCACGGCATCTTGCTGGTCACCGGCCCGACCGGCTCCGGCAAGACCACCACGCTCTACAGCGCCCTCGCCGAGATCAACGCCCCGGATCTGAACATCCTCACGATCGAGGATCCGATCGAGTACGAGCTCCGCGGCATCGGCCAGACCCAGGTGAACCCCAAGATCGATCTCACGTTCGCCTCCGCCCTGCGCGCCCACTTGCGGCAGGACCCCGACGTGATCATGGTCGGCGAGATCCGCGACAAGGAGACGGCGGACAACGCCGTCCAAGCCTCGCTGACAGGCCACCTCGTGTTCTCGACGTTGCACACCAACGACGCGCCCACCGCGTTCTCGCGCCTCATCGACATGGGTGTCGAGCCCTTCCTCGTGTCGAGCTCGCTCATCGCGGTGCTCGCCCAGCGGCTCGTCCGCCGCCTGTGTCCCAAGTGCAAGGAGGCCTTCGAGCCGACCGACATCGAGCTGAAGGAGGCGGGGGTCACCCGTGCGCGCGTGGCGGGACACACCGTCTACCGTGGCAAGGGCTGCCCGGCGTGCCTCTCCACCGGGTACAAGGGTCGGACCGGCATCTACGAGCTCCTCACCGTGAGCGAGGGCGTCCGCCAGTTGGTCATGGCGGGTTCCAGCGCCGGCATCATCCGCAAGCGCGCGATCGAGGACGGCATGGCGTCCTTGCGCGACGACGGCATCCGCGTGGTCCTCGAGGGCCGCACCTCGCTCGACGAGGTGATGCGCGTCACGCAGGAAGACACGGTGGAGCTCGATTAGCATGGCCGTCTACGAGTACGAGGGGCTGGACGGCGCGGGCAAGGCTGCCAAGGGCATCGTCGACGCCGACTCGCCGAAGACGGCGAGGAGCCGCCTGCGCAAGCAGGGCGTGTTCCCGACGGACGTTTGGGAGAAGAAGGAAGGGGCCACCCGCGGCAAGGGCCTGAACATCGAGATCGACTTCGGGAAGTACTTCCAGCGGATCTCGGTTCAGGACCTCGCGACCCTCACCTCCCAGCTCTCGACCCTCATCGGCGCTGGCATCCCCATGGTCGAGGCCCTCACGGCGCTCGTCGACCAGACGGAGAACCCCAAGCTTCGGGGCGTGTTGGTCGAGGTGCGCCAGAAGGTCAACGGCGGCTCCTCGCTCGCCCGCGCCATGCGCGCCCACCCGGACGTGTTCGGCGACTTGTTCGTCAACATGGTCGACGCCGGCGAGCAGTCCGGCGCCCTCGATCTCGTGCTCACCCGGCTGACCCAATACACCGAGAGCCAGGTGGCACTCCGTGGCAAGCTCGTCGCGGCGATCACCTACCCGGTGCTCATGTTGCTGGTGTCGAGCGCGCTCGTGCTCGGCCTCTTCACCTTCGTCATCCCGCGGATCAAGCGGATCTTCGACAGCTTCGGCGAGGGGCTCCCACTCATCACGACCGTGCTGTTCACGATCTCCAACATCGTGACCGGGTACTGGTGGCTCATCGCCATCGTGATGGGCCTCTCGATCTGGGGCCTGCGCCGCTACGTGAAGACCCCCAAGGGAAACGTGTGGTGGGACCGCACGGCCCTGAAGCTGCCGGTGTTCGGCAAGATCAACCGGCTCGTGGCTGTGTCACGTTTCTGCCGTACGCTCGCCACTCTGCTCGTGAGTGGGGTACCTATCCTCACCGCCCTCACCATCGTGAGAACGGTCGTCGGGAACGAGATCATCGCCGCCGCCATCGACGGCGCCTCGCGCAACATCGCGGAAGGGCAGTCCATCGCCGTGCCGCTGAAGGCCTCGGGCCAATTCCCCCCGATCGTGACCCACATGATCACCATCGGCGAGAAGACGGGCGAGCTCGAAGGCATGCTGAGCAAGGTGGCGGACGCCTACGACTCCCAGGTCGAGAACACGGTCAACACGCTCACTTCGCTCCTCACCCCGATCATGACCCTGTTCATGGGCGCGGTCGTGGCGGTCATCGCGCTCGGCATCCTCCTCCCCATGCTCAGCCTCTCCTCCGTCGTACGGTGAAACCAATGCACACCTCTCGCCTCTCCCATTCGTCCCTCCGACTCGCCGCCCTCCGGGCTGCCACGCGCTCCCGCGGCGGCGGGCTGGCCTCGCGGGTCGGCATGTCGCTCGTCGAGATCATGGTCGTCATCGCGATCATCGGCGTGCTCATGACCGTCATCGCGGTCAACGTGCTCGGCTACCTGGATGACGCCAACGTGTCGGCCACCCAGATCCAGATCAAGAAGATGGAAGAGGCCCTGGTGGTGTACGCCGCCAAGCACAAGGGCAAGTTCCCGAGCACGAGCGAGGGGCTGTCCGCGGCCAAGAAGTACTTCCCGGAAGGAAACGTCCCGCTCGACCAGTGGGACAACGCCTTCCTCTACTTCTCGCCCGGCACCCACGGCGACCACCCCTACGAGATCATCTCGCTCGGGAAGGACGGCAAGGAAGGCGGCCAGGACGCCGACGCCGACATCACCTCCTACAGCGCCGTGCAGGACTAGCGATGACACGCCCCCGCCGTGACCGCGCCCGTGCGCGGCGGGGAGCCCGCCGCGGGGCCAGACGCCTGCGCAGCGGCATCTCGCTCATCGAGATCATGGTCGTCATCGCGATCATGGCGGTGGTGCTCGGCATCGGCATCCCGAGCCTGGCCGGCATCTTCGACCTCCAGCAGCGCAGCGCCGCGCGCGAACTGGCGATGACCTACAGCTTCCTCGTCAACGAGGCGGCCATGCGGAATGTCACGTTCCGGATCGCCTACAACCTCGACGCCGGCACCTACCAGATCGAGGTGGGGGATCCCAACACCCTCGTCTTCTCCGACCCCGAGACCCGCGCCGCCTACGAGGCCGAACGGGAGAAGGAGATGAAGCGGGGGGACAAGAAGAAGGAGGGCGCCGAGGGCGAGGAAGAGAGCGACGCCCTGCAGCGGTTCGCGGGCCTCACGTCGCCCGGCTTCCAGTCGAAGGTCACGTTGCCATCCAACTCGATGTTCGCGTACGTCTACACCCCCCAGTACGACGAGCCGCAGACCCCCTCCGAGGAGGCCCCCGAGACCGAGGCCGACCAGAAGATCGTCTACTCGTACGTCTTCGCCAACGGCATCTCCGAGCACTCCGTCGTCCGCATCGTCAGCATCGACGACCCCGAGGACGGCTACACGATCGAGGTCGAGCCCCTCTCCGGCAAGGTGTCCGTCGACAGCGAGGAGACCGAGATCGGCGCATCCATGGCGTGGATCCCGAGCGAGGCCCCGTCGTACCGGTGACACACCTCTCCGCCACCCCCCGTCGCGCCAGCCCGCGCTCGACCAACCGAGCCGGCTTCACCCTCCTCGAGGTGGTGATCGCGCTCGCGATCCTGGCGATCGGGCTCATGGTGCTGGTGGACTCCCAATCCATGGCCGTGCTCATGACGGTGGACGCCGGGAAGACCCTCACGGGCACCTACCTGGCGCAGGAGAAGATGGCGGAGGCCATGTTGCGCCTGGAGGAGGAGGGCTTTCGGGACGCCGACATCGACGAGGAGGGCGACTTCGAGGAGTTCGGCGCCAGCGGCGACATGGACGCCCCCGACTTCGGGGACAGCTTCGAAGGGTACAAGTGGGCCTACACCATCCGCGAGGTGGACATCCAGGTGGGGGACATCGCGTCCGCCGCCGAGGAGATCGAAGGCTCGGGCTTCCTGGGTAGCAAGACGGAGGCCGAGTCCGACGCCGCGCCCGAGTCGCGCGACCTCACGGACATGGGCTTCCAACCTGACATGCTCACCGACATGCTCCGGCCCTACATCCGCGAGGTGCGGGTCCTGGTGTGGTGGGACGACGAGGAGCCGGACCTGGAGAACGGGTGTGACTCGTGCATCGAGCTCGTCTCCCACGTGATCAACCCCACCGGGCAGATCATCCCGAGCGACGGCAGCAGCTCCTCGTCGAGCAGCACCAGCAGCAGCGGCTCGTCGAGCAGCGGGAGCAGCTCCAAGTGAGGTCCCGACTCCGACGGAAGGGCGCGCGCGCCGGCTTCACGCTGATCGAGGTCGTCGTGGCCCTGGCCGTGTTCGCGCTCATCGCGAGCCTGACGTTTGGGACCATCTCCAGCGCGCTCAACACGCGGGACATCCTCGAGGCCGACGACACCGTCAACCAGTCCGCCCGCATCGCCATCTCGCGCATCCGGCGGGACCTCTCTCTCGCCTACCTCACGACCAATACCAGCGCGGTCAACACCTACCAGACCGTGTTCGTGGCACAGGACGGCAACCCCGACCGCCTCTGGTTTGCGTCCCTGGCCCACCAGCGCCTGTACCGGGGCGCCCGCGAGTCCGACCAGACGGAGATCACCTACTGGACCGAGGACGACCCCGACACCGACGGCGCCATGGTGCTCCTGCGCCGCGAGGGCCCGCGGATCGACAACTACCCCGAGCGGGACGGCAGCATCGCGCCGCTCGCCTACGACGTGAAGGCGTTCACCATCCGCTACCTCGACCCGCAGACGAACGAGTGGCGGGAGGAGTGGGACACCCTCGGCGCCGACACGCCCAATCGCCTGCCGCGCGCGGCGGAGGTGACCCTCACGCTGCTCGCGCCCGACCCCGAGGACGCCGAGAAGACCGTCGAACGCACGTGGGCCACCACCGTGATGTTGGAGTTCGCCGCCCGCCTCACCCGGTCCGCCACCGAAGACGACGACGGCTCATGAGCACCCCCTTCGCCTCCAAGGGCTTCACCCGCACCGGTCTTCCCCGCCGCCCGGCCTCGAGCGCCCGCGGCCGCCGCCGTGACGATCGGCGCGGCATCGCGCTCATCGTGGTCATCGGCACGATCATGTTCCTCACGGCGCTCGTCACCGACATCAGCTTCGGCGCGCGCATCCGCTTCCTGACGGCCACCCACGAACGGGACGAGGCCAAGGCCTATTGGTTGAGCGTCACGGGCGTGAACCTCTACCGGTTGGTGCTCGTGGCCAACAAGCAGATGGGCGACAACTCGATGCTGGCGGAGCTCGGCCTCGGCGACTCGCTGTGGCAGACGATCCCGTTCATCAACACCGGCCTCCTCCGCATGTTCATCTCGTCCGACGGCGACGTCGAGGACGAGGACCTCGAGACCTTCGAGCAGACCGGCGAGGTGAGCGAAGAGGTGCGCGAGGAGAGCGTCGAGGAGACGACCCGCTTCGGCAGCCGCAACTTCCTCGACTTCGACGGCGACTTCATGGCGGCCGTCGAGGGCGAGGAGTGCGGGATCAACATCAACAAGCTCGCGACGCGCTCCGCGGACGACCGCCCGGAGGACACCACCACCGGCAAGCAGCTCGTCGGGCTGATGAGCGGCGAGGAGAACGACCAGTGGCTCCGGGATCGCAGCCTGGAGCGCCTGGACCTCATCGGCAACCTCGCCGACTGGGTCGACGCCGACAGCGTCGTCGCGAGCGGCAAGGGCGGCTACGAGGACGACTTCTACAACTCCCAGCCCTCGCCCTACCTCGCCAAGAACGCCGCCTTCGACACCCTCGCCGAGCTCCGGCTGGTGGAAGGTTGGCAGGACGAGGTGTTCGACCGCTGGGGGCAGCAGCTCACCATCTACGGCAACGGCAAGATCAACATCACGTGCGCGGACGACACCGTCATGGCGGGCATGCTCCAGGCCCACCTGACGCCGCGCCCGACGGACTCCGAGGCCGCCGCGATCATCGCGCTCGTGCGCGACTACATGGCGACCGCCTCGTTCAAGAGCGGGTCGGACTTCGTCAAGTACCTCCAGGATCAGGGGTTCAGCCCCGACGACGAGCTCGCCAGCGAGGTCGGCGTCAAGACTCAAGTTTTCACGATCACGAGCACGGGCACGGTGGGAGACGCCACCGCCCAGATCACCGCCGTGGTCGACTTCACCTCCTCCAGCTCCGGCACCATCCGGTACTGGCGAGTGGATTAGGGGCGCGCCATGGCAATGGTCTACGGCATCGACACGGGATCCTGGCGCGTACGCGTCGCGGCGATGGAGGGCAGCTTCCGTCGCTTCGAGATCCGCGACGCCGCGCAGGTGGGGGTCTCCCTCGCGGAGGACGGCACGCCGCTGATGGCGGAGGCCGTCGGGGCCCTGCGCGATCAGGAGAAGGGCTGGGACGCCGCCGAGAAGGCCGCCTCGTTCCCGCTCGACAGCGGGGTCGTGCGCCTCGTGCGCCTGCCGTTCGTCGACAAGAGCGCGATCGCGCGCGCGCTCCCCTCCGAGGTCGAGGGCAGCGTGCCCTACGATCTCGACGACATGGTCCTCGGCACGCGCCTCGTCGACGCGAAGGACGGCCAGAGCCGCACCGTCGTGTTCATCGCGCCGAAGGACGAGCTCCGGGCCCGCATCGACGCCCTCGTGGGCGCCCGCGCCGAGCCGAAGGTGCTCTGCATGGACGTCGACGCCCTCGCGACCTACGCGGGGCGCGGCGTCCAGGTGGTGCTCGACATCGGCCACCGCCGCACGCTCATCGCGCTCTGCCAGAACGGGCAGCTCCTCGGCGCTCGCCTCGTCTCCTCCGGCGGCGCCGATCTGACGCAGGCCCTGGCCGACGCCCTGGGCGTGCCCTTCGAGCGCGCCGAGGAGATCAAGCACGCGTCCGGCGTGCCGGCGGCGCCCGACGAGGCCGTGGCCGAGTGGGAAGGGGAGGAGCGCACCGACGCCGGTTGGGTCCCCCCGGCGGGCACCTCCCGGGAGGGCGACATCCTGTCCCGCGGGGTCGACGCCTGGTGCGCCGAGGTCCGCTCCGAGCTCATCACGTTGGAGGACGAGCTCAAGGTCGGCATCGACGACCTGCTGGTGTGCGGCGGAGGCGCCCGGCTCGAGGGTCTCGGCGCCCGGCTCGGGGCGCGCACCGGCGTGCCGGTCCGCACCGTCGTCGTCCCCGGCGGCCACGGCATCGAGTACGCCCTCGCGGTGGCCCTGGCGCGCGTCGCCGCCGGCGAGCTCAAGGTGGTCGACCTGCGTATCGGGGACCTCGCGTTCCACGGCCACGCCGAGACCCTCTGGAACCTGCTCGGCGCCACCGCCGTGGGCGGCGGGCTCGCGATGGCGGCCGCGCTCACCCTCTTCAGCGTCCAGCTCTACGACGCCAACCAGCGCCTCGACGCCCTGGACACCCAGATCGTCGAGGTCGTGACCGGCACGTTCCCCGACATCGGGGCCGACCGCCTCACCGAGCCCTCCATGGCGCTCGCGCTGATGCAGGAGCGCTCGGCCGAGACCACCCGCCGCGTCGAGGCCCTCGGGGCCACGGTCACCGGGGTGCCGCCCACGCTGGAGATGCTCAAGACGATCTCCGAGCGCGTGCCGCCGCCGAGCCAGGCCCGCATCGACGTGCGCGAGCTCACGATCTCCGCGGCGTCGATCAGCTTCCGCGCCGAGACCGACAGCTTCGAGAGCGCCGCCAAGATCGAGGAGTCCCTCCGCAAGGACGAGCGCTTCAAGAGCGCGCGCAAGGGCGACGAGAAGAAGGTGGGCGAGGGGCTCACGTTCACGATGACCATCCCGCTGGGCGAGCAGCAGGACGCCGCGGCGACCGGCGAGGAGGGCTAGAACATGGCCAGCATCACGATCGTAGAGCCGATGCGCGAGCGCTTCGCGCAGCTCGTGGCGACCATGAGCCCGCGGGACCGCACCCTGTTCGTGGGGCTCGTCGTCTTCGCGGTGGTCGCGCTCCTCGGGGGCGCCTGGTGGGTGAGCCGCTCGATCCTCGGGGACGTGCGGAGCCGCGTCGAGCAGCGGGAGGAGACCCTCGCGCTGCTCAGCGCCCTCGCGGCGGATCAGGCGGAGGCCGCCGCGCAGGTCGAGACCATCGAGGCCGAGCTCCGCAAGAGCGACGGCCAGGATCTCCCCTCGTTCATCGAGAAGTCCGCGGAGAAGGTCGGCATCGCCACCAACCTCCAGGGCGTGCGCGAGAAGCAGGTCGTCACCGAGGGCTCCCTGGAGGAGAAGACCTACAGCGTGGAGGTCTCGAAGATCCTCCTGCCCCAGCTGACCGACTTCCTCTACGCCATCGAGACCGGCGGGTACCCCCTGCGCGTCCGCTCGATGAAGACCAAGTCCGTCACGACCCAAGGCGTGAAGATGTTGACCGTGTCGATGGAGATCAGCGCCTTCCGGCTGCTCGATTCGTCGGCCGAAGCGTCCACCGAGGAAGAGACCCCATGATTCAGCGCCTGCTCCTCGGCCTGGCCGCGCTCCTCTGGGGCGGGGTCACCTTCCTCCTCGGCCTCTACGTGACCTTCCCGGCCGCCGCCGCGCGCGATCGCGTCGTCTACGAGTTCGGCCAGTGGTCCCGGAACGAGTACGCGCTCGGCATCGGCGACCTCTCCTTGTGGCGCCTCTCCGGCGTCGCGCTCGACGACGTGACCTTCTACACGGTCAAGAAGGTGCGGAAGCCCAAGGACGAGGAGGCGCCGCCCTCCCAGCGCATCCCGCTCCTCCACCTCGACGGCCTCGCCGTGCGCGCCGCGCCCTTCGCCATGCTGATGGGGAAGGACGCCGTGGCGTTCGTGGCGGAGATCTACGGCGGCGCGCTCGACGGCCAGCTCGCCCAGTCGGAGACCGGCGTCGAGATCTCGTTCGACGGCGGCGACATCGACCTCGCGCGGCTTCCCGTGGCCACCGAGCAGATGAAGCTGAACCTCCTCGGCGTGGCGGACGGCGAGGCAGACCTCACCTTCGACACCAGCGACGTCAAGAACTCCGCCGGGTTCCTGAAGCTCTCGTTCGAGGGCCTCGGCCTCGGCCCGGACAGCGCCGTCGCGGGGTTCGGCCTGCCCGAGGTGCTGTTCACGAAGGCGGCGGTGGCCTTCGAGATCAAGGACGGCAAGATGGCCGTCACCGAGGGAGACTTCGAGAGCGACACCCTCAACGCGACCCTGTCGGGCGACATCGTGCTCAACAAGAAGCTCGTGCGCAGCCGCAACCGCCTCGAGTTCATCTTCTCGCTCCCCGAGGACCTCGACAAGCTCGCCCAGATCTCCCCGGACCTGAAGCGCTCGCGCGACGAGGAGGGGAAGTACCACCTCAACATCGGTGGGACGGTGCTCTCCCCGTCGGTGCGCTTCTCGCGCGCCAGCGCCAGCAACAGCCGCGTCAAGGACAGCGACGGGAGCCCCCGGCTCCCGGGCGGCGGCATGCGGGACGGCCCCCTCGCGCTCGACGGCGCGCCGGGCGGGGACTTCGCCCCGAGCGCCGACCCCGAGGAGCGGCGTCGGGCCCGCGAGGAGCGCATCAAGGAGCGCCGGCAGCGCCTGAAGGATCGGCGCGAGCAGGCCGAGCGCGACAACCCGATCCTCCAGGAGGATCGCGACGCCGGCGGCAAGGAAGGCGGCCCCGACAACCTGGACGAGTTCGAGCCCGGTGACGAGGGCCCGGGCCTGGATCGCGCGCCGTTCCCGCCGGACGGCGGCATGGACGACGTCCCGATGGAGGGCGGCCCGATGGATGACGGTCCCCCTCCGGACTTCGAGGAATAGCGGGTCGGCGGAGGCGATGATGTGTCGCTTCCGCCACAAACTCCGCAAGGGGGTCGCGAATCGGCGGGAGCGCGGCTATGGTCGCCGGCCTTCCGGGGACCCCCATGCGCCTCTCGCTGCTCGCCCTCCTCTCGCTCACGCTCGTCGCCTGCCCGCCGCCGGAGGACAAGCCGGAGACCGGCGACACCAACGTGGACGACACCGGGCCCGCCCCGGTCGACGAGGACGGGGACGGCTTCCTCGTCTCCGAGGGCGACTGCGACGACAGCGACCCGGCCCTGAATCCCGGGGCCGAGGAGCTCTGTGACGCCGTCGACAACGACTGCGACTCCGAGGTCGACAACGACGCCACGGACGCGACCGACTGGTACGCGGACGCCGACGCCGACGGCTTCGGGGATGGCGACGTGGCCGTGGCCGCGTGCGAAGCGCCCGCCGGGTACGTCACCGACGCGACGGATTGCGACGACGCGCAGGCGACCGTCTACCCCGCCGCCGCCGAGCTCTGCGACGGGCTCGACAACGACTGCGACGGCGCGGCCGACGAGGACACCACCTTCTGGTACGCGGACACCGACGCGGACGGCTTCGGAGACCCCGCCAGCGGCGTCGCCGCGTGCGCCGCCCCGACCGGGTCCGTCGCGGACGCGAGCGACTGCGACGACACCTCGCCGCTCTTCCACCCGGGCGCCGACGAGTCGGACTGCACCGACCCCAGCGACTACAACTGCGACGGCTCCACGGGCTACGCGGACGTCGACGGGGACGGCTTCGCCGCGTGCACCGAGTGCGACGACGCCGAGCCGAACACGAACCCCGACGCCCTGGAGGCGTGCAACGAGGTGGACGACGACTGCGACGGCGTGGTGGACGACGACGCCGTCGATCAGGGCACGTGGTTCCTCGACGCCGACGGCGACGGCTGGGGCGACGACGCCGTGACCGTCGGCGCCTGCGGCGCGCCCGCCGGGTACGTCGCCGCCGGTGGCGACTGCGACGACGCGGACGCCGCGTACTCCCCCTCGGCGGCCGAGGCCGACTGCGCCGATCCCAACGACTACAACTGCGACGGCTCGGTGGCGTACGCCGACGCCGACGCCGACGGCTGGGCGGCCTGCGAGGACTGCGACGACGCCTCGGCGGGCGTGCATCCCGACGCGACCGAGTCCTGCAACACCCTCGACGACGACTGCGACGGCTCGGTCGACGAGGACGCCATCGACGCCACGGCCAGCTACACCGACGCCGATCTCGACGGCCACGGCGACGCGAGCACGGCGGCGGTCGCCTGTGACGTGCCCGAAGGCGCGGTCCTCCTCGGCGACGACTGCGACGACACCTCGCCGCTCTACCACCCGGGCGCCGACGAGTCCGATTGCGCCGACCCCAACGACTACAACTGCGACGGGTCGGTGGCCTACGCGGATGCCGACGGAGACGGCTTCGCCGCGTGCGACGACTGCGACGACACCTCGGCGGACGTGAACCCCGACGCGGCCGAGGCCTGCAACACGGTCGACGACGACTGCGACGGCGTGGTCGACGAGTCCGACGCCATCGACCTCTCGACCTGGTACCTCGACGCGGACGGCGACGGCTACGGCACCGCCGCGGACAGCCTCGCCGCGTGCGACGCCCCGAACGGCTACGTCGCGACGGCGGACGACTGCGACGACACGTCGGGCGCCTACAACCCGGGCGCGGCCGAGGCGGATTGCGCCGACCCCGCCGACTACAACTGCGACGGCTCGGTGGCCTACGCCGACGCCGATGCCGACGGCTTCGCGGCGTGCCAGGACTGCGACGACACCCTCGCCGCGGTGAACCCCGACGCCGCCGAGCGGTGCAACGCGCTCGACGACAACTGCGACGGCACGACCGACGAGCCGAGCGCCATCGACGCCGGCACCTGGCACGCGGACGCCGACGGCGACAGCTACGGGGACCCCGCCACCGCCACGATCGCGTGCGACGTGCCCACCGCCTACGTCGCCGACGCCTCGGACTGCGACGACAGCCTCTCCGGCACCTACCCCGGCGCGGAGGAGGTCTGCGACGGCGCCGACCAGGACTGCGACGGCCTCGCCGACGACGACGCGACCGACGCCCTCACGTTCTACGCCGACTCCGACTCCGACACCTTCGGAGACGCCGACGCCGCCCTCGCCGCGTGCACCGCGCCGTCCGGCTACGTCGTGGACGCCTCGGACTGCGACGACGCCCTCGCCATGGTGTACCCGGGCGCGGACGAGACCTGCGACGATCTCGACGAGGACTGCGACGGCGCGGTCGACGAAGACGCCATCGACCCCTCGACCTGGTACGCCGACGCCGACAGCGACGGCCACGGCGGCATCGGCTCGACCGCCACCGCGTGCGACGCCCCCGCCGGCTACCTCGCCTCCGCGGACGACTGCGACGACAGCAGCGGCACGACCTACCCGGGCGCGGACGAGACCTGCAACGGCGCCGACGACGACTGCGACGGCAGCGTGGACGACGGCGCCATCGACCCGACGACCTGGTACGCCGACGCCGACAACGACGGCGTGGGCACGCCCGACGTGACCGTGGAGAGCTGCGATCAGCCCGCCGGCTACGTCGCGACCGGGAGCGACTGCGACGACACCGACCCGAGCCTCGGCTCCGGCGCGACGGAGATCTGCGACGGCGTCGACAACGACTGCGACGGCGCGGTCGACGAGGCGGACGCCGCCGACGCCTTGAGCTGGTACGCCGACGCGGACGGCGACGGCACGGGGGACCCCGCGGTGGGCCAGATCGCGTGCGACGCCCCCGCCGGGTACGTCAGCAACACCGCCGACTGTGACGACGCCGACGGCACCGCCTACCCCGGCGCCGACGAGTACTGCGACGGCGCGGACGACAACTGCGACGGCGCGGTCGACGAGGGCGCGTTGGACGCCGCGACGTACTACGCCGACATCGACGGCGACGGCTACGGGGACCCCGGCGACAGCGGGACCTTCTGCTTCGCGCCCACCGGCTACGCCGCCACGGCTGACGACTGCGACCCCACGTCCGACGCGGTCAACCCCGGCGCCGCCGAGGTGTGCGACGGCGTGGACAACGATTGCGACGGCGCGGCCGACGAGGAGGGCGCGACCGGCGAGGCCACCTGGTACGCCGATGCCGACGAGGACGGCTACGGCGACGCCGAGGACGCCGTCGTCTCGTGCAACGCCCCCGAGCTGTTCGTCGCGGACGCCACGGACTGCGACGACACCGAGTCGGGCGTACACCCGGGCGCCACGGAGGTCTGCGAGAACGGCCTCGACGACGACTGCTCGGGCGAGGACGAGTGCGCCTACGACGGCAGCTACGACGCCCTCACCACCGCCACGTCCTACTGGACCGGCGTGAACGGTGGCACGTCGACCTCCTCGTTCGGCAGCAAGATCGTCGGCGAGCACGACTTCGACGGCGACGGCATCGCCGACATCGCCATCGGCGACCGCCTCTACGACGCGAGCAGCAGCCTCTCGAACATGGGCCGCGTCACGATCTTCCAGGGCACCGGCACCGGGATCGCCGACACCGTCGCGGACCCCACGGCGACCTTGACCGGCAGCGACTCCGCGGGCCGCTTCGGCCAGGGCCTCGCCGCCGGCGACATCGACGGCGACGGCATCGACGACCTCATCGTCGGCACCCCGGCCATCAACGGCCTGGCGGGCGGATCCACCGCGATCACGGACAACGGCAAGGCGTACGTCTTCCTCGGCCCCATCGACCGCAGCGGCACCTCGACGCTCGCCCTGACGCCCGCGACCGGCGCGGACTGCTCGGTGGAAGGCTCGGCGGCGCGCTCGTACCTCGGGAACAGCGTGGCGTTCGGCGGTGACCTCACCGGCGACGGCAGCGCGGACTGGGTCTACGGCGCCTACCAGAGCTACGTGACGACGGGCACGGCCGCCGGCTACGTCGGCATCGTCACCACGTGCAGCACGACCGCGTTGAGCGCGAGCGTGCAGACCATCGCCGGGGCCGCATCCGACGTGTTCGGCCTCTCCGTCCTGGCGGACCTCGACCTCGACGGCGACGGCGAGGACGACCTCCTCGTCGCCGCCTCGGGCACGGACAGCGTCTACGCCTTCCTCGGCCCGATCGTCGCGACCGCCCGCGCGGACGCCGACGCCACCGTGTCCGGCATGGACTTCTACAGCAGCACGTCCTCCCCCGAGGATCTCTACGGTGACCGCATCGGCGAGGCCGGGGATGCCGACGGCGACGGCTACGCCGAGTTCCTCGTGGGCGCCAACTCCTACGACGTGAGCACGAACACGTCCGCGGGCGCGGCGTTCCTGTTCTCGGGCGCCGACGTGATCGTCGCGGGCTCGGACACCGCGGACAACCTCGCCACCCTGGCGGTCTACGGCGACACCGTGACCTTCAACGTCGGCGCGGGCGTGTCCCGCGCGGGCGACGTGGACGCCGACGGCCGCGAGGACCTCCTCGTCGGCATCAGCGGCGACACCGTGTCGGCGAGCACCTACGGCGCGACGGCGCTGTTCTACGGCGGCGCCTCGGGCTCGTACTTCCCGTCGCTCGCGACGGTGCCCGACGGCTATGCGATGTGGAACGCGGAGGCCACGACGACCGGCTCCGGCGGCTCCGGCGGCGCGGTGGCCCCTGCCGGCGACATGGACGGGGACGGCTTCGACGACTTCCTGTTCGCCAACATGACGTACGGGACGACCCGCGTGGGCCGGGTGTACCTCGTGGGTGGAACGGGCGAATAGGGGCTCCGGGGGGCGTTGCGGGGGGCTCGCCCCCCGCCCCAGTCAACCCTCCCCGGCCCGTCCGATCGAGCCCAACCCGAGCGCCTCGATGCGCTGCTGGAGGGTGTTGCGCGCCACGCCGAGGAGCGCCGCGGCAGCCTTGCGGTTGCCCTGGGTGCGCGCGAGGACGAGTTGGAAGAGGGCACGCTCCGCGCTCCGCACCACGAGCGCGTGCAGGGTGTCCTCGCCGCCGGGGGCGTAGGCGCGCACGACCGGGAGGAGGCGGACCCGCGCCATCTCCTCGAAGCTCTCGGCCTCGCGCTCGGCCTCGGCCTGGGGGAGGAGCAGCGCGCGCAGCTCGTCGGGCAGGGTGGCGCCGCGGAGGAGCGGGGCGTCGACGCGGCTGAGCGCCTGGACGACGAACATCTCCAGCTCACGATGGTTTCCGGGCCAGCGGTGGGCGTGGAGGAGCGCCCACAGGCCGCGATCGAAGGACCGCTTCGGGAGCCCCATGCGGCGGGAGTGGTGGTCGAGGTACCAGGTGGCGAGGTTGCGGAGGTCGTCCGGACGCTCGCGGAGCGGCGGGAGCACGACGCGCGCCCACTTCACGGCGGCCGCGCCGGCCACATCGCCGGTGTCGAGCCGGGAGCCCCCGATGACGCGCCAGCCGGCTTCGCGCGCGGCGGCGATCACGGCGCGGAGGTCCGCGTGGCGGGGGGCGGACTCGAGGTAGAGGGTCCCGGGCGGGCCCTCGGGGCGCCACGGCTTGCCCTGGGTGTGCACCACGAACGGCCCGGGGAGGCCGGCGATCTGGTGGAGGACCCGCGCGACGCGCTCCTTGCCGGTGCCGCGCTCCCCGAGGATGAGCGCGGGGAGCGGAGAGCCGGCCAGAAGGACGAGCCGCTCGAGCGGGGAGGGGCCGAGCCCCTGCATGCGGAGGAGGCGCCGGTCCGTGCCGTCGACCCCGCGGGTGCCGACGTGCTGGCGGGCGAGGCGGAGGATGGCGCGTTCGGTCGCGGGGACGCGCACGAGCGGGGGGAGGGGAGCGCCGAGCACCCGGACTGTCGGCGTGTGACCAAGGGATGCCGCGAGCGCGAGGAGCAGCTCGGCGCGGAGGCCGGGGAGCTCCGGATCCACCAGGACGAGCTGCGTGTCGGGCACGCAGGTGGCGCGGCAGAGGCTGTCCCAGTCGGCGGCGGAGGCGACGGGGAGCCCCTCCCGGGCGAGCGGAAGCAGCACCGATTCACGGATGGCTTCGCGTGCGGTGGCCACGAGGATGGAGGACATGCGCCCGGACTGTTATCCTGCGCCTCCCGCCTGCATGCCCTCCCCGCTCCCCCTCCTCCTCCTCCGTGGGCTCCTCTCCACGGCCCTCGCCCAGGAACCGGCCCTCGACGCCGAGGCGCCTGCCGTTGAGCCGGGCGAGTCGATCTGGACGTTCATCGAGTCCGCGGACGGCACGCCCGCCACGGCCGACGTGCGCGCCGCCACCCAGGAGCTCGTCGAGGAGCGCATCGCCGAGCTCGGCAACGTCGGCTCGGTCGGCGCGGAGCCGCCGCTCGAGTTCTACCTCGACCCCTTCGGCGCCACGAGCCTCGACCCCCTCCACCTCGACAAGTTGGATCCGAGCGAGTTCGACATCCCGGTCATCGTCAACGCCGACGTGAAGAAGTGGATGGAGTACTTCCTCGGCCGCGGCCGGAAGTACTACGCCCGCTACCTCGAGCGGTCGACACAGTGGCTGCCGATGATGCACCGCGAGATGGACGCCCGGGGCCTCCCGAGGGACCTCGCGTACCTCTCCATGATCGAGAGCGGCTTCTCGACGGGCGCCACGAGCTACGCCGCCGCCGCGGGCCTCTGGCAGTTCATGACCTACACGGGCAAGGACTACGGGCTGCGGATCGACTGGTGGGTCGATGACCGCCGGGATCCCGAGAAGGCGACCGACGCCGCGCTCCGCTACCTCTCCGACCTGAACAAGATGTTCAGCGGGGACTGGTGGCTGTCCTGGGCCTCCTACAACGGCGGCCAGGGGCGCGTCCTGAAGGCGACCCGCGCCGCGGGCACGACCGACTTCTGGAAGATCACGACGGGCGAGTTCCTCCACACGGAGACAGAGAACTACGTCCCGAAGCTCATCGCCGCGGCGATCATCGGGAAGCACCCCGAGCGCTACGGTTTCGTCGGGCTGAAGTACCTCCCGGAGTGGAAGTTCGAGACCGTCGAGGTGCCCGCGTCCACCAGCGTGGCCGTGATGGCGAAGTGCGCGGGGATGACGGAGGACGCCTTCCTCGTCCTCAACCCGGCGCTGCGTCGCTACGCGCTCCCGCCCGACCCCGCGATGCAGAAGGTCCGGATCGCCCCGAACCGGACCGCCTCCTTCAAGGAGAACTTCGCCAAGGTCCCGCCGGACGAGCGGCTGACCCTCCAGCGCCACGTCGTGCGTCGGGGGGAGAGCCTCGGCAGCATCGCGCGCAAGTACGGCCTCTCGGTCGAGGAGCTCGCCCGCGTCAACCGCATCGGCAACATCAACCAGATCAGCGTGGGGATGGAGCTCGTGGTGCCGTCCAACGGCAAGGCGCTCGCGTCGACCGAGGAGGTCAAGCCGACCACCACGGCCGCGACCCCGACCAAGAGCACGTCCTCGTCGGGCGCCTCGTCCGGGAGCGCCCCGGCGGCGCCCGCCACCGTCACGAAGACCGTCCCGGCGGTCACCCACACCGTCAAGAGCGGCGACACCCTCTCCGGCCTCGCGTCGAAGTACGGCGTGACGGCGAAGCAGATCCAGGGCTGGAACAAGATGTCCGGCACGGGCATCCAGATCGGGCAGAAGCTCGTGGTGAAGGCGGCGTCGACGACCACCGTGGCGGCGCCCGCCAAGTCCTCCTCGACGGCCAAGGCCGAGGTCAAGCCGTCGAGCGGCGCGTCGAAGGCGACGACCTACACCGTCCGCCGCGGCGACACGCTGAGCACCATCGCGGACCGCTACAACTGCTCCGTGTCGGACCTGAAGTCGTGGAACGGCCTGAAGGGCTCCACGATCTACCCGGGCCAGAAGCTGAAGATCAAGGGCTGAGCGCCCCCGGGTCCGCCGCGCCCGGGAGCCGGGGACGCGGATAGGACGTCCCCATGCTCACCGTCGAAGAAGCCCTCGTCCGTGTCCTCGCGCACGTCCCCGCCTCGCGCACCGAGCGCGTGGCCCTCTCCGAGGCGCACGGGCGCATCCTCGCCGAGGACGTGGTCGCCGCCGGGGACCTCCCCCCGTGGCCCGCCTCCGCGATGGACGGCTTCGCGGTGCTCGCCGCGGACGTGCCGGGGGATCTCCGGGTCATCGAGACCGTGGCGGCCGGCGGATCGCCGCGCTTCGTCGTCACGTCCGGCGCGGCCACCCGGATCATGACCGGGGCGCCCGTTCCCATCGGTGCGGACGCCGTCGTGATGGTCGAGGACAGCGAGGCCGTCGGAGACGACCTCGTGCGGCTCCAGGGCTTCGCGACGCCCGGACAGCACATCCGGGCCCAGGGCAGCGAGGTGGCGCGCGGGACCCTCGTGCTGACGCGCGGGCGCACGCTCGGGGCCGGCGCCATCGGGCTCCTCGCGGCGGTGGGCGTGGCCGAGGTGGCGGTGGCGGCGCGGCCGCGGGTCGGCATCCTCTCGACGGGGGACGAGCTCGTCGAGCCCGGCGCCCCCCTCGGGCCCGGTCAGATCCACTCCAGCAACGGGTACGCCCTCGCGGCGCTCGTGCGGGACGCCGGCGGCATCCCGGTGGACCTCGGCAGCGTCCGCGACGACCCCGCGGCCATCGCCGCGGGCTTCCGTGCGGCCCTGCGCTGCGACGTGGTGGTGTCGACCGGCGGCGTGAGCGTCGGCGACTACGACCACGTCAAGGGCGTGCTCGCCGACCTCGGGATCGCCATGGACTTCTGGCGCGTGGCGATGAAGCCCGGGAAGCCCCTCGCGTACGGGGTGATCGACGGGACGCCGATCTTCGGACTCCCGGGGAACCCGGTGAGCTGCATGGTCAACTTCTACCAGTTCGTGCGCCCGGTGCTCCGGACGATGCTCGGGGATCCGGCCCCGTTCCTGCCCGTGGTCCAGGCCGAGCTCGTCGGCCACACCCGCCGCCGCCCCGGCCGCCCGGAGTTCGTCCGCGTGCGGCTCTTCCGCGACGGGGACGTCGTGCGGGCGGAGATCGCCGGGTACCAGGGCAGCGCCGGGGTCCTCTCGATGGCGGATGGCCATGGCTTCGCGCTCGTGCCGGGGGACGCCGCGGAGATCGGCGGGGTCGTGGCCGTGCAGGTGTTCGACCCGACCTTCGGCGCCAGCGCGGAGCCCGGCTACCGTTGGTGAAGGGGTACATCCTCGCGGGGGGCCTCTCCCAGCGCTTCGGCTCGGACAAGGCGCGCTACCTCGTCGACGGCGAACCTCTCGCCGTGCGGATCGCCGCGGTGCTGCGCGCGGCGGGGCTCGACCCCTGGCTCGTGGCCCGGGCGCCGCGCGGGCTCGGCCTCCCCGAGCTCCTCGAGCCCGACGGGCCCCGGCACCCGCTCTGGGGCGTGGCGGCGGCGCTGGGGGAGGGGAGCGACGCCTTCGTCATCCCCTGCGACCTCGTGGACGTGCGGGTCGAGCAGGTGCGCGCGCTGTCGGACGCCGGGGCCATCGCCGCCGGTCAGCCGCTCTTCGGGGTGTACCCGGCGCGCCTCCGGGACCGCGCTCGCGCGTTCGCCGAGGCGGGCGGATCCGTGCGCGCGTTCGTGGCGGAGCTCCCCGTGCTCGACGTGGGCCCGATCGCCAACCTCAACCAGCCGATAGGCTCCTGACGGGCAGCTCCTCGGGGACGCTCCCGGCTGGCTGGATCGGGATGCGCACCGTGAACGTGGTGCCCTTGCCGATCGTGCTGGAGACGTCGAGCTCCCCGCCGTGCGCCTGCACGATCCGGCGCGAGATCGCGAGGCCGAGCCCGGTGCCGTCGTGGCGCGTGGTGAAGAACGGCACGAAGAGCTTGTCGAGGTCCTCCGGCGCGATGCCGATCCCGGTGTCTTCGATCGCGACCTCGATGGCCGGCGCGTAGCGCGCCTTCGGGTCACGCAGGCGGCCCAGGCGGGTGTGGAGGGTGAGCGTGCCGCCGCTCTTCATCGCCTGGAGGCCGTTCTGGCAGAGGTTGAGCAGGACCTGCTTCAGCTTCTGCGCGTCGACCGGGAGCGGCGGCCGGACGACCGCGTGGTCCTCGACGACCCGTACGTTCGCGGGCAGCCCCTGCGCGTTGATGACGCCGATCACGTTGCCGACGAGCAAGGCGACGTCGATCTCCTCGAGGTGGAGCTGCATGGGGCGCGCGTAGTCGAGGAACTGGCTCACCACCTGGTTGAGGCGGTCCACCTCGTCCACGATGATCCGCACCATCTCGGCGTCCGGGCCCTCCCGCCCCGCCTGGAGGTACTGCGCGGCGCCCTTGATGCCCGCGAGGGGGTTGCGGATTTCGTGCGCGAGGCCGGCCGCCATCGTGCCGAGCGCGGCGAGGCGGTGCTCCTCCTTCAGCTTCTCGAACCCGTGCAGGTTCTCGAGGATGACGCTCGCGCGCGCCGCCGTGTGCACCAGCCGCGCGACGTCCTCGGCGGTGAAGGACTCGAGCTCCTCCTCGTCGCGGAGCGCGAGCCAGCCGATGACGATGTCGCCCGACATGAACGGCACGACCACGTCGGCGTTCATCGCCTCGAGGAGGCGGAGGCGCACCTCGGTGTCCTCGGGGCGCCCGGTGGCGCGGGCCTGCTGGCGCGCGAGGACGGCGCGGTGGTAGGCGCGCTGGCCCGCGGCGAACCCGTCGGTGAAGGGCTGCCGCGCGACCTGCATGATGGGCGGCTCGTCGCGGGTGCCGCGCTCGGCGACGAGGCGGTAGGTGCGGCGCTCCTCGTCCCACAAGAAGATCGAGGCCACCGGGACGCGCCCCGAGGCCACGAGCCGCGTGAGCATCTCGTGGGCGAGGCCGTCGATGGAGAGGGCCCGCACCATCGCGGCGTCGAGCTCGCGCAACGTCTCCTGGAGGAGCTGCCCGCGGCGGTTGAAGATGCGGCCGGCCCAGGTCTCGAGCTGCTTGCGCAGCGGATCGTAGGCCATCAGGAACAGGCAGCTCGCCAGGAACACCTGGAAGGTGCCGTGGATCGGGTACTCCCCGAGCAGGGACGCGGCGGAGAGGGCATCGATGCCGACGAGCAACATGCCGGCAACGCCGACTGCGGCCATGCGGCTGAAGATCTCCGCGAGGTCCAGGAGCCGGTACATCGTGATGATCTGGTACAGGAAGTACACGAAGATGCTGGCGAAGATCGCGCCCAGCGGCGGGAACGCACCCTGCACGACGGCCGGGAACGCCCAGACCGAGACCTCCGCGCCGGGGAGGCCGCCGAGCGAGCGGGCGAGCGCCTCCACGCCGGAGAAGGCGATGGCGAGCCCGGCGAGGGCGGCGAGGTAGCGGATCCGGGCGCGCTCGACGCGGTGCTCGGTGGACTCGTGGAACTGCCACAGCCGGTGCATCGGGACGAGGAAGGCCCCGAACACGTAGACCGCCAACACGACCTCGGGGAGGGAGGCGCGGGGCGCGTCGCGGTAGAACAGGGCGTCGATGACGGTGAAGGCGACCGCCACCAGCGGGGTCGCGACGCTGAGCGTGCGGACGCGCGGATCGTGGGGGGCGCCCGGCTGCCAGAAGAAGCGGTCGACGAAGACGAGCAGCGCGAGGGGGAGGAAGGCGCCCGCGCCGGCGTGCACGTACTTGAACGCGCCGAGGCCCGGCAGCAGGTAGAGCGTGAACCCGAAGTAGGTCAGGCACAACACCGACATGAACACGGCGAAGGCGCGGCGGACGGGGTCCTGCCGGTCACCGAGCGGCACGCGGACCGCGAGGGCGCCCGTCGCGATCGTCGTCAGGGCGTAGAGCAGGATGTTCACGGCCGGATGCTATCGTGCGGCGCATGGATCCGCGCCGCGCCCTGCCTTCAGTGGACCGCCTCCTTCGCGACGCACCCGAGCTGCCGCGCGTCGCCGCCACGCGCGCCGCCCGGGCCCTCGTGGCCGAGGTGCGTGCCGGCGCCGCGCCGCCCGCGGACTGGACGACCGCCCTGCGCGCGCGCGTGTCGGACGAGGGCCGCATGCGCCTGCGGCCGGTCATCAACGCCACGGGCATCGTGCTGCACACGAACCTGGGGCGGGCGCCCTTGTCGCCCCGGGCAGCGGAGGCCGTTTCGGCGCTGGCGCGGGGCTACGCCAACGTGGAGCTCGAGCTCGATGGCGGGCGCCGGGGCGAGCGCCTGGACGGGATCCGCGGGCCGTTGTTGGCGCTCACGGGCGCCGAGGACGCCCTGGCGGTCAACAACTGCGCGGCAGCCGTGCTCCTCATGCTCACGACGCTCGGGGTCGGGCGCGAGGTCATCGTCTCCCGCGGGGAACTCGTCGAGATCGGCGGGTCCTTCCGCGTGCCGGACGTGATCACGGCGGGCGGCGCGCGGCTGGTGGAGGTGGGGACCACGAACCGCACCCGCGCCCGGGACTACACCGACGCGATCGGGCCGAACACGGCGGCCATCCTGCGCGTGCACCCCTCGAACTTCCGCATCACGGGGTTCACGGAGGCGGCCGGGCGCGCTGAGCTCGCGGGGATCGCCGCCCAGCGGGGGGTCCTCCTGCTGGAGGACCTCGGCGCGGGCGCGCTCGTGCCGGGGCTGGGGGAGCCGACCGTCGCGGAGGTGATCGCCGAGGGCGTCGACGTCGCCTGCTTCTCCGGTGACAAGCTGCTCGGCGGGCCGCAGGCCGGCCTGGTCGTCGGCAAGGCGCCCCAGATCGCGGCCATGCGCCGCCACCCGCTCTACCGCGCCCTCCGCCTCGACCGGCTCGTGCTCGCCGCGCTCGAGGCCACGTTGCGCGGCTACCTCGTCGGGGACGTGCCGCCCGTGGTGAAGCTCCTCTCGCTGCGGCCGGCCGAGCTGAAGCTCCGGGCCCGCGGCTGGGCGGACCGCCTCCGCGCCGAGGGCCTCGCCGTCGACGTGCTGCCGGATCAGGGGTTCTCGGGCGGCGGCTCGCTCCCCGGCGAGGGGCTCCCCACCTGGGTCGTCGCGCTCGCGGTGCCCGATCCCGACCGGGTCGCGGGCCGCCTGCGCCGGGGGGACCCCGCGGTGGTCGCCCGGGTCGCGGAGGGCCGCATCCGTCTCGATCCGCGAACCGTGCTCGCCGGAGAAGAAGACGGCCTCCTCGGTGCCGTGGTCGCGGCGTGCCGACAGGACGGTTAGGGGCCGCGGATCATGTCCATCGGATTCTACGAGCTCCTCCAGGTGGCCGCGGACGCCCCCGCCGACGTCGTGCGCGCGGCCTACCAGGAGCAGGTGGCGCAGGTGGTCCGCAAGCTCCGCGCGGCGGAAGCCCGCCAGCAGGACGTGGCGGCCATCGAGGCGCGGCGGGCCGCGCTCGCCGAGGCGTGGGGGGTCTTGTCGGACCCCCTCCGGCGCCGCCGGTATGACCGCTACCGCGAGCTCGCTCGGGGCGTGCTGCCGACCGAGCCCGAAGACCTCTGGGCGCAGGCCGGGCCCTCCATGATCGATCCCGCTGCGGCGGCCGCGCTGCACGTCGTCCGGACCCTCACCGACCTCCGGGTCGGCGAGCCCGTCTCCGAGATCGGCGTGGCGGATCCCGAGGTCTCCGGCGTACACGTGCGCGCGGACCGTCGCGGCGAGGGCGGCCGTCACGCCGAGGCGCGGGCCGCCGAGCCGCGACAGACCGACGGTGGCGACGGCCGGCCCGCGGAGGCACGGCCCTCCGAGGTCCGCCCGGGCGAACCCCGCGTCCAGGTCCGCCTCGCGGACACGCCCCGCGCCCCCGAGGGAGGGCCCGCAGTGCGCTCCCCGGAGGTGCGCTCCCCGGAGGTGCCGCCCGCGCTCGTGGTGCCCGCGCCGTCGATGGCGCCCGGGGGCCGTCGCCCCGAGCCGCCGCGGCCGGCCCCGGCGCCCGTGAGCAGCCTCTCCATCGACCGCAACGTCGCCGCGGAGGACCTCGCGCGCCTCCTCGACCAGTTCGGCCCGACCGGCGCCTTCCTGCGCGCCACGCGCGAACTGCGTCGGAGCACGCTCCCCCAGCTCTCCGCGACCACCCGCATCTCCCTGCGCTTCCTCGACGCGATGGAGCGGGACGCGTATACGGACCTCCCCGGCGCGACGTTCGTGCGCGGCTACCTGAAGATGGTGGTGCGCGCGCTCGAGGCCATCCCGGCCGGCTCCGAGGTCGACGAATTCATCGAGGGCTACATGTCCCGTTTCTACCGCGCCCGTGGCTGAGCGCCTCCGCTGGGTGGCCACCCCGGGCACGGGCCGCCTCGACCGCGCCCTCGCCGACGTTTTCCCCACCTTGTCTCGTGCCCGCATCCAGGCCCTCATCGCCGAGGGCCGGGTCACGGTCGACGGCGAGCCAGCGAAGGCCTCCGCCCGCCCGACTGTCGACCAGGTCGTGGTGATCGAGGTCCCTGACGCCGTCGCCTCGACCGTCGTGGGCGAGGACATCCCGCTCGACGTGCTCTTCGAGGACGAGGACCTCATCGTGCTCGTCAAGCCCGCCGGGATGGTCGTCCACCCGTCCGCCGGGCACGCGACCGGCACGTTGGTGAACGCGCTCCTCGGCCGCCCTGGCGCCCTCTCCAGCATCGGCGGCGTCGAGCGCCCCGGCATCGTGCACCGTCTCGACGCCGGCACGAGCGGCGTCATGGTCGTCGCCCGGAACGACGTGACCCACCGCGCGCTCTCGACGTTGTTCGCGGCCCACGACCTCGAGCGGCGCTACCTCGCGGTGGTGCACAAGGTGCCCCTGTTCGACGGCGGCACCTACCGCAGCGTGCTCGGCCGCGACCCGAAGGACCGCCTGAAGATCTCCTCGATCCCCGAGGATGTCCCGGAGCCCGAGGACTTCGAGCCCGAGGTGATCAACTACGTCGAGTACGACGACGAGGAAGACGAGCCCGCGCCCACGCCGGACCGTCGCCGCGGCCGTCTCGCCATCACGCATTGGCGGGTCCGCGCCAAGGCCGATCGCGTCTCGCTCGTCGAGTGTCGCCTGGAGACCGGCCGCACCCACCAGGTGCGCGTCCACCTCTCCGAGGCGGGGCACCCCGTCGTCGGGGACGCCGCCTACGGGCGCCGAGAGTGCGTGGCGCCGGCCGCGATCCGCCCGATGGTGGACACCCTCGGCCACCCGCTGCTCCACGCCTGGCACCTCGGCTTCCGCCACCCGCGGGACGGGCGCGCGCTCGCCTTCTCCGCGCCGCCGCCGGCGGACTTCGTCGCCCTCTGCGCCGCCGCGGGGCTCACGATTCCGGCCCTCGAGCTGACGCCCATGACCCCGCCGGCGCGTACGCGCTGAGCGGGGCCCGCGGGCCCGTGCCTCCAGCGTCTCGCTGCGGGGGCGAGGCGCCCGGTCGGTTCTAGTTGCAGAACCGGTCGGTCGAGGGGTCCTGCGCGGGGTCGATCACGAGCCCGTCGCGCCAGGGGGCGCTCTGGTCGTGGATCTCGAGGGTGAGGCAGCCGTCTTCGCCGTCGGGGCACGCCACGCAGGTGTCCCCGAAGCTGTCCGCGAGCGCGCACACGTCGAGCCCCAGGCCCTCGGCGAGGGGGCGGGTGTCGAGGAGGCCGGTGAGCACGATGTCGGTCGCCTCGGACCCGTCGTCCGCGAACGTGCCGGTCACGCCGAGGTCGTAGATGTCGAACGTGATGCCGTTCGCCTCCATCTCGGTGTCGAGCGGGCCCGCGCCGAAGTCCGGATGGCTGGTGAACGGGGTCGGCTCGAAGTCGATGGCGTACGTGCAGGGATACTGGGCGGTCGCGCCGCGGAATTCGTACCCGGCCGCCCCGACGAAGTCGATCTGCGCGGTGTCGGCGGTCTGCACCATGAAGAGGATGCTCGTGGTGACGAGCTGGTCCGCGAGGATGGAGCCGACGCCGGGGGCGACCCACGTGAGGTCGCTCGAGTCGTCGAGCTCGATGTCGTAGGTCCGGTCCGTGAGGTCGAGGTCGAGCTCCTCGCCCTGCGTCGTGAAGGCGGCGGTCACCGTGTCCGCGCACACCGAGGCGGTGGCCGTGTAGGTCGTGCCGTTGGCGAGGCCGCCGTCGGGCACGAACGTGGCGAAGGTGCCGTCGTCACCGAGCACCACCGTGCCGCTGATCCCGTGGTCGATCGTGAGGTCCGCCGCCGTCACCGCTTCGGAGAACATCGCCACGAACGGCGCATCGATCGCGACGTCGAGCTCGCCGTCCGCCGGGGAGAGCGAGACGACCGTAGCCGTGCACGCCACGTCGGTGTCGGTGTCGGTGTCGGTGTCGGTGTCCGCGTCGCTGTCCGTGTCGGCGTCGCTATCCGTGTCGGCGTCTCCATCCGAGCCGATCGGGCCCGTGTCATCCACGGGCTTGGGATCGGGGGTGCAGGCCGCGAGGAGGAGGAGCGGGAGGATCCAGGGGCGCATGGGACCTCGGGTCGGGTCGGGGAGGGGAGCGGGCGGGAGACGGGCCCTTATGGCTCGTCCCCCAGAAAATCCAGCCCGAAGCACGACGGGAGAGGGCTATCCGTCGCAGACGGCGTCGGCAGCCGGAGGACCGTCCGCACAGGCCTCGCAGTTGTTTCCGGCCACGGGGACGATGGTGAGGCCGTCCACCTGGGTGCCGGAGATGTCCTCCGCCACGAGCTCGAGGCAGTAGGGCTCGCCGTCCGACGGGCAGGTCACGCAGGTCGATCCGAAGATCGCCGCGTAGTTGCAGATGGCGCCCACGTCGCCGCTGCTGTCGACCAGCGGGTCGAGCGGGCGGGTGTCGATGGCGCCGGAGAGCGTGCCGCCGTCGAACGAGGTGCCATCCGCCGCGAACGTGCCCGTGAGCATGAGCGACGTCAGGTCGACCACGTTGCCGCCGATGTCGATCGAGAGGTCACTGGGGCCGACCTGGAAGTCGGGGTTCCCCGCGAAGTCCGCGGTCGGGAAGTCGATGCTCGCGAGGCAGTACTCCTGCGTAGCGGGCGAGGAGTCCGCCACGGCGATCGCGCCGACCATCTCGAGCTCGGTGTCCGTCACGGACTCGATGCCGAGGAGGATGTTCTGCGTGATGTAGGGGCTCAGCAGGCTGCCGATGCCCGCGGGCTCGACGATCGTCGCGTCCGCGAGGGAGACCACGTAGGTGCGGCCGCTGAGGTCTTCGGTGACCGGCTCGGCGGTGTCGACGTCGGTGTCCGTATCGGTGTCGGTGTCCGTGTCCGTGTCGGTATCGGTGTCCGTATCGGTGTCGGCGTCGGTGTCGGTGTCGGCGTCGCTGTCACCCTCGGCCGTGTCCGTGCCGATCGGCCCGGTGTCGGTGGGGATCTTGGTGGTCTCTTCGCAGCCGACGATGAGCAGGAGGAAGGCGAGGGGGGCGAGGCGCATGGATGGGTCCGGGTACAGGGGTAGTATGCAGGAAGCAGGCGGCTCCCCGCCAGCGTGGCGGCGCAGCTCGCCGAGGAGGGGGCCCAAAACGACGAGAGCCAGGGTTGCCCCTGGCCCTCGAGCGTTCGATCAGCGGAGGATTACTCCTCGAGGCAGATCGCGTCTTCGGCGGGGGGGCCGCTCTCGCAGCCTTCGCAGTCGTTCCCGGTCACTTCCACGAGGGTCTGACCCTCGACCTGGAGGGCCTGGATCTGGTCCGCGACGAGGGAGAGGCAGTACGGCTCGCCGTCCGCGGGGCAGGCCTCGCACACCGCGCCGAAGCTCACGGCGAGGTTGCAGATCGCGGCGGGGTCCCCGCTGTCGTCGAGGAGCGGGGCGAGCGGGCGGGTGTCGATGACACCGGAGAGGGTGCCGCCCGCGAAGTAGGAGCCGTCGGCCGCGAAGGTGCCGGTGATCTCGAGGTCACCGATCTCGATGCTGTAGCCGGCCACGGCGAGCGTGGTCGTCTGCGGCCCGATCTGGAAGTACGGCTGCTCGGAGAAGTTGGCGATCGGGAACGGGATGCTCGGATCGCAGTAGTCCTGCTCGGGGGGGGAGACCTTCTCCTTGCCGATCGCACCGATCATCGTGATGTCGGTGGAGCTGACGGCCGAGACACCCACGAGGATGTCCTGGGTCAGGTACGACGTGAGCACGGTGCCGACGCCCGCGGGCTCGAGGATGCGCGCACCGGCGAGGTCGAGCGCGTAGGTGCGGCCGACGAGGATGCCCGTGTCGGTGAGCGGCGTGCCGTCCGACGAGGTGCTGAAGTTGAGGTCCGACGCGCCGCGGCAGTAGTTGAGCGTGACCGTGTAGGCGGTGCTCGGGGCGAGCGGCTCGTTGGGGGTGAAGATGACGGTCTCGCCGTCATCCACGAGCGTCGTGGTGCCCGAGATGGAGGAACTCACGGTCGCGGTGGGGTCGGCGTCCGAGAGCTTGAACTCGATCGCAGCGCGCCAATCCGCGTCCAACGCGCCCGCGGTGGGGATCGTGGACTCGATTTCGATCTCGCAACCGGCGACGACCTCGCCGGTGTCGTCGGTCTTTTCGTCACCACCCGCGCACGCAGTCAGCAGCAGGGGAAGGAAGAGGATGGAACGGTTCATGTGGGTCTCCTGTGTGCTCTCGAGTACGAGACGGCGGCGAACCTTACACGATCCCGTCACCCCGTGTCAACCGGCCTTGCCGGACGCATCCTTGTAGCGGGCGTCGAGATCGTGGCGCACGGCGTCGAGGAGGCGCGCTTCGTCCTCGTCGAGGTTGCCCTTGGTCTTCTCGGCGAGGATCCCGAGCAGGTCCATCGTCTGCCGGGCGAGGTTGAGGTCCACCGGGCGCGTCGGGGCCCCGGGCTCCCGCACGCCGAGGTGCATCAGGCCGGAGCTGGCCAGGGAGATGACGAACGTGCTGAAGGAGATCGGGGCTTCGACATTGCCGGACATGGTTCCTTCCTTGCGGGGCCTCGCCCTATCACGGCGGACGCGATAGTCCCGGGCCCGTGAAGCGGCTACTCCTGGCTTTTCTCTGTGTGTTCGTGCTCGCCACGCCCGAGGCGCGCGCGGAGCGTCCACGCATGAGCGCCCAGGAGGCGTACGAGCTGGGCCTCCGCTACCTGAAGAGCGGGTCCTACACGAAGGCGCTCGAGCAGCTGAACCGCGTACGCACCTATTACCGGGACGATCCGTACGCCCTCAAGGCCGAGCTTGCGATCGCCGACGTGCACTTCCGCAAGAACGAGTGGGACGCCGCGCGGGTGGCTTACGACGAGTTCCAGCGGGCGCACCCACGTTATCGTGAGCTCGACTACGTAGTGTACCGGCTGGGGCTCACCCTCTACCGCAAGGCGCCGACGGTCGCGGCCCGTGACCAGACGTGGACCCGGCAGGCGGTCGACACCTGGATGCGCTTCGGGGCCCGGTTCCCCGAGAGCGAGTGGCGGGACGAGGTCGAGGCCGACCTCGCCAAGGCCCGTGCCCGGCTCGCCCGCAAGGAGCTCATCATCGCGCGGTTCTACCAGCGGCGCGAAGCCTGGCAGAGCGTGGTGGGCCGCATCGAGCCCCTCCTGCGCAACTACCCGGAGAGCCCCGACAAGGTCGAGGCCATCGGTCTCCTGGGGGAGGCCTACGTCGGCCTGGACCAGCCGGACCTCGCGCGTGCCGCCGCCGACCGCCTCCGCACCGAGGCGCCGGGCAGCCGGGCCCTCCGCCGCGTCGAGCGCGCGCTCGCCGAGCCCCGCGTCGAGCCCAGCCCCGGCCTCAAAAAGTAGCGCTCCCCGTGCACCGGGCTCCCAGGGAAGCTCGGCGAACGAGGAGCGTACGGGTGGAGCCGGCGACATCTGCACCGGCCCCCGGGTCCTCCGCGCGGGGGCCCTACAGCGTGAGGCCGCCGTCCACGTCGATGCAGCGACCGGTGAAGTAGTCGCAGTCGATGATGAACTTCACCGCGGAGAAGATCTCCTCGGGCTTGCCGACGCGGCGCAGCGGGACGGGCTTCAGCATGCCCTCGAGCACGTCCGGGCGCATGCCCTGGAGGATCGGGGTGTCGATGAAGCCGGGCGCGATGGCCGCGGTGCGGATGCCGTAGCGCGCGAGCTCGATCGCCCACAGCTTGGTGTCGGCGATGAGGCCGGCCTTCGCCGCGGAGTAGTTGGTCTGCCCGGGGTTTCCGTGGCGCGCGATCGACGAGATGTTGATCACGACGGACGCGGGGGTCTTCGACGTGATGACGTGGGCCGCGAACTCGCGCGTGAGGAGGAACGGGCCGGTCAGGTCGACGTCGATGACCTGCTGCCAGTTCTTCAGCGACATCTTCTTGATCTCGCCGGTCTCCTTGTCCGGCTTGACGAGCAGGCCGTCGCGGAAGATGCCCGCGTTGTTGATGAGACCGTTCAGCCCGCCGAGCGCGGCGGCGGACTTCGTGATGAGGTCGATGACCTGGGCTTCATCCGCCACGTTGGCGACGAACCCGACGACCTTGCCGGGGAGGCCCTTGCCTTCGGCTTCGGTCGCGGTCACGCCGTCGGCCGAGATGTCGCAGAACGCGACGTTGGCGCCTGCGCCGGCGAGCGCGAGGACGAAGTGTTTGCCCATGCCACTGGCACCGCCGGTGACGAGGACGTTCATTCCCTGGATGTTCATGAGGCTCTCCGAAAGGGGCGCTGCTCTAACATGCCGGGCCTGAGGTGCCGATGGGACCGACCCACCGGCGTGCGAAGGAAGCGCCCCACGCTCTCGGGGACGCCCGGGCTCGCCAGGCGCTGCCGGCCGGGCCGGGCATGCTCCCGTCCGCGCCGGGCACGCCAAGCGGGCGCTGCTGGGCACTCCCCGTCCGCGCCGGGCTCGCCAAGCGGCCGCTGCCGGGCGCGCCCCATAGGTATACAAAGCGTTCCATTCCTACACCATGAGCGATATCGCGCAATGCCTGCAATGCGGGGGCGTTGCCGCCGGGCACGTAGTTGTCCAGCGTCGGC
>JAUXTN010000098.1 GCA_030684355.1 Pseudomonadota bacterium
CGCGGGCGAAGGGGCGACCGGCGCGGCCGCGGACGAAGGGGCGACCGGCGCGGCCGCGGGCGAAGGGGCGACCGGCGCGGCCGACAGGAGGGCGGCGAGGTCCGGGGAGAGCGGGCGACCGAGGCGCGTGCGCGCGGAGACCTCGTAGACGATGGTGCGCACGTGGTCGATGGAGGCGGAGGACCGCTCGTCGCGGGCGTAGACCACGCCGAGATCGCGCGGGGCATGGGCGGGGTTCACCTCCAGGGCGGCCGCGGCGACGGCGTCCGCCGGCCGGTCGAGGTGGATCGAGGCGAGGTGCCGCCAGGGCGCGTCCCAGGGACGGGTGCAGTCCAGGAGCGCCTCTTTCGCCGCCGCGTCGCTCGAGACGGGCACCACCTGGACCTCCAGGACGTACCCCACGGGGCCGGCGGCGAGCCGGGCGACGAAGGCGTCGCTGAGGCAGGTCCCGGACCGGGTGTCGTCGGCGCGCCGGGGCGCCGCGGTCGCGGGGAAGAGGCCGTCCGGCGCGGCGAAGCCCTCGTCCTCGGGCCGCTCGGGCGACCGCAGCCGATACCGGGCGTAGTACCGGGCGCCGTCCGCGGCGATGAACCACGTGACGGTCTGGGAGTGGTAGTGGTACCGGTCGTACGCCGTCGCCTCGCGGATGCCCTCCCACGCGGCGGCCGAGCGGTGCGGCTCCGCGCGGAGGATGGCCTCGCGCGCGGCGGGCGGTGCCACGGAGAAGCGGAAGAAGTCTTCGGCCGTGCGGTGGAAGAAGCACCGTCCCGTCAGCATGGCCAGATCGAGCCGGGTCGAGTCGAGGTCGCCCGGGGTGCGGAGCACGCGCAGCGAGGCCACGCGGGCGTCCGGCGCGGCGTCGTCGGAGACGGTGCGGTTGTCGTGGCGGAGGAGGACCGGGAGCTCCCGTCCGGCCGCGAAGAACCGATGCCGAGGGAGCTCGGGCGCCGGGTCCACGAGCAGCATGCCGAGCGCGGCCACGCCGCCCGGCCGCTTCTCCCCGCCCTGGGAGGCCCCGACCAGGTACCGCGAGGCGCGGGCGATGAGCGCGGCGAAACCGGGCGCGAGGCCCTCGGTGCGGGCGGAGAGATCGGGCGCGTCGTCCTCCTCGACGGCCTCGACCGGCTCGACCACCACCGGATCCTCGGCGCTCGGCCCGATCCGATGCTCGATCCCCGCGAGCGTCCCCCCCTCCCAGGCCTGCCGGCACGCCCGGCGTCGCACCTTTCCGCTCGTCGTCTTGAGCACCCCGCCCGGCTCCATCACCGCCACCACGTCGCAAGCGAGCTGGTGCTCCTCGGCCATCGCCCGGCGAACGGCCTTCGCCATCTCCAGGGCCGACGCGCGCGAGGTCTTCTTCTCCCGCGCCTCCACCAGCACGACCACCCGCTCCGTGCCGCCGTCGTCCGTGGAGAAGGCGGCGATCCCTCCCGGGCGGATCGCGGCGTGCGCGAGGCGCACGCTGTCCTCGACGTCCTGCGGGTACACGTTGCGTCCCCGGACGATGATCAAGTCCTTGAGGCGGCCGGTGACGAAGAGCTCCCCGTCGTAGAGGAAGCCGAGATCGCCGGTGCGCAGCCAGCGACGGCCCGCGTCTGCTGGGACCGCCGGCGGCGAGAGCTCGGCCTCGAACGTCTCCCGCGAGGCCTCGGGCAGGCCCCAGTAGCCAGCGGCCTTGCTCGGAGAGTCCACCCAGAGCTCGCCGACGCGGCCCTCGCCGAGGGCACGAGTGGTCTCCGGGTCCACGACCCGCACCTCGACCCCCGCCGAAGGCCGCCCGCAGCCCACCAGCGCCCGCGCCGCGGGATCGGCGCTCGGCCGCGCCACCCCGTCCACCTCCAGCGCCCGGCGATCGACGCGGACCCTCGCCTTGCCCGCCACCGAGACGCCGACGGTGTGTTCGGCCAGGCCGTAGGCGGGGGCGAACGCGTCCGGGCGGAAGCCGGAGACCGCGAAGGCCTCGCAGAACGCCTGGACCACGCCCTCCCGGACGGGCTCCGCCGCGCTCATCGCGACCCGGAGCGCGCGGAGGTCCCAGGACGCCCGCTGGGCCGGCGTGGTCTTCCGGACCACGAGCTCGTACGCGAAGTTCGGCGCGGCGGTGTGGGTGGCGCGGCGCGCCGAGAGCAGCTCCATCCAGATCGCCGGGCGACGGATGAAGGTGAGCGGCGAGAGCAGCGTGAGCCGCCCGTTGCCGCGGAGCGCCGAGAGGATGCCGCTGATGAGGCCGAAGTCGTGGAAGTGGGGGAGCCAGCACACCGCGTGGCTGTCGGGGTCGAGGCCGAGCTCGGCGGCGTTGCAGGCGAGCTGGTGGGCGAGGTTCCCGTGGGTGATCATCACGCCCCGGGGCGCCGCGGTGGAGCCCGACGTGTACTGGAGCAACGCCACGTCGTCCGCGCATTGCTCGAAGACCGGGGCGGGGCCCCCGCGGAGCGACTCGGTGGCGTGCCAGGTGAGCTCGGGCCAGGACGCGCGCCCCCCCGAGAACGTGGCGCGGACGAGGCCGACCACCGCGTCCCGCGCCTGGCCGAGCCGCCGGGCCCGCAGCCAGCGCTGGTCCGTCAGGGCCACCCCAGCGCCGCAGCTCGCCACCATCGCCGCGAACCGGGCCAGCTCGGCGCCCGGCTCCATCGGGTGGGGTGGCGCGACCGGGACGGGGATCAGGCCCGCCATCATCGACCCGAGGAGGCCGACCACGAACTCGAGCCCGGGCGGGTAGGCCAGGACGACCCGGTCCCCGCGCGAGAGCCCCGCCGCGTGCAGCGCGCCGGCCACCCGGGTGGCCCGCTCGGACAGCCCGCGCGGCGTGAGCCGGGCCTCCTCCCGGCCGTCGTCACCGACGAAGGTGAGGAAGGGGCGGTCGGGGGTCGCCTCGACCAGCGCGTGGAACCGGGGGATGACGGAGTCGGTGGGGGAGAGGTCCATGGAGGGAGCTTCTCCCGTCCACGCGCGCCGGGTTGTACGGGGCGTTGCGGACCGTGGCCGTGCCGTTGCGAACTGCGCCGACGGATGGGGCGTCGCCTCGCGTTCGCCCGCGTGATCGGCCGCCTCGTCCCGCCACTCCGGGGGCATCGACGAGGTCATCCGGCGCTGGGCCCGCTGGCGGCCGGGCGCCGGGACACGGGGAATCCTCCCCGACCCAACGGTGGCGCCCTCCGGCCGACCCTCGCCGCGGTGGAACCGCTCCGGTACGCTGCCGGAGATGCTCCTCGCGCTCCTCGCCGCCGCGATCGCCTCGCCGCCGCTCGCACAGGCGCACTGGACGACGGCCGACGGCCTGCCCGTCGACAGCGTAAACGACGTGGTCCTGGCCAGCGACGGCTACCTCTGGCTCGCCACCTTCGACGGGCTCGTGCGCTTCGACGGCGTCCGCTTCGTCATCTACGACACCGACACCACCCCGGCCCTGGGCAGCAACCGCCTCCTCTCGATCTTCGAGGGACGGGACGGGGCACTCTGGATGCGTACGGAGCCCGGCCACGTCGTCCGACGCGATCCCCACACCGGCGAGGTGCGCGCCTGGGCCCTGGACCTGCGCGACGTGGCACCCACGGTCACGACGGGCGCGGACGGCGTGGTCTGGACCAGCACGCCCCGCGGGCTGGCGCGGTTCGAGGGCCGGGACTTCACGGAGGTCCCGCTCGCGGGCGGCGCCACCGTCCGCGTGGGCGGGATCGCACCGGGAGACGGGGTGACCTGGGCCGCCTGCGACCGCGGCCTCGCCGAGCTGCGCGTCGGGGCGGTCACCTGGCACCCGCTCGGGGGCCTCGGGCCCCTGCGGAACCTGGCGCTCGGGGCCGACGGGACGCCGTGGGTGACCGACGGCCAGCAGATTGCGCGGTTCGTCGGGGGCCACCTCGTGCCGGCGCCCGTCGAGGGCGGCTGGCGCGACGGGGTCGTCTGGGTGAAGCCCGCGGAGGACGGCGGGGCCTGGGTCGCCACCCAGACCGGGCTCTGGCGGTGGGCCGACGGGAGGGCCACGGAGGTGGAGCCCTCGGACACGGCGCGCCCGCCCGTGGCCGACGCCGTCGCCACGGACGCCGAGGGCCATGCCTGGGTGCTCACGAGCAGCGCGCTCCTCTACGACGGCGAGGTCGTGGCGCGGATGCCGCGGGGGGCCGCCGCGGGGTTCACGGACCTCGCGATCGAGCCCGGCGGGGGCGCCTGGATCGGCACCGGGGGGGCGGGCCTGATCCAGCTCCGGCCGACCCCGGTCGAGACGCTGGGGGCCGAGGTCTCCCCGTCGCTCGTGAACAGCTATGCGCTCGCGACGGGCGCGGGCGGCGCGGTGTGGGTGGGCTCGCAACGGGGCGGGCTCGCGCGGGTGGGACCGGACGGCGTGCGGACCTGGGGCGCCGACCAGGGCCTCGGCCGCAACGTGACCGCCGTGCTCGAGGAGCCCGACGGCACGGTCTGGGCCGCGTCGCGCGACCTCGGCCTCTTCCGCCTCGTGAGCGATCGCTTCGTGCTCGAGCCGGGCCTCCCGGCGGCGGCCACGGTCCGCGCGATCGAGCGCCTCCGGAACGGAGACCTGCTGGTCGCGGTCGGCACCGACCTCTGGCGGCGGCAGGCGGGGACCTGGGCGACGGAGCCGGTCGAGCTGCCTCGGGCGCCGATCCGCGCGATCCTCGAGGACGAGGACGGCTCGATCTGGCTCGGCACGAACGGCTCCGGCGTGGTCCACGTGGTGAACGGCGTCGCGACGCGGTTCAGCCGCGCCGAGGGCTTCCCCAGCGACACGGTGCGCTGCCTCTGGAGGTCCGCGGAGGGCTCGCTGTGGGTGGGCACCGAGGACGCCGGCGCCTGGGTGTTCCCCGACGGTCGTCCGCGGGACGCCGCGTCCTCCCGGGTCCTCGGGCGGGCGGAGGGGCTCCCGGACCACGCCGTCCACGCCCTGGTCGACGATGGGAGCGGCGGGCTCTGGGGCAGCACCAACCGCGGGATCTTCCGCGTCTCCCAACGCGAGCTCGAGGCCTTCGCGCACCGGGAGGGCGCCGTGCACGCCGATGTCTACGCCGAGCGGGACGGCATGAAGAGTCGGGAGGCCAACGGCGGGGTCCATCGGGCGGGCGTTCGCGCGGCGGACGGCCGGATCTGGTTCGCGGCACAGGCGGGGGTGGTGGTGGTCCGGCCGGACCTGGCCAGCGGGGCCGCCGCCCCGGCGCCCACGCGGATCGAGGCGATCGAGCTGCGCGGGCGGGAGGAGGCCGTGCGCGGCCCGCGGACCTTCGCCGCCGAGGACCGGAGCTTCGGGATCACCTGGACCGCGCTCGAGTTCGCCCAGGCGGCCCGCCAGCGCTTCTGGTACCGCCTCGACGGGGTGGATCCCGAGTGGGTGGACGCCGGCACGCGGCGGACGGCCTGGTACACCCAGGTCTCCCCGGGCCCGCGTACGTTCCACGTCCGCGCGGCCCCGCCCGGCGTGGACGCACCCGAGGACACGCTGATCGTCACGGTGGAGCCGTTCCTCACGGAGACCCTGGCCTTTCGGGTGGCCGTGGCCGCCGGTGTGCTCGGGAGCGCGGCACTTGCGGTGTGGAGCCGGCTCGCCGCCGGGCGCCGCCGGGAGGCCGTGCTCGAGGCGCGGGTCCGGGCCCGCACCGCCGACCTCGCGGCGGAGAAGGAGGCCGCCGAGTCCGCCCGGGCCACCGTCGCCGCGCAGGCCGCCCGGCTCCTGGAGGTCGATCGTCTCAAGACAACCTTCTTCGCCGATCTCTCACACGAGCTCCGCACCCCGCTCACGCTGGTGATCGGCCCCCTCGAGGACGTCCGCGACGGCCGGCACGGCGCCATCCCGCCGGCCGCCGCCGCCCAGGTGGGCCTGGCCGAGCGCAACGCCCGCCGCCTCTTCGGGCTGGTGAACCAGCTCCTGGACGTGGTGCGCCTGGACGTCGGCGCGCTACGGCTCGACAGGGTGCCCCAGGACCTGGCCGCGCTCGTGTCCGGGGTGGTCGAGGTCCACGAGCCGCTCGCGCAGCGGCGCGGCGTGGCGCTCGTGTCGGAGATCCCCGACGCCCTCGTGGTCGCCGACGTCGATCGGCGCGAGATCGAGAAGGTCTTCACCAACCTCCTCGGGAACGCGCTGAAGTTCACCCCACCGGGCGGGACGGTGCGGGTCACGCTGACCGCGGACGCCACGGTGGCGCGCGTCGTCATCGCCGACACCGGGCCCGGGATGGTGCCCGCGGTGCGCGAGCGGGTGTTCGAGCGCTTTTACAGCGCCCGCGAGAGCACGGTCCAACCGGGGACCGGCATCGGGCTCTCGCTCGCGCGCGAGCTCACCGAGCGCCACGACGGACGTCTCGAGGTGGACAGCACCCCGGGGGCGGGCAGCACCTTCACCGTGGTCCTGCCGCTCTCCGCGGGCGCCCCGATCGCGAACACCGGCGCGGCCCCGGCCACCGCCGAGCTCCCGGCCTTCGAGGACACCGTCGCCTCGGGCCCCGACCCCCAGGACCGCACGACCGTCCTGGTGGTGGACGACCACCCCGAGGTGCGGGCGTGGGTGCGCAGCCACCTCGTCGCGCGGTACCACGTCGTCGAGGCGGCGAACGGGCGGGAGGGCCTCGCCCAGGCCCGGCGTTTCCTGCCCGACCTCGTCGTCAGCGACGTGATGATGCCCGAGATGGACGGCTACGACCTCGTCCGCGCCCTGCGCGCCGACCCGGACCTCGACTGGGTGCCGGTCGTGCTCCTCACGGCGAAGGGCTCGGACCAGAGCCGCATGGAGGGGCTCCAGCGCGGCGCGGACGCCCACCTCGCCAAGCCGTTCTCCTCGCAGGTGCTCGTGGCCCAGGTCGACGCGCTCCTGGCCCAGCGACAGCGGCTGCGGGAGCGCTTCGCCGCGGGCCCCGCGCGCGCGGCGGAGGAGCCGATCTCCGCCGACGACCGGTACGTCCAGAAGGTGCGCGACGCCATCGAGGCCAACCTCGCCGACCCCGCCTTCGGCGTCCAGGAGCTGGCCGACGCGGTGGCCCAGGACCGCGCCCACCTGTTCCGTCGCATCAAGCAGCTCACCGGCGAGCCGCCCTCCACGCTGCTCCGCACGGTCCGGATGGAGCGCGCGGCGCTATTGCTGGTGCGGCGGGCCGCCACCGTCAGCGAGATCGCCTACGCGGTCGGCTTCTACAGCGTCAGCCACTTCTCGCGCGCGTTCCGCGAACACTTCGGCACCACGCCGAGCGCGTACGCGTCCGAGGGGCGCACGTAGGGCGGGACCTCCACGCCGGCCTGCCCCTGGACCTCCGCGCGTCGGCACCTTTCAAGGTGCCCCAGCTGCCGCTCTGCAGGACGCCGAGTGGCTCCGGGTCCACGTGGCCGATCGCGAGCGGGCCTTCCTGGTCCACGGGGGCCCGACCGCGCGGATCGAACACGTCGGCGCGCTCGCGGGACTCTGGCCTGCGACCGCCGCGGACCTCGACGGGAACGGGCGCGCCGAGCTCGTGGGCGTGGATGACGAACAGGTCGTGGTGTACGCATCGGGGCCGGCGGGATGGACCCCGCGCTGGAGCGCGCCGGCGCCGGTGTGCCGCGCGGCGGTGGCGGCCGACTTCGACGGTGACGGTCGGAGCGAGATCGCCCTGCGAGAAGCTCGCCGCCTGGGCGACCGAGGAGTACCTGACGGCGCGGGCGCGCCGGGGTGACCGTGGAAAGTTCGAGGCTGCGCTGAAGCGAGTGCCGGACCGGGAACCCGATCCCCAGGACGCGATCTGACCGGTTCACGCTCGTTTTCGTGGCGGGCGGACCTCCGGCGCGCTGAGCACATGGGTCCATTGTCCCCATGAACCCCACGGCGGGCCGGGCGGGAGCTGGTAGAAAAACCAGCATTTCATTTAGTGAGTCACTCGCGACTCCATGACTGGGACCCGTCGGGGCCGCTCAGGCGGAGCCGAAGACCCGCAGATCCCCGAAGCTGGCGCCGGTGCGTTCGACGACCTCTCCGTCGAGCGTCAGGATGGGTTCGTTCCACATCAGGGCCAGCGCGACGTACACGGCGTCGTAGGCCCGTAGACGAGCAACCCGGGCGACATGCACGGCCCGCTCGAGCAGCTCGCCGTCGAGCGGACGGGCGTGGAACCGCGGCCCACGGATCACGGCATCCACCGTGTCAAGGAGGTCCGCCGGCTCTCCCCGCCGGGAGAGCCCGGCGATGACCTCGACGCGGAACAGCTCGGGCACGAGGAACTGCTCGGTGTCCGGGTGACTATCGAAGAGCCGCCTCGCCTGGTGGTGGTGGCGCTCGGTGGGTGAGATTGCGGCGATGAATACGGATGCGTCGAGGACCGGGCTCACCTCCGCCCCTCGCCGACCAGCTCCACCGCGTCGAACTCCGATGTCGGGCGCGGGATCCGGCCCAGGCTCGCCATGAGTGCCCGATAGCCCGCTGCCTCGGCGGGAGTCAGCGTGCGTGGCCCGGTGTGGACCGGCACCAGCCGCACCGCGGGCTCCCCATCGACCGTGATCACGGCCTCCTCCCCGCGAACGCGCACGCCGCGCACGAGCTCGGAGAGCCGGGCCTTCGCGTCCGAGAGACTCATCATCGTGCTCATGTGGACCTCAGCGACTATGATAGTCCGATATGACCACACGTTCAACTGCCAACGATACGCCGCAAAGCAAGGCGCTGCCGGGGCGGACGAACGCTCGAGGCTGCGATGGCCTCTGTTTCAGCGCGTGATTCTCCCGCGCCTCAGTTCCTGAGCCATGAGGGTGAGGGGTCAGGGTTGCGAAGAGTGCCATGCGGGCAGGGGCCGGATGACCTCCGCGAGTCGCGGCCCGGGGGGGCTTGACGGGGTCATGACCATGGCTATATGACCATGGTGAGGTACACCATGGAGATCCCCGCTGGCGAGTTCAAGGCCCGCTGCCTTCAGCTGATGGACGAGGTCGAGGAGACCGGGCGTGAGGTGGTCATCACGAAGCGCGGTCGCCCCGTGGCGAAGCTCGTCCCCGTCGCGGAGGCCGGCGCGCGGGACGTGTTCGGCTGCATGCGCGGAACCGTCACGGTGCTCGGGGACATCGTCGCGCCCCTGGAGGAGCAGTGGGAAGCGGATCAGTAGACCTTCTCGTCCTCGACACACACGTATGGATCTGGCTCGTGAACGGCGGACCCGAGCGTCTGCTCGAGGGCGCGACCGATGTCATCCGCCGTGCTTCCGTCGAGTCGGCGCTCGCTGTCTCCGCCATCTCCGTTTGGGAGGTGGCCATGCTCGAGTCCAAAGGGCGCCTGCAGCTGCAGATGGAGTGTCTGGAATGGGTCGCCGAGTCGACCCGGCGAGCGGGACTTCGAGTCCTCCCCCTGTCCCCGGAGATCGCTGTGGCCAGCACTCGTCTGCCCGGCGACCCTCACGGTGATCCGTCGGATCGGATCATCGTCGCGACTGCGCGTCATGAGAGCGCCATCCTCGTTACCCGGGATCGCGCGCTCCTTGGCTACGCGGCGCAAGGCTACCTACGCGCGATCGAGGCGTAGAGACGCACGATGAGGACCGGTCAGCCCCCGTAGAACCCGAGCACGACACCCACGTCTTCGTTCCCGTCCACGTTCACGTACGGCGCGGCGAGCACGACGTCGTCGATGCCGTCGTGGTCGAGGTCGGAGACGGCGCACCGGTAGCCAAGGTACTCATCTGTGTTGCTCGACCCAAACGAGGCGGCGTAGTCGCCGGCACCGAGGTCGTAGGTGCCGGCGAGCGGTCCCGCCACGAGCCAGCCCATGCCCGAGTAGGAGCCGGCCGTCGCCTCGAGGGACGCGCCGACGAGCAGGTCGGGCGCGCCGTCGCCGTCGACGTCGCCCATGTCGGCACAGGCGTGGCCCCCGCCGAGCAGCAGCGCGTAGGTGCCCTGCACGGTCGCCTCGGCGTCGGTCATCTCGACCTCGCCGGAGAAGGGACCGTGGAAGAGCATCACGCTCCCCGCGGAGACGGCCCCACCGTCGTCGCCGTGCGCCCCCACGAGAACGTCGGCGTAGCCGTCGCCGTCGACGTCCCCTGGCGACCGCGCCACGGCGTAGCCGAGGTAGTCCAGCGTCGCGGCGCCCACGACCTTCGCATCGGCGTTCGACAGGTCAAAGGTCGAGGAGCTCGAGATCGGCGCGTAGACGACATAGAGCGCGCCCGAGCTGTCCCCGTTGTCGTCGTCGTGGGGCGCGCCCACGAGGTAGTCGTCGTAGCCGTCGCCGTCGATGTCCTCGCCGCCGCCGAGCGCGTTGCCGGCGTAGTCGTAGGTGTCCTCGCCGATGATCGTGCCCACCACCGTGCCGAGCCCGCTGTAGACGGTGACCTCCCCCTGCGAGCTGCTGCCGTTGAAGTAGTTGCCGCAGAGCCAGTCCTGGTACCCGGTGAGCGCGTCGGAGCTGCCGGCGCTCCCCACCACGGCGCAGGAGTAGGTCGCGTAGTCGACGCCGGTGAAGAGCACGTTGCTCGTCGTCTGCGGACCGCGGATCAGGCTGACGGTGTCCGTCCCGATGATGTCCAGCACGACCGCGATCTCGTCGTCGCCGTCCCCGTCGAGGTCGTTGAGGCCCCACGAGCCGTAGGCGAGCTGGCTGTACGTCGCGTCCCCGTAGGCGTGGAACGCGGCGACCTCTCGCCCGACCGACTCGCCCGCGGGCACCTCGGTGAGCACATCGAGCACCGACCGGCTGCCGCCGTAGGTCGAGAGGTCCGCCGAGCCGGTGACGAGGACATCCTCCCAGCCGTCGCCGTCGAAGTCGAAGTCCGAGGAGAGGGACAGGCCCCAGCGTGCGTTGCTCGTCGCGCCGGTGAGGATCACGTCCGCGTCGGCGATGGTGTAGGCGCCGTCGAGCCCGCAGGAGGGATCCACGCCGTCGCAGTCCTGGTCCACGCCGTCGCCGCAGGTCTCTTCGGCGCCGGGGTACGCGTCGTCGTCGCCGTCGTCGCAGTCGTTCGAGTCGGTGCCGTGGCCGCTCGGCGCGGCGCAGGTCGCGCGGGAGCTCGTCGCATCGCCGTAGCCGTCGCCGTCGGCGTCGGCGAACCAGGTGGTGGTGCCGGTCACCGACGGGTCGGCGTCGTCAGCGAGGCCGTCGCAGTCCTCGTCGACGTCGGCGGCGTCGCACACCTCACCGCCGGCGGGGCTGACAGCGGCGTCGGCGTCGTCGCAGTCCTCGCCGTTCGCCGCGTGGCCCGGGGGGAGCGCGCACGCGGCGGACGCCGCGGTGGAGTCCCCGTAGCCGTCCCCGTCGGCGTCGCCGTAGAACGTCGTCGTCACGCCGTCGTCGGCGGTGCCGTCGCAGTCCTCGTCGTCGTCGTTGCACGTCTCGGGCGCGCCGGGGAAGTCGTCGGCGTCCGCGTCGTCGCAGTCGGTGTCGTCCGCCACCGTGCCCGCTGGCGCGACGCAGGCCGCAAAGCCCAGGGCGGCGTCCCCGAAGGTGTCGCCGTCGAGGTCGGCGTACCAGGTGCCGGGGTCGTGTACGTCGGAGTCGTCGTCGTCGGCGAGGCCGTCGCAGTCCTCGTCGCCGCCGCCGCACACCTCGACGCCGCCGGGGTGGACGTCGGCGTCGGTGTCGTCGCAGTCGGTTGCGTCGAGGCCGTACCCGGCAGGGGCATCACACTGGGTCACCGTGCGCGAACCGTCCCCGAAGCCGTCCCCGTCCGAGTCGCGGGCGAAGGCCGCGAAGGTCGAGGCGTCGGTGCCCGCGTCGGCGTCGTCCGCGGCGCCCGAGCAGTCCTCGTCGAGGTCAGCGGCGTCGCACACCTCGGCGAGGCCGGGGCTGCGGGCGAGGTCGGCGTCGTCGCAGTCGCCCGACACCGCCACGAACCCCGTGGGCTCCGCGCAGGCCTGCGTCGTGAGCGCGAGGTTGCCCCAGGCGTCGCCGTCGGCGTCGCGGTACCAGGTCGCGGCGTCGCTCACATCGGGGTCGTCGTCGTCGACGAGCGCGTCGCAGTCCTCGTCCACCGCCCCGTCGCACACCTCGACGTTCCCCGGCGAGCGCGTCGCGTCGGCGTCGTCGCAGTCCTCGCAGGCGGCCCAGCCGTCGGCGTCGGCGTCGGCCCAGGCGACCGAACCGTCGCAGTTGTAGTCCACGGGGTCGGCGCAGTCGGGCTCCGGCGCGTCGGGGTGCACGTCGGCGTCGGTGTCGTCGCAGTCGCGGTCGTCCCCGACATAGTCGGCGGGGTGCTCGCAGGCGGTCCGGCCCGTGTCGGCGTCCCCATAGCCGTCGGCATCGGCGTCCATGTACGCGGTGGTCGCGTCGGTGGCGTCCTCGTCGGTCGACCCGTCGCAGTCGTCGTCCGTGCCGTTGCACGTCTCCACGGCTTCCGGGTGGACGCCGTCGTCGCCGTCGTCGCAGTCGGTGGCGTTCGCGCTGGTCTGCGGCGGGGCCTCGCAGGCCACGACGGGCCCGTCCGCGTCGCCATGGCCGTCCCCGTCGGCGTCGGCGTACCACGTCCCGGCGTCGGTGGCGTCCTCGTCGACCACGTCGTCACAGTCGTTGTCGCGCCCGTCGCAGCGCTCCTCCGCCGTGGGGTTCACGTCGTCGCGCGCGTCGTCGCAGTCCACCTGCTCGTCATAGCCGTCGTTATCGGCGTCCACCGCGATCTTGGACACGCTTACATCGGGGCCGCACGCCGACAGGAGCAGGAGCAGGCGTAGGGACGGGGTGACCATGCGCGCATGGAACCTCACAACCGATCGACGGTCAAGCGAGGAACTGAGCCCGCGGTTCGGCCGCCGCCTTACGTGCGCTCCTCGGGCACACCTTGGATGGAAGGCGAGGGCATCCGGATTGGGGAGGCGATCCCCGGACGTCTCGGACTGGACCGTCGAGCAAGAGGGGCACACCTTCCGCCCCCGACCTGAGGCCGCATAGGTTGAACGCCTGTCAGAGCTGGATTGTTTCGTGGTCGGCGGTGGACGCGAGGCGCTGACCCGCGGGCGCGCCGGACTCGGCTGGGCTCGGGACGGCCGCGGCGCCCGGCCCCAACCAGCGCCGATGAGAGATCGGTGAGAGATTCGGGCCCAACGCAACGGCGCTAACCTGCAACCTCACCCCGGACCCCCGTGCGCACCCTCTCGCTTCTGACCCTCCTCGCCTGCACCGCCCCCACGGACCCCGCCGAGTCCGGCGACACGGACACCGACACCGACACCGACACCGACACGGACACGGACACCGACACGGACACCGACACCGACACCGACACCGACACCGACACCGACACCGACACCGACACCGACACCGACACCGACACCGAGCTCGACATGGACTTCGTGGAGAACGGCCCCGGCGAGGGGGTGCTGTTCTTCGTGAGCGACCTTCAGTTGGGCGGCAACGCGTGTGAGGTCAACTCCAACCCCTACAGCCTGGTGATCTGGGACTCGATCACGCTCTCCCACGTGGACCCCGGCCCGCAGGTGTTCGACGAGCAGGCCACGGCCAACGAGAACCAGTTTGTGAACTGCACCTACCACCTCGAAGGCGACTTCTGGTGCGACGCCACCGCGAGAGGGATGGACCTCGCCAGCTACGGGGTCGACGCCACGATCAACTGGGGCCTCGAGATGGGGGGCACGTTCGCCGAACGCACGCTCGATGTGGACGGCGTCAGCCACACGTTCTCGCAACGCTGGGCGGCGGACCTCGAGTGGACGTTCGCGATGAGCTGCTCAGGGAGCCAATGTGACACTGCCGCCGGGATGGCAGGAATCACCTTCCCCTGCGAGACCGTCGGCACCGTCACGGCGGTGAACTACGACGACCCGACGTTGCCGGCCGCGGAGTAGGCCGAACCGACGGGCGCCGCGACCGGCGCGCGGGGTGACGCCGCCGCGACCGGGACCTCCGCGCACCGCGCCGCGGGGCGCTCCGGATTCGGCGCGAGCCATATCGGAAGCCGATGCACCTGCGGACGGTAGTGGTCGGCTCGCCGCGACCACGACGATCGTGACCGGGCTGCTCCGCTCGACGGGCCCGCCCGCGCCGGGGCGGGAACGCGACGACCAGGGGGTCCACGCGAGCGCGTAGAGGGGACTGGGTAGCACCAACTCAGCCGCTCCACGCTCCGCGACGGCGTGAATCGGCGGCGGGGCTTCTTTGGCATCGACTACTCGGCACGTGGACGCTGCTCCTCGCGGCGCTCGTCCGGGTGCGCGGGCGGATGGTCGCCCATCGGCCGAACGCCGGGCCTGCGTTGCGTGCATCGTGGCCTGAGGTACAATCGACACATGATCCCTCCCTCGCACCACGGTCGCTTCGCCGGTTCCAATCGCCTCTGGTTCATGCCGGGGACACCCGCCCACGTCTCTGACGGAACGCTCGTCATCGCCGCCGACCGCGTGTCCGTGCGCTGGGCTCACGAAGGGGTGCAGAAGGAGGGCGAGCTCGTGCTCAGCGGGCCCGCGCCGTCGTGCCGCGGCGACTTCACCGACACGTTCCACGCAACCAGTGCGCTGGTGTTGCACGGCTACGTACAGGGCAGCGCGGTCCGCTTGTTCTGCACGTACTCGGCAGGCGACGGATCGCCGGCCTGGGGCTGGCGCATCGTCCTCGACTGGTACGACCCGGATCACTTCAGCTTTCGCATGTTCAACGTGCTCCCCGACGGCAAGGAAGCGCTCGCCGTGGACCTGTTCGGCGCGCGAGCGGCCTGACGCAGCGATCACCGCCGCCGACATCCCCTACCGCCGTCCGCTACGGCCGTCCGCTACGGCCGGTAGTCGAGCAACTCCGCGATGTCAGACTTCACCGACCCGACGTCCCGTTCCACCCAGTAGGTGAAGGTCGACTCGGGGGTGGTGGTGCGCAACTCGATGACCTCGTAGGTGCCCGCGGGCACCTCCACCGCGTCGCTGAGGGTCGCCTCGTAGGTGGTGTTCAGTGTGAACGTGACATCGGGCTGGCCGTCCACCCGAGACACCCCCGAATTGTCCACGAGCCAGGTGTCGCCCACGCGCAGCGCGGGAGGCATGACCAGGAGCGGGGTGTCGTACGTCGTGTACGAGGTGGTGTTGGCCTCGTAGCCGCCGTAGACGTAGTGGATGTCGCTGATCTGGCTCGTGATCCAGCCGCCGTCGGCGTCGCAGTGGCCCACGGTCTCCGTGTGGTAGGTGTACTCGTCGAAATCGGGGAGGGTGTACACGGTGTCGGTGATCTGCACCCAGTCGGCGCGGCCGGCGCTCGGCGTGAAGGAGTCGAGCACCTGGGTCCAGCTGCCCGTGCCGCCAAAGTCCTCCTCGTACGCGGGGTTGAAGTGCCAGTCCCAGGCCTGGCCCACTGCGGTGATGCCCAGGTACGGCGGGCAGACGAAATCGGTGTCGGTGTCGGTGTCCGTGTCCGTGTCCGTGTCCGTGTCCGTGTCCGTGTCGGTGTCGGTGTCGGTGTCGGTGTCGGTATCCGACTCCTCGACAGGGAGGTCCGTGTCAGGTTGGGGGACGCAAGCGATCAGCAGGAGTAGGAGAGACAAGGTGGGCTCCGGCGCCGTCGCGAACATACTTCCATCGCCCGAAAATGTCGCATATATTGGCAAGGCGCAAGTCCCGCCGCGCTTCGGCGAGCAAGCGAACACGCTACCATTGTGCCCGGTCAGGACGCCCGGTGCGACTCGCTCCGCTCGGCGGGCGCCACGTCGCCCTGGTGGTCCAGGGCCTCGAGTGCCCCACGCGCGGCCGCGCCCCGACGGCCGCGGCGACGCCGAGCTCTACGACCGCGTGTGCGCCGACGTGTTCGGCGAGGACTGGGATCCCGCGCGCCGGGTGTGCCGGCCGATCGCCGAACGCCGCCTCCACCCTGACCTCGCCCGCATCCCGGGGCAGCCGTTGCGGGCCACGCGGGGGAGAGCCCCCGGCGTGTGAACCACAATCGATCGCGGTCCTGCTGTAGACTGGCCGGGACGGATGGTCCAGCTTGGGCCGCTCCGGCTCCTGGACCCCGATGAAAGCCCTGTCGCTCCCCCTCGTCCTCCTCGCTGGCTGCACGGCGGACGTCGCCCCCGAACCCTCCACGGACCCGGACGACGTGCCGTTCACGTACTCCGAGCTCCCGCTCACCGACTTCGTCGATCCGCTGGTGGGCACGGGGGGGCCCGGAAACACCATCCCCGGCGCGCTGGTGCCGCACGGCATGGTCCGGGCGTCCCCGGACACGTACGCCGAGCCGGGCGTCGTGGACGCGTACCGCTACGAGGACACCCGGATGGACGGGTTCTCCCACACCCACCTCGAGGGTCCGGGCGCCTCCTTCAACGGGTACAGCCAGATCCTGCTCCTCCCCCAGTCGGGGGACCTCGTGGTCGATCCGGACGCGCGCGCCGCGAGCTTCGAGCACGCCACCGAGTCGGCCCGGCCCGGCTACTACGCCGTCACCGCGGGCGGCGTGCAGGTCGAGCTCACCGCGACCTCGCTCGCCGCCGTGCACCGCTACACCTTCCCCGCGGGCGATGCGCGCGTGCTGATCGACGTGGGGAGCAGCCTCGGCACGAGCATCGACGGGGCGCTCGCCTTCAGCGGGTCGGAGGCGACCGGGCACGGCGAGTACCTCGTCCACCCGCTCCTGTCGGCGTTGTACGACAGCTTCGGCGACACGGCACGGACGACGGTCTACACGGCGATCACCGTCTCCGTCCCGCCGACCACCCACGGCACCTTCCAGAACGGCGAGGACGCGACGGAGGGGGCGGACGCGGTGGAGGGCGCCTGGAGCGGCGGGTGGCTCGGGTGGACCTTCGGCGCCGAGACCACGGTCGAGGTTCGCGTCGGCATCAGCTACATCTCCGCCGAGCAGGCGCGCCAGAACCTGGACGCCGACGTGGGGGACGCGGACTTCGACACCGTCGCGGCGCGGGCGGAGGCGGAGTGGAACCACGTCCTCAACCGGGTCCAGGTCGACGGGACGGACGCGCAGAAGCAGCAGTTCTACACGGCCCTGTACCGCTCGGCCTTCCAGCCCGCGGATCACACCGAGGCCGGCGGCCGCTACGCGGTGCACGCCAGCGGGGACGCCGAGGTGCTCGACGCCGACGGCCTCCAGTTCATGACCGACGACTGGTGCCAGTGGGACTCGTTCCGCACCGTGCACCCGCTGGGGACGCTGTTCGAGCCCGAGCTCCGCGACGACATCGCGCGGAGCGCGCTGGTGGTCTACCAACAGGGCGGGTGGTTGGACAAGTGCTCGTGGGCGGCCACCGGCTACTCGCGCGTGATGATCGCCAACCCCACCGTGCCCATCCTCACGGACATGCTGGTCAAGGGGCTGGACGGGTTCGACACCGACGAGGCCTGGGCTGCCATCGACAAGGCCGGTACCGAGGAAGCCGAGGGCGTGCCGTACGGCTTGTGTGGCTACGCGTCCCTCGGCACGCCGCCGGAGTACCTGGAGCTCGGTTTCGTGCCCCAGGCCTGCGACCCCGCGCAGTCGGCCTCGCTCACCCTCGAGTACGCGGTCGACGACGCGGCCGCCGCGCGCTTCGCGGCCGTGACCGGGCGCGACGACGACGCCGCCCGGTACACGGCGCGCGCCGAATACTGGCGGAACACCTTCGACACCTCCATCGGCTATGCGCGCCCGCGGAACGTCGACGGGTCGTGGGTCGAGCCCTTCGACGCGGACGAGTACTCCACCTCCAGCGGGTTCTGCGAGGCGACGAGCTGGATCTACAGCTTCCACGTGCTGCACGACGTGCCCGGGATGGTAGAGGCGATGGGTGGGCACGACGCCTTCATCGAGCGGCTCGACCGCTTCTTCGACGAAGGGCACTTCGACGTGTCGAACGAGCCGAGCTTCCACATCCCTTGGCTGTACGCGGCGGCCGGCGATCCGTCGGGCACGCAGCGCCGCGTGCGCGAGACCCTGGAGTCGAGCTTCTCGGTCACGCCCGACGGCCTGCCCGGCAACGACGACGCCGGCGCCACCTCGGCGTGGGTGGTGCTGGCGTCGTTGGGGCTCTACCAGATCGACCCGAGCGAGCCGGTGTGGACGATCACCACACCCGCGGTATCGCGCGCCGAGCTCCGGCTGCACCCGGGCTACTACGCAGGCGGGACCTTCGTGATCGAGACGGTTGGCGATCCGGCCACCCAGCCGTACATCGCCTCGGCGACGCTCGACGGCGCGGCGCTCGACCGCGCGTGGATCACCCACGAGGAGATCACCCGGGGCGGGACCCTGAGCCTGACCTTGTCGGACGCCCCCACCGACTGGGGGGTCTCCGGCGGACGGTGAGATCGAGCCCCGCGGTGCGGCGGAGGGGTGAGGCTCGGGCGGAAGGGCCCTCCGCGCCCGGCCCGTGCTACTACCGGCGCCCATGATCCCCGATCTGCTCCTCCGCCAGCCCCTGTTCGCCGGCGTCGCCCCCAAGCTCCTCGCCGACGCGGCAGCGTTGTTCCAATTCCGCAGCGTCCTCGGCGGCGGGACCCTCTGGTACGAGGGCGAGCCCGCCGAGGCGCTCGCCATCGTGGTGGACGGCGCGCTGGCCGTACGCGTCGGGATGCGAGAGGTCGGGCGGATCGGGCCCGGAGAGCTCGTCGGCGAAGCTTCGGCGTTCTTCGGCGAGCCCCGCGTCGCGACCGTGACGGTGACCGCGCCCACCCGCGTCCTCGTGCTCGCTCGCACCGCGCTCGCGCCGCTCCGCGCATCGCATCCCCAGGTCTACGATCCGCTGCTGCAGCGCGCTCTCGAGGCGATGGCCCGCCGGGTCCGCGACGCCGATCACCGCATCGCCGCCGCCAGCACCCAGGGCGTCGACGCGCCGACGCGCATCGTGCCGCTCGCGCTCGATCGGGTGTTCCGCGCGCTCTCCGGCCCCGAGGACGAGACGCCTCCGGGCATCTACTCCCTGCTCCGGCGATTCCCGCGGCTAAGCGACGCCCCCGTGGCGGCGCTCACCGCCCTCGTGGAGGCGCTCACGCCCCGGCGGGTGGCGGAGGGGGACCCGGTCTTCCTCGAGGGCGACGCGGGGGACAGCGCGTTCGTGCTGACCGAGGGAACGCTCGACGTGCTGCGGGAGATCTACGGTGGAAAGGCGAGCATTCTCGCCACGCTCGATCGCGGCGCCGTCTTCGGGACGGGCTCCCTGCTCCTCGGCGACCGTCGTAGCGCATCCTGCATCGCGCGCACCGACTGCTGGGTCCACGAGCTCCCCGCGCCTGCCCACGATGCCCTGCGCGGCGAGGCGGGCCGCCTGTGGCGCGAATCGCTGCTCTCGGCGCTGCGGGCGCAGGTTGTGCTCGCCGACGGGCTGCTCGCGGAGCTCGCGGGCGGGACGACCGACGCCGAACGTGCGAAGCTGCGCGAGGCGGCGGCGCAGGTGCTCGCGTACCGGGTGAATGACATTCCGGGTGATCCGTGGGAGTTTCCGGTCAACTTCTGACGGGAGCGCGGGGGCGTTCGGATGCCTCCACTCACGCCTAGGCAGCCTCCGCGCGGGTGCCCGGCCCCCCGCCCCGTCCGCGCCTACTCGACCGTGACCGCCACCGACCACCACCCCATGCCGCCGCGGCCGTCGAGCACGACCGCGTGGAGCACGCCCTCGCCGGCCTCGTCGGGGGTCCAGAGGATGGTATCGGAGGTGGGCGTCGGGTCGTCGACGCTGACGGAGACAGGCGCGGCGAGGGTGCCCACGTCGGTGTACCAGCGCCACTCGAGCGCCTCGGTGCGGGTCTCGGAGCCACCTGCGGTGGTGACGTAGGCGTACTCCTCGAGCTCCCCCGCGAGGGTGGCCACGATCTCGTACTCGCGGCCGGCGGCCCCGGTGAGGCCCGCGCCCGCGGCGAGGGCGTCGCCCTGCACCTCGAAGGTGCCGATGTCGGGGTTGGTGTTGGGCGTGGGCGCGAGGCTGATCGGGATGCGCCGGAGCACAAGCTCGGTCTCCCCTGGGCCCCCTTCCGGAGCGGTCGTGAGCGTGACCTGCACGGTCGCGCTCGTGCCCTCGAGGGCCTCCTCCTCCGTGAGGCCGGCGAGGGCACCCTCGGGCACGGTCCACGCGGGCGCGAAGCCCGGCTCGAAGCCGATGAGGCCCGCCGCCTGGAGCGCGGCGACGAGCTCGACCTGCTCCTCGGGGGTCATCGACTCGAGATCCGCGAGGCCGTCGAGCAGGGTGGAGTCGAAGGAGCAACCCAGCTCGGAGCCGACGACGCAGGCGAACCAGATGGCGCCCCAGCCCTCGCCGTCGGGGGCATAGCCGAGGGAGGTGAACGAGACGGCCTCCCCCGGCCGGGGCTCGGCGGGCTCGGCGCGCACGGCGAGGAGGCGCAGCCGGTCGAGATCCCACTCCTGGGACAGAGTGATCGATTGGCAGCCGAGGAGCATGAGGAGGGTCGTCACAGGTTCATCTCCAATTGGAAGCCGATCGAGGGCACGATGGGCAGGCCCGAGATGACCGCACTCTCGGTGTAGTCGTAGTTGTAGAGCTGGAACTCGGGGTTCTCGCCGTGCACGACGTTGAGCACGTCGGCGAACAGCTCCAACTGCCAGTGCTTGAACGTGAACAGGCGGGAGACGCGCAAATCCACGCCGTAGAAGGGCGCGAGCCGCTCGCTGTTGGTGTCGGCGCCGGGGAAGCCGAGGTAGCTGCCCTCGTCCATGAGGTAGAGGCCGCTGCCGTCGTACGGGGTGTAGGGGTTGCCCGTGACATATTGGACGCGACCGGAAACCTCGAAGTCGAGCGGCAGGCGGTACCCGGCGACCGCGGTGAGGATGTGTGTCTGGTCGAAGTCGTAGTCGTACCAGCCCTCCTTGTCGCCGGGTGTGTCATTCCGCTCCGACTTGGAGAGGGTGTAGGAGATCCACCCGAAGAACTTGTCGACGCGGGCATGGCGGACCATCACCTCGAGACCGTAGGCGCGGCCGACGCCGTTCCCCTCCCCTTCCCCGGGCAAGCCGCCCCCTTCCCCAGGGAGGCCGAAGCCGAGCGCGAGCGGATCCATCCAGCGGTAGAAGCCGGTCGCGTCGGCGGTGACCGCCTCGCCGATCTTCTGCTCCCAACCGAGCTCGCTCCCCCACGCGCGCTCGAAGAACGCATCCCCGATGAGCTGCGCGTTCTGGGGGGGCTGGTGGTAGAGCCCGGTGCCGGCCTTGACCGTGCCGCCCTTGAACACCTCGAACCGGGTGGCGAAGCGCGGGTCGGGCGCGAATTGGACAGGCTCGCCCGGGTTGTCCGGCGGGGTCCGGATGATCCCGTCGACTCGGAGCCCGCCGACGAACAGCAGGCGGTCGCGGTCGGCGAGCGGGCGGACCTGGGCCTCGACGTAGGGGTCGGGGTAGGCGTTCCACCGGCCACCGTCGATCTCGATGGGCTCCTCCTCGGAGAGGGGGTCCTGGCCGTCGACCGGCACGCCCGCGATGTAGAGCTTCAGATCCGCGCGGTAGAGCTCGCTGTCGAGGCCCACGGCCACGGAGAGGGCCTCCGAGGGGGTCCACCGCAGCTCGCCGCGCAGGTCGATGGTCATCGAGTCGAGCTCGCTGCCGATCTCGCTACCGAAGCCGACCCGCGCGCCGTCGATGCCGAAGGCGGGCTGGAGGTGGAACTTTACGGTCTCCGACAGCGGGCGCGCCCAGCGCAGCACGAGCCGATGGGTGGAGTAGTGTACGCCCACCTGGTCCTCTGCGTCCTTGTTGGTGCGGATGATCAGGTCGTCCTGGAAACCGAACAGGAACGCGGAGAGCTCGTTGTCACCAACGTCGAGGGCCTCCAATTTCACCTGGTAGTCCATCCACCGGGGTGCCGAGTAGAATTCAAGGTTCGTGGCCACGATACCCAGCAGGGCGTCGACGTAGGAGCGGCGGGCGCCAATGGAGAAGCCAACCTTCTCCTTCCCCTTCTTTCCGAGGCGACCGGTAGCGAACAGGCCGGTGTCAAGCACGTCCGAGCGCCACGCGAGCTTGGTCTGCTCGGGGTACTCGGACGTGGTCCGCACGTCGATGACGCCGCCGGTGGAGCGGCCGTACCGGGCGCTGTAGGTGCCGGGCAGGTAGTCGACGCTGCTGACGAGATCGGGGTTGATGATCGAGCGGAGGCCACCGAGGTGGTAGACGAGCGGCACCTCGACGCCGTCGACGTAGACGTTGCTGTCCTCGGGGTTGGCACCCCGGAGGATGAGCAGGCCGGTGAGGAAGGGCGCGCGGGCCGCCCCGGGGAGGCTCTGGATGACCCGCACCGGATCACCGAACGTACCGGGTACGCGACGCACCTCCGCCATCGTGATCGTGCGGCGGGTGACCTCGGGGGGGCGGTCCTGCTCGTAGATGCCGACGACGCCGGCGCCCCGGTAGGTGAGGCGCCGCAGCCAGGCGGAGACCTCGGCGACCTCGCCCGGGGTGACCGTGAGCTTGATCACGTCCTTCTGGTGCTCGGTCGTGAAGGCGACGAGCGTGACCTCGCCAGGCTCGACGCCGGCAATGGCGAACTTGCCTTCGGCGTCGGTGGTGGCGCTGGCGACGACGACATCGCCGCGCTTCACCTGGACGGCCGCACCGGGGATCGGCACGCGCGTGGCCATCTCGCGGAGCGTGCCCTCGATCGCCAGGGCGGGGGCGGCCTCCTCGACGGGGACCGGCTCCGGCGCGAGCTGGAAGCCGTAGTCGAACTCGACGGCGACGGGCACGGGCCCGGTCGCATCCTCCGCGGGGGAGAACGTGAACTGGCGCGCGGCCTCGACCGCGGCGGCGTCGAAGAGGGCCTCGACGGAGCCGGGCGCGGCAGGGGTCACGACGTCGACCTTCGTGACCGCGCCGGTGGCGTCGATCTCGAGGACGAGCCGCACCGTGCGCTCGATGCCGGCGGCCTCGGCCTCTGGCGGGTACGGCGCCTGCACGAACTCGAAGATCGCGGGGTCCTTCACGAGTGGCGGGAGCTCGCCTTCGGCGAGCGCGGCGGGTTCGGACGCGGGCGGCGCCGCGGCCTCCGGCGGGGGCGCCGACGGCCGCGCGCGCGGCGCGTCCTGGGCGGCGGCAAGGGTCAGGAGCGAGAGCAGGAGCACGGCTATTCCCCCAGATCGCGGAGCAAGGTCCCGAGAGCGTCCGGCCCGCGCAACGGACCGGAGTGGGCGGGCGCGATCGTCGTGACCGGCGCACCGCTCGACACGAGCCTCGTCGCGAGACCGCGCATGGATGCCCGACTCTCGTCCATGTCGTCGCTGAAGATGAAGGCGGCCCCGCGCACGCCGCCGTCGTCCTCGACGAAGAGGGAGTCGCCCACGTAGAGCGCTCCGTCCGCCAGGAACGCCGCGCTGCCGGCGGTGTGACCCTCCACCTGGAACGCCTGCACCACCAGCGCCCCGAGGCGCACGGTGTCTCCGTCGCGCAGCACATCCGTGACCTTCACCCCGAGATCGGTCGCCGGGGACCGCCGGCGGGGGACCGGCCCCCGCGCCACGGCCCGGCCTTCCACGATGTCCACCTCCGCTTCGAGCGCGTACACACGCGCAGCGGGGAAGAGGCTGCACGCCGCGAGGTGGTCGCGGTGGCCGTGCGTCAGGAAGATCGCCTCCACCGCGTCCATGTCGAGCCGCCGCCGCGCGAGCTCCGCACGGATGGCTTCCCCTTCCCGGTCGTCCCCGCAGTCGACCAGGGCCACCCCCGTCCCGGTCGGCAGGACGAACACGTTGGAGATCCCGCCCCGGACGAGCCGCGCCCCTCCGGGCAGCTCGGCCCCCTCGACCACGGGCTCGAGCCCGCGGAACGTGTACGCGAGCGTCGCCACGGGGACGAGGACCGCGACGCCGAGGAGCCCGGCGAGAATCTGGAGTGTGCGTCGCATCAGCGAACCTCGATCGCGAGGGTCATCGGGACCTCGGGGGATGGGCGGCGGAGCTCGAAGCGGAGCTTCTCGAAGGTTGGCCGCCCCGAGAGGAGGGAGAGCCGGAACCCGTTGGAGAACCCGATGGGCTCGCTGGGCAGGCCGAGCCGGTGGTCGACCACGCCGTTGTCGTTCTCGTCGTGAAAGGCGACGACCGCGTAGGGCCCCTCCGGGAGGCCGAAGAACGCGCACTCCGCCACCCCGTCGCGGATCTCGACCCTCGCCATGGCGGAGCCCTCCTTGGCGAGGACGTTGTCCCCCGGCCGGTACAGCTTCGCGATGGCGCGCCCACCGGCGTGTTTGAAGCCCGAGACGCGCACGACGAGGGACGGGGGATTTGGTTGGTTGGTGTTCATGATCATGCCGCCCGGACGGGGGGTGCGTTCACGCCCGGCAGCAAGGTCACGACCGAAAGGAGGCTCGTCAGGTAGAATCCGCCCGCGACGAGCGAGGTCTTCCTCATTGCGTCCATCGGGACGCCTTCCGTTGCGGTAGTTGGCACGGCGATAGCCATTTTGGTCTCCTTGGACGCGCCGAACGAATATGCGGCGGACCGATTGCGACCCACGTACAGGGTCCACCCGGGCTCCCGTTCGGGACACGGGGCGGCGAATGTCCCGAACGGATAGAGCCCGGCCCGTGAAGACCCCCGATCGCAGAGTTCAGCGGACGCGTCGGACGCTCCGGGAGGCGCTCCTCCTGCTCACCTACGAGAAGGGGTGGGAGCAGACCTCGGTTCAGGACATCTGCGCGCGGGCCGACGTGGGGAGATCGACCTTTTACGCGCACTTTGCCGACAAGGAAGAGCTCCTCACCAGCGGGTTCGACGACCTGCGGAGCGCCCTGCGGGCGCAGGTCGGGCAAGGAGACGAAGCCCTCAGGCCGCCGCTGGCCTACGCGAACGCCCTCCTCGAGCACCTGGACCAGAACCGCCGGCTGCACCGCGCGCTGCTCGGGGAGCGCACCGCGCTTGTGGTGCAGAAGCACTTCCGCAGGCTGCTGCTCGAGTTTGTTGCGGAGGACCTGGCGCCGCTCGTCCCGGATGTCCGCCGGCGGGATCTGGCGGTCCGCTACGTGGCGGGCGGGCTGTACGAGCTCCTCATCTGGTGGGTGGACGCTCGCGTGCCCGAGACCCTGGCGACCGTCGCCACGGCGATGCGGGAGTTCACCCGCCCCGTGGTGGACGCGGCCAACGCGCCCGTGCCCCAAGCCGAAGCTTCTGGAGCCCCGGCCCCGAGCTGTCGATGACCTACGCCCCCAACACGCCGCGCGTGAACCGCGCCCGCAGGTAGAATCCGAACGGGACGGACCGCACCCAGGCCCCCTCCTCGTCGAGCATCCACGCGTAGTCGGCCGCGTTGGCCGCCTTGGGTCGTAGCTGGAGCACGGCCCCGAGGCGGCCATGGATCCGGTGCAGCTCGCCGCCCGCGATCAGCTCGGAGAGCTGGAGCCAGTCGCCGGCGAGCGCCGCGTCCTCGACGGGACTGGGCACCCACAGCCGCGGCGCGCCGATCGTCCGCGCGCCGGGCGGCTCACCCCGGTCGCCCGCGATGGGCACCCAGAGCACGCGCGCGAGCTTCCGGCGCACGCGGGAGGTCTCCCAACTCGCCTCGAAGGCGCCCTCGATCGGCGCCGTACACACGAACGTCGACTCGCGCGGCCCCCCGTCCCTCCCGACGGGGATCGTCTTGAGCTCGACCCCGAGCGCATCGAAGTCGGGCTCGGGGTGTGAGCCTCCCTCCGCGCCGAGCGCCGCCTCGACGAGCTGGCCCACCCATCCCTTGGCCCGGCGCAGGTCGGCCGGTACCGGCGAGTCGAGCTCCGCGGCCAGCCGGGCGAGCGGGAGGCCGGTCAGGGCGGCCGCGCGGGCCTCGAGCTCGGGAAGGGAGGTGGGCGGAGCACGGCGGAGCATGTGCGGGGAGCCTAGCCGATCTGGCCAATGGGCCTACGACATGCGGACGATCCGGCCCCTGTTCGTAGCTTGGGACGTGATGGACGACTCCAACGCGCCCCCCCGCCTCTCCGTCCCCATCGGCGCAGCCGTCCGGCGCGTGTTCCAGAAGGGCTACGGCCGGGCCGACCTCCGCGCCGACGTCTTCGCAGGGCTGGTGGTGGGCGTGGTCGCGCTACCGCTCTCCATGGCGCTCGCCATCGCCGTGGGCGCGCCGCCACAACACGGTCTCTACACGGCGATCTTCGCGGGCTCGGTCACCGCGCTCCTCGGCGGGAGCAAGTACCAGGTCACCGGCCCGACCGCCGCGTTCGTGGTCATCCTGGCGCCCATCGTCTCGCGGCACGGCCTGTCGGGCCTGCTCACCGCTGGGTTCCTGGCCGGGATCCTGCTCGTGGTGCTCGGGGTGGCCCGGCTCGGGAGCCTCATCCGCTTCGTCCCCTACCCCGTCACGACGGGGTTCACGACCGGCATCGCCGTCGTCATCGCCACCCTGCAGATCAAGGACGTGCTCGGCCTGAAGTTGGCCGCGATGCCGGAGCCCTACCACGAGAAGGTGTGGGCGTTGTGGCAGGCCCGCGGGACGCTGGACCCACGCGAAGTGGTCGTCGCCGCGGCGACCCTCACCCTGCTGCTCCTGCTCCCCAAGGTCATCCAGAAGGTCCCGGCGCCGCTCCTCGCCATCGGCGCCGTGGCTGCGGGCGTAGCAGCGGCGCACGCGCTCTGGCCCGGCTTCGAGGTCGCCACCATCGGCAGTCGCTTCCAGTCGACCGTCGATGGGGTCCAGGTGGCCGGCATCCCGCCGGTCTTGCCGCGGCCCGCCTTGCCGTGGTCCGGGCTGCACCTCGACTTCGAGCACTTCCGCGCCCTGCTCCCCGCCGCCTTCGCCATCGCCGTGCTCGGCGCAATCGAGTCGCTGCTCTCGTCCGTCGTGGCGGACGGCATGACCGGTACCCGCCACGACCCGAACGCCGAGCTCGTCGGCCAGGGGATCGGGAACATCGTCGCGCCGTTCTTCGGCGGCATCGCCGCCACCGGCGCCCTCGCCCGCACCGCCACCGCCATCCGGGCCGGCGCCCGGTCGCCGTTCGCCGCCGTCACGCACGCCCTGGTGGTCCTCGCGGCGATGCTCTTCCTCGCGCCGCTGGTCGCCTACATCCCGATGGCCTCCCTCGCGGCGCTCCTCCTCCTGGTCGCCTGGAACATGTCGGAGATCCGGCACTTCGTCGGCGTCGTACGCATCGCCCCCAAGGGCGACGTGTTCGTCCTCCTCACCTGCTTCCTGCTCACCGTCGTCTTCGACATGGTGTGGGCGGTGAGCGTCGGCTTCCTCCTGGCCGCGGTCCTCTTCATGCAGCGCATGGCGGAGCTCACCGAGAGCGGGTTCGCGATCGACGCCACGGAGGAGGACCACGCCCTGCCCAAGCTGCCGCCGGGGGTCGCCATCTACGAGGTGAACGGCCCCCTCTTCTTCGGGGCGGCCCACCAGGCGATGGAGGCGCTGCACGCCTCGCACGGAGACACCTTCCACACGCTCATCCTCGACCTCGCTCGGGTGCCGGTGATCGACGCGACGGGGTTCGCCGCCCTGGGGAACACGATTCGAGCGCTACGCGCCCGCGGCAAGCGCGTCGTGCTGGCAGGGCCGCTCCCGCAGCCCGCCCGGATCTGGGAGCGGGCGGAGAAGCAGGGGCGGACCGCCGGCATCGTCGTCGCCGTGAACCGCGAGGCGGCCCTCGCCCAGGCGAGCGCTCGCGCGACCCTCATCGGAGGCGGGGTCGGTCTTCGCGAGTGAGCGCCCGTCGCGAACTACGGGGGGTCACGCCGAGGCCCGACCACGTACGTCCCCGCGAGGTGGGGACGCACCGCGTCACCGTCGAGCAGCCACGGGAGCTTCGTCGCCGCGCGCGCCGGGACGGTCACCGTCACCACCGGGGTGAACGTGCGGAACACGTGGTCCCACAGCGGCGAGGAGACGCCGTGGTTCCGCCGGGGGTCGGCGAAGTGGTGGTGCAGGTGGTGCCGCCGCGCCCAACGGCCGTACGCGGTGCGGGGCGGCCACACGTGGATGGCGCGGTGGAGGCCCTCGTAGGCGAGCCAGCCGCCCACGACGCCGCTCGTGTACGCAAGGCCCGGCGCCCACCCCACGATCGGCACGGCCACGAGCGCCAACGCGGGGAGGATGACCGCGGCGAGCAGGAGCTTGCGCGCCATCGGGGTGAACCAGTCGACCTTCGCGTGGTGCTCGAGATGCTCGCGCGACAGGGCCACGCCGAGCCTGCGCTCGTGGAACACGAACCGGTGGAGCAGGTACTCCAGGAGGGTCCAGGTGAGGGCGCCACAGGCAAGCGCGGTCCACATCGTCATGATGTATGCGCCTGCCCGGGCTCGGTCGACGGGTCCGCCAGCCCCGCAGGCCGACCAACGGCCTGGGCGCGCAGGTCCCGCACCGTGTACACCGCCAACGTCCCCACCGCGAGGCACAGCAACAGCACGTTCACGTCCTGATGGCGGCTGTCCGGCGTGGTGCCGTCGACGAGGAACAGGCCCTCGTGCAGCGCCAGCACGCTCAACATCCCGAGCTGCACGGGCAGCCGGCCCTCGCGGTGCCGCTCATCCGTTCCGAGCATCAACAGCACGCTCCACGCGGCGTAATAGTACCGTGACAACACCATGAGCGCGAACGCCGGGATCAGGCCGAGCAAGGCCGCGTCGAGGCGGCTCCGACGGGGCAGGATCAGCGCGGTCCACCCGACGAGCACCGCCTGGACGAGGTGGTACGCCCACGCCTGCCCGGCGTAGATCGTGCGCCGGAGGTCGAGATCCGCGGTGTGCCCGGGGGTGCTCCAATCCTCGCCGAAGAGCACCTGCAGGCCCAGGTGGCGCCCGCCTGTCGAGACGCGCGCGGCGTGGAACGTGATCTTCTCGATCCAGTCGGTCCACGCGCCGGCGCCCCGGGCCGTCGTCATGCTGACGGCAGCGAGGATCAGCATCATCCCGGCGAGGGACACGAGGAACCGGACCGCCCACGGGTCGGGGCGGCGGGCCCGGACGAGGCCGACCACCGCGTGCACGGCGGGCCCGATGGCGAGGAGCCCGCCGAAGCCGCGCATGAGGCCGCCGATTGCCACCGGCACGGCCGCCAACGCGGGGCGGGCCTTCGCGACCAGGACCGACGAGAGGACCACCAAGGCGAGCCAATCGTACGACCAGTACCCCCCGTACAGCCGGCCCCGGCTCCCAAAGAAGAGCAGGTTCCAGAGCGTGATCCACAACGTGGCGCGTAGGCCGAAGGCCCAAACCGCGGCCACGACCACTCCGACATACATGGGGATCTGCAGCGCCGCGAGGCCGCCGATCGCGCGGCGGTCCAGCGTGATCGCCTGTAACAACGGGCGGTGCAGCACCACCCACACCGGCGAGGGGTTGTAGCCGAGATCGGTGAACAGGCTCGGCCAGGTCTCCTTGGCGAACATCGGGTAGAACACGTCGAGATCGTGCTGGAATTCCTCCCACCGGGCATCCGTGAACCGGGCGCGGAGCCCCTCGGCCCGGGCACGTTCCAGGGCGTCGGCGCGCGAGACGGACTGGTAGGTGTGCATGTCACGCAGCTTCGACACCCCCGCGAAGTGGTGGGCGCCATCCTCGTCGGCGAGCAGCGCGGCCACGTACAGGTCGTCGTACCCCACCTCGTCGAAGTACTTCGTGCCGAGGACGTAGTGGAATTGGTTCCACGTATGCACCTTCGGCAGGCGCTCGCCCGGGGGCACCTGTGTCATGGCAATCATGAGGGCGACGGCCGCGACCATCGCAACGGCCCGGCCCCCGAGCCGCCATGCCAGGAGCCCGAGCACGCCGAACACCCCTGCCCCGCCCGCAAACCAGGTTGACCAGGGGCCCGTGTACCGCACCGTCGCGAGCGCGATCAGCGTGCCGAGGGCGACGCTCGTGGCAGCCCCGCTAGCGGGGCGGAGTGCCCGCCCGACCGCGACGAGCGCAGCCAGGATGCACAGGATGAGCACCCGCACGTGATCGTCGAGCTCCCCGACCAGGGGCACGATCGCCGCCGCGAGCGCCAGGGTCAGCGCGAGTCCGAGGAGGGTGCGGGCAGCGGCAGGCATCCGGGCGTCCTAGCCCGCAGGAGGCCGAGGTGTCACCCCGCGGCGAGGGCCCCCGCACCACGACGCCGCCGCCGGACACGCGCGCCGCACGCCTCGAGGACAACCAAGTCCCTTCCGGCTTCCCCCTCGGGCATTCGCGCCTACCCTCCTGCTGGAGACCGCGAATGAACGGAGCTGGCCTGATCCTGCGCCTCCTCACGGCCTGCGAGGTCGAGGAAGAAGAGCACGAGGCGCTCGGGGGCGACCTCGAGAGCATCATGGAGAGCCGCGGGCTCTCCGAAGCGGACATCCTCGCCGCGGCCAAGACCTACACGCCGAGCGGGAAGCTCGACGAGTACGTGCTCCTGGCGTCGGGGGGCCACAGCGGCCTCGTGCTCGCGATCGGCGTGCCCAGCATGCGCATCCTCAAGTACGTCGCCGTCTTCTCCCCGGAGCCGTTCCAGGGCTACGGGATGGGCGGGCTCGGCGACGCCGTGCTGTACGGCGAGGGGAAGCAGCGCGGGCGGACGCTGACGTGGGGCGACATCCACCACCCCAACCTCTCGGAGACGAACGGCGACTACGACGGCGAGTTCATGTTCGTGAACGACAAGGCGAACTCCCGCATCGCGGTCATCGACCTCACGGACTTCATGACGAAGCAGATCGTCACGAACCCGCTGCTCGCGAGCTCCCACGGCGGCGCGATCGTCACCCCGAACACCGAGTACGTGCTCGAGGTCAGCCAATACGCCACGCCGCTGGGTGGCGGATTTGCCCCGCTCGCCGACTTCCAGAAGAGCTACCGCGGGGCCGCGACGTTCTGGAAGTTCGATCGGGAGAAGGGCCGCATCGACCCCGCGCGTTCCTTCGCCGTCGAGCTGCCGCCCTACGCCCAGGACATCTCCGACGCCGGCAAGTTCGCGAGCGACGGCTACGTGTTCCTGAACTCGTGGGACACCGAGATGGCGGCCGGGACGCTCGGGGAGGGCAAGCCCTTCCTCGAGAGCGGCGCCTCCCAGAACGACATGGACTACCTCCACGTGGTCGACCTGCGGAAGGCGGAGTCGCTCGTCGCGGCGGGCAGGGCCGTCGAGATCAACGGCATGCGTGTCCTCCCGCTCGACGTGGCGGCGAAGGAGCACGTGCTCGTCTTCGTCCCCGAGCCGAAGAGCCCCCACGGCTGCGACGTCACGCCGGATGGGACGGGCATCGTCGTGGCCGGGAAGCTCGACACACACGCGTCGGTCTACGAGTTCTCGAAGATCAAGGACCTCATCGAGCGGGGGGAATTCACGGGGACCGACCCCTTCGGGGTGTCCGTGCTGGACTTCCAGAAGTCGCTCCGGGGGCAGGTGGAGATCGGGCTCGGCCCGCTGCACACGACCTTCGACGACACCGGGCACGCGTACACGTCCGTGTTCCTCGACAGCACGGTCGTGCGCTGGAACTACACCCAACTCGACGAGCCCCCGGTCTCGATGCCCGTGCAGTACAACATCGGACACCTCACCGCCGCGGAGGGGGACACCGCGCACCCCAAGGGCAAGTGGGTCGTGGCGATGAACAAGATGTCGCAGGACCGCTACGTCGGCACGGGCCCGCTCCAGCCCCAGAACTTCCAGCTCATCGACATCAGCGGCCCGACGATGCAGCTCATCGCGGACCTGCCGATCGGCCTCGGCGAGCCGCACTACGCCCAACTGATCAAGGCCGACAAGCTCAAGACGCTCCAGACGTACACGCCCGCCGGCGTCAACCCGTACACGGACGCGCGGGGGACGGGCGCCGTCGCCCCGGGGGAGGAGCGGGTCGAGCGGTCCGGCAAGAAGGTCGACGTGTACATGACGGTGATCCGGAGCCACTTCACCCCGGACACGATCGAGGTGAACGAGGGCGACGAGGTGACACTGCACATCACCAGCATCGAGCAGGCGCGCGACCAGACGCACGGCTTCGCCATCGACATGTACAACGTCTCGGTCTCCCTCGAGCCCGGCCGCTACGAGGAGGTCACGTTCCTCGCGGACACCCCCGGGGTCTTTCCGTTCTACTGCACCGAGTTCTGCTCGGCGCTCCACCTCGAGATGGCCGGCTACCTGCTGGTCCGGCCGAAGGGAGGCTGACGTGCGCGCTGTCCTGTTCGCCGTCGCGCTGGTCGCGATCGCGTGCTCCCGGCAGGAGGAGAAGGAGGAGGAGGAGGAGAAGGAGAAGGAGGAGGAGGAGGCCGCCACGCCGGGCACGCCCGCGACGCCCGCCGAGGTGGGCCGCGAGGGTCCGCCCGGCCTCGTTGTCCCGACGCTCACGGCCATCCCGACGGACCCCGCGAGCATCGAGGCCGGGAAGAAGGTCTACGAGGCGCGCGGCTGCGGCGCCTGCCACCAGTTCGGGGCGAAGCTCGTCGGGCCCGACCTGACCGGGCTCATGACGCGCCGGCCGCTCCCGTGGATCGAGCGCATGATCCTGCATCCGTCCGAGATGGTGCGGCAGGACCCGGTCGCGAAGGACCTGTTCAAGACCCACATGACCGAGATGACGAACCAGGGGGTCACGGAGGAGGAGCTGCCGAAGCTGCTCGCGTACATCCAGTCGCAGGGCGGCTGAATGGTCACGGGCCCCTCCACGGCGCTCCGCCAGCCGAAGACGACCCACCGATCCCGCGCGATCGCCTTCGCCGCGCTGGCCGCGGCGAGCATGGGCGCCTCGTGGTTCCTGCCGTGGTGGCGCTTCCACCTCCTCGCGCCGCAGTACCCGGAGGGCCTGGAGCTCGTCGTCTACCTCCACGGTCTCGGCGGGGACGTCCAGGAGGTCGACATCATCAACCACTACATCGGGATGGCGCACCTCGCCGACGCGGCGCCGCTCGAGCGCGCGTGGAGCGCCTGGCTCGTCGCGGCGTTCGCGTTGGCGACGATCGCGACCGCGGTCGTACGCCTCCGCTGGCTCCCCGCGGTGATCGCGGCGATGCTGCCGGTCGGCTTCCTGGTCGACACCTGGTACTGGCTGCACCGGTATGGGAACACGCTCGATCCCCGTGCCCCGGTGCACCTGGACCCCTTCACCCCGGTGCTGTTCGGCGAGGGCCACATCGGCCAGTTCAGCACCCAGGCCGGACCGATGGCAGGCTTCGCGCTCGCGCTGGTGGCGGTCGTGTTCGGCGTCCTCGCCGCGATCCGGCCCCGCGCGCACGCCTCCCCCGCGGCCCCGCCCCGCGCGGCCCCGCCTCCGGGGCCCGCGCGATGATGCTCGGCTGGGTCGCCTTCGCGATCGCCCAGGAGCACGCCGCGCCCGCGCCGCCGCCCGTGGAGGTCGCCGCCGTCTCCATCCCGGCGGGGCCTCCCCGGGTCGTCCGCGCGGTGCCCGGAGACGATCTCGCCGCCCTCGTCGCGTCCCTGCCCGCGGGCTCCCGGCTCGTGCTCGCCGCGGGGGAGCACCGGGGCCCGCTCGCGCTGGACCGCCCGATGACGCTCGAAGGCGAGCCCGGGGCGGCCGTGGTGGGCTCCGGCGTCGGCTCGGTCCTCCTCGTGGTCGCGGCGGACGTGACCGTGCGCCGGCTCGCGGTGCGACACGGAGGCGCGGACTCCATCCGGGGGGACGCGGGAGTCGTCGTGACCGGCGACCGCGCCGTGCTCGAGGAGCTCGTCATCGAGGACACCTACCTCGGCATCGATCTGCGCCGGGTCCAGGACGGCGCCATCCGGCGCTGCGTCGTGCGCGGCTGGCGCGAGCGGTCGATGGGCTTGCGCGGGGACGGCATCCGGCTGTGGGAGTCGCGCGGCACCCGGGTGGAGGACAACCTCCTCGAGCACGTGCGCGACATGGTGGCGTGGTTCTCGTCGGAGAACGTGTTCGCCCGCAACCGCGTCGAGCACTCCCGCTACGGGACGCACTTCATGTTCGCCGACGACAACGTGGTGGAGGACGGCGTCTACCTCGACGACACCGTGGGCATCTTCGTGATGTACAGCCACGGGGTCTCGATCGCCCGCAACCTCGTCCGGGGTGCGCGGGGCTCGGCGGGCTTCGGCATCGGCCTGAAGGAGGTCGGGGACGTCCGGATCGTCGGGAACCGCCTGCTCGAGGACACGGTCGGCCTCTACCTCGACTCCTCCCCCCAGGCGGGCGAGGTCATCGTCGAGGACAACCTCGTCGCCTACGACCAGATCGGCGTGCGCCTCCAGGGCGCGCTCCCGGGGGCCCACTTTCGCGGCAACAACTTCCACGAGAACGCGGTGCAGGTGGAGGACGTGCGCCGTGGCATGGGGCCGGCGCCGAGCTTCGTGGGCAACCGCTGGAGCGACTACGTCGGCTACGACCTCGACGGGGACGGCATCGGCGACTACCCACACACGATCCACCCGCGCACCGGCGGGCTCGTCGAGCGCCGCCCGGTCGCGGCGTTCTTCGACGGCACCCTCGCGGCCGGGATCCTCGAGCTCGTCGGGCGGGCGTTCCCGATGTTCCGCCCACCGCCGCTGGTGGTGGATCCCGAGCCGCGGGTCGACGGGTGATCGTGCTCCACGGTGTGGAGAAGAGCTACGGCCCGCGCGCGGTGCTGCGTGGGGTCGATCTCCACGTCCACGCCGGCGAACGCGTCGCGCTCGTGGGCCCGAACGGATCAGGGAAGACGACGCTGCTGCGCGCGATCCTCGGGCTGGTGCGGGTCTCGGGCGGGGTCCGCGTCGCCGGCTTCGATCCCTGGGAGGACCACGCGGCCGCGCAGGAGCGCGTTGCCTGGGTGCCCCAGCGTGCGCCGGCCCTGCCCGCTCGCGTGGGCGATCTCGCGGCGGCCTGGTCCCGTATGCGGGGGCGGCCCGTCGCGCGGTTGGTCGAGGTCGCCGGCGCGTTCGGCCTGGACGTCGCGGGGCTGCGCGGGGTCCGCTTCGACTGGCTCTCGGGCGGGATGCAGCAGAAGCTCCTCGCCGCCATGGCGCTCGCGACCGACTGCCCCCTGCTCTGCTTCGACGAGCCCACCGCCAACCTCGACCCCCACGCGCGAGACGTGTTCATCCGGCGGCTCGACCAGAAGCGCGTGGACCCGGCCGGGGCGCCCGCGGTGCTGCTGTCCTCGCACCGGATGGACGAGGTCCGCCACCTCGTCGACCGCATCGTGGTCCTCGACGACGGCCGGGTGCGCGCGGACGCGACCCTCGGCTCGGTCCTCGCCGACCCCGTCCTCGCCGAGGCGGCCGGCCTCACCCCGCACGTCCCGGAGGCCGGATGACCCTCCTCGCCCTCGCCCTCGCCTGCGCGCGTCCGAGCCCGACGCGCCCCCCCGACATCGCCTTCGACCGCGACGCCTGCGCATGGTGCGCGATGCTCGTGAGCGACCCCCGCCACGCCGCCGCCATCGTCACGACCAGCGGCACCACCCTCCCCTTCGACGACCCCGGCTGCGCGCTCCACTACCTGGCCGAGCGCGAGCCCCCGGTGCTCCAGGTGTGGTTCCACGACGCGGACGGGTGGCGCACCCAGGACGACGTCGCGTTCGCGACGGGCGCGATCACGCCGATGGGCAGCGGCCTCACGGCGGTGCCCCCGGGGACCCCGGGCGCGATCTCGGTCGACGAGGCGCGGCGGCGGGTAGGCGCGGAATGATCCCGGCCATCGCGCGGCTGGAGGCCACGGCGGTGCTGCGGGCACGCTGGTTCCTGGCGGCGCTCGCGCTGTCCGCCGGGATGGTGGGCTTCTTCGTGCTCGTGTCCGTGCGCGAGTCGTCGGTGCTCGGGTTCACGGGCTTCGGCCGCGTGATGGGCGGCGTCGTCCAGGCCTCGCTCCTCTTGTTGCCACTGCTCGCGACGTTCTCCACCGCCCAGGCGATCACCGCGTCGCAGCAGACGGGCGTGCTCGAGTGGTACCTCTCCTACCCCAACTCGCGCGGCCGGTGCTTCTGGTCGCTGTTCCTGCCGCGGCTGGCGGCCGTCGCGCTGCCGGTGGTCGGCGCCGTGCTCGCGCTCGCTTGCGGGGCGGCGGTCCTGGGCGAGCCCGTCGACCCCGCGCTCCTCGGCGTGTTCACGGCCGTGCTGCTCGGCCAGGGGACCTGCTTCGCGTCGCTGGGCATGCTCGCCAGCGCCGTGTCGAGGAGTCCCGAGCAGGCGCTGTTGCGCGGCCTCGTCGTCTGGGTCGCCTGCGCCGTGCTCGTCGACTTCGTGATCCTCGGCCTCCTGCTCCAGTGGGACGTCGAGCCGCGGGTCGTCTTCGCCCTCGCCGGCCTCAACCCGATGCAGGCGGGCCGGATCGGGGTGCTCGCGGCGGTGGAGCCGGAGATGACCGCGCTCGGCCCCGTCGGGGCCTGGGCCGTCCGTACGCTCGGCGCGCGGGTCGTGGTCGCCTACGGCCTCGGCTGGCCCTTCGCGGTGGGCGCCCTCGCGCTGGCCTGGGCGCGGGCCGCCTTCGAGCGCCGGGACGTGGTGTAGGTAGCCGGCGACCTCGATGAAGGATGCTCATCCTGCCGTGATCGCCGCCGCACACAGTGTCGCCATCGCCATGATCGGCAGTTGCGGGTTCACCCCGAGGTTCGTCGGGAACACGCTCGAATCCGCGACCCACAGGCCCGGGACCGCGTGGTGCCGGAAGTCCGTTCCGACCACGCTGGTCGATGGATCCGAGCCCATCTTCGCCGTGCCGAACAGGTGGGTGACGGACATCGGATAGGCCTTCGGGTCGAGCGTACCGTCCGTCTCGATCTCGGCCATTCGCTTCGGATCGCGGACCACCGGGTCGAAGCCCGCGACACCCGGGTAGACCTCCTCCGCGCCGGCAGCCAGCAGCACCTCTCCCAGTCGACGGACTGCGCGCCGCGCCTTCTGTACGTCCTGGACGAGCAGGGGGAAGCGTACGCGGGGGCCAGCGAACCCGGGCCGAACAGAGCCTCGTCCTTCGGCCCGGAGCGCTGCGCCCTGTACGGCGTAGTGGTCCATCTCGGCGATGCGGCGGGCCAACTCGCGGCCGAGCCCCGGGATGCGGCTCCCCAGGATCGAGCGGTCGAACCCAAGTGTCTCCAACTTCAGTCCTTCGTGCCGAAGTCCGGTGATCTCATGCCCCTGCGTCGCACCCAGGTGATTGTTGACCGGATCCTTGAATCGCCCGGTGACGGACACTCCCGGGTGTCCGGACAAGCCGTCGCCCACCGGGCCGTGGTGGATGCCGCTCTTTCGGAGCAACACGGGTGTCTGGATTGCGCTGGCGGCGAGCACCACGCCGCGGGAGGCCCGCGCTTCGACCCGCGCGCCTCCGGCCGAGACCCCGACAACCCCATACGCGCCCTTCCCGTCGGTCAGGATGCCTGTCACCCGGACCCCGGCGACGATCCGCGCGCCGTCGCGCACGGCGTCGGGCAGGAGCGAGCGATCCATGGACAGTTTTGCGCCGTGAGGGCAGCCCTGCAGGCAACGTCCAGCTCCGCGGCAGCCGACGACGTTGCGGCGGATGGGACGATGTGTGAGGCCGAGACGGTCGGCGCCCGCTGCCATGATCTCCGCCTTGCGCCCGGCGATCGCCGGGTCCGTGCCCGTGATGTGGAGCCGCACCGAGAGCGCCTCCTCGGCCGCGCGGAGAGACTCGAACGGCAGCGCGTCCCCAAGCCCCGGATCGGCGTCCGCCCAGGCCCGGTATACCTCGTCGGGAAACTCCCAACAGATCGCACCGTTGATCACCGAGGTCCCGCCCACCGCCCGACCCTGGAGGTATGGCATCGGGTTGTCCCCAAGTGCGATCGACGTGCCGAGATCCCGGTACAACGCGGACATCGCCTGCACCCCGCTCTCCACGAATGTCTCCGGCGGGTGGCTGTGCCCCTCCTCCAACACAAGCACGCGCACGGCCTCCGCCGCTAGCCTTGCCGCTACCGTTGCGCCCGCGGGCCCGCTCCCGACGACGATCACGTCGGCCGAGAGGAGGAGCGTCTTGTGGACCGTGCGGCCGTCAATGTGGACGAGAGGTCGGGTCATTGGCCGGGCTCCGACGCTCTTGAGTCAAACCGGGCGAAGCAGGCGAGGATCTTGACGGTCGCGACGAGCTGGCGGGAGAGGTAGGCCTGGTCGCCGTCGAGCGCCACGAGGAAGGCCTCACGCTGGTCGGCGGAGAGCATCGGAAACGGGCGAAGGAAGCGGCGGTCGAACAGGGGCAGGAGCACGATCGCCAGCACCATCGACCGGAGGCCCGGCAGGAAGGTCGGGGCGCCGGTGGACATGCATCGCCAGAACATCGTCGTGTCCGGACCCGCTGCCGCGAGGGGGGAGGCGGCCACGGGCATCACCGCGGCGAAGATGCACTCCGCCCAACGCTTCTCGATGGCTGTCACACCAGCTCTCGCGGAACGAATTCGATCGGGTGTTCGCGTTCCAGCGTGAACCAGGTCGGCGTGGCGAGGCAGGCCCCGAGGATCACGGCGTAGCTGACGCCGAGGAGGACGTCGGTGTTGCCCGCCTCGACGGCCACGAGCGGGTCCTTCACGAAGCGCATGTCGATCGGCGGGTTGTAGCCGCGCCCGTAGTCGATGATCAGCCCCCGGTCGAAGCCGGCGGGCATCGCGACTCCGCGCGGCTCGATCACCTCGTAGTGCCAGACGCAGACGGGTTTTCCGTCGCGTTTTCGTGGGCGGCTCGGGACGTCGATCCCGTCCTGCTCCAACCGCACGTTCCAACCCAGGAGTCGTCCGGTCACCGGATCGCGCCAGAAGGTCTTCTGAAAGGTCTTCCAGGTCAAGCGTTCGACGAACGCTGGAAGTCCGACGCTGGTGCCGCGGTAGGCCCAGCCTTCGAGCGCTCGCGGGTCGACGGGGTGCCCGTCCAGCAACCGGCGACGGAGCAGGGCTGGCGTGGAGGCCTGGAGATCGCGCGCGAGGGTCATGGGCACATCTTAGTGCGGCGTGCCACGGGATACCCATGCGCAGCCATGCACGGGCGCCGCGGGGATTCCGTGGCCTGCCGTCCCGGACGCGCCCTCCGGCGTGTTCGGCACGCATACCGGACCCGCCGGACGGCCAGGCTCGCGGCAGAGCTCCAGCGGGCGCGTGGCCAATCTGAACCGGTCCGCAACCCACACTCGCCGCGTCACGAGCGTGGAGGGCTAGAAGACGACGCCCACCTGGAGCCCGCCCGGCGTGCTGAGGCGCATCAGGAGCGCCACGCGGCTGGTGAAATGGTAGCGGGCGCCGATGCCGAGGTCGGGCTCGGCGTAGAGCCACGCATAGCCACGACCCTGCTTGTCGTACCACTCGTCCTGGCGGAAGCCGACGTGAAGCGCAACGCCCACCTCGGGGAACACCGACCAGCGATCGCCCAGGTAGAAATTCCACTGCACCGCGCCGATCGGGACCACCCAGGCGCCGCCGTCGTAGTAGTTGTCCCCGAAGTACAGCGGCGCGAAGAAGGCGTCGGCGCCCAAGCTCAACGCGAGCTCGTCGCGCACGTTGCCGCCGATGAAGCCGTCCGGGACGAGGGCGAACTCGACGCGACCGCCGGCCCCGAAGACGCCGTAGCGATGGACGTTCCCGTGGAGGTCCACGCGCACGCCCTGGATCTGGTTGTGGTCTTCGCCGTGGTGGTGCGGCTCCTCTGCCAACGCGGGGGCGATGGTGCAGAGGCCGAGGGCGAGGGCGAGGCCGAGGGAACGGAACATGGGGGGGCTCCAACTCTCTTTCGCGAGAGAAGTCGAGTGGGGGTGTGTGATTCCCGGTCCTCGGGACGGGGCGACCATCATTGGACGTTCCCGGTGCCGCGGGGCCTGGACACAAACAATGTTGCTCACGGACGGGTGGGAGTCAATGCCATCCGTGTCATGCCACATTTAGGTCCAGGACTGGGGTGCCGGTGTGTCTTTGCCACAGGCTGGGCAGGTTGGGAACGCAATGAGAGACCACGCGACAACCGGCGACACGAAGAGGATCGCGTACACCGGCGCCCACCGCTGCGCGCGGTCACGCCCTCGGTCCCGCGGGGCTGCGCGCCGCGGGAGGCCTGGGCTCCGAGGCATCGCCAGGTCGGCGCGCGGCGAACGTCGTCGCCCTTCCGCCCGCAGCCGCGGCGACGCGCCCCCTCCCGCGAGCCGGCAACCCGCAGGTCTCCGGCCCCCTCCCCCGTCCCCGCTTCGAGCCGGAGGCCCCGCCGACGCGTCCGGCTCGCCAGGCGCCGCGTCGACGAGCGCCTCCCTGGCGCCGACCGGTCATCCGCCCGCGGCCCTCCCCCCGTCCGTCGCGGGAGCCCCGGCCCGCCGCGAGACCCAGGGACGCAGCCCAAAAACAAACAAGCCCGGATCTCCGTTGCTACGGGGATCCGGGCTTGAAGGTGGTTGCGGGGGCCGGATTTGAACCGACGACCTTCGGGTTATGAGCCCGACGAGCTACCTGGCTGCTCCACCCCGCGACGGGGTTGTTGGTTGTGGCACATTACGAGTGCCACGAATTGGCTCCTTCGCACGCGAAGGAACCTCGTCTCGACCAACCGAGACGAGAGAATCCTGGTTCCTGACTGGCAGTAACCTGAATCCAAGGTGGTTGCGGGGGCCGGATTTGAACCGACGACCTTCGGGTTATGAGCCCGACGAGCTACCTGGCTGCTCCACCCCGCGGCGGTGCCTGCCTATTAACCTTACGGCTTTGCCTGTCAAGGCGCTTGCGCATCCATTCCTCGTCCGGCTTCGCGAAGCCGATCTTGCGTCCGCGCGCCTTCCGGCCCACGGCCGAGGCCGGGACACCGTTCGCGAGGTCGCGGAGCCGCTGCACTTCTTCGAAGGTCAACGTGCGGTACTCGCCGCGCTCGAGGCCGCGGATGCTGATGGTCGCGAAGGACTCGCGGCGCAACTTGCTGACCGGGTGGCCGACCTCCGCCAGCATGCGGCGGACGAGCCGGTTCTTGCCCTCGGTGATGGTGATCTCGACCCAGGTGTTCCCGGTGTCGGTGCTCTCCACCACGCGCGCCTTGGCCGGGGCGCTCTTGCCGTCTTCCAGCATGACCCCGTCCTGGAGGCGCTGGATGGTGCGGTCCGACGGCGTCTTCCACACCTTCGCGAGGTACCGCTTCGGCACGCCCGTGCTCGGGTGCGTCAGCTTGTGGGCCAGCGGGCCGTCGTTCGTGAGGAGCAGCGCGCCCTCGGTGTTGATGTCGAGGCGGCCCACGGGCTCTACGCGATCCGGCACGTCCCCGAGCAGCTCCAACACGGACGTACGGCCGCCCGGGTCGTCGCGACCGGTGATGTAGCCCTTCGGCTTGTAGAGGAGGTAGTACACCTTCCGCGCGGCGTCCTTCTGGACGTAGCGCCCGTCGACCTTGATGCGGTCCTTGTCGGGATCCACCGGGTGGCCGGGGTGGGAAACGACGGTGCCGTTCACCTCCACCTTGCCTTCCGTGATCATCCGCTCGGCTTCCCGCCGGCTCGCCAGACCGCGCTCCGCCATGACTTTCGCGAGGCGCCGCTTCCCTTCTTGCTCTTCCATGTCGTACTCCGTGCGCGTCTCACGACGGGCATGCCGGCGTCTAACCGATTCGTGCCGGGATGGCGAGCACGGCGCGATTCCCCGTCCGCGTCAGCGAGGCCCCGGCCCCTGCGGCCCGCGCCCGCCCGGCCCCGAACCTCCGGGCCCCGAACCTCCGGGCCCCGGCCCCTCCGGCCCCGGTCCCTCGGGAAAGGGCACCACGCCGCCGTCGGGCACGTCATCGTCCCGCAGCGCCCGCAGGTCCTTCAGCGTGGGCAGATCGGCCAGGCTGCGCATGCCGAAGAGCTCCAGGAACGCGGGTGTCGTGCCGTAGGTGAGCGGCCGGCCCGGGTCCTCCGAGCGCCCCACCACCTTCAGGAGCCCACGATCGAGCAGCATGCGGAGCACGCCGCCGCAATCGACGCCGCGAATGTCGTCCACGAGGCCCTTCGACACCGGTTGGCGGAAGGCGACCACCGCGAGGGTCTCCAGCGCGGGACGCGAGAGCTTCACCGGCTTTCCCCCGCGGATCGCCGCCACCCACGGGGCGAGCCGCGCCTCCGTGCGGAGCTGCCAGCCGTCGCCCACCGGGGCGAGACGCACGCCCGACCCGGTGCGTCGGAGCCGCTCCCCGAGGGCCTCGAGCGCGCTCTCGATCAAGCCAGTGTCGAGCTTCAGCGCGGCCGCGAGCTGCGCGACGGTCACGACGCCCGCGGAGGCGAACAGGCACGCCTCCACCGTGGGGACCAGGAGCTCCGGCGGTGGCGGCCCGCCTTCGCCGTCCCCTTCGGGCTCGGGGTCGCGCTCCGGGGCCACGGGCCGCAGGACGACGACGTTGTCCTCGTCCTCCCGCTCAGCCATCGCGCCTACCCAAGAGCGTCCTCTTCGGCGTCCTCGTCCGGCTCCTCGACGGGGAGCGCGGACAGGTCGGCCTCCTCGAGGCTCACCTTGCCCGTCACGCGGATGGCGCCGAGGTGGATGTGCTGCACCACGTCGACGAGCTGCAGGCGCGCCATCTCCAGCACGCCGAGGAAGGTGAAGATGCGGCGCGCACGGGTCCCCATGTCCATCATCAGCTCGGAGAGGAGGGTCTCCTCGCCGGGCAGGAGGCGGCCGAGGATCCAGCGCACGGTGTCCGCGAACCGGAAGCGCTCGCGCACGATCCGGTGCTGGTGCGGCGGGCGCGCCGCGCGTTCGGCCACCGCGTAGAAGAGGCGCAACAACCCGAAGGAGTCCATCCCCGGGTCGATGTGCTGCTCGTCGGGCGCGGGGGGCTCGGCGGGACGGGCAAACACGTCGCGGTCCAGACGCTCCCGACGCCCCAGCTCCTCCGCGGCGTCGCGAAAGCGCTCGTATTCGAGGAGCCGCCGGGCGAGCGCCTCGCGGGGATCGATCTCCTCTTCCTCCTCCTTGGCCTCGGCGGAGCGCGGCAGGAGCTCGCGGGCCTTCAGCTGGCACAGCGTCGCGGCCATGACGAGGTAGTCGCCCGCCTGGTCCACGTCGATCTCGTCCGCCTGGTCCAGATAGGACAGGTAGGAATCGCAGATACGCGCCACGGGGATGTCCCGCACGTCGACACCCTCCCGGCGAACCAGGAAGAGCAGCAGCTCGAGGGGCCCGTCGTAGACCCCGATATGAACCGGGGGATCGGCAACGCGGGCCGCGCTCGACAGGTTGGGGGCCTGAAGCGCGTGCATGTCTGGGGGGAGGTAGAGGGAGGGAGGGGCTCCGGTGGGCGGAGCGCGGGGAGCCCTGTTTCTACCGGATCGTGACGGCCTTGACAACGAATGCCACCGAGATAGTTGGCCGCGCCCAGAACTTGGAGATTCCCGTGGCTCACCACAAGGACGCGATCAAGCGCATCCGCACCAGCCAGGCTGCCAACCAGCGCAACCGGGCCAACCGTTCCCGTATGCGCAGCAAGGTCAAGGAGCTGAAGTCCCTCGTTGTCGGTGGCGATCACGCCGCCGCCGCCGCGGACCTCCCCTCCACCGTGTCCTTGCTTCACAAGCTCGCGCAGAAGGGTGTCATCCACCCGCGCAACGCCGCTCGCCGCATCAGCCGCCTCGCCAAGGCGGTCAACGGCTTGAAGGCTGACTCCGCCGCCGAATAGGCGTTCGGGTCGGCGGTACGCTGCATCAGCGGCGCTCCCTGGCTTCGGCCTCGGGGCGCTGTTGGTGTTTTTCCTCGTTTCGGTCAGCAACCACCTCGCTCGGCGGGTAGCCCGTGCCCTGTGGGCGCGCCCCCTCGCTACGCTCGGGGTCAGGCCGCTCCGGGCTCCGGCGCTGCGCGCCTCCGGTCGGCCGGTCGGGGACGCCCGGCCGGACCGGCCGCTGTCGCGGCCGCCCTCCACGTCCTTCGCGCGGGGCGGTCGTAGACCTCGGCGCCCCTGCTCCGCCGTCGCTACCGCTGGACCAGCCGCAGCACGAACGCCTCGAAGATCCGGCGATCGCCCGCGCGCGACGAGTTCATCGCGCGGTTGACCGCCGCGAGCTCCTCGAGCATCGCGGAGGGCGACACCGGGCGCTTCGCCACGACCTCGCGGATCATGCGCAGCTTCTGCGGCGGCATGCGGATGTTGGCCTCTCGGTCGGAGAGGCCGCGCCGGGCCGCGTCCTGCAGCGCCAGCACCTGCCGGAGCTGCCACGCCACGGACGCGAGCAGCTTGTGGGGCGCCTCGCCGTCCTCCAGGAGGTGGTGCAGCGTCGCGAGGCCGCGGTCGGCGTCCCGGGCCACGATGGCGTCGGTGAGCGCCCACACGTCGGCCTCGGCGGTCGACGCACAGACCTCCTCGACGACCGCACGGGTGACGATGCCGCCCTCCCCCACGAAATCGGCGCACTTCTCGGAGTCCGCGACCACGAGCGAGAGCTCGCCGCCCACGAACTCCACCAAGAGCGCGGCGGCGTCACGCTCGATGCGCGCCCCCCGCTCCTTCACGCGGGCCATGGCGAACGCGATGGGGTCGATGCCCTCCCCGTCGAGCTTCACCACGATGCCGACCTTCTTCACGGCGTTCGTGATGCGCAGGCCACGGTCCATCCCGCCGGTCGCGCCGGGGAACTTTTCGCCGGAGAGCACGAGCACGGTCGTCGGGCAGGGGGCCCCGACGTAGGCGAGCACGGCGTCGAGCAGCGCGGCGTTCGCGTCCTGCACCTGGCGGATGACCACGAGGCGCCGGGCCGCCATCATCGGCGCGGTGGCCGCGGCGTCCCGGAACGCCATCGCCCCGTCTTCCCCGGCGGTGAACACCGCGTGGTTGAACGCTGCGACGGGCCCGCTCGCGACCGCCACGCGAACCTCCTCCTCGGCCTGACGCACGAGGAGGCCCTCGGGCCCGACCAGGACGTAGACCGGGGCCGGGTTGGCGAGCGACGCGGTGATGACGGCGAGCGGGTTCATGGGCGCGGGTCCTCATAGCCCGGCGGGGCTGTCTCGGGCCGCCCCGAGGCTTCAGGGCGCGAGCAGCCAGCCGATGGCGTCGTCCGCGGCTTCCCGGGCGAGCATCCGGAGCGTGTCCTCGCGCAATACCCGGGCATCGGCGGCATTCCCGGGGTCGACCGCGCTCCAGGTGCGGGTGCGGGTCGCGACGCGGTCACCCGCGGTGAACCGCAAGGTCAGACGCGCGTCGTAGAGCAGGACATCCCCCGCACGGCGCGCGGGCATCCACGCCGCCTCGGTCACGACGACGTCCACCGCCGGAGCCGACGGGTCCAGCGCGCCACGCGCCACGAGCGCCGTCACGGTCGCCTCGCGCACCCACGCGTCCGCGTCGGGCTCGGCCACGAGCGCGGAGACCTCCCCCACGGACCACGAACCGGCAATGGGGAGGACGCCCAGATGCACCGCGCATCCCGCCAGGAGGCCCAGGAACATTGACATCATCTACCCGATCGGGGGAGGATGACGCTATCTCCTTCCTCCTGTCAAGGTCGCGCAATGCTGCTGCTCTCCTCGTTCCTGGCCCTCGCCCTCCCCGCGCACGCCGACGAAGGCGCCGATGAAGGCGCCGATGAAGGCACCGACGACTCCGAGTTCGACGTGGAGGGCGAGGCCACCAAGCCCACGGCGGCGCCCGTCGTAGAACCCGCCGCCGGCCGCAAGCGCAAGTTCCTCATGGAGGTCGGGTTTCGCGGCCGGTACATGGATCTCCCGGACTCGATCCTCGACCTCGCGTACTTCCGGAACGACGACGACGACACGATCCCGGACCGCCCGCACGTCAGCGCCTACTCGCTCGGCATCGAGTTCGTCATCAAGGACGACCAGGCCAACGGCATCTTCTACGTCGAGTACCTGAACCCCCTCATCAAGGGCGGGTACTGGGACGACAAGGAGGAGCCCGAGGACCACCTCGACGGCTCCTGGATGGAGCCCGACAAGCTGGGGCTCGTCCTCATCGGCGCGAACTACGCGTACGAGCTGAAGGCGAACAACTGGTTCTCGTTCCTCTTCGGCGCGGGCATCGGCGGCGCCATCAAGATCGGCCAGCTGAAGGAATGGCAGCCCGGCGAGGACCCTTCGGACCCCAACGGGAACAACAACAACGTCGAGGGGGACTGCGGCAGCGCGCCGACGCCGGCGTACGTCCGGAAGGAGTCCTGCGAGAGCGACGGCTCCATCGAGACCCCCCCCGCGCTCCCCTACATCGACGTGAACATCGGCCCGCGGTTCAGCATCTCGGACCGCGCGAGCATCCGGCTGGAGGGCGGGATCCATGCACTGCTGCCTTACGGTGGCGGATCCGTCGGCATCACGTTCTAGAGCGCCTCCGCACCCCCCGCGAATCCAGCGTCCGAGCACTTTACCCAGCGCTCGGCCTTGCAATCCGAAGGGCGACCGGATAAGCGCCGCCGCGCATTTGAGATATTGGAGCTAACCCTTGGTCATCGTCACTGTCCGCGACAACGAGCCCTTCGAGAAGGCCCTCCGCCGCTTCCGCCGCAAGGTGGAGCGTGAGGGAATCCGCAAGGACATCAAGAAGAACAGTTTCTACCTCAAGCCGGGCGAGAAGCGCCGCTTGAAGCAGCGTCTCGCGGAGAAGCGCCGCCGTAAGGCCGCTCGCCGTGCCGCGCGCAAGCCCATCATGAAGGGCCCCACCGCCGCCTAACGCGGGGGGGAGTCCATCGCCGGCACGCGCCGGCGATGGCTCGCATCCGAAGACCCACGCATTGTCGTGGGTTTTCGTGTTTTTCGGCCTACCGCCGCCATCCCAGCAAGGGCGGCGAACGGCGCCCCTACCCGGTGGCGCGTGGGGTCGCCCCGCCCCGCTACCGCGCCGACGGCTCGCTGCGCGGGCTCAACCGGGCCCGCCAGGCCGTGTTCTCCAGCGCCCACGGGTCGGGCGCGGGCGGCTCGAACCCCTCGAGCGCGACGTTCCGTGCGTCGGGCAGCGCGTCCGCGAGCTCGACCCGGAAGAGGAGCACGCCGGGCGCGTCGCCGATGGCCGCACCGAGCAGGCGGCGCACCTCCTGGGTGTCCGGCGAGCCCTGGAGGAGGAGCAGCTTGGCCTGCGCCCAGTCGGCAAACCCCGGGGCATCGGCGGGGTCGAGGTCCGCCAGGCGCCCGATCAGCGCCGCGAGGGCCTCCAGCTCGAGGGCGCCCCCGGAGCCGCGCAGCTCCACCTGGCCCAACCCGGCCGCGACGGTCCACGTCAGGCATTCGGCAGCTTCGGCGGGCAGCTCCTTCGCGGTCTCGGGGCTCACCAGGTAGCCGCCGGCGTCGGCGCGCGAGGCGAAGGGCGCCCACCCGAGGAGGCAGCGGTACCCGTAGTCCTGGGCGATCTCGAAGTGGGCGGCACCCGGCTCCAGGTAGGCGCGCGTCCACTCGCTGCGGGCGAGCCGCGCGAGGACGGCGGGGTCCGCGGGATCGAGCGCGAGCGCCTGCAGGAGGCGGTCCATCGCGGCGTCGAGGTTGCCCGGCTCGGCCCGAACGGCCCAGGCGGCGTCGACCTCGGCGAGCGCGCGGTCGCGTTCGGACGGCGCCACCGTCGCGCGGAGCGCACAGGCACCCAGGAGCCACAAGACCACGCCACCCCCCGCGCGAGCCATAGCCCGCGGCCGGGGTGCGAGGTACGAAAGCGCGTGCTGCTTCTCCTGACCGCGTGCGCGGGCCTCAACCGCCCCCCCTCCGCCGAGCCGATCCCGGCCGATCCCGTCGCGGAGCCCACGGCCGACGCGGGCCATGACGGATCCAATGACGATGGCGAGCCCGCGGGCATGACGGCGCTGGACGAGGCCGCCCTCGGCGCGCTCCTGGCGAACCCCGGCGCCGAGCCCCTCGTGGTCAATTTCTGGGCCACCTGGTGCGGTCCGTGCGTGCGCGAGATGGGCGTGTTCCGGGACGTTGCCGCCGAACACACCAGCGTGCGCTTCGCGCTCGTGAACGTCGAGGGCACTCGCAACGAGGCCGCCGTGCTGCGGTTCCTCTCGAACGAGGGCGGGGGTCTCCCGGCGTTCAACCTGACCTCGGCGGACGCCTCCGGCGTCCTCTCCCGCACGGTCCCGGCGTGGCCGAACCTCATCCCCGTCACCCTCGTGATCGAGCCCGGCGGCGCCATCCGGACCCGCTTCGACGGCGCCCTCGACGCCCCCGCGCTCCGTGAGGCGCTGGCCGGGCCGGGGCCTTCGGGGCGATGAAAGAGCGAGCAAAGGGGGCGGGGTCCCGGGACCCGGCCGGTGCGCTTGCGATGCGCCCGCCCGCCGCTTACAGCCCGCGGGCGCCCCGGTGGTGAAATGGCAGACACGGGGGACTTAAAATCCCTGGCCCTCACGGGCATGCGGGTTCGACCCCCGCCCGGGGCACCCTCCCCGCCGGCAACCGCGCCCTGGATGCGCCCCGCCGGTACCGGGCCCATCCCACGCTGTTTGACGCGCCGGGCCACTCCGTCTACGCTGGCCGTCGACCCCCTCATCCCGTCAATGAGCAGCGACTGAATGGGCAAGATCATCGGTATCGACCTCGGCACCACCAACTCGGTGTGCGCGTACATGGATCGCAACGAGCCACGCGTCATCATCAACGAGGAGGGCGGGCGGGTCACCCCGTCGGTCGTAGGATTCTCGAAGGGCGGGGAGCGTTTCGTCGGGGACATCGCCAAGCGGCAGATGCTCATCAACCCGGACGCCACGATCCACTCCGTGAAGCGCTTCATGGGGAAGCGGTTCCGCGAAGCCGGGAAGGACCTCCCGCTCGTCAACTACAAGGTCACCGAGGCCAAGAACGCGGACTGCGGGTTCGACGTCGGCGGGCGCACGTACACGCCGCCCGAGATCTCCGCGATGATCCTTCAGAAGCTGAAGCGCTCCGCCGAGGACTTCCTCGGTGAAGCGGTGACGGAGGCGATCATCACCGTCCCCGCCCACTTCAACGACCGCCAGCGCCAGGCCACGAAGGATGCCGGGACCATCGCCGGCCTCAACGTCCTGCGCATCATCAACGAGCCCACGGCGGCCGCCCTCGCGTACCTGCACGACCGCCGCAAGTCCTCCACCATCGCGGTCTACGACTTCGGCGGGGGCACGTTCGACATCTCCATCGTCCAGATCGACCGCGAGCTGGGCGAGGTGCGGGCCACCCGCGGGAACAACGCCCTCGGCGGCGGCGACATCGACAAGATCATCATGGACTTCCTGCTCGAGCAGTTCCGGCGCGAGCACGGGTTCGACATCTCGGGCGACAAGGTGGTGCGCCAGCGCGTGCGTGACGCTGCCGAGCGCGCCAAGCTCGAGCTCTCCGCGGCGCTCGACACCGAGGTCCAGCTCCCCTTCCTCACCGCGACGCAGGACGGCCCGCTGCACCTCCAGTGCACGATCACGCGCGCGCAGTTCGAGACCATGGCGCTGCCGCTCTTCGAGAAGACGATCGAGGAGTGCAAGCGCGCCCTGGCGGACGCCAAGCTCAACGTCGAGGACATCGACGAGATCGTGATGGTGGGCGGCAGCAGCCGCATCCCGCGCGTGAAGGAGCTCGTCCGCGACTTCTTCAAGCGTCCGCTGAACCAGGCCTTCAACCCCGATGAGGTCGTCGCCATCGGCGCCGCCATCCAGGCGGGCATCCTCGAGGGCGAGGTCAAGTCGGTCACCCTGCTCGACGTGACGAGCCTCTCCCTCGGCATCGAGGTCGAGGGCCGCAAGTTCGCGAAGCTCATCCCCAAGAACACCGTCATCCCCGCGCAGCGGGTGCAGCTCGTCTCCACCGTCGTGGAGAACCAGCGCACCGTGAAGATCCACGTCCTTCAAGGCGAAGGTGCGTTCGCGACGGACAACACGAGCCTCGGGGAGTTCGAGCTCTCGGGCATCGACCCCGCGCCCCGCGGCGCCCCGCGCATCGAGGTCAAGTTCGGCATCGACGCGAACGGCATCGTGAACGTGAGCGCACGCGACACCCGCGGCGGCGCCCACGGGAACATCACGATCCAGGCGCCGACCGGGCTCTCGAAGCTCGAAGTGGAGCAGCTCCGCGAGGAGGCCGCCACCTACGAGCGCGATCAGGAGGCCGCGAGCGCCTTGAAGGAGCTGCGCTTCCAGGTGGAGCGGCAGCTCGTGACGCTGGAGACCTTCGGGCGCGAGCAGAAGGCCGTGCTCCACAAGTCGGACGTGTCGGAGCTGGAGCAGGCCCTCAAGCGCGGGCGCATGGCGCTCACGAAGTCGAGCGACAAGACGAACCTCGAAGAGGTCGGCGTCTGGCTGAAGCGCTTCCACCAGCACCTGGCGGACAAGATCACCCCGAGCTCGGCGATCCACTAGTCTGGGCCCGTGCGCGGCGGCCGAGGAGCTCCCACGCGGCGTCCGCCGCCCGCTCGGCGACGCCCGGCGGGCCCAGGATCGCGCGGAGTTCGTCCACCGGCGGGGGCTCCACCTCGTTGAGGTCCCGCGTGAGCTGTTCGGGCGTAAAGTGCTGGACATGCTCTCGAACGGCCTCCCGCCCGAGGAGGATGTTCGGGAGGCCGAGGTGGCGCACGCCGCGCACGAGCAGGCGCCCCAGCAGGTACGTGAGCGGGTGGACCCGGTGCGCGATCACCATCGGGATGCCGGCGACGGCGAGCTCCAAGGTGCTCGTGCCCGACTTGGTGAGCGCGCGGTCGGCACGGGCCAGCGCTTCTGCGGGCGTGCATACCCGCACGTTGGGGGGCAGGGCGCCGAGGTCCGCCGTCGTGATGGAGGCGGCGAGCGGCAGGAGCACCTCCCGCGCGTCGACGCCCGCGACCGCCGCGAGGAAGGGCTTCAGGAGCCGCTGGAGCTCGGAGCGGCGCGAGCCGGGGAAGATCGCGACGACGCCCGGCTCCCGCGCGGACAGGCGCACGCGGTCGACCGCCGGGTGCCCGATCCAGCGCGCGTCGAGCCCGTAGGGGGTGAAGTAGGCGGGCTCGAAGGGGAAGAGACAGAGGAGCATGTCCATCGAGCGTGCGATGGCCTCCGCGCGGCCCGCGCGCCATGCCCAGAGCTGGGGGCTCACGAGACCGAGCACGGGAACGCCCTTCGCCCGCGCCACCCGCGCGATCGGGAGGTTGAAGTCCGGGGCGTCGATGACCACGAGCAGATCCGGCGCCTCGTCGAGGGCACGCCGCAACGCCACCGTGTTCCGGCGCAGCTCGCCGAGGTGCTTCACGACCTCGACAAAACCCATCACGGGGTTCATCGGCACGCTGTCGGGGAGCGGCCGGGCCCCGGCGTCGAGCAGGAGCGGCCCCACGAGCCCACGCACCTCTACGGGGCCGCGGCGGGCCATCGCCGTGATGAGCTCGGCGCCGAGCCGATCGCCCGAGGCCTCCTGCGCGCTGACGAGGATGCGCGTCACCCGCGGATCGCGTCCCGGATCCGCCAGGCCAGCTCCAGGGCGCGCACGCCGTCGGTCCCCGTCACCGGGTAGCGGGCGTCGCCGCGCGCGGCCGCCAGGAACGCCGCGATCTCGGCGCCGAGGGCGTCCTGCTCGGGCACGTCGACCCGCTCCTCGCGCAGCTCGCCGTCGAGGAAGCGCACGCGCGCGGCCTGGCGCTCCCGAAGGTCCACGCTCCAGTATTCGCCCTCGGCGAACACGCGGAGCTTGCGCGCCGGTTGTCGTGCCAGTCGCGACGCGGTGAACGTGCCGACGCGCCCCGAGGGGGTCTCGACGCGCGCCTGGGCGAGGTCGTAGCCGCCCGTCGCGACGGCCACGCCGTTCGCCCGCACCTCCGCGATGTCCTCGCCGGTGAGGTGCAGGAAGAGGTCGAGGTCGTGGATCATCAGGTCGAGGATCACGTCCACGTCGGTGCCGCGCGGGGTGAACCGCCCGACCCGCTCGGCGAGGACGAAGCGGGCGTCGACCCCCGCCAGCACGCCATAGGCCGGGTTGAACCGCTCGATGTGCCCCACCATCAGGTGCGGGAAGGCGCCGAGGGCCCGCGCGTCCTCCAACGTGGCGGCCAGCGGCTTCTCGACGAGGCAGGGCACCCCGCGCTCGAGGAGCGGCAGCGCCACCGCCGCGTGGGTGGACGTGGGCGTCGCGATGATGGCGGCGTCGAGGTCGCCCACCGCGCCGTGGAGGCCGAGCGCGGGGTCGACGACGACAACGTCATGTCCGGCGAGGTGGCGCGCGTGCAGGCGCCCCATGTGCCCGTGCCCGTAGAGCGCGACGCGCATCGGTCGTGGCGACACCGCCTACTCCGCGGGCTGCTCGGCCCCCGCCGAGCGACAGATCCCGCGCTGGCTGGTCTCGCAGAACTCCACGAGCTCCATGACCTCGGGCACGTCCGCGTAGACCTCGCGCACCTGCTCCAGCGCGATGCGCATCGGCATCCCCTGGTGGAAGAGCTCGCGATACGCCGCCTTCAATGCCTGGAGGACCTCGAGCTTGAAGCCCGCGCGCCGGAGCCCGACGATGTTGAGGCCGAAGAGCCGGGCGCGGTCACCCTGGGCGATGGTGAACGGCGGCACGTCCTGGGCGGCCATGGCCGCCGCGCCGACCATCGCGCAACGTCCGACGCGCGAGTGCTGGTGCACGCCGGCGAAGCCGCCGAGGATGGCGCGATCGTGCACGGTCACGTGGCCCGCGATCGCCGCGCAGTTCGCGAACACGCAGTGGTTGCCGACGGAGCAGTCGTGCGCGACGTGGCTGCCTGCCATGAACAGGTTGTCGCTGCCGATGCGCGTGACGCCGCCGCCGCCGGAGGTGCCACGGTTGACCGTGACGTTCTCGCGGAAGATGTTGCGCTCGCCGATGATGAGCTGGGCGTGCTCGCCGCGGTACTTCAGGTCCTGAGCGTCCTCGCCGATGCTCGCGAACGGGAAGATACGGGTGCCGGCCCCGATGACGGTGGGGCCGGTGACGACCGCGTGGGGCCCGATCCGGACACCGTCGTGCAGCACGACCCCCGCGCGCACGATGGCGTAGGCATCGATCTCGACGTCGGTCCCGAGCTCGGCGCCCGCGTCCACGAGGGCGGTAGGATGGATGGCCATTGTCGCTCCGGGCGCCACCTTACCGCGTCCGCGGCGGGTGCGCCTGCCGCCCGACCCTCGGTTATGCGCAGGCGTGTCCCTCTACACCCGCCTCCGTGGCGCCCTTCGGGGCCCCCCTCCCCCCGATGTGCTCGTGCCTGCGCCCTCCGTCGAGGCTCCCGAGCCCCGCTTGCTCCGGCCGGAGCCGCCCCCGGGCGCGTCGAACTACGTCATCCTCATCCTCGACTCGTGTCGATTCGACAGCTTCGTCCGCGCGAAGCCGCGGATGATGACGAAGCTCGGCCCCGTGCAGAAACGGTGGACCTACGCCACGTGGACCGCCCCCTCGCACTACAACCTGCTGATCGGGCTGCTCCCCCACGTGTCCCCGGCGAACGTCTACGCGTCCGATTATTACAAGGACGATTTCCTCCGCTTCAAGGACCGCTTGAACTTCCCGGACCTCTCGTTCGCGAAGATGGTCCCGAACCTGTGGCTCCCGTCCTACCTGCAGTCGGTCGGCTTCCGCACGAACATGTACGTGTCGATGCCCGTGCTCAACCCGACGACGCCCATCAACCACGGCTTCGACGACTACGCGCTGATGGACCACCACAACGACGTGACGAAGATGATCCGGCGGATGCGCTTCTACGAGGAGCGCCCCAGCTTCTTCGTGCTCAACACCGGCGAGACCCACTACCCCTACGCCACCCCCGACGAGCCCGAGAACCATTGGCCGCGCATCTCCGGGGTCAACGGTGTCTTCAAGCACCTCGACGACCACCTGCTCGCCGGCAACCTCGTCCACCAGGACGAGGTCCCGAAGTTCTTCGACGACGCCAAGATGAAGCAGCTCCACCAGCGCCAGGTCGACGCCGTGAAGTGGGTCGACCGCGCGGTCGAGGAGCTCTACGACATCGTGCCCGACAACACCTGGATCACGATCACGGCCGACCACGGCGAGCTGTTCGGAGAGAAGGGCTACTTCGGCCACGGCCCGATCAACCACGACAAGGTGATCGAGGTCCCGTTCGTCGAGGGCAAGCTCCGGTGATCGACGCCGCGCCCGGGTCCCCGACCTTCTACCGGCGCCCCCTCCCCGACGGGCTCGTGGCGTTCGCCTCCCCCGAGGGCCGTGCCCTCTTCCGCGAGGCGCTCGCCCGCGGCGGCATGGAGGGCTGGTTCCCGCTCGCCGAGCACTTCCACACGCAGGCGGAGCCGGCGTTCTGCGCGCTCGGCACCCTCGTGATGGTGCTCAACGCGCTGTCGATCGACCCCGCACGCGCCTGGAAGGGCCCCTGGCGCTGGTACGCCGAGGATCTGCTCGACTGCTGCGATCCGCTCGAGGTGGTCCGCACGCGCGGGCTGACCCTGCCGCGGTTCGCGTGCCTGGCTCGCTGCAACGGCGCCACGGCCGCGGTGCGCTACGCCGCCGACACCGGGGTGGACGCCCTCCGCGCCGATCTCGTCGCCGCCGGTGCCGGCGGGCCGACCGTCATCGCCTCGTTCGACCGCGCGGGGCTCGGGCAGACCGGGGAGGGCCACTACTCCCCCATCGGCGGCTACCACCCTGGTGCCGACCTCGCGCTCGTGCTCGATGTCGCGCGCTTCAAGTACCCGCCGTTCTGGGTGCCGGTGTCGCGGCTCCACGCCGCCATGGTGGCCCCCGACCGCGAGACCGGCCGCTCGCGTGGCTGGGTGGTCCTCGATCGCGACGGCACCTGGGACACCCAGGTGTTCCGCATCGCCTGCGAGACGCCGGGCTGGCAGACCGTGGTGGACGACGTCCGGGCGCGCCTCCCGCGCGTGCTCGCGGAGGTGCGCCCCGGCAACGTGGCCGCGCTGATGCAGATGCTCGCGGCGTCCATCCCGGTCGAGCTGCAGGCGCTCGTGGAGCCCCGTCAGGGAGCCCCGGTCGAGATCCTCGCCGACCTCCGGGCGAGCCCGCTGGCGGCGGCCGTACCGATGGGGGATGTCGCCCGGCTCGTGCTCTTCGCGCTCTCTGCGCCCGACGCCGCGTGGGGCGGGCTCGATCCGCGCGTGCGGGAAGAGCTCGACCAGCACCGGAATGCGCTCCCCGTCGCCGCACGGGGCGAGGTCGACCGGCTCCGGGCCCAGCTCGACGCGCTCTCCGGCCCCTGACTCAGCTCGTCGGCGGATCGGCCACCGTCGCCATGACCTCGCCCTCCGCCACCAGCTTGCCCTCGACCTCGACCTTCGCCGAAAACTTCCAGATCGAGCGCTTCGCGGCGAGCTTCTCCACGGTGATGCGCAGGGCGTCCCCGGGGATCACGGGCTTGCGGAAGCGGAAGCCGTCGAGCGCCGCGAGGTAGACCACCTTGTTGCCCATCTCGGGGTGGGCGGTCATCGCGACGATGCCGCAGGCCTGCGCCATGGCCTCGACGATGAGCACGCCCGGGAACACCGGCGTGCCGGGGAAGTGCCCCATGAAGCAGGGCTCGTTGTAGGTGACGTTCTTCAGCGCCACGACCCGCACGCCGGGATCGCACTCCAGCACGCGGTCGATCATCAGGAAGGGGTACCGGTGCGGGAGCACCTTCAAGATCTCGTGGATGTTCATAAGGATTCCTTCAGCCGGGCAACCTCGGCCTCGAGCCGGCGCACGGTGGCCAGGAGCTCTGGGAGCTCCGGCAGGGAGGCGGCGACGCGGAGCCAGCGCCGATGGTCGATGGCGGGGACGCCGGAGCGGCGTTCGCCCGGGGCGGCGTCTTCCGTGAGGAGGGCGTCGGCGCCGAGCACCACGCCGTCTCCTACTTCCAGGTGGCCGAGCACGCCGGCCCGGGCGGCCAGCACGACACCGCGGCCGAGCCGGGTGGATCCCGCGACGCCCGCGTAGGAGACGAGGAGGTTGTCGGGGCCGACGGTGGCGCCGTGGCCGATCTGCACGAGGTTGTCGAGCTTGGCGCCGCGCTGGACCTCGGTGTCGCCCATCGCGGCGCGGTCGACGCACGAGTTGGCGCCGATCTCCACGTCGTCGCCGATGACGGCACGGCCGGTCTGCGGGATCTTGATGTGGCCCTGCGCGGTGGAGACGAAGCCGAAGCCCTCGCCGCCCACGACGACGCCGGGGTTGAGCCAGACGCGGTCCCCCAGGACGCAGCCGTCCGCCACCACGCTCCCGGCCATCAGCGTGCAGTCTCGGCCCACGCGTGCGCCCGCGCCGACGTAGGCGCCCGGGTAGAGCACGCTCCCCTCCCCCACGGTGGCCCCGGGGCCCACGTAGGCGAACGCCATGACGGTCGCGCCGGTCGCGGTCCCCTCCACCACCGCCATCGGGTGCACGCCCGCCGCCGGGCGCACCGCGGGCACGAAGAGCCGCAGCACCTGCGCGAAGGCCAGGTAGGGGTCCGGACAGCGGATGACCGTGCGGCCGTGGGCCTTGTCGCGCTCGCCGACGAGCACGCAGCCGGCGGCGGTCACCGCCATCTTCCGCGCGTAGCGGCGATTGGCGAGGAAGCTCACGTCGTCCGGGCCGGCGTCCTCGAGGCCGCGGACCGCGAGAATGACGCGCGCGTCGTCCCCCTCGACGGTGCCGCCGACGGAGGCCGCGATCTCGCCGACCGTGCGCCGGATCACCGCCTACTTCTTGGCCGGATTGGCCGCGTTGTAGCGCGTGATGAGCTCGGCGGTCATGTCGATGGTCGGGGAGTAGTAGATGACCCCGCCCTCGTTGACCTCGACGACGAGCGTGTAGCCCTTCTCCGTCGCGATGGTCTGGGAGAGCTTCTTCATCTTCTCGATGAGGGTCTCCATCGCGCCCATGTAGGCCTGCTGCATCTCCCCTTCGGAGCGCTGGTAGGCCTGCTGGAACGTCATCTGCGCGGTGTAGAACTCCTCTTCCTTCTGCTTCTTCGCAGCGTCGGAGAGGATGACCGACTGCTTCTCGAGCTCCGCCTGGCGTGCTTCGAGGTCGGTGCGCATCTTGTCGAGCGCCGCCTTCTTGTCGGCGAACATCTTCTCGAGGCGCGCCTTCGCGGCGGTGCCCTCGGCCACGTTGTCGAGGGCCTTCTGGAAGTCCACCGTGGCGATCTTGGCCTGGGCCGAGGCGGTGCCGGCGAACGCGAAGAGCAGGACGAAGATCGAGAGGAGCCGAGCGAGCATCTACGCCCCCTAGAAGGATGAGCCGATGGTGAAGTCGAAGACGGCCTTGCGCTCGTCTTCGCGAGGGTTGATCGGAAAGCCATACTCGAAGCGGAGCGGCCCGATCGGGCTGAACCAACGCACGCCCACCCCGTACGCGAAGCGCAGGTCGAGCGGGTTGATGGCGCCCTGTCCCCAGGGGTCGCCGAAGGTGTTGCCGGCGTCGAAGAACGCGACGACCGAGATGCCCGCCGACTTGATGATCGGCGACTCCAGCTCGAAGTTGTTGATCCAGGTGTTCACGCCGCCGACCACGAGGCGATCGTCGGCCGCGGCGGGATCGTCCGAGCCCTGGACCGAGCTGCGGGGGTCGCTGGGTTTGTAGCCGGAGGCGCGGATGGCGGGGCCGAGCGAGTACGGGTCGTAGCCGCGCACGGAGAGGATGCCGCCGGCGCGGTAACGGTGGATGTACGGGATGATCGAGCCGTCGGTCGACTGGATGTGCCCGAAGCTCCCGTTGTACTTGAAGACGAGCCAGTCGTTCTTCGCGATGACCGGCTGGTAGAAGCGGAAGTTCGCCTTCGTCTCCCAGAAGTTGAAGTCTCCGCCGAAGAGCGAGAGGGTCTCCTGGTCGTTGATGCGGAAGCCGCCCGCGAGCTCGGTCGAGAGCGAGGCCTTGAAGCCGCGCGTCGCGTTGATGCGGTTGTTTCGCTTGTCGATGTCGATGGAGACGCCGAGCGAGCTCGTGAGGCCGTTGCGGTAGAGCTGCCCGCCGAGCAGGCGCTCCTTGTACTCGTCCAGGGAGACGAGACCCACGTCCTCCAACGTGTAGTCCAACGCGACGCGGATATCGTCGCGCTTGTCGAGGTAGCGCCCGACGGAGACGCTGCCGCCACGCTGGTACTCGTTCTCGATGTACTCGCGCTGGTTGTAGAACCCGTCGACCCGGAGGGTCCACTGCGAATCGAGGAAGTGCGGGTCGAAGAAGGAGACGTTCCCCTGCTTCGTGCGCGCCGAGATGTTGCCCGCGAGGCTCACGACCCAGCCCATGCCGAGGAAGTTCGCCTTCTGGATGTTGGCGGTGAGGAGGAAGCTGTCCGCGCTGCCGTACCCCGCGCCGACCGAGAAGCTGCCGGTCGGCCGCTCGGTGACGTTGATGTTGAGATCCAGCACGCCGGGCTCTTCCGCGCGCGGCGTGGAGACCTCGACCGGGCTCTCGAAGAAGCCGAGGCGCTCGAGCCGCTCCCGGGCTTCGCGCACGGCGCTGCCGCGGTAGGTCTCGCCCTCGTTGATGGGCACCTCGCGGCGCACCACCTTGTCGAAGGTCGGGTCGTTCCCGGTGATGTTCACCCGGCCGACCTTCATCTTCTCGCCGCGCTGCACGTCGATCACGACGTCCACCACGCGGGCCTCCGGATCCGGCTGCGGCACGGGGGACGCGTTCGCGAAGGCGTAGCCCTGGTCTCCGTAGAGATCGGTGATGCGGCCCATCGTGTTCTGCAGCGTCGTGAGCTTGAACCAGTCGCCCGTGCGGAGCGGCTGGTTCTCCGGGCGGAAGTCGAGCGCGCGGCGCTGGACGTCCGGCTCCCAGTCGGGGCCGATCTTCTGGCCCGCCGCCACGTCGCGCTTGTAGGCTTCCTGCACGTCGGAGAGGTCCTTGCCCTCGATGAGCGCGCGCACGGCGCCCTCGGTGAGGCCCTCCTCCGGCACGAAGTCACCCTGGACCGTCACCTTGCCGAGGCGGTAGCGCGGGCCCTCGTTGACGTGGATCGTGACGTAGATGTACCGCTTGTCCGGCGAGAGGAAGACCTTCGGCTGGTCGACCTGCGCGTCGACGTAGCCCTCCTCGAGGAACACGGAGCGGAGGATGTAGACGTCGTTGTCGAGGGCATCCTGGATGAACGTGCCGGAGCTCGTGAGCCACGGCAGGATGCCGCCCGCCTTCGTCTGCATGAACTTGCGGAGCTTGGCGTCCGGGACGTTCTCGTTGCCCGTGATGTCGATCGTCTGGACGATGACCTTGCGGCCCTCGGTGACCTTGAAGGTGATCTCGACGAGATCGTCCCCGACCGGGGTGATGACGGGCTCTACCTCGGCCAGGAAGAAGCCCTTCTCCAGGTATTTGTCCTTGATGGCCTTCACGTTCGAGGCGATGCGACCGTCGCTCGGGACGGTGAACGGCTCGATGTCGATGGCCTCCTTGAGGTCATCCTCCTTGATCTTCTTCGCGCCCGCGATCTTGACCGCGCGCACGGCCGGCTTCTCGTGGACGTCGAACAGCACGATGACGCTGTCGCCCGCGCCCGGGACGGTGCGAACGACGACGTCGTCCACGAACCCCGTGGCCCAGATCGCGCGCATGTCGCGCTCGATCTTCCAGTCCTCGAGGGGTTCGCCGGCGCGGAGCCGCACCACGTCGAGCAGGGCGGCCTCTTCGACGCGGCGCAGGCCGGTCACCCGGACCTCCGACACGGTGCCGGCGACGGGCGCGGGCGCCTCGGCGTACACGGCCGGGACGAGCAGGGCCGCGAGCAGGGTGAAGCTCACGCGGCCTCCTGGAATTTCCCGTCGACGAGGCGGAGCCGACGCGGGAAGCGGGCGGCGAGCTCGGCGGAGTGGGTCACGACCACGAGCGTGGCCCGGCGGTCTCGGTTGAGATCGAGGAGCAGATCGAGGACCTCGGAGGCCGTGGAGGGGTCAAGGTTGCCCGTGGGCTCGTCCGCGAGGAGGAGGCCGGGGTCCATCATCAGGGCGCGGGCGAGCGCGACGCGCTGCTGCTCGCCCCCGGAGAGCTCGCCGGGCTTGTGGCCCAGCCGGTGGCCGAGCCCGACCTGCGCGAGCCGCCGCTTCGCATCGGCGCGAGCATCTTCCACGCGGCGGCCCGCGATGATCGCGGGCATGGCGGCGTTGTCGACGGCCGTGTGGTCAGGCAGCAGGTGGTGGAACTGGAACACGAACCCCACCTGGCGGTTGCGGAACGCATCGAGCTCGGCCCGCGGACGCCCGTGGAGCTCCCGCCCATCCACCTTGACGGTCCCCGAGCTGGGCGGCTCGAGCGCGCCGAGGATGTGGAGGAAGGTCGACTTCCCCGAGCCGGACTGGCCGAGGAGGGCGACGGAGTCCCCCGGGGCGAGGTCGAGGTCGGCCCCACGGAGCACGTCGATCTGCTCCCCGCCCTTGCGGAAGAAGCGAGTCAACCCGCGGATCTCCAGCGCGACGCCGCTCACTCGTACCGCAGCCCTTCGACCGGGTCGATCGAGGCGGCGCGGAACGCCGGGTAGAGTGTCGCCAGGAAGCACGTGACCAGGGCACCCACAACGACCGTCACCACGGTGGTGGGCTCCACCACTACCGGCAGCGAGTCGAGGTAGTACACGTTGGTGTCCAGGGGGAACTGGTAGCGATCGAGGGCGGCGCAGCCCGCTAACCCGAGGACGGTGCCGAGGCATGTCCCGACGACGCCGACGATGACGCCCTCGAGCACGAAGATGAGCTGGATGTCGCGCCGCCCGGCGCCCATCGCCTTGAGGATGGAGATCTCGCGGGCACGCGTGATGACCATGACGATGAGGTTGGTGACGATGCCGACCGCCGCGACCGTGATGATCTGGGCCAGGATGAGCCCCATCACGTACTTCTCCAGCTTCAGCGCGGAGAAGAGCGCGGCGTTCATCTGCAGCCAGTTCTTCGTGAAGTACGGGTAGGTGAGCGACTCCTCGATGCCGGCGCTGATGGTGCCGACGTCGTAGAGGCGGTCCATGTCGACGCGGGCCTCGACGCCGGTCACCAGCCCGTCGAGCGACAGGAAGGCTTGTGCGTCGGGGATGGTGACGTAGCTCCACTTCGTGTCGTACTCGTACATGCCGGTGTAGAAGATGCCGGCCACGCGGAAGGTCTTCGTGATGGGGATCGGGACGCCGAAGGGGCCCGCGCCGCCACCGATGGGGTTGATGACCCAGACGCGGTCGCCCGGGTAGACCTTCAACTGCTCGGCGAGGCCCTCGCCCAGGAGCATGCCGGGGAGCTCTTCGGTGTCCGTCACGTCCTGCGCGACGGCGACCCGGGGCTTCGCGAGCTCGGCGAGCACCTGCTGCTTCTCCTCCAGCGTAGCCAACGCGCCACCGGGCCCGATCTTGATGTCGGTCGCCACGTCGGTCACGCGGGGGGTCTGGACGGGGTCGATGCCCTTCAGGATGCCGCCGGAGGTGGCGTAGGCGCTGCGGAGCATGACCTCGGTGTAGACGAACGGCGCCGCGGCGACGACGCCGCTCACCTTCTGCACCTTGTCGACGACCATCGCGGGGTCCTCGATGGGGCCGCCGTACTCGAGGACCACGAGGTGCGCGTTGCTCCCGAGGATCTTGTCCCGCAGGTCGTACTCGAAGCCCGCCATGACGGAGAGCACGATGATGAGCATCTGCACGCCGAGGGTCACGCCGAGCACCGAGAGCACGGCGATCATGCTCACCCCGGCGTCCTGACGCCGGGAGCGCAAGTGGGACCACGCGATCAGGAGGGGAAAGCTCATGCCACCGCCGCCCGCGCACCCGCGGAGAACGTCGATTCCGGGCAGCCGACGTCGGGACGGAAGGTGCGGTGTCTTGGGGGGGCAGGGCGCATGAAGGGCGGGGACTAACCGGTGCACGCGCCCCGAGGGGAGGCACCCACGAGGTCCGGGCGGAATGGAGGAGATTCGTGACCGACGCGGGCGGCCGCGCGCCCGCGGGCCAGCCCGGTGACTACGCCCGCGGCCGGAGCGTCGGGAACAGGATCACGTCGCGAATGCTCGGCGAGTCCGTGAACAGCATGACGAGGCGGTCGATGCCGAGCCCCTCGCCCGCGGTCGGCGGCAGGCCGAACGTGAGCGCGCGGATGTAGTCCTCGTCGAAGTGCATGGCCTCGTGATCGCCCGCGGCGCGGCTCTTGACCTGGCCCTCGAACCGGGCGGCCTGGTCGACGGGGTCGTTCAGCTCGTTGAAGCCGTTGGCGATCTCGCGACCCGCGATGAAGAGCTCGAACCGGTCGGCGATGTCGGGCTCGGCGTCGTTCCGGCGGGCGAGCGGCGAGATCTCGATGGGGAAGCGCGTCACGAACGTGGGCTGCACGAGCCCCTTCTCGACGTGCTCGTCGAACACCGCCTCCCAGAGCCGGCCCACGGTCGTCGGCACCTTGCCGTTGTCCCCGTGGCGCTCGATCCACCAGGCGCGGAGCGTCGCGGCGTCCCGGATCTCCTCCTGGGAGAGCCCGGTCGCCTCGGCCACGAGGGCGTCGTAGCCGACCTTCCGGAACGGCCGCGCCATCGAGATCGCCTGCCCCTGGTAGGTGATCTCGGTCGTGCCGCACACGGCCTCGGCGCACCCCGCGAGCAGCTCCTCGCTCATCTCTACGAGGTCCCGCCAGGTGGCGTGCGCCTCGTACCACTCCAACATCGTGAACTCGGGGTTGTGCGTCGAGTCGATGCCCTCGTTGCGGAAGCTGCGGTTGATCTCGAACACGCGCTCCAGGCCGCCCACGACGAGGCGCTTCAGGTAGAGCTCGGGCGCGATCCGCAGGTAGAGCTGGGTGTCGAGCGCGTTGTGATGCGTGACGAACGGCCGAGCGGTCGCGCCGCCCGGAATCGGGTGCATCATCGGGGTCTCGACCTCGAGGTACGCCCGCGCCTCGAAGAAGTTCCGGATGTAGCGCAGGATCCGCGAGCGCCGCTGGAACGTCTCCCGGGTCTCGTCGTTCATGAACAGGTCGAGGTACCGCTGCCGCTGGCGCAGCTCGGGATCCGCGATGCCGTGGAACTTGTCCGGCAGCGACGCGATGCACTTGGTGAGGAGCTTGAGCGTCGCGGCCTTCAGCGTGAGCTCGCCCGTGCGCGTGCGCATCAGCGTGCCTTCCACGTACACGACGTCGCCCAGGTCGAGCTTCTTCCATAGGGCGAACGCCGGCTCTCCGACCTCGTCCTTCTTCACGTACACCTGGACGCGCCCGTCCCGGTCGAGGATGCGGCCGAACCCCGCCTTCCCCATCTCGTTCTTGAAGAGGAGGCGGCCCGCGAGCTCGAAGCGCCCCAGCGCGTCGAGGGCCTCGTCGGGCTGGCCTTCGGCGGCCGCACGGACGGCGGCGGACGTGTGCGCCACGGGGGTGGCGGAGGGGTAGGCGCGCGTGCCGTCGGCCTCGAGCGCGTGGACCTTGTCGAGACGTTCTTGATCGAAGGTGTACATGGCGCGCGCGCTCTAACGCGCCGTCCCGGCTCGCGAACGCTCGGGCCGCGGAACTCTGCCTACTCGACCATGGCGTACAGGCGCACCTCGAGGGTCGTCTCGAGCACGGCCTCGTCGCCGAATTCGTCCGCGAGGGCCACGCCGGTGAACGTGACGATCGCGTCGGACTCCTCCCCGTCCGGCGTCACCTCCACGCCGACGGTCCCGGTCGACGCCGTGTAGGTGCGCGAGACGAAGCCGACACCCGACGAGCTGTCGTCGCACCAGCCCTCGTCGAGCTCGCAACCTACGCTCACCTCGAGGCGCACGGTGTCGTCCGGGAGGGTGTAGCTGACCGAGGCGGGCACGCCGGCGGCGGCGTCCGCGAAGGCGGGCACGTCGAGGAAGACCTGCACGCCGAAGGTCTCGTCGAAGGCGGAGAGCGCGTAGCGACATCCGTCGGCCACGAGGGCGTCGGCGAAGTCGTCGGCCAGCTCGGCGTCGATCTCCTCCTCGCAGAACACACCGCTGTCACCGATGTCGGACTTGACCCCGGGGAGCGTCATGTCGATGCAGCCGCCGAGTGGCCGGTCAACCACCCCCGGAGGCTCCTCAACGCGCCCCAGCGTACGTAGGCGCCCATGCCCTCCCGCTCAGGCCGCAGCCCTGCGTCGCTGCTCGTGCAACATCTCCTTGTAGGCAGCCGGCGTGAGTTGGGCGGCC
>JAUXTN010000144.1 GCA_030684355.1 Pseudomonadota bacterium
CCCGCGCCCGTCGCCGCGCCCGCCCCGGCCGCCGCCTCCACGACGGCGCCCGCCACCGACGCCGTCCCCCGTGCCGCCGGCCCCCGCGTCGTGTTCCTCGGCGACAGCCTCACGGCCGGCATGGGCCTGCCCGTCGACCAGGCGTTCCCGGCGCGGCTCGGCGAGTCGCTCGGCGCCCGGGGGCTCCCCGCGCAGGTCGTGAACGCCGGCGTGAGCGGAGACACCAGCGCGGGCGGGCTGCGGCGCCTCGACTGGATCCTCGGGCAGAAGCCGGACATCCTCGTGCTCGGGCTCGGGGCCAACGACATGCTGCGCGGCCTCCCCGCGGCCGACTGCGCGGCGAACCTGCGCGCGATCGTCGAGAAGGCTCGGGCCGCGGGCGCCGATGTGTTGCTCCTCGGCATGAAGGCGAACCCTACGCTCGGGCCAGAGTACGTCGCCGCCTTCGATTCCATCTACCCGGCGCTGGCCGCGGACCTCGGCGTGGGGCTCGTGCCGTTCTTTTTGGAGGGGGTCGCGGGCGTGCAGGGGCTCAACCAGGCCGACGGTCTCCATCCCACGGCGGAGGGCCAGGATCGCGTCGCCGAGCTGATCCTACCTGCGCTCGAGCCGATGGTGCGGGCGCGATCGGCCCCCACTCGCTGAGGCGCGGCCGCCCGCGAGGGCGTGTATGGTGCGCGCTCCTTTTGGAGGCTGACGCCATGACCACCCTGCTCTTCCTGTTCCTCTCCGCCTGCTCGGGTCCCACGGACAAGGACACCGGCGAGCCCGCCGACACGGACACGGACACCGATACGGACACGGACACCGACACCGACACGGACACCGACACCGACACCGACACGGATACCGACACGGACACCGGTGACACCGACACGGGCCCGGACACCGGTGACACCGACACCGACACCAGCATCGACACCGGTGACACCGACACCAGCATCGACACCGGCGACACCGACACGGGCCCGGACACCGGCGACACCGACACCAGCATCGACACCGACACCGGCAACACCGACACGGGCCCGGACACCGGCGACACCGACACCGACACTGACACCGCCACCGACACCGACACCGACACCGGCGCTGACACCGACTCCGGCACCGACACCGCCACCGACACCGGCGCCGACACCGGCGCCGACACCGGCACCGACGCGTGGACCACCGCCCTCGAGGGCCAGACCTACCTGTTCGATCTCTCGGGCGCCCGCGTCACCTCGCCCTCGGGCGTCGGCTCGCTCATGGCGTCGTACCTGACGAGCTCCCTGCTCGTCGAGGTGGTCACCGCGGACAGCGCGAGCCTCGCGCAGCGTTGGGGCTGGGGCGACGGCGCCACCTCGTCGACCCAGGACATCTGCGCCGTGACCTCCGATGTCACGGCCGACTTCTCGACGAGCCCGGACTTCTCGACCGACGCGACCACGCTCACGTTCGCGTCGCTGTACGACGTGCCGGCGGAGGAGGTAGTGCTCTCGGGCACGTTCGCGACGGACGGCTCCGAGGTCACCGACGCCTCGTTCACGTTCCTCGGCGACACCTCGGGCCTCGGCGCGCTCCTCGGGAGCGCCGATCCGGGCGCGTTCTGCGACCTCGCCGCCAGCTTCGGGGCCGTGTGCGAGACGTGTGCCGACGGCACGCCCTACTGCATGCGCTTCACCTTCGAGGACATGACGGGCACGAACGTCTCCCCGCTCGCCCTCACCGAGGTCACCACGGCCTGTCCGTAGCCACGCCGGCTATCGCACGGCCTGTCTATCGTTATCGGGTCGGCGAAGCTCCGTTTACTGCGCGGCTCCTTGTTCGCGCCCAGCGCAAACAAACTCGAAACGGAGCCGCCTCCGGATCGCCGGTCTTCCCGGCCGGGTTTGGTAACCCGCCGGGAAGACCGGCTAGCCAGGCCGGCCATCGCACGGCCTGTCTATCGTTATCGGGTCGGCGAAGCTCCGTTTACTGCGCGGCTCCTTGTTCGCGCCCAGCGCAAACAAGGAGCCACTCGAAACGGAGCCGCCTCCGGATCGCCGGACTTCCCGGCCGGGTTTGGTAACCCGCCGGGAAGACCGGCTAGCCAGGCCGGCTGTCGCACGGCCTGTCTATCGGCCGGCTGGCGGACGAACGCCGACCCCTCCCGACCGCCGGGCCGCTCGTGGCCCGGCGGTCGCTGGCCCGCTCCCCGACGGCGTCTTAGGCCCGCGGATGCGCCGACTCTGCGTCTTCTGTGGCTCTGCCTCCGGGGCCCGCCCCGCCTACGCCGCCGCCGCCCACGCCCTCGCCGACAGCCTCGCCCGCCGCGGCATGGGGCTCGTCTACGGCGGCGGGAGCGTCGGCATCATGGGCATCCTCGCGGATGCCGCCCTCGCGCGCGGCGTCCCCGTCGACGGCGTGATCCCCCGCCACCTCGACGAGCGCGAGATCGGCCACAAGTCGCTCACGCGGCTCCACGTGGTCGAGTCGATGCACGAGCGGAAGGCGCTCATGGCCGACCTCTCCGACGGGTTCCTGTCGCTCCCGGGCGGCATCGGCACGATGGAAGAGCTCTTCGAGGTCTACACGTGGGGGCAGCTCGGGCTCCACAAGAAGCCGGTCGCGCTGCTCGACACCGAGGGCTACTACGCGCCGCTGGTGCAGTTCCTCGACCACACGGTGACCGAGGGCTTCCTCCGCCCCGAGCACCGCGCCTTCCTCCTCTCCGGCGCCGAGGTGGATCCGCTGCTCGACGCGATGATCGCGTGGCAGCCCCCGCGCGTCGCGAAGTGGATGGAGCCCGGCCAGACCTAGGGGGAGGCGCGCGGCCCCGAACGCCGGGGACCCGCCTCGAGCTCGACCGTGAGGCGCAAGCGCAGCTGCGTCACGATGGTCACACATCCAGGACATAGACGCCATGCGGGTGCTGGGCTACCACCAGCCCTGGAGGTGCGCGTGTCCGTGGTCGCCTGGCATCTGGTCGCTCGCCTGTCCGGTCGCGCCGTCCGGACGCCGCCGGTCCTGGCCCTCCTGGCCCTGACGACGGCCTGTGGCCCCGGCGGCCTCCCGTTCGGACCGGGCCGCCTCGAGCTGGCCCGGACCGTCGCGGACTTCGGCACCCTGGCCCTCGGCGACGCCACGTCGGAGGAGCTCGTCCTCCGGAACGTGGGCGGCGCGGACGTGACGGTCCTCTCGATGGACGTCTTCGACGTGGAGGGAACCGGCTTCTCCCTCGACGGCGCGCTCCCGCTGGTGCCCGGCCACGACACGGCGATCCTCCCGGTGCGGTACGCGCCCACGGTCGCCGGCTACCACCTCGCCGAGCTCACGCTGGTGACGGACGAGGCCGACGAGAACGTCCACATCGTCGAGCTCATCGGGGTCGCCGGCACGCCGACGGCGCAGGTGTGGCCCCTGGTGATGGACTACGGGCCGGTGCCCACCGGCGGGACCGCCACGCAGCTCGTCACGCTCGTCAACGACAGCGTCATCGACGTGCAGGTGGGGGCCGCCGCCATCGACGGCGCGGGCTTCGCGCTCGCCGTGCAGGTGCCCTTCCTGCTCGGCGCCGGCGCGACCGAGGACTTCCCGGTCGTCTACACCGCGGCCGACCCGCACGAGGCGATGGCGACCCTCACGTTCGCGCTCGGCGGCGGGGCCACGGTGGCGCCGGTGACCCTCCGCGCGAACGCCTGCACGACGGGGGAGCCGGCCCGCTACGACACCGACGACGACGGCTTCTCCAGCTGCGCCACCGACTGCGACGACACCCGCGCGGACGTGCACCCCGGCGGCACCGAGGTGTGCGACGGCGTCGACCAGGACTGCGACGCCCGCGTGGACGAGGGCACGCGCTGCGCGGATGACGACGGCGACGGCGTGACGGAGGACGGCGGCGACTGCAACGACGGCGCGGCCGCGGTGTTCCCGGGGGCGTCCGAGCGCAGCGGGAACGGCATCGACGACGACTGCGACGGGGTGGTGGACCAGGGCACCGCCGATACCGACGGGGACGGCTACGCGGAGGCGGGCGGAGACTGCGCGCCGTCCAACGCGGCGATCTACCCTGGCGCGGCCGAGATCGAGGACGGCGTCGACAACGACTGCGACGGCACGGTCGACGAGGGGACCGAGGCATCCGACGACGACGACGACGGCCATGCCGAGGACGCCGGGGACTGCGACGACACCGACAGCAGCGTGTTCCCCGGGGCGCAGGAGCGCGCGAACGGCGTGGACGACGACTGCGACGGCCGGCTCGACGAGGGGACGAACGCGGGCGACGACGACGACGACGGCTGGTCTGAGAACGGCGGCGACTGCGACGACCGGGACGACGACGTGCACCCGGGGGCCGAGGAGCGGGCCGGGAACGGGGTCGACGACGACTGCGACGGGAGCGAAGCGTGACGGCGGCCTGGCTCGCGCTGGTCGTCGGGGTCGCGTTCGCGGCGCACAGGCCCGACCACGGCCGGCCCACGCACCCCCGCAAGGACACGGCCGCGGATTCGGGCGGGTGGGACACCGGCGCCTTCGAGACGGCGAGGGCGGACACCGCCGGCTTGGACACCGCCGACACGGGCGGTGGTGGCACGGGCGGCGTTGACACCGGCCCCGTAGACACCGGCCCCATCGACACCGGTCCCATCGACACGGGCCCCGTCGACACGGGCCCCGTCGACACGGGCCCCGTCGACACGGGCCCCGTCGACACGGGCCCCGTCGACACCGGCCCCGTCGACACGGGCCCCGTCGACACCGGCCCCATCGACACCGGCCCCGTGGACACCGGCCCGACCGACACCGACATCGTCGACACCGGCTCCTCCGACGGGTGCCCCGACGCGGACCAGGACGGCTACGACGCCGAGTGGTGCGACGGCGAAGACTGTGACGACGAGGACGCCGAGGTGCACCCCGACGCCCGCGAGACGCCCGACGGCGTCGACGAGGACTGCGACGGCACGGTCGACGAGCACACCTCCGTCCACGACGACGACGACGACGGCTGGACCGAGTACGGCGGCGACTGCGACGACGACGACGACGACACGCACCCGGGCGCGACGGAGACCGCGGACGGCGCCGACGAGGACTGCGACGGCGTGATCGACGAGGGGACGGCCAACGCGGACGACGACGGCGACGGCTGGACCGAGGTGGCGGGCGACTGCAACGACGGCGACGCCGCGGTCTCCCCGGCGCGGGGCGAGGTGGCCGGCAACGGCGTGGACGACGACTGCGACGGGGGCGTGGACGACGGCGTGGCCGACCCCGATCTCGACGGGTACACCGCGGCCGCCGGCGACTGCGGCCCCCGCGACGCCACGGTCTACCCGGGCGCCCCCGAGACGGCCGACGGGGTGGACGACGACTGCGACGGCGTGGTGGACGACGGCACCGACGCCGCGGACGACGACGGCGACGGCGCGACCGAGAGCGGCGGCGACTGTGACGACTCCGACGCGACCGTGCATCCGGGCGCCGGCGAGGTGGCGAACGGCGTGGACGACGACTGCGACGGCAGCGTCGACGAGGGCAACGCCAACTTCGACGATGACGCCGACGGCTTCACCGAGGTGGGCGGCGACTGCGACGACGCCGACGAGACGGTGCACCCGGGCGCGGAGGAGCTGGCGAACGCGGGCGACGACGACTGCGACGGGCGCACGGACGAGGGCCTCGTGGACGCCGACGCCGACGGGCTCACCGAGGGCGACGGCGATTGCGACGACCAGGACGGCTGGGTGCGGCCGGGGCTGCCCGAGCTGTGCGACGGCGTCGACAACGACTGCGACGAGCGGGTCGACGAGGCCTGCCCGGACCTCACGGCCGGCGCGTGCGGGTGCGCGACCGGCGCCCGCGATCCGCTCGGCGGGCTGGGGCTCGCGGGGATCGTGCTGCTCGCGGTGGCCGCCCGGAGGCGTCGCGATAGGCGGCGGCGATCCTCGGTGGCCCACGTCCCTCCCCGCGCCCGTCCCTCCGCAGTCCCCGGCCGCGGAGCCCCGCTCCCTCCGTGATCGCGGCCTCGCCGTGGTGCGCTGGCTCCTCGGCGAGATCCCCGAGCGCATCCGCGAGCCGAACAGCGGCGCGCTCGCGGTGTGGGTCGCCTACGCCGCCGCCATCGGCATGTGGTTCGGCCTGCGCCTCTCCCCCAAGGGAGATCCCGTCCTCGTCGGCACTTGGCGCATGCTCGTGCATGGCGGGATCCCGCTCGTGGCCGTGGCCCTCTGGGAGCTGCGCGACGGCTGGCGTTCCACCACCGCCCCGGGTGGGGCGAAGCCCTCGCCCACGTCGATCGGGCTCTCGGTCGCCGGCATCGCCCTCCTCCTCGCCCCGATCGCCGCGCGCTTCTCGAAGCCGGGGCTGGCGTTCCTCACCTCCGACCCCTTCGACAACATGGCCCGGCCCGCGCTCATCGGGACCGCGCTCGTCCTCGGCGGCCTGATCCTCGCCCGGCGGGACCTCTCGAAGTGGGGCATCGGCCTCGGCGATTGGCGCTGGTGGCTCCCGCACCACGGCGTGCTGCTCGCGGCGCTCATCCCGGTGCTGGTCGCCACGACCTACCTCGTGCCCCCGCTCGCCGCGTACTACCCGGTGAACAAGGCCGCGCGGCTCTCGCTCGACGGGTTCGCCTGGGCGCACCTGGGGATCGCGCTCGACTTCCTCGGGTGGGAGTTCCTCTTCCGCGGCTTCCTCCTCTTCGGCATGGCCCGCCGCGGGGACGCCCTGCTGGCCATCCTCCTCCACGTCTTCCCGTTCTTCCTCCTGCACGGGAACAAGCCGCACATCGAGCTTCTCTCCAGCTTCGTCGGGGGGATCTTCGCGGGGTGGTTCTGCCTGCGCGCCCGGAGCTTCTTCCCGCTGTTCGTCATCCACGTGGTGATGATGACGACCGTGGGCTTCACCTCGTTCTTGATGCGGAACGGGTACTTGTAGCTCCACGGTCGGGGAGTCGGTCGCACGTTGTCGCAGTCGGGGATGCCCGCGGCTCGTCGGCCACCCTGCCGCGTTACCGGCTCGGCGCATGCCCGCCAGGGACTGGATCCCCCGCCTCTCGGTGACCCGCCCCGTCACCGTCGTGACCGCCTTCCTGGTGATCCTGGTCGTGGGGATCATCGCGACCGCGCGCATCCCCTTGCAGATGATGCCCTCGGGCTTCAGCCCGCCGTTCTTGTGGGTGTGGATCCCCTACCAGGACTCCACGCCGATGGAGACCGAGGCGCGGATCGTAAAGCCGATCGAGGAGCAGGTCGCGACGGTGCCGGGCCTCAAGCGGCTCGAGAGCGAGTCCCGCTCGGACAACGCGAGCCTCTCGCTCGAGTTCCACTCCTCCATCGACATGGACGAGGCCTACAACTCCGTCACCGACCGCCTCGAGCGGGCGATGCCGTCCTTGCCGAGCGACGTCGAGCGGACCTTCATCTGGCGCTTCGACCCGACCGACGAGCCCGTCATCTGGGCCGGCATCTCCGTGCCCGAGGGGGTCGAGGACCTCCACTACCTCGTCACCCGCGTGCTCCAGAAGCGGATCGAGCGCATCCCGGGCGTCGGGCGGGTGGACGTGTGGGGGGTCGACGAGGCGGTCGTGTGGATCGACTTCGACCGCGAGGCCCTGATGAGCCACGGGATCGACCTCGTCGGGCTCATGGAGCGGCTCGGGAGCGACAACTTCCAGCTCGCGAGCGGGCAGGTCACCGACCGGGGGCAGGTCCGCTACGTGCGGGCGCTGGCGCGGTTCGAGTCGCTCGAGGACATCGAGACCTGGCCGGTCGCCCCCAACCTGACGCTCTCGGACGTCGCCGCCGTCGAGTACCGCCCGACCGCCACCGCCGACATCAACCGGATCGACGGCAAGGAAGGCGCGGCGATCGCCATCAACAAGGAGTCGTCGGCGAACACGGTCGAGATCTGCGAGGAGATCCGGAAGGCCTTCGCGGAGGTCGAGGCGGATCCCCGCATGAAGGGGTTCACCTTCCCGATCTTCTTCGACCAGGGCCAGCTCATCCAGGAGTCGGTCGACACGCTCGAGGAGAGCGCCATCGAGGGCGGCATCCTGGCCGTGCTCGTGCTCATCCTGTTCCTCCGGCAGTGGCGCATCACCGTGCTCATCGCGGCGACGATCCCGGCGTCGCTGCTGCTCACGGTCACGGTGCTCTACTTCCGCGGCGACTCGCTCAACCTGTTGTCGATGCTCGGGTTGATGCTCGCGGTCGGCATGGTCGTCGACAACGCGGTGGTCGTCGTGGAGACGATCTTCCGGCGGCGCCAGGAGGGCCAGGACCCGCGCACGGCGGCGATCGAGGGCACGAGCGAGGTGCTCCTCCCGATCACGCTCTCGACCCTCACGAGCGTCGTCGTCTTCCTGCCGGTCATCCTGATGAGCGAGGACGCGAGCTTCTCCTTCTTCATGGGTGCGCTCGGCCTGCCCGTCGTCTTCATCCAGATCGGCAGCCTGATCATCACGCTGCTCTTCACGCCGCTCTCCACCGTCTGGCTCGGCGGGACCCAGATCGCGGAGGACTCCAAGTGGATCCGCGTCCTGACGGAACGCGTGGACCGCGGCGTGACCGCCCTGTTGCGCAACCGCGTGGACTCGTTCATCGGCATCGTCGCGATGGTGCTGCTCACGGTGGTCGTCCCGGCGCGGTCGGTGGGGTGCAGCGACAGCGCGGACGGCAACCTCAACGACTTCACCGTGCGCTTCGAGGTGCCCCCGGCCTTCACGTACAGCGAGCGGCTCGAGACGATCCAGGCCTTCGAGCAGATGGTGGAGACCAACGAGGCACGGTGGGGCGTCCGCGTCTACCGGACCCGCATGAGCGCGTCGAGCAACGCCGGGCGCCTCTACGTCTACCTGACGGACGAGGGGGAATTGCCCCGCGAGGAGGTCCTGGCCGAGGTCGAGAAGGCCATGCCGGACCTCCCCGGCGTGCTCCCCGAGGTGGGCTGGTCCGAGGGCGAGGCGGGGAAGAACGCGTCGATCCAGGTGCGGCTCGTCGGCGAGGACACCGAGGTGCTCGCGAAGCTCTCGGAGGAGGCCCGGCGCCGCATCAAGTCGGTCGAGGGCATCCTCGGCGTGCACTCGGACACCGAGAGCTCGGGCGGCGACGAGATGCGGCTCGAGATCAACCGGGACGCCTCTGCCCGCTACGGCGTGAGCGCGGCGATGGTCGGGCGGCTCGTGTCGTTCGCGATGCGCGGCGCACCGCTCCCGCCCTGGTACCAGGGGGACAAGGAGGTGCGCGTCTTCGCGCGGTTCGGGCTGGAGGATCGCTCGAGCGTGGACCAACTCCTCGACTTCCAGGTGGGCTCGCCGACCGCGCAACGGGCCGTGCCGCTCCGGAGCCTCGTCGACTCCGAGGTGGGCAAGGGATGGGGCTCGATCAACCGGGAAGACCGGCGCACCGCGCTCGGGCTCACGGCGGACCTCTCGCCGGGCACCGAGAAGGAGGCCGCCTACGTCGCCGTGGAGCAGGCCCTCGCGGGGATGGACTGGCCCCGCGGGTACGGCGTCGACCGCGGCGGCGGCTGGGAGGACCAGCAGGCGAGCGACTCCGCCCGCAACCTCGCGCTCCTGCTCTCCGTGGTCTTCGTGTTCCTCATCATGGGGGTGCTCTTCGAGAGCTTCCTCCTGCCGCTCACCGTCATCATGACGGTGCCGATGGCGATGCTCGGCGTGTACTGGGGCCTCTGGCTCTCCGGCACCCCGTTCGACGTGATGGCCGGCGTGGGGATGATCATCCTCATCGGGATCGTCGTGAACAACGGCATCGTGCTGGTGGACGTCGTGACCGAGCAGCGCGCGCTCGGGGTCGACCGGGAGACCGCCCTGCGCCACGCCGTGCGCACCCGCCTCCGGCCGATCCTGATGACGGCGCTGACCGCCGCCGTCGGCGTCGTCCCCATGGCCCTGGGCGACGCCACCTTCATCGGCATCCCCTACGCGCCGCTCGGCCGCGTCATCCTCTCCGGGATGATCGTCGCGACCATCCTCACGCTCTTCTTCGTGCCCTACCTCTACGCCGTGCTCGACGATCTCCGCGCCGCGGGCGGCCGGTGGCTCGCCTACGCGTGGCCGCGCTCGTCGAAGCGCGGCGCCGCCCCCCCGACCCCCGTTGCCTCCGAAACGGCGCCGCCGAGGCCCTCATGATCCTGCTCCTGTCGCTCTCCGGCGCGCTCGCCGCCCCCTTGTCGCTCACCTACGAGCAGGCGCTCGAGGTCGCCGCGAGCAAGAACCCGGGCCTGCGCGGGGCCCAGGCGGACGTGAACCGCGCGGACGGCGCCGTCCTCGCCGCGCGCGCCCCGTTCGAGCCGACGGTGAACGCGAGCACGTCCTTCTTCTCGAGCACGAGCGAGGGGACGGCCGAGTTCGGCAACTTCTTCGCCGATACGAGCGGGTGGCGGGCCCAGGCGGGGATCGCGCAGACCTTCTCGACCGGCACCTCGCTCGGCGTGGACCTGTCCAGCTCCCAGAACGTGTTCTTCTACCGGCTCCCGGACACCGGCCTGGAGTTCACCGGGGATCCCCAGTACCAGTCGAGCCTCGTGTTCACGCTCTCCCAGTCGCTGCTCCAGGGGCACCGGCTCGCCTGGAACCTCCAGGGCGTGCGCAGCGCGAAGGGGGCCCGCTCGGCGGCCGAGGCGTCGCGCCAGTCGGCGCGGCAGGACGCGCTCGCGAACACGGCGACCGCCTACTGGAACGTCCGGACGCAGAAGGCGCTCGTGGCCATCGCGGAGCAGACGCTGGCGATCTCCGAGGAGCAGCACCGCGTCGTGCTCGCGCTCGTGGAGGGCGGTCGCCTCGCGCCGGTGGAGGCGACCCGGTCCGAGGCCGCGAAGGTGCAGGCCGAGCGCGCCGTCATCGACGCGCAGTCCGCGCACGCCGCCGCCCAGGACGCCCTGCTGCTGCTGATCGGAGAGGCCCCGGGCCAGGACGTCGTGGTCCTCTCGAACCCCGAGGAGCCGACCGCGCTCGCGCTCGACGCCGACGCCGTCGTGGAGCGGGTCCTCCAGGGAAACCCCCAGCTCTTGGCGGCCAAGGTGGTGCTCGACACCCGACGGGCCGCGCTCGCGGCGGCGCGCCACGGGCTCCTGCCCTCCCTCGGGGCCAACGCGTCGTACGCCCTGCGCGGCTACGAGTCCGACCTCGGCGGCTCGTTCGGCGAGCTCGGCCGCGGCGAGCTCCCCGAGTGGTCGGTGGGCGCGACGCTGTCGCTGCCCGTCTTCAACCGCGCCGACCGCGGCACGGCAGCCCAGGCCGAGGCCGACGTGGCCACCGCGGAGATCGACGCCGCCACGCTCGAGGGCACGCTCGCCCAGCAGGCGCGGGCGCAGGTGCGCACGCTGGAGGCCGCCTCCCGGTACGTCGCCCTGGCCACCCTCAACGTGCGGCTCGGGGAGGAGACCCTCGCCGCCGAGCGGGCGCGGCTCGTCGAGGGGCGGGCCCTGCAAAAGGATGTGATCGCGGCGATCAAGGAGCTCGATGCCGCGCGCGTCGAGTCGGAGCGCGCGCGCGCTGCCTGGCAGGACGCGCTGGTGGCGCTCCGGCGCCTGGAGGGCCGTCTGTAGCGGCGCGAGCCACCGGAACGCCCGTCGCGACCACGCGCGCCAGAAAGCGCATTTTCTAGGTCCGACGTGCGTTATTCACGTACCGGCCGTGGTAGCCTGCTGGTGAAATCGGAGGCTGCCATTCCGCACGAAACCCAGGTCGTTCGCCCTTGCTTCACCATCGAGCCCGGCTGGGGGCCGGGGACGTTGTCCACCGCGGTCGAGGTGGGCTCAGGCGCGCCCTCGGAGGCGCTGCTCCTCGGCCTGCGCCGGGCCTGGAGGAGCGCGGAGGGTCGCCGGGAGTCCGAGTCCGACGCGGACGCCATCGCGTCGGCGGGGCAGGTCGCCCGCGCGGTGGGGACCCTCCTCGTCGCCGCCGCCACCCAGGACCTCCGCGGAGCCACCCGCGGCGCCGCCGCGGGGTGCGGCCCCGGCGTCGCCCGCATGGTGCAGATCGCGGTGACCCGGCAGGTGCTCGACGCGCTGCCGCGCGGCGAGGAGGGGGGGCCCGAAGGGGAGCGGAGCGAGCGGATGATCGGGGAGAGCCCCGCTGCGCTGGGCGGCAACCGGGCCCAGGTGCCGGCTGCCTCCTGGTGGTGCCGGGAGCCCGCGTGGAGCCCCCGGCTCGTCGGCGAATGCGGCGGCGGCGCGCGCGACGGCGCCGGTGCGGACCCCGTCGCGGCGATGTGGCCGCCCGTGCCCGACGGGCCGAGAACCGCCGCTCCGCGTCCCGCGTCGACGCGCCGGGCGTGGATCTCCGAGGATCCCCTCAAGGCCGAGGCCTGGCGTGTCCTGGAGGCCGAGCTCGTGCCGGTGGAGCGGTCGATGGTGACGGGCCTCTCCTCGGGAGGTGCCCGGTGAGACACCACGCGCACGTTCAATTGACCGGGCGGAGCGACGGCCTGCCCGGCACGTTCGACGGATGGGTCGACGGGGTCGAGGCGATCGTGACCTGCGGCGAGCGGACCTCCCCGCTGGCCGACCCCCGCTCCGCGTTCTTCGGCGGCCAGGGGCTCCTGCCGCCGTTCCGCCCCGCGGTGCACCACGAGGCGCTCGTGTGGGCGCGGGTGGAGCCGAGCCGGCTCCTGGCGCACGGCATCGGCGCGGAGGGCCCGTACGTGGCGCTGCGCCGGCTGACGGGCGTCACGCTCGCGGCGGTCCGCCGCGAGGTCACCTTCGGCGCCGGCTTCATCGAGGCCGTGGTCGTGCACGTCGCGACCGAGCTCGCCGCGATGCACTCGGCCGGGGTCGTCCACCGCGATCTGCACGCGGGTACCGTGCTCCTGGTGGACGGCCGCGCGCGTCTCGCGGGGATGCGGAGCGCGCTGCTCGACGGATGCGGGATGCCCCGCCCGGGCGGGACCGGCGCCGGCGGCGACCTCGTCGCGCTCGGCACCCTCGCGCGGTGGATGCTCGGGGAGCGGCCCCTCGAGCGGCTGCGGCCGGCCCTCGCGGACGTGCTGCGCGCCCTGTGGGCCGCGGATCCCGCCGCCCGGCCGGGCTCCGCGAACGACGTGCTCCGCGCGCTCGGAGAGCCCGAGGGCCCGCCGCCCGCGGTGCCGGCGCTGCACCCGGCGCTCGCGGCCTGGTGGAGCGGCGCCTGGGCGGACCGGCTCATCGCGCAGGGCCACATGTGGGAGGTGGTGCGCGGCCTGGACGAGGGCGAGCCGGACCGGTGGGGCCTCGGCGCCGTGGCGGGCCGGCTCCTGCGTGCCGCGCGGAGCACCGACGGGTGGCTGGCGCTGGGCACCGTGTGCTGGATGCTGGCCCAACGCACGACCGGGGCCGAGCGCGACGCGTTCCGGGCCCAGGCTTCCGAGGCCAACGCACGGGCCCGTGCGCCCTGGCACCCGCCGTCCCGCGCGCTCTCGGAGCTCCTCGCCGGCGGGGAGACCGTCGGGGCGTTGTGCGACACCTCGCAGCTCCGCCGGGCGACCTGCCTCGCGCAGGTGGAGCGGAGCGGCGGCGCGCTCGCGCTGGTGGGCTTCTACGCGGACGACCGCTCGCTCGTCGAGGAGGGGCTCCTCGACGCCGCCCCCGACGACGTCGACGCGGTGCGTGTCGCCGCGTCCCAGCTCCTCCTCGCGTCCCCGCGGGACGTGCCGCTCGCGGCCGCGCGCCTCGCGCTGCCCCGGGCCCAGCTCGAGGGGGTGCGACGGCTGTGCGCGGTGGCGGCGGACGCCGATGCCGTGCGGCTCGCGGGCGCCTACCCGGAGCCGGTCGCGACCCGGGCGCGCCTCGCGATCGCCCTGCACATGGGGGAGCGCTCGGAGTCCCTCGCCATCGCGCGCGTGCTGGCCATGGCGGGCGAGTGGGACGCGACCGTCGCCGCCACGCTCCTGGCCTACGCTCCCGACGGGGAGCCCCTCCAGGTGCAGGCGCGGCGCGTGCTGCGCGGCCTCGTGCGCCGGGAGGACACCGGAACGCTGCGGGAGCCCGCGCGGGACGCGGTCGCGGCGGACCCGACCGACCTCGTTGCATGGTCGAGCCTCGTCTGCGCGCGCGTGGCGGACGGCGAGGTGGACCGCGTGGTCGCCGAGCTCGAGCGGGCCGGGACGCTCGCGGGGCCCTGTCCCTGGCGCCTGCTGGTGCTCGAGCTCGTCGCCGCCGGCGCCCTCGATCAGGCCCGCGTGGTGGCCCTGAGCGCGCTCCGCCGCCACCCGGGGGACGCCAATCTCGCCACGATGGAGGCCTCGCTGGAGCTCCTCGACGGCAACATCGTCGAGGCCGTGCAGTCGGCGTGGCACGCCCGCACCCAGGACCCGCGCTCCGCGTTCGCGTGGCTCGGCGGGGCCGCGTGCGCCTTGTGGACGGGCGACGGGCCGGGGGCGCGCGAGGCCCTGGCGGCGGCGGCGCGGCTGGGGGCGCGGGATCCGTTGCATCGGGCGTTCATGGACTGTCTGCCGGGACCGGACTGATCGCCGGGCCCGGCGGCGCGGCGGGCGCCTTGCCGCGGCGGCGAACGGTCGCTTCCTGCCCGGCAGACGCGTGGGAGTCGGAGCTTCGCCCCGTTCGCGCTAAGCTACGGGCGTAGAGGTCCGCCATGGCCGGAACGAACGCCGCGCTCAACGAGCTCTCGCTGTATTGCGACATGGCGACGCGCCACTCGTACGACCAGTACGAGAAGCACGGGACGCTGCTCTCGAAGGCGGTGGCGGCGTTTCGGGACGAGAGCGTGTGGGACGCGAAGTGGGTCCCGGACGACTTCGACGTGTGCGACGCCGCGAGCCATCCCGTGTGGGAGCAGCGGTTCACGCGGGAGCAGAAGCTCGCGTGGAACCACCTCCAGTGGGCGCTCGACTACTCGGCGGTCGCGCAGGGGGAGCGCCAGATCATCGTGCTCAACAACTTCGCGGTGAGGGAGTACGGCGACATCCTGCCCTCCGTGTGCGAGCTCGAGCGGCGGGAGAGCTTCGAGGAGACCGATCACATCGACGCCTTCTCCGTCGTCCTCGAGGGCGTGCGCGCGCGGTACTTCAAGACCCGCAAGACGCCGCTCCAGTCGATCCCGGCCTCCGGCTTCTCCAGCGAGACGCTCAACCGCCTCTCCCGCCACGCGATCGGGACCGTCGCGACCTTCCTGCTCGGCTCGAACTTCCCGACGTTGTTCTTCCTCGCCCGCGGGATGAAGACCCACGGCTTCAAGCCCTTCGAGAACAGCATCGCGTCGAACGAGGAGGGCCACGCCGCGATGCGGATGATCTCGCACCTCCACCGGCTCGACGAGTCGCGCCACATGGCCACCTCGCTGAACCTCGCGCGGCTCTCGTCCGCGGTGCTCGAGACCCTCCCGCGGGACAACAAGCTCCTGTTCCGGCTCGCGGTGCAGGCGGCGTTCCCGAAGGGGCGCTCGGCGGACTACCGGCTCGTCTACTGGCGCGCCGTCCTCGACGAGTCCACCATCTACGCCGACATCCCGAAGGAGGAGCGCGATGCCCTCTACCGGCACCTCGAGGCCCGGATCGGGGCGAACCTCCAGTCGCTGCACGAGCGGCAGGCGCGCCTCACCCGGCAGGCGAACAAGCGCATCGTCGAGGAGTGCGGGCTCTCCCCCGAGATGAAGCGCCTCTTCGTCGACGTGATGCGGAGCGATCCCGCCTACGCCGCCACGGTGGACGCCGTCCGGCTCGACAACTGACATAGGGGCCCGACGCGCCGCGCCGGGGGCCGCGAAGGCGCCGGGGCCACGAAGTCACGGGGAAGTGACGGGGAAGTGACGATCCGCTCCCCGCGTCGGCTGGGAATAGTGTACGAAAGGCGCGATGTCTCGCATGGTCAAGTCGGTCGGGGGGAGGCGCGCGTGAGGTCCATCTCGCCAGCTTGGGGGGTCGTGGTGGCGCTCGTGCTCGCGCAGATCGGGCTCGCCGAGGGGGTCGCCCGGCGCGCCGGCGAGCGGTCGGTCACGTACGTGTTCACCCCGATGGTGGACGTTGTCCCCGGGGGCGTGCCGCTCACCGCGGGAGAGGCCTCCGACCTGGCCGCGCAAGCCCGCAACCAGGTGGACGCGCGGGACATCCAGAAGGCCTACGGCCGGCTCGGCTCCACCATCTCCCTCGACGATCTCCTGCGCGGGGTCGAGGGCCTGGAGGCGAGCGGGGCCCTCTCGGACGAGCAGCGGGAGCGCGTCCGCGCGGTGTTGACCGACGCGCAGGCCGACCACGCCGCGGTCGTGGCGGTGCAGGAGGAGATCCTCGCGCTCGAGGCCGTCGTCTCCACGCAGGTCGAGGCGCTCCTCGCGGCCCTGCCGCCCGAGACGCGGGCGCGGGTCGAGCAGCGCGTGGGCGCGAGCGCGGGCCCAAAGCGGACGCCGGGCGGGCCTCCGTCGGGCGGGAATCCCTCCCGAGGGCCCGCGGGTGGGCCGCCCTCCGGTTCGCCCGGAGGTTCGTCGCCCGGCTCCGCGTCCCCCGGCGCCCCCGCCGCGCCCCCCCCCGGCGATGCGCGATGAACAACCGCCTCGCCTGGCTCCTCGCGGCCCTCCTGCTCGCGTCGTGCGCGTGGAACGTCCGCGCCCTCCTCGTGTCCGGCCCGGGCCTCGCCACGATGCCGATCTTCGTGCCCGTCTCCCTGGAGTACGAGCGCCAGATGCGGACCGCGCGCGGACAGCCGGCGGGGCGCGGGGGAGAGGAGGCCGCCGCCCTTGCCCGTGCGCTCGTCGAGGAGCCGGACCTCGATCCCGCGCTCGCCCCGCAAGTCGAGGCCCTCCGGGCCACCCGCGAGCGCCTGCTCGACGCGCGCGGGCGTCGCCATGCGCTGAACGTCGCGCTGATGGACGTGGGCGTGGCGGTCGTGTCGGAGCTCACCCCCGAGCAGTGGGCCGCCATCCACATGCAGCGGGACAGCCTGCGCGCCCGTACGGAGGCAGAGGTGTTCGACCGCCTCCGCGAGAAGCTCCGGTGACCCCCGCGTGGCTCGCCGTGCTCGTCGCGATGGTGCTCGCCGCGCCCCAGCCGCCACCCCAGGGCCCGGCGGTCAACACCATGCCGTCGGGCGTCGGCGCTCTCCCGGCCTCCGCCGGCGCCCCCGGCGATCAGCGCGTCACCGTCTACTTCCGCGGGGTGCCCTCCGGCGCGACCGTGCTGGCGCAGCGGGGCGAGGCCGCCCCCGTCCCCATGGCCGACTCCGGCACGGGCGTGCTCGCCGCGGACCTCTACGGCCCGCCCGCCCGCTTCCTGCAGCTCCGGCTCCTTTTCGCCGACCGGGACGACACCGCCCACCCGGTCTACGACGGGCTCATCGTGCTCGCCGATCCCGCCCACGCGATCATCGCGTTCCAGTACCAGGACCAGCAGGCCCTGCGCCTGCCCGTCGCCCCCTCGGCCCGCACGGCGGTTGCCCTCGACCAGCGCATCACCTGGTGGGTCGGCTTCGGGTGGGGCGCGCTCTCGTTGGCCTGGGTGGGGATCCTGGGGGTGATGTGGGCACTCCGGTCACGCTGACGCCCCCCGCCGATCCCCCGGTCGCCGCGGTGCCGACCGTCGGCGCGCCCATCGACGCCCCGGAGCCCCCCGTGGAGCTCAACCTCCCGGAGCCCCCCGTCGAGCTCGACCTCCTCGAGCCCCTCGTCGGCCTCCTCGAGCCCCCGCCTGTCCCCCCGGAGCCGACCCCCTGCACCACCTGGGCCGGCACCGCCCTCGTCCTCGCGAGCTACCTCGCGCTGTCCGTGGCGTGGACCTGGCCGCTCGCGCGACTCGACCCGAACGTGCTCGTCACTCGGCAGTTCGACCTCTACCCGACGATCTGGCTCCTCGCGCGCGCCCACTCCGTCGGGCTCGATCTCTGGCACGCCGGCAGCGGCTGGCCCGTCGGGGAGTCGCTCGCGCGCGTGGACTCCTACGCCGTGCTCCCGATCGCGTGGGCGCTCGGCCGCTGGGTCGATCCGCGCGTGCTGGCTGCGCTGCTCGCGCTCCTCGGGCCCGTGGTCGGCGCCCTCGCCGCCGAGCGGTGCGCCGGGCAGGCCTTCCGGGTGCCGCGCCCGGCCTCGTGGGTCGCGGGCGCGATCTACGGCTTCTCGGGCATCACGGCCACGGCGCTGCTCGAGGGGCACGTCTACCACGCCGTCAACCCCTGGTTGCCCCTGCTCTTGTGGTCGGCGTGGCGCGCCCAGGACACCGACGGTCGGTGGTTGCACGGGTTCGCGGCCGCCGGGGCGTGGGCTTTAGGCATGTTCACGACCGGCTACGCGGGCGTCCTCGGCGCGCTCCTGCTCGTCGTCATCGGCCTCCACGGCGGCGTCGCCCGGCTCGCCGCGGGCATGCTCTTCGTCGGGCTCCCGGCGGGCCTCCTCTACCTGCGGCTCTACGGCGCGGGCGGCGGCTGGTCCGACGGGCAGGAGATGGAGGCCTCGCAGATCCTGTCGATGGGCTCGGCGAGCCTCGCGAGCCTCGCCGGGTGGAGCGACACCCTCGATCTCCGCTACCACTCCATCGGCGCGACCGTGGGCTTCGCCGGGCTCTGGGCCGCGCTGCTCGCGCCGTTCGTGCTCCGCCGGGCCTGGGGATGGCGGACGCTGCTCGGCCTCGCGCTCCTCTCGCTCCTCGTCGCGCTCGGGCGCACGATCCAGGTGGCGCCCGGCAGCACGCCGCTCCTGTCCCCGGTGGCCTGGCTCGTGAACGTGCCCGGCATCGAGCACTTCCGCTTCCCGATCCGCGTCACCTGGCTCTACGCCCTCTGCGTCGCGATGGTGGCCGCGCGCGTGGTCGGGGCGTTCCAGGCCCGGCTCGGCCCCGCGTGGATCGCCCCGCTGCTGCTGCTCGTCGCGGGAGATGCGCTCATCGGCACCGGCCTCCCGTGGCGGCTCCGCAGCCAGATCGGGACCATCCCGTCGGCCTACGCGTCGGCCCCCGAGGGCCGAGCCATCCTCGACCTCTGGGCCCGCCCGCTCGACCGCTCGTCGGGGGAGCTGGAGATGTGGTCCCGGGCGCTCACCTGCTACTACCAGGCGTTCCATGCCCGCCCTGTGTTGGAGGTGTGCATGGGGACGAACATCGACAGCCCGCGCGAGATCGTCGATCGCTGGCTCGGCGGGCGGCTCCTCGCTCCGGGTACCGACGCCGGGTGGCTCGCCGAGCGCATCGGGAGCCTGGGCGTCGGCGCCATCGCGCTCCACGCCGATGTCTACCGTCCCGCCGATCGCGACGTCCTGATCGACGCGCTGACCGCCACGTTCGGCGCCGTGGTGGCCGACACCGACGATGGCGGCGAGCGGATCCTGCTCTGGGTGGTGCCCCCGGTCACCGGCGCCGATCCGGTCGCCACCTGGGACGCCATCCGCGCGAGGAGGTGATGCTAAGCTGACCCCCGAGGACGTCCCGCCCATGAGCATCACGCTGATCAACCCCCCCGAAAAACGACGGGTGTGGGCGGGGATCGCCGAGAGCATGTCGTACGGCGTCTATTGCTTCCCGCCGCTCGCGCTCATGTACCTCCAGGCCTCCATCGAGAAGCGGACCGCCCATCGCGCCGAGGTCTACGACGCCATCGTCGACGACATGGACCACCCCGAGTTCGAGAAGCAGCTCGACCGCTACGACCTCGACTTCGTCGGGATCTCGACCTACACCCACTCCTTGCCCGACGTGCAGCTCACCATCGACGCCGTGCGGAAGCGCAACCCCAACGCACACATCTCGCTCGGCGGCCCGCACCCGATCATGTTCCCGGAGTACGCGATCCAGCTCCGCGGGGTCGACTCCATCTGCACGGGCGACGGCGACGACGTGATCGTCGACATGATCAAGGCCCTCGACGACGGGAAGTCGCTGGAGGGGATCGCCGGCCTCTGGCTCAAGTCGAAGGACGGCCAGATCGTCAAGAACGCCGCCCGCAAGGAGACCAAGTCGCTCGATTGGCAGGTGTGGCCCGATCGGTCGCGCACGCGCTTCCGCGACTACTGGGTGCCCGGCGCCAAGCAGCCGATGGTCACCACCGCGATCACGTCGAAGGGCTGCCCCCACTCCTGCCCGTTCTGCTTCACCTACAAGAAGCAGTACCGCATGCGGGACATCGACAACATCCTCGACGAGATGGAGCACTGCGTCTCCCTCGGCATCACCGAGGTGTTCTTCGTCGACGACCTGTTCACGCCCAACTCGCAGTGGGCGATGAAGTTCTGCGACGGGATCGAGCGCCGCGGGCTGAAGTTCAACTGGGGCTACAAGACCACGGTCGCGGGCACCACGCGCGAGCAGATCCGGCGTTGCAAGGAGGCCGGTGCCACCAAGATCCACTTCGGCGTCGAGTCGATGCACAACGACGGCCTCGATGCGCACGACAAGCACTGTGACACCGACGACTGTCACCGGGTCTTCCGTTGGTGCCGCGAGGAGGGCGTGCGCAGCGTCGCCTACATCATGATCGGCGGCCCGCACGAAAAGACCCGCGCCGACGTCGAGGCCAACCTCGAAGAGATGATCAAGCTCGACGCCGAGTATGCCGCCTTCGCCATCTACACGCCCTACCCGGGCACGGAGTCGTTCGAGCACGGCGCCCGCCTCGGCCTCTACAGCGCGGATTGCTGGGACAAGCTGATGAAGGACCCCCTCTGCGGCGAGAAGGTGCCCGTGTGTTGGGAAGAGCACCTCTCCCGCGCGGACCTCCTCGACCTCTTGAAGCTCTGTCACCGGCGCTTCTACTTCCGGCCCAAGTTCATCGCCCGGCAGATCAAGCAGCTCCAAAGCCCGCAAGAGCTGAAGCGCCTCGCGGACGCCGCGATCTCGCTGGTCAAGCTCGAGTTCACGCGCACACAGAGCGCGGAGGCGCCGGTCTGAGGGGCGGGGTGACGGTTCAATCCGCTGTTCTTGGGGCGGGGGCGCTGCCCCCGCAACGCCCCCGCCAGGGGGCGGGGCCCCCTGGACCCCCGAGCGAGCGTGCGCGGTGACACCCGTCGCACGCCGGATCCTCGCCGCTACGCTCGGGCTCCTCGCCGCCCTCGCCCTCGCCGAGGCCGGCGTGCGCGTCCTCTCCCCGCAGGGCGTCGGCGCCTTCGACGGCGGCCTCCTCCGCGGCCCGCTCACCACGCCGGGCGATCACCCCGTGCGGAGCCAGGAGTACGCCGTCACCGTGCACGTGAACGCCGCCGGCTTCGTGGACGGGGAGTGGGCGCCGCCGGGCGAACGCCGAGAGGTCGTCGTCATCGGTGACTCGTTCGTGCAGGCCGCGCAGGTGCAGCCCGGCGAGGGCTACGGCGCCAGGCTCGAGGCCGGCCTCCACACCGCGGGCCTCGACGTCGACGTGCTCTCCATGGGCGTCCCCGGCGCCGGCACCGCGACCGCGCTCGGCGTGTTGCGCGAGTACGCGCTGCCCCGGAAGCCCGCGCTGGTCGTGCTCGGCTTCCTCGTCAGCAACGACGTGCTGAACAACCACCCGCTGCTCGAGGGCAAGGACGACAAGCCGTTCTACACGCTCCGCGACGGCGCGCTCGTGCCGGCGGTCGCCATGGACCTCGTCCAGCCCTCGCCGCTCTGGCGGTGGAGCGCGTTGTGGCGCTGGGGGACCCGCACGGCGGCCTCGCGCGCGGTCGCCGAGCGCAAGCTGGCGTTGGGGCAGGGCGCGCCGCTCGACCTCCGCGTGCACGATCCCGCGTGCGTCCACGGGGGCGGCACCGCGCCCAACTGCGCGACGTGGGACGAGGCCTGGGCCGTCACCGACGCCCTGATCGCCGAGATGGCGCGCGCGTGTGGCGACGTTCCCTTCGCGGTGGTGCTCTTCCCCGATCGTACGCAGGTGGAGCGGCGCTCCGAGTGGCCCGCCGCCCGCGGCTGGGACTTCGACGCCGCCGAGGCCCGCGCCGCCGCGGTCGCCGGGGCGCACGCGCCGGTCCTCGACCTCCTCCCCGGGCTGCGGGAGGCGGGCGGCGACCTGTACCTGCGGAAGGACGGCCACTGGACCGCGCGGGGCCACGCGGCGGCGGCGGGGCTCAGCGTGCCGTTCGTGGCGGAGCGGCTGGGCGACTAGAAGCTGGCACCCGCTGGTGAGGGGGATTTGCGGGAGCGACACAAGCCCATAGGCTTGATTGCATCCCGATCAAGGCATGGAGCTTGCGTGGAAGACCCGGCAGCGGGGCACCGGCTGGTCGTCGTGGCGGACATCGTCTCGTCCAGACGTCTCGATGTCTCGGCGCGGCGGGCGGTGCAGGAGCGAGTCCTGGCCCTGTGCGGTGCTCACTCCGCCTTCCGCGTTTCTGGCGGCGACGAGTTCGAGTGGTCACTCTCCGATGCGCCGGCCTCCCTCGACCGGCTCCTTTGGCTCCGTCTCGCGCTCGGTATCCGCGAGGGCGAGGCCCCGGGTGTCGAGGTTCGATGCGGGATCGGCCGTGGTGAAGTACGCGTGTCGTCGACCGCGGGCCCCTACGCGGAGGATGGTCCCGGGTATCATCGCGCGCGGGCGGCAATGGAGCGCTTGCGTGCGCCGCCCGCGCGTAGCCGTCGATCCACTAGCGATCCGCTGGAGCCGGGCGCCCCGCGCGTCCGGCGCACCGCTTGGGTCGACGAAGCGCCGAATCCAGAGCGTGATGCCCTGCTCCTCCACATGGACCACCTGTTTGTGCGCTGGTCGGCGGCCCAGCGGACCGCGGTCGCCCAGGTCCTGAGCGGAGCTACCTACGAAGAAATCGGCGGTCGGGAAGGCATCTCGGCGCAAGCCGTCCAGGCGCGAATCAAGGTTGCGGACCTGTCGCTCCATCTGGTGGGACACGCCGCCCTGAAAAACGCTTGGAGGGCCTCTTGATCGCAGTCATCCATGCGCTGATCGACCATCTTGCCTGGCTCGTGACCGCGCTCGCGGCGGGGGGCCTGCTCGCCAAAGAGGTCATCGAACGGCTCGACCGAGCTGACTCGCGAACGCCCGTCGTGCTCCGTCCGGGAACGCGGCAGCTCGTCGGCGCTGGCTACGGGTCGACGTTGCTCGCACTCATCGTCGCCGGGGCCGCGGTGGTGGCCACGGAGAACGAATCAAAGACACAGCCTTGATTGGGGGTCCAATCAAGCTCCACGCGCCCCCCTCGCCACCGCCTCATCCGACCGCGTGTACCACGCCCCACACCCCCGCGAACAGCCCGATGAGCAGGGCCAGCCCGATCAGATACCCCCGGAATTCCAGCCAGATGCCCTCGGGCTGCGGGTTCCGCTCGAGCACGAAGTCCCCGGGGACGGCCGCCTCGTCCGCCCACCACCGGCGCAGGCCGTCGGGGCGGGGGACCAGCATCGGCACGCGCGCGCGGTAGGCGGCGTAGCGGGCCCCGAAGCGGGCGTCGCAGAAGCGCTCCTGGAGGTAGCGGTTCGTGAGCACGGAGTAGGCGACGAGCACCGGCACGAACCCGACGAGGAACACCGGCGACTGCCAGATCAGCCCGAGCCCGACGACGCCGAGGAGCTTGCCGAGCACCGACGGGTGGCGGACGAGCGTGTAGGGCCCCGTGTCGACCATGGTGGTCGGCCCGCCGTCGACGTGGGTGCCCGGCGAGCCGCCGCCCGCCAGGAAGAGGTAGCCGTAGACGTACCAGACCCAGACCCCGCCGAGCCCGATGAGCAGCGCCCCGAGGACGGCGACGGCGGGCCAGGGGCCGAGCGGCGCGAGGCCGAGCTCGACGTCGACCGCCACGCCGAGGAAGCACATCACCATCGCGGCCGGGAACATCACGAACAGGTGGATCGCGAAGTTGCGGTAGAGCTCCGGCGCACGGATGGCCGCGAGGCACGCCCGCAGGCTGGGCCGGCGGATCAGCGCGGGGGCGGCGGCCGAGTCGTCCATCCGAACCTACCTATCGTGTCGGGCCCGGGATTCGCCCGGCCGGGTGTCATGGGCTCGTGGAGCCGGGGCTCCTACTGCCGCTGCGGGCACGGACACTACCCGCGGTGCGGATGCCCGTAGGGGCGGACCACCGGCGGTCGGAGCGCCCGGTACACGGTGGGTCGATCCGCGGGCTCGTTCCACGAGAAGCGGACGTGCAGCAGGTCGTCCTCGTGGGCGTAGACGCCGTCCGCCCAGGCGCCGAGCGGGGCGTCGGCGGGCGCGGCGACCGGATCCGGCGCCCCCGCGAACGCCCCGCGCGCGCCGGCCGCCCGGCGGACGAGGACGGAGGGCTCGTCGGGCTGCGCGCGGTCGGGGTACACCGCGATCGCCGCGGCGCGGACGCGCTCGTCGGGGTCGGAGACGAGCGCCGCGAGGGCGTCCGAGGGGCCGAGTACGCCGAGGGCCTCGGCGGCGCGGAGGCGGACCTCGGCGTCGCGATGCGCGAGCAGCGGCGCGAGCACCGCGACGCGCCCGACGCCCGCGCGGCGGAGGGCGTCGAGCGCCGTCACCTGCACGTCGGGATCGGGGTCCGCGACGAGGGCCACCGCGCCGGCCGCGGTCGCGGTGCTCCACCCCATCGCCTCGACGGCGCTCTTGCGCACCTCGCTGTCGCGGTCGGCGGCGAGGGTCGGCAGCCACGTCGCCGCGCTCGGCCGCTCCGCGAGGAACTTGCACGCGTCCTTGCGCACCGTCGCGTCCGGGCTCTGCACCCACGTCGCGATCTCGGCGTCGTCGCGCGGCTTCTGGGGCGGCGTGAACGGCGGCGCCGGCGTGGGCTCGCCCATGGCCGTCAGCGCGCGCGCGGCGGCCTGCGCGGCCAGCGACGTGGGGTCCTTCGAGGCCACGCGGAGTGCGTCCTTCGCGCGCGGGTCCCCGATGTCGCCGAGCGCGGAGGCGGCCCAGCGCCGCACGAAGCTGTTGTCGTCGCGCAGGGCGACGAGCAGGGCGTCGACCGCGGCGGGGTCGCGCAGCCGGCCGAGGCTCCGCGCGGCCTCGCGGCGCACGTCGATGTCGGGGTCCTCGAGGAGCGGCACGAGCGCGTCGGACGTGCCGGGCACCCGGCCGAGCCCCCACGCGGCCTTCCACCGCTGGTAGGCGTCGGGCGAGGCCACGGCGCGGCGCAAGGGGGCTTCGACCTCGGCGGGGCGGGCCTCCGCGAGGTGGCCGAGCCGCGCGGTCGCGACGATGCGCACCACGCTCGAGGGGTCGGACGCGAGGGCGTCGAGCCGCGCGACATCGTCGAGGCCGTCGGCGGCGCGGGCGCGCACGAGCGGGTCGCCATCGGCGGACAGGCGCGCGCGCACATCGGCATCGCGGGTGTGCTCGGCGACGGCGAGCCGGACCGCCACGACGGGGTCTGCCGCGAGGGCATCGATCGGGTCCTCCTGGGGCGGGGCGTCGCCCCGCAACGCCCCACCAGGGGAGCCCGAAGGGCTCGCGGAGTCGGCGGGCGCGAGACTCGCAGCGCCCGGCCCGGCAAGGGCCGGAGCCGACGCAGCCCGCCCCCGGAGCGGGCCGGCAAGGCCCGCGTGAGGGGGGCCACCGGCCCCCCTGGACCCCCGGGGCATGGCGCCGTCGCCGGCCCCGCCACCCGACGTGGCCGATCGCGCCCGCGCCGCCGCGCGCACCGCCTCGGTGCGCGTGCGCGGGTCCGCCGAGGCGAGCATCGCGGGATCGTAGGGGCCGAGCAGCGCGTCGAGCCCCGGCGGGTACACGCCCGCCGCGGGGACGTAGGCCACGCCGTAGTGATCGGCGACCACGCTCGCGGCGAGACGCCCGGCGAGCGCGTCGTCGACCGGCACCGAGGCGTCGACCCACAGGCTCGCGGAGCGCACGGGGTCGAGGATGGAGACGCCCGCCCACGGCAGCTGGGTGGCGGCCTCGGCGGCCCACGCGGCGTCGCCGGGCGCGAGGACGGCGACGAGGTCGCCCTGGGGCCCCGGTGCGGCGGCCAACGCGCGGCTCGCCGCTTCGAGGTCGGAGCCCGCGGGGATCCACACCACCGCGACCTCGCCGGGGCGGGTGCGCGGCCGTAGCCCATCGTGGAGACCTTGAACGGAGCCGAGGCCGAGCGCACGCGCGAGCGAGGCGGCCCCCGCCGTGGGTTCCGTGCGCGCGGAGCCCGCGACGACCCAGACGCCCGGCGACAGCGTCCACGGCCCGTCCCACGGCGCCGCCATCGTCGGGGCCCCGCGCGCCGCCTGGGCGG
>JAUXTN010000145.1 GCA_030684355.1 Pseudomonadota bacterium
GGCCGCGCTGCGCGCCGGGTGGTGCGGCGAGGCCCTCGCGGCGGCGCGGTGGGGGCTCGTCGCCGTGGCGGAGAGCGACGCCCCGCTCCCGGTAGAGCGGCTCCTCGCCGCGGCCGCCCACGCGGCGCTCGCGCTCGGCACCCCCGCCTCCCTGACCTGCGCCCTGACCGAGCTCGGGCGGTGGGGCGACGCCGACCCTGGATCGACGACAGCAGCCTCCGCGTGGGCCGCCACCGCGGCGCTCCTCGAGGCCGTCCGACGCGACGCGGAGGAGGGCACCGGCGCCGCGGCCGACGCCCTCCTCCTGCCGCTCGGCGATCCGGTGCTCGAGGGCGCGCGGCGGGACCTCCTCGAAGCGTGGGCGCGCCTCCGCGATCCGCACGGCGCCGCCGTCTTCGCGGACCCCACCCCGACGGACCTGCGCCGACGCCTGCGCGGCGAGGCCCGCCTCCGCGTCGCCCTCGGTCGTCACGACGACGCCGCCACGTTCTACGCCCGCGCACTCCACGCGGACGCGTGCCACGGAGACCCCGAACGCGGGGAGGCATCCGCGGCCGACGAGCGGATCCACCTGGAGCTCGCGGAGGCTCTGCTCGAGGCCGGCGCGAGCACCGACGCCGCGCGAGAGGGGGCTCGCGTCGCCGCGTTCGCCCAGCACCGCCGGCTCCCGCTGCTCGCGGCCCACGCGACGTGGATCGGGCGCGCCTCGGCCTACCAGGCCGGCACGCTGCTCGCGGCGGACCCCGGCTTCGTGGAGCAGGTCGCCGCGCTCGGCGTGGCGTGGCTCACCGCCCGGGTGTGCCTCACCGAGGCGGCGTCCGCGTGGCGATCGAGCCGCTACGACGACGCCGCGCGGCTCGCGCGCCAAGCCGTCGCCGCGGAGCCGAGCGCAGGCCCGGTCACGACGTTGGCCCGCGCCCTGGAGCTCGCCTGCGCCGACAACATCCTCGAGGACGCCGCGTACGCGCTGGCCGACGCCGCCGACGTCCTCCCCGACCCCGCCATCGGCCTCCAGGTCCGCGGCCTCGTCGCCCTCGCGCTGCCCGACCACGGCGCCGCGCTGCTCCCGGGCGCCGAGGCGCTCGCCGCGCGCGCGGGCCGCCTGGGCGAGATCCGCGGGGTGCTCTCGGGGGCGGAGGCCGTGGCGTTCTGCCGGGCGGGCGCGCGCCGGCGTCCGGGGCCGCCAGCCCGACGGGGATAGCGTCGCGATGCGTGGCCGGCCCGGATGCCGGCCGGGTCGCGTTGAAGTACAATCCGCCCGCGGAATGGGGTGGGGGCGTGTCGCAGCTGGGGTCCGAGGACGGGAGTCGGACCCCCGACGGGTTGCTCGCGGCCCGGTACCGCCTGCTCGCCCCGCTCGGGACGGGCGGCACGGGCACCGTCTACCGGGCGGACGACACGATCACCGGCGGCGTCGTCGCCATCAAGGTCCTCTCCACGCTCACCACCGCCGGGGCCCTGCGCCACCGGCGCGAGGTCCTCGCCCTGCGCGTGCTCCAGGCACCCGGCGTGGTCGGGTTCCTGGACGAGGGCGTGCACGAGGGCCAGCCGTTCATCGTGATGGAGCTCATCGACGGGGCGCCGTTCCCCGGCGGGCCCGATCGGGACTGGGCCACCGTGGGGCCGCTCGCGATCTCGCTGCTCGAGAGCCTCGCCCGCGTGCACGCGAACGGCGTGATCCACCGCGACCTCAAGCCCGCGAACGTGCTCGTCGACCGCTCGTCCCGCCCGATCATCCTCGACTTCGGCCTCGCCCGCAGCGACGACTTCGACTTCGCCATCACCCGCCCGGACTCGGTGGTCGGCACCCCGCGCTACCAGGCGCCGGAGCAGCTCCTCAACGGGCCGCTCGACGTCCGCACGGACCTCTACGCCCTCGGCGTGATGCTCTACGAGGTGCTCGCCGGGCGGCCGCCTCACCCGCTCGACAACGTGCACGCGCTCTACGCCGCGCGCGTCTGGAAGGACGCCCCGCCGCTCCAGTGGGCCGCGACCAACGTGCCGCCGGAGGTGTGCCGGGTCATCGATCAGCTCCTGGCGCGGCTCCCGGAGGCGCGCCCGCGCTCCGCGAATGACGTTCTCCAGGCCCTCCGCGGGCTGTCCGTCGAAGATCCGCGGATCGTGTTCCCGTGGCTCGGCGCCGAGGAGCCGATCCGGGCCGCCGTCGACGAGGCCCGGGCCCGTCGCTCGTTCGACCTCTGCGGCCCCCCGGGCTCCGGGCGCACGCGCTGCCTCACCGAGATCGCGTCGGCGCTCGCGCGCGCGGGCCGCCGCTCGGTGTGGACGACGCCCGGCAACCGGCCCTACGAGAGCCTGCGTGCGGTCATCGGCGAGCCCGAGACCATCGAGACGGCCGCGGGGCAGGCGCGCGACGGGGCCCCGGCGGCGGACGCGGATCCCGCCGAGATCGAGCGCCAGCTCGAGCGTCGTCTCCGCGAGACGCTCGCCGGCGGCACCGTCGTGCTCGTGGACGACGCCGAGGAGCTCGACACCTGGTCGGCCGAGCTCCTCGAGCGCGGGCGTGCCGAGGGCGCCATCGTCCGCGCGTGGCGGCAGGCCCCGGGGAAGGCGTTCCCCTTGGCGCCGCTCACCGAGTCGGCCCTCCGCTCGCTGTTCCACGGCCCCGACCGCCTGCTGCACCTGCGCGAGGATGCCGCCCGCGCCCTCGTCGTGCGCACCGGCGGCCACGCGGGGAAGGTCGCCGCGGAGGTCGGGGCGTGGGTCGGCGGCGGCTACGCCACGTGGCGGGACGGGCGGCTCGCGCTCGACCGCACGGCGCTCGATCGGCTGGAGGGCGGCGTGTCGGTCCAGGTGCCCGCGGCCCCGTCCGACCTCGGCGGGGGCGTGATGAAGCGGGGGCTGGAGCAGATGCTCGCCTGGGTCACGCTCGCGTGGCCCCACTCGACGCCGGCCCGCATGCGCCAGGTCCAGGGCGGCGGGTGGGAGGCGGACATGATGCTCGGGGAGCTGGAGCGCATGGGCGCGGTGCGCCGCACCGAGGACGGGCGCCTGGAGCCCCGCCACGCCTCGCTCGCGCTCCAGCAGTGGGGCCCGGAGCAGCGTCGCAACGCGCATGCGGCCATAGCCGCCACGCTCCCGCCGGGCACGGACGGCCGCTTCGCCCACCTCGTCGGCGCGAACGAGCTCTCAGCCGCCGCGCGCGAGGCCCGCCTCCTCGCCGGCGAGCTGGTGGCCGACGGCTACGTGGGGCGCGCGATCGGCGTGCTCTCCCAGGGGCTCTACGCCGCGCGCGACGCCGGCGACGCCGAGGCCGAGCACGCCCTGCTCGTCGAGGCCACCCAGGCCGCGCTGGTGGAGGGCGTCGCGGGCGCGATCAAGTACGTCCGCTACGAGCTCGCGCGCACCGGCGGCCCCGGCGTCGTGCCGCTCGACACGCTGCTCCGGGCGTGGCTGGCCCAGCTGGGCGGCGATGGCGCGGGCCTGGCCGAGGCCGTGCGCGACCTGGCCCCGTTCGGGGACCCCGCGCTGGAGGTGTGGCGGAAGGCCATTCAGCTCAACCTCGCCTTCAGGCGCGGGATCACCGCCGCCGCGCAGCATGTCGATGACGCCATGGGGTGGGCCGAGGCCGCGGACAGCTCGTTCCTGACGGGGCGGGTCCTCGGCTGGATGGGCCTCCTGCGCTACCGGGAGGGGCGGTACGTCGAAGCCGCCGAGTGGCACCTCCGCGCCCTGCCCCTGAAGGAGGGCGTCGTCGATCGCCTGTCCACGATGCTGAACGCGGCGTCGTCCTACCTCGAGGCGCAACGCCTGGAGGAGGCGAGCCGGTGGGCGATCGAGGCCCAGGCGTTCGCGGCGCAGCGACGGAGCGCGCTCTTCGAGGCCCGGGCCACCTGGATGTTGCGGTGCATCGACTACCGTGCCGAACGCGCGAGCACTCCCGACTTCGAGCTGGTGGAGGCAATGGGAATGGTGGGTGCGCCCATCCTGGAAGCGCTGCTCTGCTTCACGGAGGCGGAGATCGCGTGGCGGATGGGGGGCCATGACGACGATGCCGCCCGGCTCGCGCGCAGGGCGGAGGCCCTCTGGACGGCGCAAGGAGACGGTGCGTCGCGGACCCTGGGCACGGCGCTCGCCCTGACCTGCGAAGGCGTCCGTGCGCCCGAGCCCTGGCGGGCCGTCGCGGAAGCCGCCATGGCCTTGCCACCCGGGACCGCCGCGGCCCAGGCGCTCGCGCTGGTCGCGAGGAGCGGCGTCGTCTGGACGGACGCATGGGCCGACGCGGTCGCACGCTCTCTCGCTGCCCACCCTTCCGTCGTTCCCTCGCAACGGCGCTACCTGCTTGCCGAGACCGAGATCGTCGCCTACTGTTCGGACGCGGCCCGCCGCATGAATAGCTGAGCAAGAAGACTATCGGAGGTCCAGAATGCCTATTCCTTCCTTCAATGACCCGGGCACATACAACGTACGCGACCTCGACACCGGATTGCTCGTCGGAAAGGTACACGTAGAGCCGCCCAACGTCGATGCCGCGGGCGGGCGCGGGAACGTCGTCCACTGGGCCATCATAAAGTCGTCCATCGGTGACCAGAACTGGGGCGTCTGGGCCAAGCCGAACCAGCAGAACGGCAAGCAATGGAAGTGGGAGGGGACGGGCGAGAGCCTCGCCACCTTCCTGGGCTGGATGAACACCAACAAGGGCAACGTCCGCTACGTGTTCCAGGGCACCCGCGAGCAGGACGTGGTTCCGTAGCCAGGCGCCGCGCTCGCCATCCTGGCTATGGCTCGGCCAGCAGGGCGTCGACCGCCGCGTAGATCTCGGCCTTTCCGGGCTCCTTGGGGTCCGGGTAGGCCCGGATCCGCCCCCCGCGGTCCACCACGACGAAGCGCTCGCCATGCAGGACGGTCGCCGGGACCGTCGGGCTCTCGATCCGCTCCAGCATCATCCGGAAGCCCTCCACGACGACGGGCTTCACGGTCTCGATCGAGCCCGTCAGGAAGTGCCAGCGCGCCGGATCGGCGCCGAATCGCGCGCCATAGGCGGCCAGCACGGGCGGGGTGTCGGTGCCGGGGTCGACCGAGAACGACACGAGGCGTACGGCGTCGTTGGCGGCGTAGTGCGTCTGCACCTCGGCCATGTGCGCGGAGAGGACCGGGCACACGTCGGGGCAGGACGTGAAGATGAAGTCCGCCACCCAGACCTTGCCGCGCAGGCTCTCGGTGGTCACGGCGGCGCCGGTGGTGTCCGTCAGGGTGAACGCCGGCACCTCGCCGAGCGCGGGGAGGGGCTCGACGGGCGGCCCGCCAGCGCAGGCCAACACGAGCCAGATCATCGGCGCTCCTTCACCGGCCGCATGTCGTCACGCATGCCGGGCGTCGGCGCGGCGGTGGGCGCGCACGGCGGCGTCGAGGAGGAGGGCCTCGATGCGCACGCCATCGAGCCGGTTGATCTCCTGGATGCCCGTGGGCGAGGTGACGTTGATCTCGGTCAGCCAGCCGCCGATGACATCGATGCCCGCGAACAGGAGGCCCTGCTCGCGGAGCCGCGGCCCGATCGCCGCGCAGATCTCCCGATCCCGCGCATCGAGCGTGCTGGAGACCACGCTCGCGCCCGCGTGCATGTTCCCGCGGTGGTCATCCCCGGAGGGCACCCGCATCATCGCGCCGACGGGCTCGCCGTCCACCAGGATGATGCGCTTGTCGCCCTGCACGATCTCGGGGATGTAGCGCTGGGCGAAGATGGCCTGGCGGCCCTCTTGCGTGAGCAGCTCGATCATCGAGCGGAGGTTCGCGTCGCGCGCGGAGGTGACGAGCACGCCGCGGCCGCCGTTGCCGTCCCACGGCTTGATCACGATGCGCTCGTGCTCGTTGGCGAAGGCGACGATGCGCTCGCGGTCCCGCGCCACCAGGGTGTCGACGCAGAGGTCCGGGAAGTCGAGCGTGTGGAGCTTCTCGTTGTAGGAGCGCACCGCGGACGGCCGGTTCAGGACGAGCGTCGTCTCCGGGACACGTTCGAGCAGGTACGTCGCGAAGATGTACTCCATGTCGAACGGGGGGTCCTTGCGCATCCACACGAGGTCGAACTCGCCGAGCTCCACGTCGCCCGGGATCTCCCGCAGGAAGTGGGGGGCCTCGCCGAGCGTCGTGACCGCTTCCGCGCGCGCCCACGTGCGGCCGCCGCGGATGTGGAGGTCCGTCGGGGTGCACCAGGACACCGGCCAGCCGCGCGCCGAGCTCTCGCGCATCAGCATGTAGGTGGAGTCGCCGGCGAGGTTGAGGCGCTCGATGGGGTCCATCACGAACAGGGAACGCAAATCAAGCTCCGGGGGGCAGCCTTTCTATCCGGTTCGCACCCGCGCTTCCCGTGCCCGTCGGTCAAATGGGGGCGCGCGCCGGAGCAAAGTCGCCCGCCCGACGCTCACTTCCCGATGCAGAACCGCGCGAAGAGCCGGTCCAGCACCGCCTCCCGCGTGTCGCGCCCGACCAGCCCGTCGAGCGCCGTGAGCGCCTCGTACACGCGCTCCACCGCCACCGCCGGCCCGCCGCCGTCGCGGAGGGCCGCCGCCGCCGCCGCCGCGTTCTCCCCGAGCCGTGCGTACGCATCGCGCTGCCGTTGGCTGGCCACGATCACCGCGGCCTCGCCGGGGTCCTCGCCACGGAGCGCCGCGGGAAGGGCGTCGCGGAGGGCGTCCACCCCTTCACCGGTCGGCACGGCGACGACGTGCACGTCCTCGACATCCGCGGGGAGGACGAGCCGCCGCGGCAGGTCGGCGTGCGTCACGACCACGAGGCGCGGCCGCCCGGCGGTGCGCTCGAGCAGCGCCGAGCCCCCCTCGTCGAGCGGACGGTGCCCCGGCAGCACGAGCAGGAGCAGGTCGACCTCCGCCACCATCCGCGCGCCGAGGGCGAGCCCGGCGGCCTCGATGGGATCGATCCCCCCCTCCGGCGGCGTCCCGGCGCGCTCCCCGGCGGTGTCGTAGAGGACGACGCGCGCGGTCGGCAGCGCCAGCACGCTCTCCACCACGTCGCGGGTGGTGCCGGCCACCGGGCTGACCAGCGCGCGGTCCCGGCCGAGCAACGCGTTGAAGAGGCTCGACTTCCCCGCGTTCACCGGGCCGATGAGCGCGACCTTGGCGCCCTCCACGGCCACCCGCCCCGCCCGATGGCTCGCGACCGCCCGCGCGGCGTCCTCCGCCACGGCATCCAGGCGAGCAGCGAGCGCGGCGTCACCGGCGACGAGGAGGTCCTCGCCCGGGTAGTCCAGGACGGCCTCGAGCTCCGCGGCGAGGTCCACCAGCGTGTCGCGGAGCGTGTCCGCCTGGGCCGCGATCCGCCCGTCCAGGCCGGCCCGCGCGATCGCGAGACCCGCGGGGGAGGTCGCCGCGATCGCCTGGAGCACGGCCTCGGCGCGGGTGAGGTCCATCCGCCCGTTCAGGAACGCCCGGCGCGTGAACTCGCCCGGATGGGCGGGCCGGGCGCCGCGCGCGACGAGGGCGTCGAGCAGGCGCTCCACGATCAGGGGGTTGCCGTGGCAGGAGATCTCCGCCACGTCCTCCCCGGTGTAGGACGCGGGCCCTGGCATCCAGGTGAGGAGCCCCTCGTCGAACACGCCGGCGTCGTCACGCAGGCGCGACAGGCGCACGGTGCGTGGCGCAGGGAGGGGCCCGCACACGGCGCGCACGAGCGGCGCCAGGTCGGGCCCCGACACCCGCACGACCGCGATCGCGCCGTGCCCCCAGGGGGTGGCGCAGGCGCAGATCGGGTCCCGGCGGGAGGAGGCGATGGCCTACTCGCTCTGCGAGGCCTCGTCGCCACCATCGGCGGCGGCGTGGATCTCGATGCGGCGGTCGTGCCCTTCGCCCACGGAGCGCGAGCCGACGCCTTCGATGGCGGCGATCTCGACGTGCACGATGCGGCGGTCGTAGCTGTTCAGCTCGCGGCGGATGACCTCGGCCTCGCCGGTCTCCCGGACGCGCTCCGCGATCTTGCGCGCGAGGCGCTTGAGCTCTTCCTCGTCCGCCTCGCTCCGGCGCGGGCGATCGTCGTCCCGGCGCGGCCCACGGCGCTCGCCGCGGTCCCGGCCCCGGTCCCCGCCGCTCGGGGGGCGGGTGTCACGGCGCTCGCCGCCGCGCCCGGCGCCGCGATCGTCGCCCCGGGGGCGCTCGCCGCGATCGTCGCCACGGGGGCGCTCGTCGCGCCGCTCGCCACGGTCGTCCTCGCGGCTCTCTTCCGGCGGCCGGATCACGTCGATCCGGAACTGCGCGTTCGGGAAGCGGGCGCCGACCGACTCTTCGAGCAGGTACTGCAGCGCCTTGAGGGTCATGCCGCCGCGCCCGACGAGGTGGCGGCCGTCCTCCCCGGCGTCGACGTAGATGTTCACCGTGCCGTTGCGGAGGTCGGCGCGGACGCTGGCCGTGCGCTCCATCGCCGCGAGCAGGGCCTTCATCCACTCCTCGGCGGCGAGCACGGGCGCGAAGTCGGCGGGGTCCTTCGACCACGCGAAGATGCGCACGGTGTCCGCGCCGATGCCGGCGCCCTGGGCGCTCCGGAAGTGGGCGAGGTCGATCTTGTGCTCGACCAGGGCAACGGGCACGCCGAGCTCGGCGGCCGCGGCTTCCAGGGCGGCGCGCAGGCTGCGGCCCTCGGTGGTTACGTGCCGTTCGGGGATGGACGGGGGGGTGGACGACATTCCTCTCTCCTCACGCGGGCGCGGGCGCCGCCGGCGGCTTGTAGGACCGCGTATTGTACCACTGCTGCAGGATGCTCAAGACGGTGTTGAGCGCGTAGTAAAGGGACAAACCGGCAGGGAGCCCGAACATGAACAGCGCGAAGATGAGCGGCATGAACCGCATCATCTGCTGCTGGGCGGGATCCATGCCGGTCATGGGCGTCATGCGCTGCTGGAGCACCATGCCGACGGCCATGAAGAACGGGAACGCGCCGATGGGATCGGGCGCGGACAGATCGTGGACGTGCAGGAAGCTCGCCCCGAAGAGGTCCGGCGTGTGCAAGAGCGCCGAGTAGAGGGCGAAGAACACCGGCATCTGGAGGAGCATCGGCAGGCAGCCACCGAGCGGGTTGACGTTGTGCCGCTGGAACAGCGCCATCGTCTCGCGGGTCTGCGCTTCCTTGTCGTCCTTGTACTTCTCCTGGAGCTCCTTCAGCAGGGGCTGCACCTGCTGCATCGCCTTGCCGCTCTTGTACGCCTTCGCCGAGAGCGGGTAGAACGAGAGGCGGACCAGGAAGGTCAGCGCGATGATCGAGAGGCCCCAGTTCTTCAACCCGCTGTGGAAGATGCCGAGGAAGAACAGGAGGATCTTGGAGAAGAAGCCGAAGAAGCCGAGGTCTGCGGCCTCGTCGAACTCGTGCCCCAGCTCCGCGAGGCGCTCGACGTGCTTCGGGCCGGTGTAGAGCGTGAACTGCAGGTCGATCGGCTGGTCCGGCGTGAGCGAGGCGCTCGGGCCCACCAGGTAGGCCCCGTGGCCCTCCCCGACGGGCGTCCAGCTCAGCGTGCCCCACGTCGGGTCGGCGGGGGCGAGCGCGGCGAGGAAGTAGCGGTTCTCCACGCCGAACCAGCTCACCGGGCCCTCGAGGGCCGTCGGGGCGGTGACCTCGTCCGGCTCGCTCATGCGCTCCAACGAGCCGTCGACCACCGCGGAGGCGTGCGGCGCCATGTCGTAGACCGACTCCGGCGTGCGGAACGCATCGCTGACGCCGACCCAGAACGGCCCGTTGAGCGGGACGCTCGACGAGAAGCGCACCGACACCTGGAAGACGGCGGGGTCCTCGGTGGGCGCGAAGGTCTTCGTGATCGTGAGGCCATCGGCGGTGACGCGCTGGAGGGTCACGGGGTTCCGCCCCACGATCGTGTAGGCGCCGTCGGCCGCGAAGGGCCCGCGCCCCGCGGTGGCGAGGGCCCCGTCGGCGCTCAACAGCGACAAGACGCCGGACGACTCGCCGTAGGGGCGCCAGCTACCGGGGCTCTGGCCGGAGACGGTCTTCCAGATCCAGATCCACCACGGGGTGACCGTGACGGCCTCCTCGAACTCGGGCATCTGGAGCGTCTTCACGGCGCCGCCGCACGTGGAGAGCCCGAGGTGCGCGGTCTTCGTGTCGAGGTCGACGCGCTCGTCCGTGCAGGGGCCGGTCGGCTCGACGGTCGCCACGGCGTTCGGGGCACCGGGCGGGAGCGCGCCCTCCACCGGGGCCTCCGCGGGGGCGCCCGACGTGGCGACGCCCTCCTCGGGGGGCGGCAGCGGCTTCGGCGCGATGAACGCCGACCACACGTAGAACACCGCGAGGCAGAGGACGATGGCGATGAGCGCGCGGCGCTCGTTCGGATCTCTCACGGACTTCCCCCGGGCAGCGACGGCGGCTGGGGCACAGGATCGAGCCCGCCGGGATGAAACGGATGACAGCGGCAGATGCGCTTGACGCCCATCCAGCCGCCGTGCCACGGGCCCCAGAGCTGGATGGCCTCGGCGGTGTAGCGGCTACAGGAGGGGTAGAACCGGCAGATCGGCGGCATCCACCCGTGGGTCATCCGCTGGTAGCCGCGGATGAGGGTGAGGAAGAGCCACCTCACCGCGCGATCCGCGCGTAGAGGTCGGCGATCTCGCCCTGGAGCACGAGGAGGCCCGCGTCTGCGGCCTCCGCGCGCGGGATGACGACCAGATCCCACGGGCCTCCGCGCGGTCCCGGGATCGCCCGTACCGCCTCGCGGAGCCACCGCTTCACCCGGTTTCTCGTCACCGCGCCACCTACCTTCCGGCTCACCGTCAATCCCACCCGGGAGTCGGGCTCGGCGCCGCGGCACACGATCACCATCAAGTGCCGAGCGCGGATCCGACGACCCGAGCCCTGCACACGTGCGTAGTCCGTGGTCTTGCGGAGCCGCCCCGAGACGGGCGGAACGTCAGTCGCGCTTGGTGGCAACGGTGACGGAGATGCGCTTGCGGCCCTTCGTGCGCCGACGCTGGATGACGGCGCGGCCGCCGGCGGTGGCCATGCGGGCCCGGAAGCCGTGGGTGCGCTTGCGGCGGATGTTGTGCGGCTGGAACGTACGCTTGCTCATTCTGATCTCCGTGCCCCGCGACCTACCCTGATGGCGTGCTGCGGGGGCTGACCTGTGTGCCTGTAGGTGCGTGCCCGAGGCACGGCGGCGCCATCTAATACACGCCTTGAATGACGGCAAGCGGGGCAACGTCGGATCTTCGTTCGCCTTCTAACTGCAACCTCGCGAATTTGAAAGCGTGGCGACGTGGCAGCAGCTACTTGCGAGCGATCATCGGCCTTGAGAGATCGGAATCGCTGCGGTAGACCGTGAGTTCGGACGCGATGATGGACCGCCCACCGGCGGCTGGTCGCGAACCGGACGGCAGCGATGTGCCGGAGGGGTGAGGTGTCGATGGAACAGGCGTGGGATCGCTTCTGCTCGGCACTCGAGCGCAAGATCGGCGATCAGAACATGGAAATCTGGATCCGGGGAACGCTCCGACCGGAGGCGATCGCCGCTGATCGTGTGCGCTTGCGTGCGGACAGCAAGTACTACCACGACTGGATCCGGGACAACCTCCTCCGCGACATCGAGACGGCCTGGGCCGAGACGATGGGCCGGCGGGTCGAGGTCGAGATGAGCTGGCTCGGCGCGCCGGCGGACGAGGCCCCCGTGCCCCTCGCGCGGCGCTCCGCCACGAACCTCGACCGCTCGCGGACCTTCGAGAACTTCGTGGTCGGCAAGTGCAACGAGTTCGCCCACGCGGCCTCGATCGCCGTGGCCGACGCCCCCGGCCAGTCCCACAACCCGCTGTTCATCTACGGCAGCACCGGCCTCGGCAAGACCCACCTCGTGCACGCCATCGGAAACCGCGTCCTCGCGCGGTCCGGCGGCAACGCGGGCGTCTACTACTGCACGGCGGAGAACTTCTTCGCCGCGATGGTGCGCGCCCTGCAGACCCGCACGATCCAGGAGTTCCGGGAGCGCTTCCGCACGGAGATCGACGTCCTCATCCTCGACGACGTGCAGTTCCTCGCCGGACGCGACCGCACCGAGGAGGAACTCTTCTACGTCTTCGAGGCGATGCGGGCCGAGGGCAAGCAGATCGTCATCACGGCGGACGAGCCGCCGCGCAGCATCGGCAAGCTGGAGCCACGTCTACGGACACGCTTCGAGGGGGGGCTGCTCGCCGACGTGCAGCCCCCGGACGTAGAGACGATGATGGCCATCCTCGCGAGCAAGGCGGCGACGCTCCGGCTCGATGTCCCGAGCGATGTCCAGTACGTCATCGCCCAGCGCGTCCGGAACAGCGTGCGCGAGCTGGAGGGCGTCCTCAACCGCCTCTCGGCCCTCCACATCTTCTACGGCCAGCCGATCTCGATGGCGTTCATCCAGGACCGTATGGGGGACATCATCCCGCCACCGGCCCCGCCGCCGAGCGCCGAGCAGATCATCAACCGGGTCGCCGAGCACTACCACGTGCGTCCAGCGGACATCCGGGGGGACCGCCGGCCGGCGAACATCGCCCGTCCGCGCCAGATCGCCATGTTCCTGACGCGGCGGATCACCAACCTGTCCTTCCCGGAGATCGGTCGGGTGTTCAACCGCGACAACTCCACCGTCCAGCACGGCTGCAAGAAGGTCGAGGCGGACATGAAGACCGACCCCAACATCCGCGCCGAGATCGAGATGCTGGAGAAGATGTGCCGCGGGAACTGACCCGCCCTCCCCCGTCGGGTCCCCTCGAGGTTGTGCACAACCCTGGGGACCACCCGGGGGAGCCCTGAGGGACGGCGCTGGGGGCAAGATCGGGGCTTGTCCACAGCCCCCCCCCGCACCCCGCCCTCTTGGGGACAATCCCCTCGTTGTCCCGCTCGGACACGCGAGTTATCCGAGCCCACTTTCCAGTCCGAAACCAAGAAATCCTCAAAGTCCATAAATCCATAGGGACTCATAGAGATCATCAGATCGATCTCAGCTGAGACAGATCCCTTGCTACCCGGAGCCGAGCGCGATGGAGTTCCTGATCACCCGTGACGACCTGACCCGCGCCTTGACGCGCGTTCAGGGCATCGTCGAGAAGCGCAGCACCACCCCCATCTTGAGCTCGGTCCTCATCCAGGCGCGCGCCGAGGGCGTGCGCATGGTCGCCACCGACAAGGCGATGACCTTCCTCGGTGACTTCGCGGCGAACGTCCGCGAGCCCGGAGAGGTCGCGGTGGACGCCGCGAACTTCTTCCAGATCGCGAAGGTCCTCCCCCCCGATGTGGTCACGGTCAAGCTCGGCGACAACCTCCGCGTCGAGGTGAAGTGCGGGAGCAGCTCGTTCAAGCTCAACGGGTACGCGGCCGCCGAGTTCCCCGTGACCCCCCCGCTCGACCAGACCCGGGTGCTCACCATCGCCGCCGCGGAGCTCCGCCGCGTCATCGACCAGACGCTGTTCGCCGTCGCCCCCGAGGACAACCGCTACGGCCTCAACGGCGCCCACGTGGAGGACGTGCCCGGCGAGGGTCACCTCGTCCGCTTCGTCTCCACCGACGGGAACCGCCTCTGCTGGTCCCAGGCGCCCTACGAGGGCGAGCTCGGTATCGCCCGCAAGATGCTCCTGCCGCGCAAGGCGCTCGGCGAGATCCGCCGCCTGCTCGACGGCTACGACGGCGCCGCCGAGATCGCCTTCGGCGAGCGCGCGGCCCTGTTCCGCGTCCCCGGCGTGATGCTCCACCTGCGCCTCCTCGAGGCCGACTTCCCGGACTACCGCCAGGTCCTCCCGAGCGGCTTCAAGCGCCGCGTCGTGCTCGAGCGCGACCAGCTCCAGGAGTCCCTCCGCCGCGTGTCCATCTTCGCGACGGACGGCGCCCACTCCGTGCGCTTCGCGTTCTCGGGGGACGGCCTCGTCCTCACCGCCCGCAAGCTGGACGCGGGCGACTCCCGCGAGGAGCTCGCCGCGGACCTCACCGGCGAGCCCATCACGATGGGCTTCAACGCCCGGTTCGTGCTCGACGTGCTCAACGTGCTCCAGGGGCCGCGCGTGGTGGCCGAGCTCGGCGACACCCTGTCGCCCTGCCTCCTCCGCGACCCCGACGACGAGCGTGCGCTCTTCGTCATCATGCCGGTCCGCCTGGATTAGTCGGATCCGTGAAGCTCCTCCGCCTCTCCGTCTCCGGCTTCCGCAACCTCCCCCGCGAGGTGCTGGATGTCGACGCCCCGCTCATCGCCTTCGTCGGCGACAACGGCCAGGGGAAGACGAACTGGCTCGAGGCCGTCGGGGTGCTCGGTACTCTGCGGAGCTTCCGGTCGCCCCGCGCCGCGGAGCTCCTGGCGTGGGGCGGGGCGCGCGCGGAGGTCGAGGGGGTGGTCCAGGCCGAGGGGATGGTCCGGACGCTCTCCTGGTCGTTCGGAGAGGGCGCGCGGACCCTCCGGCGAGATGATCGCCCGGTCGACGCCGTGACCTGGCTCTCGTCGTTCCGGGCGACCTACTTCGTGCCGGGGGACATCGCCCCGGTGCGCGGCGAGCCGGCCCTGCGGCGGGCCCTGCTCGACCGCGCGGTGCTGGCCATCCGCCCGGGCTACCTGGCCCTGGCGCGTGACTTCAAGCGCGTCGTGGACCACAAGAGCGCGCTCCTCCGCAGCGGGCGCGCATCGGACGACGAGCTGGACGTGTACGACGCCCAGCTCGCCCCCCTCGGTGCCGCGGTCACGAGCACCCGCGCGGAGGTTGTCGCGGCCATGGGCGCTGCGTTCGAGCGCGCCTACACGGCCTTCGCCGGCACGGAGACCGCCACCGTGACCTACGAGCCCTGGCTCGGCGAGGGGGACGAGCCCACGCTCGCGGCCCGCTACGCCGAGCGGCTGGCACGCGGCCGGGCTGGGGAGAGGCAGATGGGGCGCGTGCTCGCGGGGCCCCAACGGGACGACGTCGCCTTTGCCGTCGGCGGGCGGTCCGCCCGGGCGTTCGCGTCGCAAGGCCAGGCGCGTTCGGTCGTGCTCGCGTGGAAGCTCGCCGAGCTGGAAGCTGCCCGCGCGGTCGGCGAGGCCCCGCTGTTCCTGCTCGACGACCTCGGGAGCGAGCTCGATCCGGGGCGCACCGCCCGCCTCGTCGGGCTGCTCGGTTCGCTCGGGGTCCAGATCTTCCTCACGACCACGGACGCGCGCTACGTCCCCCGCGACACCGTGGCGGGAGAGGCCCGTCTGCTGCGCGTGGTTGCCGGGGTGGCCCGTCCCGATGCCTGACCCGGGGGAACGGGTTACTCCCTTACGGTTTCGACGAGGCGCGACGGATGGATCCCACGGGTCACCCCCCGACCAATGAATACGGTGCGTCGAGCATCCAGGTGCTCGAGGGCCTCGAGGCGGTGCGCGTGCGCCCCTCGATGTACATCGGCGACGTGGGCACGCGCGGCCTGCACCACCTCATCTACGAAGTCGTGGACAACTCGGTCGACGAGTCGCTCGCCGGCCACTGCGACCTGATCAAGGTCAGCATCCACGAGGACGGCTCGTGCTCGGTCGAGGACAACGGCCGCGGCATCCCCGTGGACATGCACGTCGAGCAGGGGCGGCCCGCCGCCGAGGTCGTCATGACCGTGCTGCACGCGGGCGGCAAGTTCGACCGTGACAGCTACAAGGTCTCCGGCGGCCTGCACGGCGTGGGCGTCTCCTGCGTGAATGCCCTGTCCGAGCAGCTCCAGCTCGACATCTGGCGCGGCGGGTTCCACTACACCCAGCGCTACGCCAAGGGCATCCCGCAGTACCCGCTCACGCAGGCCGCCGCGTCGGACAAGCGCGGCACGCGCATCCAGTTCTGGCCGGACGTAGGGATCTTCAACGAGACCGTCGACTTCCAGTACGAGATCCTGGCCAACCGCCTGCGCGAGCTCGCGTTCCTGAACCCCGGCCTCACCATCGAGCTGAAGGACCTCCGCGACGAGCGCGAGGACCTCTTCCACTTCGAAGGCGGGATCGTCAGCTTCGTGGAGTTCCTCAACGCCGCGAAGGACGTCGTGCACAAGCCGCCCATCTACTTGAAGGGCGGGCGCGAGGGCCTCGAGGTCGAGATCGCGCTGCAGTGGAACACGTCCTACGCGGAGACCATCTTCAGCTTCGCGAACAACATCAACACGGTCGAGGGCGGGACCCACGTCACCGGGTTGAAGGCCGCGCTCACCCGCACGGTGAACGCCTACGCGCAGGCGAACAACCTGTTCAAGGGCGGCAAGGTCGAGTCGATCACCGGCGAGGACATCCGCGAGGGCCTCGCGTGCGTGCTCTCGGTCAAGATCAGCGAGCCGCAGTTCGAGGGCCAGACCAAGACCAAGCTCGGCAACTCCGAGGTCAAGGGCCTGACCGAGGCGATCGTCAACGAGCAGCTCGGGATGTTCCTCGAGGAGAACCCGGGGATCGCCAAGACCATCGTGATGCGCTCGATCGAGGCCTCGCGGGCCCGCGAGGCGGCCCGCAAGGCGCGGGATCTCGCCCGTCGCAAGACCGTCCTCGACGGCGGCGGCCTGCCTGGCAAGCTCGCCGACTGCCAGGAGCGCGATCCCTCGAAGTGCGAGATCTACCTGGTCGAGGGTGACTCCGCGGGCGGCTCCGCCAAGCAGGGCCGCGACCGCAAGTTCCAGGCCATCCTGCCCCTGCGCGGCAAGATCCTGAACGTCGAGAAGGCCCGGTTCGACAGGATGATCTCCAGCGAGCAGATCCAGATCATGGTGAGCGCGCTCGGGTGCGGCATCGGCGAGGAATTCGACCCCGCCCGGCTCCGCTACCACCGCATCATCATCATGACGGACGCCGACGTCGACGGGTCCCACATCCGGACCCTCCTCCTCACGTTCTTCTACCGGCACATGCCGCACCTCGTGAACGACGGGCACCTCTACATCGCGCAGCCGCCGCTCTACCGCGTGAAGCGCGGCAAGTTCGAGCAGTACCTGCGTGACGACGCCGCGAAGGACGCCTTCCTGTTCAAGCAGGGCGCCGCCCACCTCTCGCTCCACGGCGAAGAGGTGACCATCGAGGACGAGCTCCTCGCCGACTTCGCCGAGAAGGTCACCCGCTACGCGAACCGGCTCAACCGGCTCGAGCGGCGCTACCACAAGATCGTGCTCGACCAGTACCTGCACCTCGGCGGCACCCTCCCGGAGGACCGCGAGGGCTGCGAGGACTACGCCCGCCGGCTCCGCGAGCGGCTGGCGCTGGTGGCCCCGAACCTCGACGTGCTCGAGGTCTCCGTCCAGGACGATCCCGCCACGGCGGACGGCGGCGACGGCGGCCACTCGATCCTCGTGCGGACGCTCGCGGAGAGCCACGAGCAGTCGACGCACCTCGGATCGAAGGCGAGCCTCGCGGAGCAGGAGCTCTTGCGCCGCCAGCGCGAGGAGCTCACCGCGATCCTGCCGACGCCGGCGCGGGTGGAGAGCGGCCCGATGCGCCACACCTACCTCGAGCTCCGCCAGGACATCCTCGACGGCGCGCTCAAGGGCTACGAGCTCCAGCGCTACAAGGGCCTCGGCGAGATGAACCCGGAGCAGCTCTGGGAGACGACGATGGATCCCACCGCGCGCACGCTCCAGCACGTGAAGGTGGATGACGCCGTCGGCGCCGACACCGTGTTCACGATCCTGATGGGCGACCAGGTGGAGCCGCGGCGCGACTTCATCCAGCAGAACGCACTCAACGTGCGCAACCTCGACATCTGAGAGAGCGAATCATGCGCGGTAGCCGCATCGCCGGGATGGGTCACTACGTCCCCGAGCGCGTCGTCACCAACGACGACATGAAGCAGTGGATGGACACGTCCGACGAGTGGATCCACCAGCGCACCGGCATCCGCGAGCGCCGGTGGGTCGAGGGGAACGTCGGCGCCGCCGAGCTCGGCGAGCACGCCGCGCGGGGCGCCCTCGCCGAGGCGGGGTTGGAGGCGAAGGACCTCGACCTCATCCTGTTCGCCACGCTCTCGCCGGACATCAACTTCCCGGGGTCGAGTTGCCTGCTCCAGGCGCGCCTCGGCGTTCCTGGCATCGCGACGCTCGACATCCGCAACCAGTGCACCGGCTTTCTCTACGGGCTCGCCACGGCGGACGCCTACATCCGCTCCGGCATGATGAAGAACGTGCTGGTGGTCGGCGGCGAGGTCCACAGCTCCGGCCTCGACCTCTCGACGCGCGGGCGCGATGTCACCGTGCTCTTCGGGGACGGCGCCGGCGCGGCCGTGGTCTCCGCGACCGACGGCGACCGCCGCATCATCGACTCCGAGCTCCATGCGGACGGGCGCTACGCCGAGATCCTCATGCTCGAGGCCCCCGCGAGCCGGAACCAGCCCCGCCTCACCGAGGAGATGATCGCCCGCGGCGCGCACTTCCCGAAGATGGACGGCAAGTCGGTCTTCAAGCACGCGGTGGAGCGCATCCCCGAGGTGACGCGCAGCATCCTCGCGCGGAACGACCTGAAGCTCGACGACATCGCGCTCCTCGTGCCGCACCAGGCCAACATGCGCATCAACGAGATGGTGACCCGCCAGCTCGGCTTCCCGCCGGAGAAGGTGGTGCACAACATCCAGAAGTACGGGAACACCACGGCGGCGTCCATCCCCATCGCGCTGCACGAAGCCGCCCAGGAAGGCCGGATCAAGGAGGGCGAACTCGCGCTCCTCGTGGCGTTCGGTGCGGGGCTCACGTGGGGCGCCACCCTGGTGCGCTGGTAGATGGTGTTGTCCGCCGCCGATTCGGCCGTGCTCTTCCGCTCCCGCGTGCTCTTCGTGAGCGGCAAGGGCGGCACCGGCAAGACGTCCGTGGCGGCGGCGATCGGGCGGCTCGCGGCGGCGCAGGGGCGCAGGACGCTCGTGCTCGAGCTCGACAACCAGCGCCCGTCCCTCACCGGCATCTTCGGGGTGCGGCCGACCTACGCGCCGACCGAGGTCGCCAAGAACCTCTTCATCTCGAACGTCGAGTGGGTCGACGCCCTGGGCGACTGGCTCGAGGCGATCGTGAACCTGCCGCGCGTGGTGCGTCTCATCATGCGCAACCACATCGTGAGCGTGTTCCTCCAGGCCACGCCCGGGGCCCGCGATCTCGTGGTGTTGTGGCGGGTGATGGCGCTGGCGCGCTCCTACGACCTCGTCGTGGTCGACATGCCCGCGTCCGGCAACGCCGTGGCGATGCTCTCGGTCGCGCACACGGCGCGGCGGCTCTTCGAGCAGGGGCCGATCCGGCGCTGCGCGGATGACCTGGTGAACCTCTACCACCAGGCCGACACGCGGATGGTGCTCGTGTCCCTGCCGGAGGAGATGGTCGTCAACGAGACCGTCGAGACCGCCCGGCGCGTGGGCGCCGATCTCGCGCCGCTCCGGGTGCCGATCGTGGTGCTCAACCGCGCCACCATGCCGTCGCTCTCTACCGAGGAGAGCGCGCTTTTGACCGCCCTGCTCGCCGGGCCGAGCGCGGGGCTCGCCCGCGAGGTGCTCGAGGCGGGCCGCTGGGAGGCCGAGCTCGAAACGGCGACGAAGGAGTCCCTCGACCGCCTCCGGGCCGAGCTCAAGCTCCCGGTCCTGGTCCTGCCGGTCCTCGCCCGTGGCGAAGGCGCCTTGCGCGTCGTCGGGCAGCTCACCTCCGCGATGGCCCGGGCCAGCTCCGTGCCGGTCGACCTCCGTGGGGGCGCATGAGCACCAGCCTTGCACAGCTCGTCGAGAAGCAGCGGCTCCTCGTCTGCGTGGGATCGGGCGGCGTCGGCAAGACGACGAGCGCGGCCGCGATCGGCCTGCGCGCGGCGATGCGGGGCCGGCGGGTGCTCGTCCTCACCATCGACCCCGCGCGTCGCCTCGCGAACTCGCTGGGACTGTCCGAGTTCGGCAACACCGAGGTCCGCATCGACCTCGGTGATCGCGGCACCGGCGAGCTCTGGGCGATGATGCTCGACGCCCCGAGCACGTTGGACGACGTGATCAGCCGCGTCGCGAAGGACACCGCCACGCGGGACGCCATCTTCGCGAACAAGATCTACCGGCACATGGCGGGCAGCTTCTCCGGCAGCCAGGAGTACATGGCGACCGAGCGGCTCTACGACGTGTACGGCTCCGATCGCTACGACCTCATCGTGCTCGACACGCCGCCGGTGAAGAACGCACTCGACTTCCTGGAGTCCCCGGGTCGCCTCGCCCGCTTCCTCGATCGCCAGATCATGAAGTGGTTCCTCACGCCGTACGAGGAGGAGAAGGTCTTCGGGAAGCGCTTCCTGATGGGCACCTCCGCCGTGGTCTACCGGCTCCTGGGGCACATCTTCGGCCGCGAGTTCCTCGACGAGCTCTCCGTGTTCTTCGCGCTGTTCCGGGACCTCTACGACGGGTTTCGCGAGCGCCACGAGGCGGTGGGCCGGCTCTTCGCCGCGTCGACCACGTCGTTCCTCGTCGTGAGCGCACCGACGGAGCCCTCGGTGGACGTCGCCGGGTTCTTCCTCGACGAGCTCCGCACCCGCAAGCTCCCCATCGGGGGCGTGCTCGTGAACCAGGTGCACTCGGCGAGCACGTCGGTCCCGGATGTGGACGCCCTGCTCGGCGCGGAGGCCCGCGGGATCGACGCGACGACGGCCGGGCCCCTGCTCGCCCGGCTCGGCGCGGCGCATCGGCGGCTTCGGGAGCTCGCAGCGCTGGAAGCCGCGCGCGTGGAAGAGGTCCGGCGGGCGACCGGATCGTCCACCTGGGTGCGGGTCGTGCCGCGCATGCCGGAGGAGGTCCACGATCTCGACGGGCTCCTCCGCCTGCACGTCAACCTCTTCGACGGCGGATCGTGACAATCCGCGGCTATACTGCTGCCCCCCGGAGTTCGCCATGCTGATGGCCGCCGCCCTCTCGTTGTTCCTCGGCGCGCCGGCCGCTGCTCAGAGCATGGCGCTCGACCCCCAGAACCGCCTCCACGCGGGGCTGAACTACGTGAGCGGACCGAGCGGGGTGGGTGTCACCGCGGGCTTCGACTCGCGGTTGACGCGCATCATCGCGCTGGACATCGGGGCGTTCGCCTCGCCGATTCCCATCGGGCCCGACTACGAGTGGACTGGCAGCGAGGACGCGGCCACCCCGGAGTACCGCCAGCTCCGGCACGGCGTCTTCGCGACGCCCGGGCTGCGCATCCCGCACGCCCAGCCGAAGACCTGGGCCTGGGACGTGTTCGCGCGGGCCGGTGGCGGCGTCATCTGGACGGCGGACCTCTCCCCCGACGCACCGCAGGACACCGAGACGCTCTACGCGATCCGGCCCGACCCGGCCGGTCTCGTCGGCGCGGACGCCCTCGTGCGCTTCGGTCGCGTCGGCGTGCGCGCCTCGGGCAAGGTCTGGATGTTCGACGTCCTCCAGACTACGCCGGCCGCGAACTTTTTTGTCGTTCGGCCACAACTGGGGATCGAAGCCTTGGTTCAGTGGTAGCGCGTTTCAAAGATCGCGCTAGATCGAATTTCTGGGTCGGGACCCTTGACGGCTGAACCCGATTTTGTGATCCTCCAACCGTTCTAACTGTCCATCAACCCGAAGAGAGAAACGGGCCGAATGTCCCGAAATGTCTATGTGGGGAACCTCCCCTACCGCATCACCGATGACGAGGTGCGGGACGTCTTCTCCCAGAACGGCCGTGAGGTCGTGTCCGTAAACTTGATCATCGATCGCGAAACCGGGCGCCCTCGTGGCTTCGGGTTCGTGGAGATGGGTAGCGAGAAGCTCGCGGAGGACGCGGTTACCGCGCTCGACGGGTTCATGCTCGACGGTCGCCCGCTCAAGGTGAACATTGCCCGCCCCCGTGAAGGTGGTGGCGGCGGGATGGGCGGACCTCCGCGCCGTCCTCGCCCGGATGGCGCCGCGCCGTCCGTTTACCGCACGGGTGGCCCTCCGCGTGAAGGCGGCGGGTACGGCGGTCCGGGTGGTGGTGGTGGTGGTGGCTACGGCGGCGGTGGTGGCACCGGCGGTGGTGGCGGTGGCTACGGCGACCGTCCTCCGCGTCCCGCAGGCGGCGGCTACGGTGGCGGCGGCGGCTACGGCGGTGGTGGCACCGGCGGTGGCGGCGGCGGCTACGGTGGTGGCGGCGGTGCACCCGGCGGCGGCGGCGGTGGCTACGGGGATCGTCCCCCGCGTCCCGCAGGCGGCGGCTACGGCGGCCCGGGTGGCGCCGGTGGCGGTGGCTACGGTGGTGGTGGCGGCGGCTACGGTGGCGGCGGCACGGGCGGTCCCGGTGGTGGCGGCGGCGCAGGTGCGCCG